>HF993067.1 GCA_000433475.1 Mycoplasma sp. CAG:956
AAAATAATATAACCATCTAAGGGATAAATAGGTATAATATTAAATAATATAAGACTAGTATTTATAGATAGAAATAAGTTATAGGTATAAGTATTAATGAGATTATACTTATATAGATTAAAAAAGAAGATATAAAGGATTAGTTGATTTATGATACCTCCTATAGATATAAGTAGTTCTTTTAAGGGGGAAAAATTAATTAGTTTATCAGTTTTAATAAGACCACCAAAGGGATAGATAGTAAGTTTAGTTACTTGGACTTTAAAGGTTTTTAAATATATAAGATGACCAGTTTCATGGATAATAATGATAATAAATGTTAAAATAACTCTTTTAAAGTCTCCAGTAAGACACATTAAAAAGTATAAAATAACTGTTGTTATATCAAGACTTATAGGTATCATAAGTTAAATATTTTCCATTACTATCAATAGTTAGATAAAAGTAATTGCTTTCGGTGGGTGCTAAGATTTTACCTTCGGTTACATAGTCATAAAGATTTAGGGATGAAGTGTCAATATGAGAGTACCAGATATCAATGCCATCGATGCCTTGAACGATACAAGTTGGTCCTAAGGAGTCTTTTTCACCTAAAAATACGATGATGCCACTGGTAATAATGGGAACGGGATAATTCTCTGTTGTTTCTAATTTGGTGCCATTAAGATAAGGGGTACCGTTATTATAGTCAAACTCTGTATTGGAGGCCATCTGGGTAGGGACACTAGGAACGGTATAATCAGGTAATATATTACCAAAGTATTTAGTATAAAAATCATTAAATTTAGTAAAATTAATTTGTTTAGTTAAAATATCTTCTTGATAAAAGGTTTTTATATTTGAATTACTTTTAATAAGAATAATACTTACCATAAGAAATATAATACTTAAGAGAAACTTACTTAAAAGATTGGATAAATACTTTTGAACTTTAGGGTTAAATTTACTAATCTTTTTATGATTTAAGTAGTTTTCTATTTCTGTATTCATGTTATCACCAGTTAATTATATGATGGTGGTTGTTTTTTAGAATAGTTAGAGGCCTAGTTGGTATGGGGTGTTTGAAGAGCCATC
>HF993068.1 GCA_000433475.1 Mycoplasma sp. CAG:956
TTTTATCTGTCTACTTTTATTGTATCACTTCATTATGGTTCTTTTTATATAGTTATTAAGATTTAAGTCTTTAAAAAATAAGAAAAAAAATGCATAAAAAGAAAGACTATCTAAATTAAAAACCCTTTGAAAATAAGGAAAACTATATTATAATAGACAAAGAAAAGAGGAATATTATGACAAATAAAGAATTAGCAGACATTTTACTTCCTAATGTTGTGCATGATTATAAGTATTATGAAGAAAAATATCCAGATAGAAATTTAAGTGAAGGTGCTTGTGTTACCCGTTTTGCTCCTTCTCCAACCGGTTTTGTTCATTTAGGAAGCTTAGCAACATCATTTATGGCTATTCAACTTGCTAAACAAACTAATGGTGTATGTTTCTTAAGAATCGAAGATACTGATGGTAAAAGAACTATTGAAAATGGCGTTCAAGGTATCATTAATGATTTTAAAAATTTAGGAATTACTTTTGATGAAGGTGAAGGTTTTGGGGGCAACTATGGTCCTTACTTACAATCTGAAAGAAAAGATATCTACCAAGCTTATGCAAAAAAATTAATTGAAGAAGGACTTGCTTATCCATGCTTCTGTACACCTGAACATTTAGAAGAAATTAGAAATTATCAAGAACATAAAAAACTACGTCTAGGTTACTATAAAAAGTACGCTAAATGCCGTGATTTAACGATGGAAGAAATTAAAGAACATTTAGATAATGGCGATAAATATATTATCCGTTTCCGTAGTCAAGGCAATTTTGAAAATAAAATAATTTTACATGATGCCATCAAAGGCGATATTGAAATGCCCGAAAATGATATTGATGATGTAATTATTAAAAGTGACGGTCTTCCTACTTATCACTTTGCCCATGTTGTTGATGACCACTTAATGCATACAACTCATGTTACTCGTGGTGATGAATGGGTGGCTAGTTATCCAAAACATCATGAATTATTTAAACTATTAGGTTTTAAAGAGCCAGTTTATGCTCATATTGCCCCAATTACTATTAAAGAAGGAACAACCGTTCGTAAATTAAGTAAAAGAAAAGATAAAGAAGCCGCTATTAGTTTCTATCAAAAACTAGGTATTCCTACTGAAGTTATTAGATTATATCTAGCTACTATTGAAAACTATGACTTTGAAGAATGGTATAATGCTAATCCTGATAAAGGAATTGATGATTTTACTTTTGAATTTAGTAAAATGCCTATTGGTGGAACCCTATTTGATATGGAAAAACTACAAAGTATTTCTAAAATCTATTTTAGTCATTTAAAGAATTACGAGTTATATGATATGACTTTAGATTATACTAAAGAATATGATGAAGAATTTTATAATATTTTAGTTAATAATAAAGAATATGCTCTTAATGTCTTTAATATTGAAAGAGATATTGAAAGACCACGTAAAGATATTGCTTCTTTAAGTGATGTAAAAACTGAATTTAGTTATATGTTTAATGAATTATTTTATAAAGATACTAATCCTTATGCTGAATGCAAAGTATGTAATAAAGATATCGTTTTAGATTATATTAATAATGTTTATAATGATACTGATACTCAAGAAGATTGGTTTAACAATTTAAAAGAATTTGCGGTAGAAAATAACTACTCAGCAGATAAAAAGGCTTATAAGGCTGAACCTGATAAATTTAATGGAATGGTAGCCGATTTCTGTGCCCTTCTTCGTATCATCATTTGTAAGAAAAATCAATCACCAAATATCTATTATTTAATTAAATATCTAGGTAAAGATGAACTAGTTAAGAGAATTAATAAGTTCTATGAAGAAAGATAGTCCCAACCAAGTGAAGTTGTCTACTTTTTGTTGACAAGTTCACCCAACCAAGACTATCTTTTTTATATCCAACTTTAATAACCAAACTGTTGCGCAAATTTTTCTAATTGTTTCAAACTGTGGCCACTCATCAAAGCACTAACTTCAATTATTGTATTATCAACAAGACATATATAATTGTAAGAATCGCTAACATTAGAAGTAAATACAATGTAGTTTTTTCCCTTATCTATTTTGTACTGCTCTTTTTCTGTATTACTGACTTCTTTATTAAAAGTAGCCGATTTTTCCTTTGGTTTCAAACTATTAACATCAAAATTAAATTTAGTATCAGCAGCCGATTTTTCATCGTACTCGAAAAAAATAAGATATAAACCATCAGCTGAAATAGTTAACCTAGATTTCAAATGTTCATCACCTTTGTCTGATACAACTACGGAATTTTCATTGAAAGAATAACCATCTACATCATAGCCCAATTCAGAAGCCTTAGCAATAAAAGCTTTGCCATCAAGGGCCAATTTTGTTTCTTCACTATTTTTATTATTACACCCACTAGCAAATATTATAATAACCAAAACCATACCCATTAAAACAACTTTTTTCATAAATCCACCTTACACTAACCAAATACTTTCTTATTTAGTAAAATAAACGCTACACTTAGTCTTACTAACACCATTAGTTACATTAAGACTCCAACTTTCTAAATCAAATGTTGCCGTAGCTCCATTCGTACAACTAACACTTTTCAAAGTAAGACCAGTATCTTTAGAAGGAAAACCACCACTAACATAAACATCATTGATAAAAGCTATTTTTTTAATTGGTTCATAAGTAAATTCAGCTACTGTCGTTCTTATGACTTCTCTTTCATCTTGTGAAGTAAGCTTAGAAAAAGCAAAATAGACAATAGTTGATAATACCAAAACTAAAGCAAAGATGCTAAGTCCATACTTTAAATAAAGTTCCTTTTTTTTATTACTTTTTAAATTTTTAATAAATTTGTTACTATAATCCTTATTCATCTTTAAACCCTTCTATTATAGATAAATTATATCAAATAAAAATAAAATAAAAAAGATAAATGCCTATAATTTAATATAAAGCATTTACCTTTTCTTTATAATCATTAAGTAACTGTTCATCCGGTACCATAACATATAACTTACTCATCGGATAAGAGAAAGTATAATCTAATGCCGAAGTGCCATTCAAACTTACTGATTCAATTTCATAACTAGAAGGTTTACTTATCTCTTTTTTAATAAAGTCTGTTATTTCTTTTTTTGTCATATTAGTAATCATTGCATCATCTAATACATCTAAAAACTTAGTATAACTTGTAATAATCTTAGGACTCATTGCTTTCTTAATTAAAGCTTCTAAAACAATCATCTGATTTTCCCCACGCGTAATATCTCCATCGGCAAAAGAATGTCTTTCTCTTACAAATGATAAAGCTGCATCTCCATCCAAATGATTTAATCCCTTCTTAAATTTATAAGTCTTCTTCATAGTTGAATCATAAATACCTGTTTCAAAAGCATATTTACTATTAACATCAATGCCTCCCAGTAAATCAACAATCTTAATTAAAGAAGTAAAATTAAGTCTAACATAGTAATCAATTTTTACACCCGTAAAATTTTCAACGGTCTTCATTGCTGTATCAATACCATATAAAGAAGCATGAGTTAATTTATCCTTACCGTTTTTTCCTGCCAAAGTAACATAATAATCTCTCGGAATATGACTCATCACAATTTTTTTCGTTACTGGATTAACTGTTAAAACAATATTAACATCACTTCTTGTTTTCGTAGCTATCTTATTATAAGTATCAACCCCACTAATATAAATGTTAAAAGTATTCTTCGTTATATCCATATTTTTTTCTTTAACATTAGTCTTTACTGTAATCTCATAATCATAAATACTCTTCGTATTACTAGCATACCCCGTATCATTTTCTCTTAACACCGTATCCGTTGCATTATCAATTAAAATAGCCGGTATCTTTTCCATTAATAAGGCTGAGGTTAAACTAGAAACATCATCGAAAGTTACCGTTTTATTAATTTTTTCTTCTATCTCTTCTACTGCTTTAGTATAGCCCTCATCAGTATTCTTTAAAATGCCTATCTCCTTTAAATCTGAAACTGTAGCATCTAAACTATTTAAAACCACAACCTTATAAGCCTCAATCTCTGTTTTAGTATGAATCCTATCTAAAAAACTATTAGTTTTATTTAAATAAATACACCCAACAACTTCTATTACCAATAAAATCATTCCTAAAAATAAAGCCCATAAATGTTTATGATTAATATTACCAATTAAAAACATTGTTAAAATAAATAAAACTCCACTAATAATACTAAAATATAATAAACTCAAAACATTGGTAAAATATAATAAAATTAAAAAAACAATACCCATTATCAATAAAAAAATATTAAAATACTGGTAAAATTTTTTCTTTTTTTTCTTCTTCATCCAAATCACCTGTTTAAGATTATAGCATATTTGTCTATATATACCAATTTTATTATTATAACTTGACATCTTTTTTACTCTTAAATTAAATATCTTTTTATTATTTATTAAACTCCTATTTTAAAAGCCCATATTTCTTATTTAAACCTCAATCATTTATAATCTTTTATCCCTTATATTAATGAGTATCTATATTCATTTTAGTCCTTTATAATTATCTTTCCAATTTAATTTCCAACCCTTTATTATTTACATAAAGAAAATATTGTTAAATCTAAGCAATTAGGATATAATAAAATAGAAAATAAGGAGACTTCTTATGAATAAATTTATAAAGAGATTAAAAAATAGCAATAAAGTCTATTTAAGTATATTAATAATAACTTTAATAACCTATTTAATTGGATATATAATATTCGTTAAAAATATAGCCGTATTAACAGGAATAGAAACACTAGTTAGAATGATTTTAATAATTCTATTTGGTATCTGGTTTCTAGTTTGGTTAGTAATGGGACTTGTTTATGTCTTTAATAAAAAGTATTCTAGTTTTATTATTATGATTATTTTCACTTTATTATTTAATGGTATTTTCTTTGTAGCTGGTTATTATATTGATACTATATATAAAGAAATAGATAGCATTAGCAAAGATACTATTAACTACACTACTTATCTTATAAGTATGAAAGATAGCGAATTTAATAGTGATAGTAAAATAGGTATTATTAGTGATACTACTAATATCGAAGGTAATATTTTAGCCAAAGAATTAATTAATAAAGATAATCTTCCCAATAAGTTATATCAATATGATGATTTTTATGTCATGTTAGATGACTTATATAGCGGTAAAATTGATGCTTGCTTTGTTTCTAGCAATTACACCATTCTTTTTGCAGCAGAAGAAAAATATCAAAATATTAAAGATGATACAAAAGTCGTTTTACAATATAGTAAAGAAATGAAAAACCAAGATAATATCAGTTACACTAATAAAAAATTAACCGAACCCTTTACTGTTTTAGTGATGGGGGTTGATAGTGAGACTAACGGATTAAACGCTAATGGTGCCTTTAATGGGGATACCCTCATGATGATTACTTTTAATCCCAAGACTCTATCCGCTTCGATGTTTAGTGTTCCAAGAGATCTTTATGTTCCTATTAGTTGTCGCAATAATGCTCTTGCCAAAATAAATTCTTCCGCTGCCTACGGCACTAAATGTGTTATTAATACGATGAAGCAACTTACAGATATTGATATTGACTACTATGTAAAAATGAATTTTAAAGGGGTTGTGGATTTAGTTGAAGCCTTAGGAGGGATTGAGATTAATGTTGAAGAACCTTGGAGTTGGTACAATGCCGGAGTTAATTACGGAGGCAAAGTCTGCGAGCAAAATTCTAACCGAGAATTTGGTGATAAAATAGTCTGTATGGATCCCGGCTTCCAAACTTTAAATGGTGAACAAGCCCTAGCCTATGCTCGTAACCGTCATCAATATCTTGGCTCTGATTTAGACCGAATTAGACATCAACAAGACGTTGTCGAAGCGATAGTCGAAAAAGCCAAAACCCTACGTAGTTTTGATGATTTTAAAAACGTTTTAAACGCTGTACAAAAAAACATGGACACGAATATGACTACCGATCAAATCTTATCATTATATGATGTTGGTAAATCCATTCTTGTTAATACCATAAACGGTAACGAAGTTAAATTCTCTATTTATAAAACCACTTTAGAAACATATAGTCTTCCTGTCTATTTAGGATACTCTACTACTTCAGCCCTAGGCTATTATAAAGATAGTTTAGAAGATATTAAAAAGATGATGAAAACTAATTTAGAACTATTAGAAAAAGTTCCTAATAAAACATTTAGTATTGATTATAATGAAGATTATACTTTAAAAATCTATGGCAAAAAGATATATGGTGCTAAATCCGTAGCAACCATGCCAAATTTAATTGGTTCTTCTAAAGATTATGTAAGTAACTGGGCAGTTAGTAATGGTATTAATTTAACTACTATCGAAGTTTATGAAGGTGATGAACATTTCAACTATTTATATGCTGATGGTATTGTAGCCGACCAATCTATCCATATAAATTCTGTAATAGGTACGGGTACTAATTTAACTATTTACGTTAATAAGAGAGCTACTAATAATGATATTTCTAATAGCCAAAATAATAATGATGACAATGTACCAGAACATAACGAAAATGATACTGTTATTGATAATGAGGAGTAAAAAAATACTTCTCTTTTTTATATGCCAAAATAAAAAGTAGACACGTTTTTTATATCTACTTTCATCTTTCATTTATTACTTTTATAAATCATCTTTATTTTTTAGTATCAGTTTTATCATCGCTTACTGGATTATAGGCAACCACACTATATTTATTATCTTCCTTAGTTAAAATTACATCCACTTTTTTATCATAACCTAAATCATTTACATAACTAACATTTGCACTTATTTCATAGGCATCAACTGACTCTTCACCCATTTTATATTTTGTCGTTTTAAGTTCATCCATAACAACTTCACTAACTTCTGGTAATAATTGTTTTCTATCATTATAGGCATTATCTTCAATATAATCATAAAAATTATCAACCACTTTATTTATAAACATATCTTTTTTAGTTGTATTAAAGTACTGAGAACTAGTTACTTCATATTTATTAATTTTGTTATTTAAAGATAATAAGTCAATTATAAATACCTTAGCAAGCTCCGTTATATAAGCATTATCATCTACATCTTCTGCATCTAATATTTCTTTTAACTTAGCAAATTCAGACTTATAATAAGCTGAAGCATTATCATTTATATAGTAATTATACTCTGGAATATTATTTTCAACTTTACTAACATTTACCGGTTCTTCTTTTCTTTGCAATGTTCCATAAAAATAAAACACAATTCCAAAAATTAAAAACAAAGAAATAAGAGCAAAAAACATCTTAAAAACATCACTTTTCTTCATACTTTTTAACATAAATATCACCTATTTTTCTAATATAGGAATATTATAGCATAAATTTCAATTTTTTACTTGAAATTATACAGTTTTTTTGGTATTATTAAGTAGTCAGTTGGGAAAAAAGCAACTAATATGCAGGTGTGGTTCAACGGCTAGAATGCGACCTTGCCAAGGTTGAGACGGGAGTTCGATTCTCCTCACTTGCTCCAGATTGATAGAAAACTCGAACTTTTCGAGTTTAAGTAATAAATGCTAACTAGAAATAGTTAGTTTTTTTGTTATTTTAGAAAGGAAAGTGATTGAGTTATGACAATAGAAACTAAAAAACTTGTAATAAGTGAAGAATTAAAAAGAAAGTTGAAATGATATGTAAGTTTGCTTATGTGGAATATTCCTTTACTAATGGATATATTACAAATCTTAAAAATACTAATATAGCCTATGTAAAACCCCATATTTTGAAAGTTAAAGGCAATGACTACCTAATATTTGAAGATGAGGATATAATATATAATCACTATAAATTTAATACACCTTGTAATGTATATATGTATGAAGATGAATATGGAATACCACTAAAACTAAATCATGAACTTAAAACTATGAAAGAAACAGAAAATTATTTTAAAAGATTAGAAAAATATGTTGAAGATTATAAATTAAACTATTATATAAGTGAGATTGATGAAAAAGAAAATAGATTTAATTATACTCAAAATAACGATGTTGAAAAAATAATTAGATTAATTGGTATTGGAGATAAGAGAAAAAAAGATGATTTTAAATTAAGCGCTATTACTTTAGACTTATCCATGTTTAAAGATAAAGATGAGAAAGAAATTTATAAGAAACTATTTGATAAATTAGAAAAAGAAAGACTAACATAGCCAAAATTATGTTAGTCTTTAATCATCCTATAAATTTTACAAAAAATACCCAAATAGGATGATGTTATAAATATTGAAACTCTTATTTTATAAGGCTTAATTTTCATATCATCCTAATATCAACCCACAAAGTAGGTTGAATTTCGTAAGTACGAAATCAGTCTTGTGTAACACTAAAGCCTTATGAAATAAGGAAAAGTTTAGTATAGTTGCACAAGTTTCTTATCCTGCTTTTTCACATATACTAATATTTATATATAAAATCATCCTATTTATAAAAAGTAAAAAAAGACCAACTATTAAAGTTGATCTCGACGATAAATTGTAATTTGTATTTTTGAATATTTCTTTAAAAATTACTATTTATTCTTTGATAATTGTCTTATTTTTTCGTGATAAAAATAGTTTATTATTATAGGTTTTCCAGTAGGATTTTTTAAAAATG
>HF993069.1 GCA_000433475.1 Mycoplasma sp. CAG:956
TAGAACTACCCTCATCTCCTCGTAAAAGATATGCTGATTTAACAGCCTTATAAACATACGGATATAATTTTTCATCGTCTTTTGAACGATTAGAATTGTTGGAGGCAATAGAAATATAATCATCAATAAAATCCGACAATATACTATCGTCCCCAGTTTTAAAGTTCACGCTAAGGTCATCTTTTAACCTTTTTAGCATTTTACTTTTAGCTTCTTCTTTCATTCTATTACCCTCCAATTCTAATTATTTTATTCCTCAGGAATTAAAGCTAATAAATCATCTTTTTTCATATCTTCACTAGCTTCAATATCAAGAGTTTTAAGATAAGCTACTAATTCTTTTTTAGTATAATCCTTAATAGCTTTTTCTTTAGGAGCTTCTACTTCTTTTAATTCTTCGTAAGCGTCACTTCTTGCAAATTGCTTAGCAACTTCCTTACTATTAACTAATAAAACAGCTCCTGATTCTTTACATAAAAACTTTCTCATAATTTAATTCCTTTCTTCTCTTTATTTTTTTATTTAACTACGCTCTAGTGTAATATGTTTCTTCACTATCGAATGTAGCACTTGATGGAACAGCTGTATATTCACCTTTATTATAAGTGTAATAAGTTGTACCACTAGCAAATTGTGTAATTTTAGCTTCTGTATAAGTATAATCACAATCGTATAAGATAATTTCAGGTACTAAAGCTTCTCCACCTGAGTATGCGAATAATTCAAGTGCTATAGCGTCATCGAATGGTACTTTTTCAGCCCCATACTCACTTGTATAGTTTGGCAATGCTATAGCTTCTTTTAACATAACCATAGCTGGAACATCACTTGGCATACGATTAGATTCATAAGTGATAACTGATTGATACATACCAATAGCTCCATTTGATGGAGTTGTTCCGTTAGGTAGGCTATCTAAATAATCTTTTAATTCACCTTTATATTTAGTATTTACTACTAAAGCTATTAACTCTTCATCTACACCATCAACAAAATCATTTTTAGTCACTTTAGCTGTACTAATTAATCTATCAACGATTTTCTTAGTTGTATCTCCACTAACTCTTTCAACTTGGATACCAGCGTCACGACCAATTCTAAAGAACTTTCTATCATAGTAAGTCTTGATGACATCTTGAGCGTTTTTACTTCTCTTTTTAGCCATACCATCAACACCATATAATTTAAGGTCTTTTTCTTGTAATTCTTCAATGATTTCTTTGTCATCATCAATATTTACAACAACTGGTTTAGCTTTTACTTTATTACCCTTTCCATTTGCTCTTGCTGTTCCTTTTTCTTGGATTACTGCATTTGCAAATCTCTTATACTCTACACTTCCTGTAGTAGGATCTCCACTACCATTTTTAGCTTTTAAAGCTTCACTGACACAACCTGATTGGATATTTTCAATAACTCCGTCAAGTGTTTCAGCTAGACTATCCATAACATCATCGTTTAAATAGTCTTGAATATTTAATGAATTTTGTTTTGCCATATTAAATCACTCTCCTCTTCCTTTTTTGGCAATAACTAAACGCTAAATCTTGATACTCTTTCACTATTTGAAGAAATATTAGCGTTTACTGTCTTAGGAGTAGTTTCTTTTAATCTCTTATTCACTTCATTTTCAACAGCACTATCAAATACTTTCTTTATGTTTTTAATAGTAGGCTCTACTTGTTCAGCCTTAATGCTTCTAAAGTCTATAAGATTCAATAAAGAAACATCTACCTGAGTTTCAGGAATATTAGCCATCTTAATTGCTTCTTCTTTTAATTCATAAGCACTTAATTTTAATTCAGCTTCTTCCTGTTTTTTTCGAGCTTGTTCTAGCTCATAATTTCTACGCTCATCATCTTTCATCTTTGCTAATTTTTCGGCTTCACTTTGTTTAGCTTCTTGTTCAGCTTCCCATTTAGCCTTAGCTGTTTCTAAAGATTTTTGAACTTTCCTATCAAATTCACTTTGATAATTAGATTCTTTCAACATTTCGTCAAAAGTTTTAGGTACATTAGCACCTGCATTTTGGTTTTGTTGAACATTGTTATCAACAACACCATTTGAATTATTTGTGTCCATTCTTATTCCTCCTTTGTCCCAAGCCATTTACTTTTTTAAGTCCCCAGCTCATTACATTTACACAAAACTCCATTGTTGAGCCACAATAGAAAGGCATTAAAAAAAGGAATGTAGCTATCATTCCTCTTAATAATCATTATTTAGTGCTATTTTATAAGCACTATATCAACAATAAAGTATTTCTTTACTATTGATATACTACCTATAAAAGTAGTATAGAAAAACAGCACCTTATTTAGTGCTGTCATCTAGTATATCTATTAACCTTTCGGCTTCTTCCTGTTTCAAATTGATTGCTATTTGAACTATTAAATTATCCCATTCACTATCATTCAATTCTTTATCAGGAATATCAATATTTTTTGATTCTAATAATTCTATATCTTTTATAGATAAAATCTTTCTAGGATTATTCATTTTTCTTACCTCTTCCCTTATATGCTGTCTTGACACTTAATTCTTCTATATCAATAGCAACCATTTTTTTATCTTTGAAGAAAACCTCACTATTATTTATAGGACTATACCAGTGATTAGTTGGATCTTCTAATATATTTTTTATATCTTCCTTAGTGATATTTCTATCTATCATTCTATCAATGGTATGTAGTTTTATTTCACCAATAGTTCCAAAGTCTTTGGCTTGAACATTTCTTAAATACTCTCTTGTATCATTTACTTTTTCATAATAACTATTAAATGATAAAGTTTTCTTTTTTTCACCTATTTCTAGGTCTTTTTTATAATGTTTTCCTATTTCCTCTTTGAGTTTTATTTCTTCATAATAATTGCTATTATTATACCTTAATTTAGCGTATTCTTCAAGGCTTTCAGGTACTTCACTAGGTATTATCCTTTTTAACTGATTATACTCGGCTATAAGCTCATTATACTTCATTTCAGTAAGATAAGTAATTGTACTTCTACAATAATGAAAATGATTATTAATTGGTGGCAAATTAGCCCCAACTTCTAATCCTTTAATTGTATAAAGAACATCTCTTTTATCATCATCACTATATCTATAAAATCTATTCCAATCATTAACATAGAATAACATACCATTCATACCATCACACATCTTAGTTGTTCTATCATCAATTTCAGCAATAAATCTAGCTCTTAATTTCTTTTGTCCTACATCTTCACCAGCTTTTAATAATGATTTATTGGCTATTTCTACAACTTGACTATCTAAAGCACCGCTTATTTTATCATCATTTATAGAAATATATCTATTTTGTTGCTTTTTTAAGATGTTTTTAAACACATCATCTTCTATATTAGGCTTTTTATTTTGCTGTAATTGGATAATAGTTTGTCTTTCTACTTCTTGAGCGTTAGTTAGTGCTAAAGCTTCAATATATGTTATCCAACTGCTACCTTTTACATTAGGTAAACATAACATAGACCATATATATTCCCAAGTTAAACTCCATTTTTTCTTTTTAGTAGGTTTTATTTCATCAATACCTTGTTTATATAAATCTTGTCCTATTTCAGTAAATAAGACTTCCTCATATTCGTCTAACTGACTTCTTTCTTTTACAAAAGCACCCCACAATAATATACTTAACATTTCTTGATTAGTAATATATCTCTTATTTAGAATTTCTATAACTTTATATTCAAAATATCCTTTTAATAATTCAAGTTGTTTCCATTCATCAACAACCCTAGATAATTTTTTCCTTTGGTTATTAGAAATAGGCTTATTTAGATCCATATAATTAAAATCAATACCATTAAATATATCTTGTATATTATCTTGAGTTTTTAAGTTAGTTTTTTTATAAATTCTAAGATAATCTTTTAATTTTAAATCAGTGTAATTCCATCGGTTATTCAGGATAGTTTTATTATCCATTATATATCACCTACTTTTCTTGGCTATTTTGCACACTTGCGTCTTGATTAGTATTAGACGCATTTTTTGTTTCTTTTGCGTCTTGATTATTGTTTTCTTCTGCTTGAGCGTCAGCTCCATCTTTACCGAAAGATTCAATCTTTTTCATATTTGCTTCAAGATTTTCTTCACTTTGTGTTTTCATTTTTTCTATTTCACTTGAAGCGTCTAACTCATCAGGTAATAAGTTGATGACAGTTTCATCACATACTAATCCTCTTAATGATAAAGCTCTATCAGTTTCGGCTTTCTTATCAGTAGGCATATTTCTTTGAAGCTTTATTTTTAAGTTTCTAAAGTCATATTTTGTACCTTTTTTTAGATTAATTCTAGTAGTAAAGGCTTCCCACATAGCTAGTAATTCTTTTCTAACTGATTTATCTAAGTAAGTGATAGATTGTTCTAGTGGAAAGAATTTCTTTTCTAGTGCTGAGCTATTATCGGCATTAGTAAACCCTAAATCATTAACATTAGGACAACAACTAACCATAAATATTAAATCTATAAGTGTTTTCTTATAGTTTTCTAAAGCACCATCATTGATATTTTTTTCTACCCATTCAATACTTCCACCCTCACCGGCATAGAATACAGGAGCTTGTAATACTACTTCATCTTCCTTTTTTCTCTTTTCATTAGGTATCCATATAATATTACCCTCTTCATCGTGTTCTATTTCTCCGTTATCATCTCTTTTTTCAATTAAAGTATCTTCTCTAGGTTCATAACCAGTCACCATTAGTTTTGCGTCATCATTGTATTGGAAAGTATTACCTGAGTTCTTCATAACTCTTTCATATTTAGCAATACTAGGTTTTGCTAATTCAAAACAAGCTAATCCATCAGGATTTTCTATTGCTATACAAGGAACACAACCCCAGTTGATCGTTTCTCTTGCTTCTTCATCTTCTCTAAAGTCATCACCTTTTAATTTACTATTTTTAAAATAGTATTTACAATCTTCGGTAGTGACTACAACCATATCAAACTTTTCACCTTTTTCATCAGTTTCTTCCCAAGTTCTTAATAAACCTATTTTTTTAACTGGTGTAGAATAATCATAAATAGCTATTGTTTGTCTTGCGTCAACATTTGCATATACTATTTCATTATCTTCATTTTCATACCAAATACCATAACCAGCCGACAAATCATTATAACTTTGTATTAAATTATAATAAAAAAAGGAATCATCATTGTAATTCCTTATATAATCAATAAATGTTTGATATTCTTTTCTATCATTGTCTTTGGCATTGAATAATTTATTAAATAATTTAGTTAGAATAGCTTGTTTTTCTTTCGTTGGCATTTCTTCTACTTGATATATAGGAGCTTTACCTCCGGCATATCCATTTATCATATTTGATATAGCAAATTCAAACGCCACTTTAGTTTCTTTATCATTTTCAGCTACCAAACCTGATGGACTATTTTTTCTTACTTTCATTCTATATAACTTTTTTCTTTTATTCCATTCAGGCTTAGCTGATTCTAATATTGTAGCTATATTTTCAGCTTTAGTTATATATTCTTTATTATATTGTAGCATATCTTATACCTCCTTTTATGCTGGTTTAGTGCTACCAAAAGACGCTCCTCTTTCTCCAACCGTCTTATCGTAAATACCAGCTAATACATCAGCTCCGTCATCGTGAGCATTTTTACCTTTCTTTTGATACCTAGTAATGTGTTTATAAAACGCTTCCCATCTTTTATTCCAATTAAATGGAAAATGTATATGTTCCATAACCCAATAACTAGATGATAATATTCTTGATTGCTTATTGGCTGTTTGAGTAAATGGCTTAATAACACATTTATTTGATTTATATTTTTCTTTTAATATTCTCTTAACATTTCTAGCAAAACCTCGTCCACCATTGTTGGATTCAATGTATGCTAGATTAACATTGTTTCTATAGAGAATATCAGCACATTCTTCCTCGGTTATTTCCATACCCTCATCAGTAAATAAAACATCTAAAATATATGGTTCTTTATTAAGTAATCCATATACAGCACAACATAAGAAGTCATCTCCAGTATCAGCTGTATCAACATAAGCGTATATTGTTCCAAATCCGGGACTAACATCGTATGTCTTTAAGTTCTTGTATAGACGACCTTTTTCATCAATACATTTTTGATTATAGTTGGCTTCTACTATTTCTTCACTCATCTCTTGAGTTTTGAAATCAAAGTCAGCTCTATTTAATACTTCTTCACATAACATAGATCCATCATCTTGAATAGCTCTATAATTAATGTGAATACAATCATCTTTATATTTATCTAATACAAATCCAGCTAAGTCATTTGTAGCCCATCTAGTCATAACTATTATTATCTTAAAGCCTGTTTCAGTTCTTGATAACATAGTATCAGTAAACCAGCGTTGGTGCTTTTCTAATAGTTCTTCGTTATAAGCTTCTTGGACTTCTCTTATTAAGTCATCTATTATCATTAGCTTACAACCAAAACCAGTAGCTGTACCTTTTGGAGATGTTGCTAAATAGTTAGCTTCTTCACTTCCCTCTAAAGCCCATTTTTTCATCGAAGCTTCACCATACTTAACTTTTACATTAGGAAATATTTTATTAAATATTCCGTCCTCTTCTTGTATAGCGTCCCTTACAGCTTTAGCAAAAGTTCCGGATAGTATTTCATTATAACTACCGGTCATTATTTTATAGTGTATATCTCTACCTAAACACCATTGAACAAATAATGTAAGAGTTCTACTCTTTCCGTGTCTAGGTGGCATATTAACCACTAATACCTTTTTAGGAGATAATAAAAAGGCTTGTAATTCATTACAAAACTCTTTTAAATAATTTCTACCCTCCATATAAAAGTCAGGAGCTTTTATTTTACAATATTCCCAAAAGCTACGCCTAGCTAATTCGTATCTTGCTTGTTCTCTTACATATTCAGGTATTACCACTTTTAATCACCAACCAATTTTCGTAATTCTTCCTCACTTAAATTGGCGTATGGATTAACTATGTTATTATTTATTGTAGGAGCTTCATCTTTGAACATTCCTAAATACTTACCTAATAATTCAAGAGCTTTCATTTTATCACAAGTTTCTACCGATATACCAGCTGTTGTCAATTTATAACCACTTACTATCTTTTTAGCGTTTACACTTAACTTTTCAGTATCAGTAATATCTAAATGTGTCCTGTGATATTTTACTTTTCCTGTTTCTTCATCTACAACCGGTTCAGTTTCTACTTTAGCTATTTCAGTTCTATCACCAAAGGCTATGACTGATAATTCATTAACTATATCTTCTATAGTCACCACAGCCTTTTCCTCTATCTTTGATTGTAGCTCTTCTATATATTCTTTTACCTTAACATTTCTTAACAATCTACTAGCACTAGCCATAGCTGTTTCTTCTTTCTTACAGGTCTTATATACATTTAGATAAGCCTGTGTTCCATTCATACCTAATTTTAAATATTCTTGGCAAAACAACTTTTGATTATTACTTAACGAGGTCATTACCCATCACCTCCAATTATTCCACCTTTAGCTAAATTATTTAGATTTATTTCTATAGGTATTTTATTTATTGCTTTACCTATTTCATTTATTATCTCAGTATTATCTTTAATACTAGCTTTAGCCATTTTTACTTTAGGAGAATTAATAGGATCATTTATTGGATCGTTAGATTGTCTATCAAATATATTTACATCTACACCTATAGAATCAATACATTGTAATTCTATAAACACACCTAATATCTTTTCAAATTGTATAGCTATCCAATCAGTAAGCTCCTCATTTCTAGCCCAGTCACAATTCTCGGCTAGTCCACTCTCGTGAATAAATGCGTGTACTAATTCGTGTCTAAGGACTTTCTTTTTATACCAGTCTATATCATCTACACTGCTTTCATCTTTATCAAAGTTAGCTACTACAATTCTTTTAATACTAAAATCGGTAAAACCATCACACTTTTTTAATTGTGGATAATCTTTTTCTTCTGCGTCTTTTAT
>HF993070.1 GCA_000433475.1 Mycoplasma sp. CAG:956
TTTTTATAATGTCTACTCTAAAGGGTGCATTTCACAAAAGCAATATCTTTTTATCTTTATTAACTTATCTTAATTCCATAACTTATTTGGATATTCACCATTATCAGTTAAATCTTTTAGAGCCTTCTTTACAGTATCGGCATCTTCTCTATAAGTAACACCATACCATATGCTGGATGTATCTAATACTTTAACAGTTATATCTTTTTTAGCTATATGTTCGCAAACAACATCAGGTATTAAGAACTCACCTTCATTTAAATTATCTTTATGTTTATAAAAATATTCTTTAATATCTTTATTTAGAATATCAAAAATATCTTTAGTAAATAAGAACATGTTCATTGATACTAAAGTATCATTACTTACCTTAAATGATGCCTCATTATTTAAAGGACTAGCCGTAATAACATTATCTACTTCTTCTACTTTTGATTCTACTAAGCTTGTTAAGTAGCCATTACTTGATGAACACACCCCACGTTTAACTGCCCCGTTAGCTGTTAAGGTATTAGCAGCTCTGTAACCTACCATTCCAAAGTTTGGACCCGTAATTCCACTTTTTAAGAATGAAGCAGCCTTCATATAAGCATCTCTACCATAGAAATCATCAGCATTAATAATAGCAAAGTTACCACTTACAACATCTTGACAACAATAAATTGCATGTGCTGTACCCCAAGGTTTAACTCTATCATTATCTAAATATTCTTCTGGTATATTATCCATATCTTGGTAAACATAACTTACCTCGATTTTGCCTTCTACTCTTTTACCAATTGTTTCTTTAAAAACTTCTGCATTTTCTCTTTTGATAATGAATACTACCTTATCAAAGCCAGCTTTTATCGCATCATAAATTGAATAATCGATAATAAATTCGCCATTTGGTCCCATTGGTTCAATTTGTTTTAAGCCACCGAATCTTGAACCCATTCCAGCAGCCATAATTACTAATTCCATCTTAACTTACCTTTCTTATCCCCTTAAAATTCTTCATGATTTTTTTTATTCCAAAGCGACTACTAAAAGCCACCGTATAAAAAGTATTATCCATAGCAACGATTGTTCCTCTACCATATAAAGAATGCATTAAATGGTCGCCAACTTTAAACTCTAAAGACTCCCCATCATTGTTATAGAAACTACTCTTACTTGAGAAAGTTGGAATCTTACCAACATTTTTACTTCTTAAATGCTCAAGTCCCATACTCTTAACTTTAACATCTAGTAAATCCTTATCAATTTCTTTAATAAAACGTGATGGTGGATTTACTTGTTCACGACCATAAAGGATACGACTATGAGCATTAGTTAAGTATAAAACTTTACGTGCTCTTGTTATACCAACATAACACAAACGACGTTCTTCTTCAATCTCGGCATCACTGCCAAAAGAGTTTTGGTGAGGAAAAATTCCTTCTTCCATCCCACATAAGAAGACACAATCAAATTCCAAACCCTTAGCACTATGAATAGTCATTAAAGTAACCGCATCTTTTTCTTCTTTATGTTCACTAATATCGGCTACTAAAGATATTTCTTCTAAAAAATCACTTAAGTTAACTGATCCTGTTCTTTCTTCAAACGAAGCCGTAACCGATTTAAATTCCTCTAAGTTATCTAATCTTAAATCATTTTCTAAAGATTTCTCACTAGTAAGACTTTCCTTCATTCCACTCTTATCAATAACATAATCAATAAACTCTGTTAAAGATAAATTATCTTGAGCTTTAATCATATCTAAGATTAATTCTTTAAAGGCAAGTTCCCTACCCTTACTAATAGCATCAAACATGCTACTACCTAGTCTTGTAGCCTCATTACTTAAATTTTCTATAGCTTTTTCGCCTATACCTCTTTTAGGTTCATTAATTACTCTTCTTAAAGCAATATCATCATTTTGATTATTAATAAGTTTTAAATAACTTAATAAATCTTTAATTTCTTTTCTTTGATAGAAGTAATAAGCTCCCACAACATTATAAGGTATATTTTCTTTTAAGAATACCTCTTCTAATAAACGAGACTGTCCATTAGTACGATACAATATTCCAATATCTTTATAATCATACCCCTGATTATATAGTTTCTTTATCTCATCGATAATAGTTAAAGCTTCCATTTTACCATTTTCACAAGTAATATACTGAGTCTTAACTCCATCCCCAATAGTACCATTTAAATTCAATTCTTTACGTTCTTTATTATTTCTAATAACACAGTTAGCACATTCTAAAATATTATTCGTACTACGATAATTACTTTCTAAAGTAACAACATAAGCATCTTTATAATCTTTTTCAAAATTTAATATATTTCTAAAATTAGCATTTCTAAATCCATAAATAGACTGATTAGCATCCCCAACTACAAAAAGATTACGATATTTACTAGCAAGCAACTTATTAAATTGATATTGTACTTCATTAGTATCCTGATACTCATCTACTAAAATATATTTAAACTTTTCTTGATACTTATCTAAAATTTCTGGATACTTTTTAAATAACTCTACTGGTAATACTAACAAATCATCAAAATCTACCGAATTATTTTTATGTATTAATTCTTGATAGGTTTGATATATATCTAAAACTCTTTTTTCAGATACCGTATTAAATAAATTATCTATTTCTCTAGAACTTAAATTTTCATTTTTAATAAAACTAATTCTATTACGAACATAAGAAGGTGCAAGTTCCTTAGGATCTATTTTCTTATTTTTCATAATTCTTTTAATTAAACTTAAGACATCATCACTATCTAAAATAGTAAAGTTAGACTCTAACCCACATTCCTTACTATTTTCTCTTAAAATTCTCACTCCTAAGGAATGAAAAGTACCAAGAAAAGCATAATTACCTGGTACTAAAGTTTCCACTCTTTCTTTCATTTCTTTAGCGGCTTTATTAGTAAAAGTTATAGCAAGTATATTATAAGAAGGAATACCATTATCAATTAGATAGGCTATCCTCGTTGTTAAAACTCTTGTTTTTCCTGAACCTGCTCCTGCTAAGACAAGACATGGTCCGTTAAGATGCATCACGGCTTTTTTCTGTTCATCATTTAGTGTGTTTAAGTAATCCATATATAATAATCGCCTCTAGCTCTTATTATACCAAAGCTTACCCTTAAAGCCAAGAAAAAGCAGGCATTTTAACTACTAAATATATAAATAAATACTAGAAAAAAACGATTATAGATATTCTACAATCGCTACATTCTTTCTTAATTTATCAATTAAATCATTTTGATCATATTTATTAAATATTTCTGTAAAACTACTATTATCCATTAGAAACATTCCATAATAACTATTAAATATTTCTTTATAGTTTTCTACTCCTAAATCTTTTAAATAATCTAAATTAGCACTTACTAACTTTTCTTCTAAATCTAACTCTTTTTTAATAGCAGGTGTAACATTATCATTTAACCACTCTATTTCTGAATTACTAAATCCATAATTTTTTAAATATTGCATAAATCCTCCTACAAGCTTTCTAAGACATTTTTAGCATCTTCTATACTCTTAGTTGAATTATAGAATAAACTAGCTATTAAAATATCTTTATCAGCTTCATCAGTCGTATTATTTATTAAAGTTATTAAGTTTCTCTTAGTATTTTGATATGAGAAAGATAAACCATCAATTATATAAGTATTACCTTTACATACACAAATACTTTCTAATTTTTGTTCTAATCTTGTATATTCATCGAACTTACCAGCATCACTTAATTTTATATTAAAAATATCATTTAAATTAGTATCCAAAATATCTATAAGTTTACTATCTACTACTTTACTTAAATCACTAGTTAATTTATTTATATCTTTATCAATAGGTACTTCTTTTTCTACTAACTCTTCTAAAATATCTTGTCTAAACACATAACTATTATACGTTAAAACATTATTTTTTTCTTCTGTATAAGGTATATTATATTCATTACAGAATAAAATACGTTTTAAAATACTATAAACATCTAAACTTAGAGCATTAACATCATAAGTTAATAAGTCACTTTGATTATTTTCTAAAATTAAATCTATTCTTCTTACTAACTCTGTTGGTTCTAGAGTTAAAGGATTAAATGCTATACGACCATTAGGCATTTTTAAATCTATCTTATAATCTTCTAAAGTCTTTAAATTCTTTTTCATATCTTCATTACTTACAAGACATAAAACAGCACCATTTTTTTGTAATTCAGCATCACTAGGCTTATAACCAAATTCATGTAGACTTACAACATTGTCTAAATAATTTTCTACACCATTTTTATAAGCAACTAAAGGAATATTTGCAAGTTCTATATTTCTATCACTAGCTAATTCTTTTATGTTATCATAATCAATCTTACTTGTATCAAAAGGTTTAATTAAAGCAATATCAGAAGCACTCTTCTTTAATTTTTCTAAAACTTTTGTATCGAAATTAGCATCTTCAACTAAATTTGCATCATTATTTTCTGCAATTTCTTTTTCATTAGTTTCTTCTTCTTTGATTTCTTTAGTATTTTCTATATCAGAACTATTTGTATTTAAAGAACCAAATATATCATTCATCTTACTTTGTAATTCATCAAAAGAAATAATTCCCTCTTCACTATCTTTTGGCTCTGCTTCTTTTATTTCTTCTTTAGTTTCCGTATCATCTTCAAATAGATTCTTTAATTCTTCAAAAGATATAGGAGTTTCGTCTTCTAATTTTTTTTGATAGTCTTCTTCTTTTTCTTCATTTAATTTAGCATCATTGCAAGTTTTATCATCAGCTTCTTCTTCAACTATTTCTTTTTCTTTGGTATTATCATTAAAATCAAACATATCTGGTCCAAAACTACTAAAGAAATTATCATTATCATCTTCTAAAACTGGTTTTTCTTCTTCTGTCTTTGTATCAGTTTCTTTAGCCTCTTCGGAACTTTCTTTCTTAGTTTCTTTATTTTCGTCTAAATCCACTTCTTTTAAAGCTTCAACGATATTATCTAAATCAACATATGTTTCATTATCATCTAACACATCAGCATCAAATTTAAAGTTTTTAAAGTATGGCATTAACTCATCTTCAGGAAACATAATAAGTTTAGCAGCCGTATAAGCTTCATCTTTACTGAAATCCAAATTTTTTAAAATTTCTGTTACTTCATTACGAGTTCGAATGCAACTACCACTACTAGCTTCTTTAATTAAATCAGATAAAACTTTTTGATCTTCTAAAGCTTTGTCTAACTTTTCTTGATAAATATTAACATTATTATTAGCCGAGATAAGTTTTTCTTCATCTTCTTTAATAGCACTCTCTAAATCATTAATATCATTATTACGAATTTCAATTTGAAGTGGTAATTGATTAGTTAATTTATTTAAATCTTTATCAACATCAACATTTAATTTTAAAACACTAGTAATAAGTTTTAAATCAGTATCTTTTAAACTATTAAATGCTTCTAAAAGAATATCTTTCTCTTTATTTAAAGCATCTATTTCACTTTTTATATTGGTAATTTTTTGATTCTTAGTGCTAATACTTTTTTCTTTTTTTAATGCGGTATTAGTATTATCATCTATTTTTTTATGTAAATCTACTAAAATAGTTGACTCTGGTTTTAATAGATTTTCAATCTTTTTTAATATACTTTGATTATTTTTCATCACACTAACTCTCCTATTTTCTTTTCTATTATATCAAAACTACTACTTAAAGTAAATTATTTTCCCTAAAACTTCCCCTATTTATTTTTTTATAGCAATTCCTAAATGGCGATATGCTTTTTCCGTTGCTATACGTCCTCTTTGACTTCTTTTAACAAATCCCTCTTGTAACAAAAAAGGTTCTACTACTTCTTCAACTGTTGTTACTTCTTCACCAATTGAAGTGGCAATAGTTCCAGCACCAACTGGTCCCCCATTAAACTTTGTAATTAAGGCATCTAAATATTCTAAATCTAGTGAATCTAAGCCATATTCATCAATTTTTAATCTATTTAAAGCTTTTTTAGTGGTTTCTAAACTTATAGTCTTATCTCCAGCAACTAAAGTAAAATCACGTACCCTTTTAAATAAACGGTTGGCAATACGTGGTGTTTTACGACTTCTCTTAGCTAGTTCCATTGCTGCCATTTCATCAATAGGCATTTTTAAAACTTTAGATGTTCTAATAATTATTTGTTTTAATTCTTCATCCGTATAATAATTTAATTTAGAAACAATACCAAAACGATCACGTAAAGGACTAGAAATATTACCAGCTCTTGTTGTTGCCCCTACTAAGGTAAACGGTGGCAAATCTATTTTTATATTTCTTGTATTGCCATCTTGTCCAACTACAATATCTAACTCAAAATCTTCCATAGCAGGATATAAAATTTCTTCGATAAATCTTGGCATGCGGTGAATTTCATCAATAAACAAAACATCGCCTTCTTCTAAATTTGATAAGATGGCAGCTAAATCGCCTGGTTTTTCAATCGAAGGACCTGATGCTGTTTTAATATTTACCCCTAGTTCATTAGCAATTATATGAGCAAGAGTTGTCTTTCCAAGTCCTGGAGGTCCATAAAGTAAAACATGGTCTAAAACTTCATTACGCATCTTACAAGCTTTAATAAACACTTTTAAATTTTCTTTAATCTCTTCTTGTCCAACATAATCATCTAAAGTTTCTGGTCTAATATTTTTATCAAACTCATCCTCTTTTAAATTAACATTGTATATATCATTATCATCTAGCATTATTCCACTTCCTTATTATGTTATATATCTCTTGAAAATTTTTTGCTCTTAATCCCTTATATTCTTTATTATACCAATTATCAATTAAAATAGTCTTAATCCCATAATTATTTACATCTTCTATTTGTATAACGGCATCATCAATAAATACATCGATTCCTAAATTTTTACAAGCTTCGCCCTTTTTAGATAGCCCAATATAACAATCAGTAAACTTAAAGCCTTTACTAATTAAATCATTCTTCGTAATGCTTAAAATATCTAACTTTTCATCTTTCTTTCTTCTCGTTAAAAAGTATATCTCATATCCTTCATTATATAACTTTTCTAAATAATATAAGGCATCCCCTTTAGGTTTAGCTTTTAAATATAACTTATTCTTTCGAAAATAATTAAAGAAAGCTTTTTTTTCTTCACTAGTCCAATAAAATCTTTCATGAAAATCATACTTAGTTATATCTTGATAACCCTTATTTTCTAAAAAATACTTATCAAAATATCTAGCAGCTTCCTCAATTATATCAAAGGTATTCATTACTGTATCATCTATATCAATCCCTATTTTCATCTTTTACCTACTCATTAATAATTTTAATGCTTCCTTAATTTGACTTTCTAATTCTTTAGTAGCATCCACTTTAGGTAATATAGCTTTAATATCAGCCTTTTTATATCCTAATGATTCTAATACACTTACTAATTCATCTAAATCATTAACAGCAAATAAATCTTGATGGTCAGCAAGTTTTCCTTTTAAATCTAAAATAATTTGTCTTGCTAATTTATCTCCTACCTTAGGAAATTTTGTTAAGTAAACTAAATTTTCTCTTTCAATAGCTTCTATTACATCATTAGTATTACCAGTAGATACCATAGGTATAGCCATTTTAGGTCCAAGTCCCTTAACATTTATTAATCTTAAAAACAAATTTTTTTCTTCTCTTTTTTTAAATCCATAAAGAGTATACTCATCTTCTCTAATATAATTATATAAATAAATAGTATATTCTAGATTTTCTCTATATACATAAGGATTACCAACATATACTTGATAACCTATACCATTATTTTCTATAACTACATAGTTACTACCTATTTCTTTTATTATTCCCGTTATATAGTTTAACATACTTAATACTTCCTTTTCTTTCTCATATTATCAACCACAAATGCCTTTGTCAAGCCAATATAGAAATTTTTAAACAGTATTTAAAGTGCATTCTAAATTTAGTTACTTAGGGTAATTTATTCTTAAAGTTTAGTTAGAAAAGACCTTTTCTATCTTACATAGTAAAGGTCTAAAAAAGCTTCAATTGTTTTGGCATCTGTACTTCCACTAAAAGTATGAACAACATTGCCATTTTCAATTATATAAGTAATTGGTGTTCCTGTTACAACTAAATAGTTACCAATATTTTCTGTTTTATCTAAATTACTCATATTTACCTCATAAGCACTAATACCTAGATTACCTAAAGCACTTTTTAACTCTGGTAAAAATTCTTCACAATAACCACAACCAGTTTTAGTAACTACTAAAATACTTCTTTTACTAGTTTGAAATAATTTAGTAAAGTCCTTATATTTTAACTCTGTTAATATACCATCCGTATTTGGCAAGGTATCTAAAGTAACTTTAATATCTAATTCTTTTACTGGTACTTTATCTACTTGCGATGCATGTGAAGTTGTCTTTTCTAAATTAGTTGTAACTTTATTAACATCTTTATTACTTAATAAATAATAAACCGTAAATATTGCAAGCCCAACCGCTACTAATGTTAAAATACTTACTAAAATTGCTTGCACACTTTTATTCATATCTTTATACTTCTCCTTTTACTTTTAAAGATTTAAATACCTTTTTCCATAAGTCCTTACTTGAATAATTTAAAATACCAACTTTATAAACTCTAATACCATATTTAAACAAAACAATACAACTTATAAATAAAACAAGTGCTGATATTCCAAGATCAACTAAACTAGTCTCACCTAAAATATAAGTTATAGGAGCCACCATAGAAGATAAGAAAGGAATATAACTAATTACTTTAATAAATAAAGAACCTTTAAATGCTGAGGCCATTATTCCTATATAATAACCCAACATTAGGATAATCATTAAAGGAGTTTGTAATTGTTGAAAATCTTCCGTTGATGTTGTCATCGATGCTAAAACCCCTGCTAAAGTAGCATAAATAAAGAATGATAATAAGAAGATTATAATTAAGATTGGTGCTCCTTTAAGTAATAAATCTATCGTCCCACTAGCCTTTAAAGAAGTAAATAAATTGCCAATAATATTAGACTCACCAACACCTGTACCAATGCCGCCATGAATTAAAATTCCAATTCCACTATATAAAAATAATAATAAAGATTGCAAGATAACAAATATTGTCGAACTAGCTATTTTACTTAAGAAATGCACCTTCGCAGGAACATTAGAAATAATTATTTCCATACCTCTTGTAGTTTTCTCATCATTAATTTCTGCTCCAATCATTTGTACTAATAAAACAATTAACATGAAAAATGGTACCAAGAAAACTATTAAACTCATATTAGTTGCATCTTCACTAGCCGTAATCTCTTTTTCATTAGTAATAACTCTATTAATACTAATAGGACTAGTAATCTTAGCCAGTTCCTCACTACTTAAGCCATTATAATTTAAAGCAACACTACTTTTCATTCCCGTTAAGCTACTACTTAATAAATTATAAGTAACGGTATCTATTTTATTATAAGAAATAATATCAGCTTTTAAATACTCTATTTCATCATAACTAATATTAACAATAATATCATCAGTATCATTTATCTTACTCTTTAAAGTATCAACATCATCACTACTATAAGCTACTTCATAAGTTCTTTCATCATTTAATATCTTTTTATTAGTATCAAAATAAGCATTAAACCCTTCTAAGTAATTATTATCCCCTGTTAAATAAATATTAATAGTTTCTTTAAAATCTCCCCCAAAAACATTAATAATTTTATCAATATTAATAACCCCTATTAAAAGAATACAAAGTAGGACATTAACTACTTTAAACCATTTCGTATCCATTTTCTTTTTTATACTTTGTTTAATTAAAAACCAGGCTTTACTTTTCATATGCTTCCCCTACTTTACTTATAAATATTTCATTTAAAGTTGCCTCTTCAACATTAAATTTAGTAACACTCTTAAAAGTTTTAACGACTTCAAATACTTTATCTACTACTGTATCATCACTTATTTTAATGATGTAAGTATCAGTACCAGCTTCTTTTATGATATCAAGTACACCATCAATATCTTTTAACTTATCAACATCACCCTTACAACATAGTTGAATATTTTTCTTCCGATACTTTTTCTTTATATCCTTTAGGTTACCTTGTAAAACACTTTTACCATGTACTAAAATAACTAATTCATCACAGAATAACTCTACATGTTCCATTCTATGTGAAGAAAATATAATCGAAGTACCCTTATTCTTTAACTCATTTATCATCTTCATAAATTCTTCAACATTAATAGGATCAAGTCCACTAAAAGGTTCATCTAAGATAAGTAACTTAGGTTCATGCAAAATAGCCGTAATAAACTGTACTTTTTGTTGATTACCTTTACTTAATTCTTTTATCTTTCTATTTTTATACTCACTTATCTTAAATCTTTCTAATAAGACATCTAATCTTTTTTCAATAGTTTTTTTATCTAAACCTTTCAAAGTTCCATAAAATATAGCCTGTTCTAAAACCGTAAGCTTTAATAAAAGACTGCGTTCTTCGGTTAAGAAACCTATTTTATCCGTAACGCTATAATCAATTGGTTTTCCATCCAACAAAATAGTGCCTTCGTTCTTATCAAGTAAGTTAATTATCATCCGAAAAGTTGTCGTCTTTCCAGCCCCATTAACACCAAGTAAGCCAAATATTTCACCATCTTTAACTTTAAAAGACAAATTATCGACAGCTTTAAAATCACCATAATATTTTGTTACATTTTTAAGTTCTAACATTTTAACCTCTTAACTTTTCTAAAATTTTAACTTTTCAATCAAATAATACTTTATTATTTCTAATTCTGGCATTGAAAAATTAGCATATTTCATAATTTTATCTAAACTTATTTCATCTTTCATCATAAGATATGCAACATAAATAGAATTACTTACCCCATCTATTTCTTCTTCCTTAGTAGTAAAAGCCGAAGCTAACCTTATAATTGCCTTTCCTATTTCTAAAGAAGGTTCTATTTTCTCTTCTTTTTCAATTATTTTACTATCAATACTATATTCTTCTTTTAAAACATCTTCTATTTTTTTAATAATCTCGTCTCTATTACCATTTCCTAAATCTAAAAGAATCTTTGTATCTTTATTATCTGTTGCCACCAACAGCTTTATTACTTTTTTTTCCATAAAAAGTCCTTTCTAAAAACGTCTACTACTAGTCTTAGAATATCTTTATTCTAGCCTTAGACTAAACAAATATTTTCTTAATAATAACTACCAGTAAAATTTAAGTTTTACCTCTATATCATAACACACAAATTCCTTTCTAAACAATTCTAAAATAGCTTTATTTTTAATTTTTTTCTAAAGAAAAAGCATCAATTATACTTTAGTAAACTGTATACCTTAAATTTACTAATTTTTCTACTTCTATTACTTTAAAAGTCTAAAATTTTTCTCATAAATTCTAATCCATTTTAACAAACTTATTATTTCTTAAGAATAAAGATTTTACAAATCACATAAAATTTATTAAAGAAAGAGGAATTTTATGAACAAGCAAAATCTATGGTTTATTACTTTATTTAGTATTATTTTAGTCTTAAGTATTTATTACATTAGCATGCCTTCTAATATCTTAGAAGAATATACAAATACAAAAAATGATAATAGCGATACTACGGTAAACGAAATTACCCCTTCTACTTCCTTAGTTGCCCTTCGTGTAGCATCCGATGAAGAATTACTAAATAATATTAATAATCTTCAAAGTACTATTACCGACAAAGAAAAAACAGTTGCTGAAAAAAATAATGCTTATGAAGAACTAATGACTTTAAATGAAAATAAAGGTTTAGAAGAAAATATTGAATCCAAACTAAAAGAAAAGTTTGAATATGATTCTTTTGTTAAAATTAATAAAGACCAAATTAATATTGTTATCTCTAGTACTAAACATGATAAATTAATTGCTAATAATATTATTAAAGAAGTCCAAAGTATGTTTGATACTAAAAAATATATTACAATTAAATTTCAATAGTTAACTAAATAATAATAAAACATAAAATACTATAGAAAGTTGGTATATTTATGAGTTTATTAACAAAAAGAGAAAAAGAAATATTTACACTCCTACTTAAAACAAAAACAACTAAAGAAATAGCAAGCATTCTTCGTATTAGCGAAAAAACAGTTCGTAATCATATTTCTAATGTTATTCAAAAATTAGGAGTAACCAGTAGAAGTAGTGCCATTATTGAACTATTAAAGACAAAAGATTTAACTCTTTAAGACCACATCATCTGGTCTTTTTTATATCTTTTAACTATATAATTTATTAGGTGGTTTTTATGTTTAATAATATTAAAAGAAAATTACTTATTTCTTTTTTAACCCTTTTTGTTCTAAGTTTAGTCTATCTTTTTCCTACTAATAAACAGTATGAAGAAACTCTTAAGTTTAAAGAAGCCAAGTATCACTCTATTTATCTTTTAAATAAAAATATCTTAGTAGAAACGAAAATAGTTAGTAATAACAAAACCGATATCTTAGAACAAATAAAAGATATTATATCATCCCTTACTATTAATAGTCCTAAATCTAAGTATATTGATGAGACTTACTTACCCCTTATACCGGAAAATACTAAAGTTTTAAATCTTTCCCTCGAAAATAATTTATTAAAGATTAATTTTAGTAAAGAATTTCTAAATGTTAATAAAAATACAGAAGAAAAAGTAATTGAGTCTTTAATATATTCTCTTACCAAGTTAGATGAAGTTAAAGAAATAATGATATTCATTGAAAATGAAAAATTAGATTGTCTACCTATTTCTAAAAAGAAACTCCCCCTTACTTTAACTAAATCCTTTGGTATTAATAAAGTTTATAATGTAAATAATGTATTTACTATGGATGTCTTAAACTTATATTATTATACTAATATTAATGATGAATACCACTTAGTACCAGTATCTATATTTACTAACGATAATAAAGATAAAGTAGAAATAATTATTGAAGAGTTAAAAACATCTCCAATTCATCAATCCAATTTAATGAGTTTCTTATCTAGTAATGCTAAAGTTTTAGATTATGAAATTAAAGAAAATACCATTCGTTTAGAGTTTAGCAGTTACCTTTTAGATAGTTTTTTTAATGATTCTTTAATTGAAGAAGTAAAATATGCAATTAGTAAATCTTTTGAAGATACTTTAGGAATTACCAACGTAAGTTTAGTAGTTAATGGCAAATCCATCTAATTTTTGACAGATTTTTAATAAAAATAAGCAATTTTTAATAGTTTATCTTAATTTTACCCTTGCAAATATATAACTTTTAGTTTATAATTTTATTTGTGCTGATTGATATGTTTCCATAGCTCAGCTGGATAGAGCATACGCCTTCTAAGCGTACGGTCGAGTGTTCGAATCACTCTGGAAACACCAGTATGAATAATTAACTCCATTATTTGGAGTTTTTTTTATACTCATCTTTTAACCTTAACTTAATTTTCTACTTAAAAGGTGCTCTTTAACAATCCTTCTTTTAACTTTTTAAGAATATCAGCAATAATAAGTGGTCTATTAATAACTACTGGCATTCTAAATAAATATTTTATCATTGCAATATCTTGCTTCGATACTACATCCTTTTTTAATATATCATAACCTACATAAAACCTGTTTAAATTTAAGAAAAGAAGAACTATACAGTCATTAGTTCTTCTTCTTTTATTTTTTGTTTTTCATCAACAATTTTATTATATTTATTAATTAATTCTTGAACATCATTAAGACTACTCTTTTCTTGGTCTTCTGGAAGTTCTAATTTTTTAATTTCCGTATTAGCATCCTGTCTAATATTTCTTAAAACTACTTTAGCATCTTCACTTAAAGCCTTAGCTTGTTTAACATATTCTCTTCTTTTATCTTCTGTTAAAGCTGGAATAGTTATAATTAACATTTCCCCATTATTAGTTGGATTAATTCCTAAATTAGCAGCAATAATGGCATGTTCAATATTTTTTAAGGTACTTCTATCAAAAGGTTTAATAAATAATTGACGAGCCTCTGGAACAGTAATGTTAGCAATACTACTAATTGGTGTAGGTGTTCCATAAAAATCAACCGTAACACCATTTAACATAGAAGGATTAGCTCGTCCTGCTCTAATACTCACATATCTTTCTTCTAAATTATCAATTGCCTTCATCATTTTCATTTCAAATTCATCTAAGTTCATATAGTCATTTTAATCTTTTTTAAGATTATTTCCTTTCTTTAATTAATCTTCACAGTATCATTATAAGTGATATCCCCACTATTTACAAGCATATTCATTCTTACATTTTCATATTTATCCATATATAATTCATATGCTTTAATCTCTGTATCAATCTTATCTTCAAGATAACTTTTTTCTGTATCTAAAATATCACTATTTTTTATTTTACCAGCACTTTTTATTTCATCCATACTCATAATATGTCCATCACTTTTCTTAAAAGTATAATATTTTAAAGTATTATTATCTACATCACTAGTAATATTAAGATGTCCCTTTACTACCCCAATAGTAAGATAATTAGTACTTTCTAAAATATCATATTTAATATAATCAGCTTCATAAACATTATTATCATCATCTAATTCATAAACAATATCATTTTTATCAATAGATACTTCATCTAATGTTTTGATACTATTTTTAGCAGAGACCATCTCTTTATTTAACTCTTCTTCTAACTTTTTAGCATCTTTATTGTCTATATTAAGATGAATAGTATTATAAACTAAGTCTAATTCTTCTGATACCGTATCACTATCAGAAAAATAAACATAATCATTATTTTTATCAAGTCTAATATCATTAATTTTAGTAGTACTAATACTACCTTTATTTCTTATTAAATAATTACCACCAATTAATAAAGCAAACACAATTAAAACAAAAATTATTACACTAAGATAATTCTTTTCTTGCATCAGTTATAATCAGCCTCACTTAAATAAGTATTTATTTTATTATGAAAATCATTAACGGCATCACTATTCCAATAAGTACTTGGTTGCATATCATAAGATACTAAAGATGTTTCATCATCATAATTAACTATTTTGCCATCTTTTACAAATATTAAAGCAGGTGTAAATAAATATTCCGCTCCCATATCAGTTATTTTTAAATATTTACTTAACAAATCCTCAATTTGACGGAAATTCTTAGTTTTTTTAGTTCGATCTTCTATAACATCATAATAATAAACTTTAGTAATGTTATTTTCTTTTAAAATTGGATATAACTGTCTAACATACTCTTGCATCCAAGCATTACTTGAAAATCCTACCAATATAATCCCCGTCTCATTATTTAAAATTTCTAAAACTTTATTAGAACCAACATAAACAAAAGGATTATCTTTTTCAATAGTAGTATATTCTTTACTAAATCTTTCAGCATCTGTAATAGTTGAACTAAAGTCTTTTTTACCTAGGTAAACAAAACACCATATTAAAAATGCAAATAATATTAAATATATAAAATTTCTTGTAAATCTTTTCATTAATCATACTTCCTAATCTTTAAACTTAAAGACATAACCTTCAATTTCAATATCATCATTTAAAGTAGCACCTGCATTTAGTAGGGCTTCTTCTACTCCCATGCCTTTTAATTTTCTGGAAAATCTAGCAACAGATTCATCTTCAGTAAATTTAGTCATTTTAAATAGCTTACTAATTTCAGTGCCTTCAACTCGCCACATGCCATTTACTTTTTTAATAGTAAAAGGTAAGACATTTTCATACTTATAAACAACATGAGAAGCATAATCTTTTGCATCATAAATTTGGCTCTTAGGGGTAGCCTCAATAATATTCATTAATTCTTCCATAGCTTTATCAATTCCATCTTGTCTAATAGCTGAAATAGGAATAACCATAACTTCTGGATAAGCTTTTTTAAATTTTTCTAAATTAGCTTGGGCATCTGGTAAATCCATTTTATTAGCTAACACTACCATTGGCTTTTTAGTCATTTTTTTACTATATTTAGTTATTTCAGTATTAATGATTCGATAATCCTCGATAGGATCTCTGCCTTCACTACTACCCATATCAACAACGTGAGCTAAGACTTTAGTGCGTTCAGCATGTCTTAAAAATTTAAGACCTAAACCAATACCGTCCGCTGCACCTTCAATTAAGCCTGGTAAATCAGCCATAACAAAACTACGTTCATCACTTAATTTTACTACCCCTAAATTAGGTGATAAGGTTGTAAAATGATAAGCCGCAATCTTGGGTTTAGAAGAACTAATTACGGATAGAAGAGTTGATTTACCAACACTTGGGAAACCAACTAAACCAACATCAGCTAAAACTTTAAGTTCACACTTAATAAGTTTTTCTTCCCCAGGTTCTCCATATTCACTAGTTTTAGGAGCAGGATTTTCATGAGTAGCAAAGGCTTTATTACCACGGCCCCCACGACCACCATGACAAACAACAAAACGTTCCTTATCATGAGTTAAATCAACTAAAACTAAATTAGTACTAGCATCATACACAGTAGTTCCTTCAGGAACTTTTATAATAATATCCTTAGCATCCGCTCCAGTTCGGTTAGACCCTTTACCATTCTCACCTTTTTCCCCTTTAACAATTTTATTATATCTTAAATCAACTAACGTTCTAAGACCTTTATCAACTTCAAAAATAATATTCGCACCATGCCCACCATTAGCACCATCTGGTCCTAAATTAGGCATACACTTTTCATGATGAAAAGAAGTACAACCATCGCCACCCTTACCAGCAATTAACTTTATTGTTATCTCATCTACAAACATTATAATGCACCTTCATTTCTTCTCTATTTTATCAAATTACTTATAGTATGTCTAATTAATTTCTAGATATTTATAAGATAATTAACATATTTTAGACTTAAAAAAACTATGCATTTACATAAATCTGTTCATTTGACGCATAGTTTCTTTTATTTGTTTTTGAGAAGGTTTCCTTCCCATACTACTAAACATAACCTCAATCATTTTTTCATTTATTGGTGGATTTTTCTTCATTTCTTTTTGAACCATTTTTCTTGTTACAATAAAACCAATAACAAAACCAATGATAATTCCAAAAAGAATCAATAATATATCATGTAACATAATTATTCACTCCTCAATAAGGATTGTACTAAAAAAAGTATTTTTAAGCAATACTTTCTATCCAAAAATAATCCTGATTTTGAAAATCACAGGCAAAAAGATTACTATTTACTTTTAACTTGTTAAAAAATTCAGGTTTAGCTGAGGTTGTTTCCATAATAAGATAGGCATTACCTATTCTTAACTTTGTTTCTTCATCATTATAATAATTATTATATATATGGGTATTCATAAACTTTGTATAATGATCATTATTCCTATAACTAGTAAATAAATAGTTATTTAACTCTATCTTATTAATTGGACTTACCATCTTCTCATACATATTAATTCCATATTCTTGTTCCGTTTCATTTAACATATAAATATTTTGAAAAGACTTAAATAAATTATATGGACACACTCTAGTTAATGTTTTAAACTCATTATTAATATTAAATATATAAAACTTTCTCAAAAATCATCACCTATAAAAAGTATATATTATTATATTTAAGAATTATGTCGAATTATAACACTAAAATAAAATTTACTAAAAAAGAACTAAACTTAGCTCTTTTAAATTTCTATATAATTATTAGTCTTATATATTTTATCATTTATCTTAATATAAATACTATATTTACCATTTAAAGTTTCTTTATTAATATATCTCGTAATATTAATACCTTCATTAGTTTCTTCTTCTGTAAAAATATCTACACATAATGCTGTATAAGGTTTCTTACTTATTATTTGATCATAATAATTATTAGTAAAACCTTTTCTTAAGATAAAACTAACATTTTCTCCTTTTTTAAACCTACCACTAATTACTAATCTATCTTCTTCATTAGTTATAGTAATATTTCTCTTATTATAATCATCATCTATTTCTACTGTTTTAATAAATTTATTATCTTTTTTACTTACCTTTGTTTCTCCTAGGCTACCTAGTCTTTTACCTAAAGTATTTTTATAATCATTTTCAGTATAAAGACTTAATTTTTCTACTCGGTAATTATTAGTTGGTAATACTATTTCAAAAATAACTTTATTATTTAATACTTCAACTGTATCACTTTTTAAAGTTGTATTACTTGAAAATCCAGCTGGTTGATTAGAATTTTTACCATCTACATAAACAATTCCCCCAGAATGAATTAGATAATGATTCTTACTTAAATAATCAACATCACTAATATATGGTGAATAAAAACTACTACCTCTTTCTTTACCATATTCATATACTTGTTCGATAGTCATTTTATCAGTATCTATTTTATACATGACCCCTCTAGAATAACTGTTAGTAGCATCAACATATTTAGAACTATCTTTACTTTTATTATTGCCATTATCAAAGATAAAAACATAACCTTCGGGGGTAATCATTGCCGCATGTTGAGACCATTGCCATTCAAAGTCTTCTCCAACAGGAGTAAAGAAATACTTTTGATATTCACTACTCCAATTAGTAGGATCCCCTATTATCCAATTTAACTTTCCAGATGTATAATCAATATTAATAACTGCATCTTGATGTCTTCCGGATAAAGTTATACTATTACTAGCCTCATCATACCACACTGAATTATTATGAAACCAATCATAACTACTCCAGTTTTCACTTTTACCATCTTCCATATTTAAAATATCTTTTAAATCCCATGTTTTAATGATATTACCCGTAGTTCTATCAAGTTCGACAATATAATCCTCAACAGTACCAGATTCATTATTAAAATCATCACTGGCTACTAATAAATTACCATTAGGTAGTTCAAAATAATCATGATGATATCCTCCTTTTAGCGAGTATTCATTATAAATATGACCTAAAAGATCTATTTCATATAAACCTGTCATATAATATGGACTATTAACTAGTCTTTCTGTACTAACCATCATATGCCCATTTTTAAGTCTAGTATTATCCCAAACAGCATTATTAGATAAATACCAACGAACATCGCCATTAACATCATAAGCACAAGTATATCCCTTACTAGATGGGGTAAAGAAATATAAATCATTAGTCAATTTACTACTATCTTTTTTTACACTTGTTGGTAAAACAAAATCATCTGGTAATTTATCCGTTTGAATCTCTACTTGTTTAGTAATTTTCTTACCATCACTTAAAGTATAACTAATATCTACTTTATTATTATAATCAGCATATAACCCATATATAGGTAAATAATGTTTAGTATTCTTAGCAAACTCAGTTTCAATAGTAGTAAGTTTATCTTTACCTTCAATAGTTATTTTAGGACTTACCTCTTCCTCTGTTTCAAAAAGAATTAAAGCTGTTAGAGGTGAAGCATCATAAGGATCTAATAAAACTTTTGGATTATCAATAGTATAACCATTAGTCTTTATAGTATTCTCTATTTCATTTTGTTTAGTAACTAAAGATGCTGTTAAATCTATCCCATTTTTACCTTTCAAATTATTATAGGAGTAGAATATACTTCCTAAAATTATTAGTACTATAATACTAATTATAATCGTAATTATTTTTTTATTTCTTTTCTTTCTTTGCATAATTATATCACCTAATAACACTTTACAAAAAAATAGTAAATATTTAAATAACTTCTAAGTTGAATTAACTAAACTTACGGTTGAGTTATTATTTTAGAAATTAAAAACCAGGTATTTCTACCCAGTATATTTTTAACTTTTTTAAATTATTTTCTTTTTTTGTTTAAATCACGCTGATTGGTATTTATTTTTTCTTGAAACTCTTTATTCATTTTATCCCAAAATTCTTCCCTAGTTAAATGTTCAATTTTTACGCCTATTTGGGGTTTTATATTTGATACTGAATAGAAATTATCAATTAAGGCTTGTCTACCATAAGCATTAGGTAAAAATTTAACTAAAGTAACACCAGCATTAGTCCATAAGATATGAGTTAAAACCCCCGTATCATTATTATAGTTAATACTAAACTTTTCTGTTGGCGCTAACATCGTATCATTTTTGGAAAGAAGTAGGCCTTTTCTAAACATAGTTGAGGCTATCAATATTTCTAAATTTTGATAAATCTTTGTCACATAAATTCCGCGATAAGTTTGGGCGGGCGTACTAGATTTAATACCATAAATATATCTAAAAGTATCCTTAGCGGTCATTATTGCTTCACATACATCACTTCCATAGGATGAATTAGGACATCCGGTTGACATATACACGCCAGGAATTTTAGTATCATAAATCCAAGCGGCGGCTCTTTCGGCTCCGGTAAATAAATATGGTTTTCTTTTATAAATATTTAAGATTATTTGTTCAACTAAATCTCTATATGGTTTATCAACATAAATAATTATTCTATCACAGTGTTCCATCCCTGATGTTAATTGATATTTAAATTTTATTGGAACATTATAAAGCCCAAATAATTTGGCTAATTCCTTGACTAATTCATGAATATTATCTGGACGTGGTGCTATATAAAAACGATAATATATATTTTTCATATTATTAATATTAGTGTCCACATGATTATACCAAGTACCTTGGTTTTTGGTATCCACATTAAATGTCTTTTTTACCAACTCTAAGTAATTTTCTAAATCTTTTTCTTTTGCTTCTAATCCAGTTGCTTGATATTTAGATTGATATAAAATATCACGAACAACTCCCTCTTCAATTTTAGGGTAACATTTTAAAGCAACGTTGGCTAATTTTCTTAACGACTCAGCATCTATTGGTTTTAAACTTTCTTCAATTTCTTTATTTTGTAATTTTAACAATTTCATCACAATTCCCCCCTCTTTTGTTCTGCTATTTTAAGGCAAATTCCACCATTTGTCAACCAAAAGTATAAATAAAAAGTCCTATATAAGGACTTTAATATCAAAATGGTAGTCTGTATGGAATTCGAATCCATGAATGTTGCCTTGAGAGGGCAATGTGTTAAGCCACTTCACCAACAGACCATATATCACTTGCAACTACTTAATAATACCATATTTATTTTTTTTTGCCTAGTATTTTTCATATTATTTTCTAAAATTTACCCATTAAATAAGTGCAAATGACTATAATTAAATTATTTACGTCTAACAGTAACTTTATCAGTATCTTTTAACTTACCAATTAACATTGTCGAATTGACATCATGGAAGTCTATATTCTTTAAAACATCTTCCTCTTTAAAATTAGCATAACAATATTTACAAAAATGAAAACAAGTATTAAATACTCCAATATCCACTATATTAACACAATTACATAATCCTTCCCTTCGAGCCTTCCAGTTAGGATACTTCTTCCCTGTTAACATATAAGCCAGTTCATGAGATAAACATACTTCCTCATCAAAACCATACTCTACTAAATTTCTTTTTTCAAAACAAGTATGCACTCTTATATGATGTTTATGACACTCTTTAGAAATACTTTGTCCCAATGTTTTATAGTCAATCTCTCTAAACTCCCGGTAATTTAAAACACGTTCATTTTTTCGCACATTTTTATAATCATCTATAAACGATATAATTATTTTTTCAATATACCCCTCTAACTCTTCGGCTAACTTTTTTATCGCCTTAATATGATAATCTACCGTATACTTATCATTAAGAAATATCGGATCATATCTAACATAGACATTACTTTTGCCTAAAATCTTACTTATCTCTTTTATATCATTAATAATTTCTTTCTTATCTTTAACATTTACTTCAATATCTTTATGATACCCTGTTAAAGTTACATGAAAAAGAATAGGTTTTTTTATATCTTTTAAATAAGGAATTATAGGTCTGGGATTTTTAGTACAAAAAACAAACATATCAACATCATCAAAATAGATTCTGCTTACTTGGGACTCATTAAAAGGATTTCTTACATCAACAAATCCTTCCTTTAATCTCTTAATAAACCACGGTGTATAAAAAGCAACAATATCCGTTCTTCCACTTACATTAAGTATCATAAATCCCCCTCTGTTAAAAAAAATATTACTTATTTAATTTTTTTAAATAATCATTAATAGTATCACTTATTATTTCTAAATAATTATTATCTTTTAACATATAAATACTTCCTAAATCAGTATTTTCTTTGAAAATAACATCTTCTAAAGAAAACTTAGCAATTACCCTTTTAGTAACAGGAGGATTTATAACATTACCTAAAATAATATCATCAAAACCTCTTGGGGTATCTAAAAGATACATATTTTTATTCGTAACAACTATACTAACCCCTAAAGTCTTATTATTAGCTATAACTTTTGCCTTATCATCTAAGATCTTTATTTCTTCATTTTTTTCTAATTCTAAATCGTACATATTGTCTCCTACCCAAATTTTAACATAATTTTATTTTAAAATATACATATAATAACAATTACTATTTATTAGATTATACTAAAACTAAAAGAAAAAAAAATAACGATAAGCATCACTACTATCATTATTTAATTTATATTAACATTAAAATTTATTTGTTTATTTAAAATATTTTATGTCCTCCACATTCATCAGGACTAACTGGTAACCCTAGTAATAATCTTTTATTTAAATCATATTCATTACTAACTTTTTTTATTAAGACAGTCTTATTTTCATCATAAAAGTCAAAGCTTTTCCAAACATCTTCTTTTCTTGTATTTTTTAAATAAACATGAGTCGGACAAAGACCTTCTTGCCAAGAAGATTCATATCCTCTTATTTTTTCCACCTCTAATGCTGCATGGTTAAATGTAAATAACATTGGTATTTGTTTCTTAATAGACTCTAAACAATTAATAATAGTTCTATAAGAATTTATTTGAGCCATTCTTTCCATAGGATTTATTTCATAATATTCTTTATACAAATTTTCATAATCTTTTAAATAAATTTCAAGTTCTTTTGTTGATATTTTACCAGATAACAACAATTCATTAAATTTCGGATTCTTAAGTGCTCTGTTAAGAAGAGATGCTGTTCTTATCAATTTTGCTTCCATAGATGTATTTTTATAATCATCAGCAAGTTTATGCTGCATTGCATGCTCTAATTCATGTAATATACACTGTGTAATATTTATATTATGATAAAGTATTCGTTCGATAGGATTAAATAATGAATCATAATAGCTGTTTTCTTGACACATAATTTGAATAGGCCAATAATATACCGAAATTTGTTTTCTTAAATAATTATAGCTAGCACAAGTTTTATCAGATTCTGCCCCACCTAATTTATCAATAAATACTGTTTTTTTGACATAATCATTTAGATCTCTTTTTTTGACAACAATTTCAACTACTTTATCAAGAAAATAATGATCTGGAAAATGTCCGGTCTTTGAATAATCAAAAATTAATTTAAGTATTTCTAATTCCATCTTTTCTTCGTTCATCTTATTTTTTCCCCCTAAAAAACAAAAAACAATCCATAGAGATTGCTTATCAAAATAAAACCAACCCCCATTGGTTCTTAAATTATATCGCAATATTTGCTTAAAGTCAAATCAAGCATAATAATCGATAATGTTTCGTATGAAAATTTCAAAAACAAAGCATCAACTCTTTTAAACTAAACTAACTTCTTTTTCAAACACAAACCATCTTCTAACTCAGTTAATATACCTGAAAAATTTATTAATTCATATTCACTTGGATATTTTAAAACCAAATAATTACTTATATCACGTATATCTGGTGATACTTCATTTATAAATTCAATCAAATCTCTAAAATAACAATAATTAACACTAATTAAGCCCTTTGGTCTTAATAGTTTTTCTTCAATATCTTGAATAAATTTATGTACTTTTTCTTTACTATCTAACTTATCAATAGTAGCATAGTACTGTAAAATATTAGAAAGATAAATAACATCAAATTGATATTTACTTTCTAAACTTTTAATAGCTGTTATATCCATATCATAACAAGAAATACAAACCCCTTTTAATAGCTTTTCTCGTAATTTTTTATAATAATTTATTTCATAATAAACATTATACTCTTCTTGGATACTTATTATATTATACATAGTATTACGAAAAAAATCAGTTTTGCCTAAAGATAGTTTATGAATATCTAAATAAGAATAAACATAGTTCCAGAATAAAAAAGCATCACTAGATAAATTACCTCTTATTTCCAAAAACTTATTAAAACTAAGAAAATAAGGTGAATTATTTAACCAAAATCCAGCATATAAATTTTCATCATTATAAGTTTTAACAGTCGCCACTTTAAGTTCTAATACATATTTAGCAAATTTATTAAGATCAAAAGTTACAACACTTCGAGCTCCACTTGCTAAAGAATTAAAAACAAAGTCTCCACTAGATGTTACACATAAGATATCTTTATCTTTAACATCAACAACTTTTAAAACATTTCTATGATTTTCATTAGTTGCTAAATAAGTTGGTGAATACTTTGTAAAATCAGAAAAATCACCCATTATTGTATTATTTTTTAATAGCTTTTCTAATTTTTTTCGTTCATAAAAATCTTTTAGCATCCTTTCATCCCCTCTCTTTTTTAGATTATTTTATTAATTTTTCATGTCTAAAACATAATTATCTATTTTCATTAGTTTACCTGTAAATGTCAATTACTTTTTAACAATTTATGTTTTATTCAAATTATTTTTCGGTAATTTGTAGACTTTTTGTTTGGCAATTTGTAAATTTAATTTGAATTCTTAAAAGAAAAAAGTACTTAAATGAAGTGATACAATAAAAGTAGACAGATAAAAAAAGAACTGTTTACTTTTTTAATTTGTTACAATATATATAGGAGGGAT
>HF993071.1 GCA_000433475.1 Mycoplasma sp. CAG:956
TGCATGTCTTAGGCATGCCGCCAGCGTTCATCCTGAGCCAGGATCAAACTCTCATATAAAATTAAGTTTGTCCTAAGCTACTCAAATTGACTTTTTTACTTAGTTTTCAAAGATCATTTAACTTTTGTTTTGCGCTTTCTTTCCTTTGCGCACTAGTAATATATCAAATCTGATATTTAAAGTCAACAGCTTTTTTTACTTTTTTTACTTTTTTTGCATATTCTAATATTTTCAAGTAAAAAATCTGTCATTTGCCTTTTATTTAATTATGAATATTAGTTTTTTTAATTAATATTAACCATACATTATTTTCTAATAGAACTGTCAGTTTTAGTTTTAATTGTTTATGATTCAAAACATTTACATTTCATCTTTCTTAATTAATTTCATATTTCTAATTTTTCCTTATTGTTATATTCATTATGTATAGTTATCTTATATAGATATAAAAATAGATATAAAAAGCTTTTTAGATAAGTCAAACTAATTAAAATCATTTTTGAATTTTAATTAATTTTGGCGATGGCTTACTTAAAAACATTATTGAATTTTGATTGTGCTTTGATTGATTATACTTTAATCGAGTTAATCGAGCAATTTAGAAATCTATATAATTAATTACAGGAATTCTTTCTTTATATTTGGTTATCATATATTCCAATTTTTCACACAACCACTATTTATTACTAATTTCAGAAAAATTTTATAATTTGTTAACAATGTTTAATATTAATTTTTTAATATTATTTCAATAGCCATAGCATTATTATAATTTTATGAATTTTCATTTGCTTGTTATAAATAATAGTAAATTTATGTATAAAACAATTTTTGCTTAATCAAATATTTATATTTAAAACATTATATAATGATTAAATGATTATAATATTAGCCATAACATATTTATTATAAAACTAAGAAACTTTTTTTATAAAGTAATATTTTGCACTTTCTATATCTTAAAATGCTTTAAATTAAATCCTATTTAACATTTTAAAACATTAAATTCTATACTAATATTACATCAAAGCAAATAAAAATGGAGCCTTTCGGCTCCTCAGGGGGCGAAATTTTTTCGTGTTCGTTGGAAATAAAATCTCATTTTTTCCTTTATTTTTCAGTTAATTCAATTTATTTTAAATTAAAACTTCCCGTTATTTTTTAGCAAAGTTTACTAATTTTAGCACATAAATAGCACCTAATATTGCACTTTTATCAAACGTGTAATTTACATTATATATCTTTATTTAACCATTCAGTCGATCTTATAATCATATATAAACTTATGATTATTATAATTAAAGCAATTCCACCACCTGTTGCCATTATCATTATTTCAAAAAAATCTGTTTGACTTCCACCAAAAGTTGGAATAAGAATTATTTCTAATGATATTAATGAAACTAAACTTGTAATAACATTTATAACCTTTGATGATGATATCAGTGGGCTTTTATATTTACGATATTTTATTAAGTTATAAGTTGAATTAAATAATAAGTAAAAAGTATAAACTGCTACTGTAATTGCCATCCAATCAGGATAAATATTCATAATCTTTTGATTTACTATAATTAGAATAATTATTGTTAATATTACATTAGTAAATAATAATATAATACCTGTTTTTCTATATTTTATAAATTCATCTTTTAAATCAGTAGTGACTTTTAATTCTTCTTTTGCTATATTAGAACGAAGTATAATTAATAAAAAATAATATAAAGCAAATGAGATAAACCAAAATGACTTAAAAATAATACCAGACAGTAACTTAAACATAGCATATACTATGTTAAGTATTAAAGATGTAAACAAGGATATTTTATATCTTAATTTATGATCATTTTTATATTTATTTAAATATTTGTTATTATCTATAAATCTATTAATTTTCGATTTAATTATATTATATATTCTTATACATATCACAATAAGAAAGTAAGTCATTATTAAATATAAAGCATAAGATATGCTTGTACCAAAACCATTAAAGAAAATGAGATATATTAGTGAAATTACTATAGTCAATAGCCCAATTAATAAGATATGAGTTTTTGGATATAAAAGTTTTTTCATTTTTTAACTACCTAAAAAAATAAGGAACTAAAATATAAGTCCCCATTTTTTCTTATTTATTTCCTTTTATATAAGAATAAATAGGGTAATTTAACACACAGACTATTAAGCCAACTATACCTGTGATTAAACCAATTATCATATCTGCCTTTGTTGCTTCTCCTACCATAACTCTACTCATTCCGTAACCCATTACTAAAGATCCAATAACACCAATAATCCAAGTTGCTACAATTCCCCAATCTGTTTGTTTTTTAACTTTAGTTTTGGGATGATTTTTTCTATATATAGGAATGATACAAAGTAAAATAATAAATCCTATTACTCCTACAATAATTCCTTCTTTTAACATATTCCATTCTGGAATAAGTCCCATACACATACCTATTGCAAAGATTAATCCTCCAATAGTTCCTAATATAATTTCTAGTAATGTTTCTTTTTTCATTTTTAATTTCCTCCTTATTTATTTTTTAATTGTTCTTGTTCTTTTTTTAGTCTTTTTTTAGCTTCTTCAACAGTTTCACCATCATGTGTTAAGTATTGATCTACAAACTTATCTTCAATTTTAGTATAACCACTTACTACAGAATCTTCTATTTTTTTATAACTTTTGACTACTGTATTTTCAACTTTTTTATAACTGCCAACAACTGTATCAGCAATTTTTTGATTAACTTTCACTAATTTTGATTTAGCCACACAGTCACCTCCAATCTTTAGACACTTGTCTTTTTAATACAACTATATTATAATATAGACAGGTGTCTAATTCAATCAACAGATTAACTTAAAATGTCTAAATAATGGAGGTATATTATGAATGTAACAAATAATAAAAGAAAAAAAGAATCAAAAGAAAAAATAAAAAAAACATTTATTGAACTACTCCAAACTAAAGAAATCAATGAAATTAATATTACAGAATTAGTAAAGAAAGCAGGTATAAATCGTTCAACTTTTTATGTTAATTATATTGATATATATGATTTAGCAGACAAAATAAAGGAAGAAATGTTTACTGATTTATTAGAACTTTACAAAGAAGAAGCAATAAAGAAAAAACATTCTTATGACTATTTAAAATTATTTGCTCATATAAAAGAAAACCAAATATATTATAGAACTATGCTTAAATTAAACTTTGATTTTATGAATTACTATGATAATCATTTAGAAGAATCAGATATGATTAAATACTACAGAACTACTAAAAATATGGATTATCATATTGAATTTTTTAAGGCAGGTATGATTGCTATTATAAAAAAATGGTTACTAAATAATTGTAAAGAAAGTCCTGAAGAAATGATAGAAATAATCAATTCTGAATACAAAGGAAAAAGTCTAGAAAATTAAGCTAGACTTTTTATTTTTTAAAATTATTACAACGATAAATTACTATTTAACGATTTGATTTATTAAAAAATAACATTAAAAAAGCAAAATCAAAATTGATTCTGCGTTTATTCTTCAAAAAACTTATCTATCCTAACACCCAATATTATAGAAATCTTGTATAAAGTCATAAGTGATATATTATTTCTATCATTAGCTGACTCAATACGTTTTAAGTGATTAACTGATACATCTAATTTTTCTGCTAGATCCATCAATCTTACACCTTTCTCATTCCTATATTTTTTGATGTTTTGACAGATAACAGCCTTAATATTTTCATTAAAGTCAGCATACTGATTCAAAATACCACTCTCCTAAGTAAAATTATAGAAGAAAAAAAATTATAAATAAGCAACCTTTTGTGCCTAACTAATAAAATTATGATATACTTATGTAGTAGTGACTTCACTACAACACGAAAGGAGGATTTATGGATAAAAATATCATAATCAATCAAGTAGTAAATGAAGCATATAACAATTTAACAAGTTTAGTAGAAATTAGGGCAACTGCTTTTGGTGGGCTTTTTGGAATGATTATTCCAGAAAGAAAAATAAAAGAACTTGCTGAATACACAGATGAAATAATAAACAATCTATATATAAAATTTTGCGAATATTTGGCTAAAAAAATTGATACGGATGATATGGAATTTATACTTTATAAGTCATTTTGTTATAATAATCCAAGTAAAGACCTAATAGAAGATTGTTTTAAAATTGTAAATGATGATATAAAAAAGAAACAAAGTAGCAATGAAACAACTACTTTGTTAGAATCTCTTAATTCATTAAAGTCTAAACATAATGAAGAAGATATTACAAAAGTATTAGATACAATATTTGATATTCTATTAGATTACTATAGTATTATCAAAAAATAAAATTATTTTTTCTCAATTATAATATCTATATCAAACTCTTTGGCTATTTTTTTAAGGACTTCTATACCATAATTGACTGTTCCTGCCTCGTATTGTTCTATCGTACGCTTTGATTTACCAATACGTTTAGCAAAGTCTTTTTGAGTAAGATTTGTCCATTCACGTATAATTCTAATAGCCTCGCCTTTGGTATAATCTTTCATATTAAGTCTCATTGCCATCACCATAATCAATTTTATCAGTTAATTAAGTAAAATCGCCTTAACTCACTATCTCATAGTGATAGTGTACTCAGTTGCTAAAATAATATACTAAAAGTTAAATCATATATGTGTAAAAGGAGCAAATCTTGTTTGCTCCTTTTAAATGTCTTGAAATACCATTATGACACTTGTGACAGCAAATTTCAGGAGGGGTCCTCCTATTTTTATCTGTCATTCCTGTCATTTTTTCCAATTTTATTTTTCTTAATTACTTTTAATGTTTCCTTATATGCTTTTTCTTCTGCAATAAATAATATCAATTCAGCAACAAGTGTGAATAAATAAAAACCAATAATAAGATAAATATTATCTCTAAAAATCGGATTTATACTTTGCAAAAATACAATTCCAAGATATGAAAGTACATAACAAACAACAAAAGCCAAAGTAATATTATCTAACTCTTGCAATATTCTTTTTGAATTATGCACATCTGCATTAACTCCACCTTTAGTCCAAGTTGCAAAAAACCAAGTAATACCAACAATATTTAGTGTAATAGCAAACCAATATAAACCTATTAAAACATTTTTTATATTTTGTTTTGTAATCAAAATGCCAACAACCGCAATTAAAAGTAAGATATTACTAATAATTTGAATTAAATTAAAACTCTTAATCTTTTCTTTCATTCTCGATCCTCTCTTTCGTTTTAGCACTATGTAATAATTTAACAATTTCATTTGCCGAATTTATCTGATATTCAGTATCTTCTATTGTTTGAAGAACAACTTCTTTTTCATTTTCCAATATGTCATTATCATCTAATCTTTTTTTCAATGATTTTACTAAAGCATTCCAATTATCTATGCTCCCTAAAGTATTGATTAAAGCTTCATCAAGTTCTGCACCTTTTAATGTCGAATAATATCTTTTCAAAAATGGATTTAGAGGTGTAACTTGCATACCAAGACCTGCCGCATACATTAAATCATTATAATTAACACCTATATGTTTACTTATTTTTCTTAATGTTTTAGGATTAGGTATTTCCCTTTCCCCTGATTCAATACGAGATATTTCTGTATGGCTAACCCCTGCCAGTTCTCCTAGTTGGTTTTTAGATAATCCTGCTTTTTCTCTCGCTTCAGCAATCATTTGTCCAACTGTTTTTTCTTCCATAGATTAACTCCTTTCATAACCCATTATATACCTTTTTGAACTATTTTGCAAGAAATATAATCATTTTTGCACTTTTTGTTTCAAAAATTATTGACTGTAGTTCAAAAATATATTATACTTGAACCATGTAGTGCAGAAATATATATTTTCTGAACTACTTATAGTTCTTTGAAAATTATATAGAGTTGGAAATCACCGATATCTGCCGACTCGTTAAACAAATGCAAGGCAAATACCTCTATTGGCACGAGAGTTGTAGATTATCTAAAATCTTCGTTACATATATGGTTAATAACTATATATACATCCTAAAAGGGAGTTGTTGGTAACACTAAAACCATCCACGAGATAGATTGTATCTATAAAAGAAAGCGAGGTGATTAAATGAATGCAAAAGAAACTTTAAACTTAATTTCAAAACAATGGTGTGATATAAATGATTTAAGAAAACTAACAGGACTTGGAAAAAATAATGCTATTAAATTAAAAAATGAAATTAAAATTGATTTAGAAAATAAAGGATATCAATTACCTACTAACAAATTGTTTCCAATGAATGAAGTTGTAAGTTATTTGAAAATAAATATCAATTATCTTCAAAAAATGGCTAAAGAAGTTATTAACTAGAAAGGGGTTTTAAATGAAAACAATAAGTGAAATAAGAAAAGAATTCACAAAAAAAGACTTCATAGTTGATAACCTAATGAAATCTAAAGGACTATATTGTCTTGTTGCGAGACCAAAGGTTGGCAAGTCGTTATTTGCTCTTCAACTTGCTAACTCTATTGCAACAGGAACAACATTTTTAGGATTTAGGACAAGTCCATCTCCTGTCTTATATATTAGCACAGAAATGAATTCTACGCAAATTATAGATAGAATTGATAAGATGAACTTAAATTTTAATGATGATAATTTTGTATTGATAGAACAAAATCCAAGTGAAAGAAAACTAAATTTAATGGATTTGCAATTAGAATTTCAAACATTCGCAAATGAATATAATGGTAGATTTGTTATCATAGATATGTTTAGTGGAATTGATTTAAACAACGGCTATGACTTAAATAACTATCAAGATATGGGACAAGTTGTTATTCCAAAATTTAGAGAGTTATGTAAAAAATATAACTTCACAATTCTTCTAATTCATCACTTAAATAAAAATAATACCTCTTTAGGTAGCACTGCTATTGATGGATCTGTTGACGGAAAAATCACTTTAAAACAAGATTCCAATCTAAAGAATAAAATTATTTTAAATTATGAAAGTAGAGATTATGAGGGATTAGATTTAGTTCTAAAAAGAAATGATAATTTATTATTTGAACTATCAGAAGTCGAATGTGATGACTTAAATTATAATATATTAGCTTTTCTAAATTATGCTATCAAGCAAAAAGAATTTTCTTTTAATGTATCAGAGATAACGAGTAAATTAAATTTACAAATTACTCCATCAGCATTTGGAAAATTATTAAAAAGCAATTTAGATAATTTAGAAAAAGAAGGTCTTCATATTGAATATAAAAGAACAGGTCCTGAAAGAATTTACAACGCAAAATATGAAGAACCAACCTACGAAAATGAATAATTTTCGTTAAAGTTTTTGATAACTTTTTTCTAAAAAGTTAGTAAAAAATGAACGAGGCACGTTTTGTTTTCGTGAGAAAATGAAAGTGGCGATAGTGAATATTTTTACAATTATTAAAATGGGTTTACCCTATTTTGATAATTTAATTAAATAATAAGTATCTTGTAGATATTTATTATTTAATCTTGTTTATAAGCATTACACCTTTACGATAGTTTAGGTGTTTTGCAATTAAACAAGCAAGGGGTTATTAGGGAACTCCCTAATCTCACGTGGGCTATGCCCTAGTGAGATAGGTCTAAAAGACCTCTATATCAAAGAAGCATAAGCAAAGGAGGGATTAAATGTATGATGGAAAACAAGTTGTACGAGTAGCAAATCAATATAAAAAAGCCGACCTTTATAATATTGGTGTTGAAATGACTGATAGAAAAGGTACAGGTAATTATGATATAGAAAGAACAGAATTTAATTATGAATATGTCCCACTAACTCAAAATAATTTATATCAAGAAGTGAAAAAGAATTTGAAAGATAGAAACATTGAATATTTAAACAAACCTAGCACCAACTTACTAAATGGTGTGACATTCACAAGTGGACCAGAATTTTTTCAATCGCTCGGAATGAAATTTATAGATAGTGGTAGAACTTATCACACAGGTGATAAAAAAGGTCAGTCAGTAATGATACCTAATATAAAATCAACGGAAGATATACCAAATACTGTATCTTTTTTCTTTGATTGTTGTATGGAATTTCTAAAAGATTATGTAGGAGAAGAAAATATAGTTCTCGCCCAAGTTCATTATGATGAAGATACACCACATCTTCAAGCATATTTTGTCCCTGTTGTTGATAAGGTAAAAAGAAAATGTTATTTCAAAGATGATAATGGAAATGTCATCAAAGAAGAAGTTATAAAAAAAGATGGTACTACTTCTATTGTTCCTAAACTACTTCGTGATAGCAATGGAAAAATAATTTATGAAGAAGTTAATGGAAAATTTTTGAACTGCGATCAGTTTTGGAAACAAAAAGGTGGTGCATCATCATTTCATCAAATGCAAAATGACTTCAATAAATTTATAACTGAAAAAGGCTTTAATCTTTATCGTGGTGATATTGGAGCAAATAAAGAAAATCAAACTAAATTAGACTATGATATAGCCGAAAAAAAGGCTGAATTAGAGGAATTAAGTAAAGAAAAAGAAAATACCTTAAAGATAATAGAAAACTCTAAAAACGGGCTTAAAAATCTAGAAAATATCAAAAATGAGAATAAAGAATTATTAAATCCTATGAAACGAAAACTTGGAGGATTTAAAGAAGATGATGTTTTCAAAATTATAGAATATACAAAAGGTTTAGAGCATAAAATTGTTATTTTATCTACTGATAATAGTAATAAAGATTTAATGATTGATAAATTAACGAATGAAAACAAAACTTTCAAAAATAACAATGAACTTATCAAAAGAAACGAACTTATTAAGGAGCAAAAATCTACTATCAAAGAACAAAAACAAGAGATTGGTAGATTAAATGAACTAGTAGATATTTTAAATAACAATATTGAAAGTTTAAAAACTAAATTTGAAAAAGAAATTAATAAATGGAAAAATTTATTCAAAAAAATGTGTAAGGCAATAGATAAAGTTTTAGGTCGAGATAGACCAAAAGAAAATTTAGAAGATTATGAAGATATAGCTGATGCAATTAACTATGGCTATTATAGTAAGAATAATAATAAAGACAAAGATGATTATGAAATAGGATTATAGAAAGGATGTGATATCTTATGTCAGTATTTCAAGTAAAACCAAAGGAACAAACAAAAGATGGTAGAAAGTGGATGTTTCAAGTTTACTACAAGGGATTAGATGGTATAAATAAAAAATATCGTTCTAAAAAATTTCTAACAAAAAAAGAAGCACAAGATGCCGAACGACAATTTGTGTTAACACTAGATCAATGTATAAATCATAGAGATATGACTTTTAAAGATTTATATCTTGCCTTTTATGAATATCAAAGCGACAAAGTTAGAGAAACAACAATAAAAACTTATCGTGATAGAATTAAATATTTAAAATTGTTTGATAAGATTAAATTACGAGAATTGAATATCAACCATTTTGAATTATGGAAAAAAGAAATTAGCAAATTACCTCTTGCTACTTCTTACAAAAATGACCTATTCAAATTTATAAAAGCAATTTTAAATTTTGGTACAAAATGGTATGATTTTAATTTTGCTCCTGTTTATAATAAAATGACTAATTTTACTAATCCCAATGAATTAAAAAAGGAAATGGAATTCTTTACCATAGATGAATTTAACAAATTCATATCTATTGAAAATGATATATTATTTAAACCACTATTTGAAACTTTATACTATATGGGGCTTCGTAAGGGTGAATTACGAGGTTTGCAATGGAAAGATATAGATTTTAACAATAAAATGATGAAAATTCATAAACAAATTCCATCAATTTATAGTATGGAAAATTATAGACTAAGCCCATTAAAAACGAAAAATAGTAATCGTGATTTACCTATCAATGATTTACTAATAAATGACTTAAAAAAATTATATAATTATCAAAAGCAATATAAAAACTTTAGTCAAGAATGGTTTGTTTTTGGAAATGAAACACCTATTCCTAAAGATGCTATTAGAACTAGGAAAAATAAGAATTGTAAACTTGCTGAAGTAAAACAAATTCGAGTACACGATTTTAGGCATTCCTGTGCCTCATTCTTAATAAATTATGGTGCTAGTATTACTCTAGTTGCAAAATATCTGGGACATACAAAAATTGATGAAACATTAAACACTTACTCACACATGTATCAAAATAAATTAGAAGATATAGTAAATCTTATTAATAAGAGTACAATGCAAAATACAACTGATATTGAATCTAAAAATTCTATTAATGATAATTTAGATAATGATATTGATGATTCAAAAGATGATATGGAAATATCTTTATAAATATTGAAAAATGGTAGGCTCTTATGAGCTTACCATTCTTTTTTTATTTATTTTAGCACATAAATAGCACCTAAAATACTTTTAATAATATAAAATCCCTTTAAAATCAACAAAAATGGAGCCTTTCGGCTCCTCAGGGGGTTTTTGGTTGATTACATAAGTCACTTTAAAATCGTAAAATATGCAATCTGTTTTTTCAGCATGACTTTATCATGCTATATACATCATATTATTTTTAATAATAATTGTCAAGTACACAAATAGAAAATATTTTTATATTTACACATTGTTTACATTTGCTTTACTAATTACTTTGTAAACTGCTAATTATATCTTTGTATAACAAATTATTATCAAAGTTTTCTAAATACTTCTTAGAATCATTAAAAGCCTGTAACCAAATTTTATTGTCCCTTCTAATATCAGCCATTTTAAAATGCATATCACCACTTTGTCTTTCGCCAAAGATATCACCTTCGCCACGCATTTCAAAATCTTTTTCACTAATATAAAAGCCATCATTACTACTTTCTAACACTCTTAAACGTGGCTCGTCTACTTTACTAATCAAAAAGCAATAACTTTGCAAATTACTGCGTCCGACACGACCACGTAATTGATGTAAAGTGGCCAAGCCAAAAAGATTAGCATTATATATCATCATAACGGTAGCATTACTAACATCTACGCCTACTTCAATGACAGTTGTTGAAACAAGAATTTTAAGTTTGCCATCTTGAAATGATTGCATGATTGTGTTTTTATCTTTTTTACTCATTTTGCCATGTAAGATACCTACTGGATATTTGCCTTTAAAAGCTAAATTGAATTTTTCTTCTAATTTCTTTACATCATCTAAAGTATCGTTACTTGCTTCTATTAAATGAGCTACTACATAAATTTGATGTCCTTCTTTTAGATTAGCATAACACACTTTTAAGGCTTCAATTAAGTTTTTATCTTCGATATATTTAGTTATAACAGGTTTACGACCATTAGGTTTAGTTTTAATAATTGATAAATCCATATCTCCATATAAACCCAAAGCATAAGTTCTAGGAATTGGGGTTGCACTCATGTAAATAACATCTACACTGCGACCTTTGTTTTCGATTATATTACGTTGATTTACTCCAAAGCGATGCTGTTCGTCAGTTATAACCAATCCTAAATTTTTAAATTCTACCTTATCATTTAAAATGGCATGAGTTCCAATTAAACAATCAATGTTACCTAAAGCTAAATCATAAAGCACTCTTTTTTTCTCTCTAATACTATTACTACCGACAATTAAACCAAAATTAACGTTTGGAGCCATTTTTTTTAAAGAATCATAATGTTGTCTAGCAAGGACTTCAGTTGGAGCCATTAAGGCAGCCTGATAACCAGCATAGGTATTGATAACTATTCCACATAAAGCCACAACCGTTTTACCACTACCAACATCGCCCATAACTAACCTATTCATTTTAATATTGCTAGTCATATCATTGTAAATAGCCCTCGTTGCTTCTAATTGGTCTTTTGTTAAACTAAAGGGTAAACTTTTAATAAATTCATCTAATTTTTCTTTAGGTACTTCTTTTTTTATACCTTGTTTTTGATTTCTTAAGTTTTTTAAATAATTAATTTTAAAAGCAAATATAAAGAATTCCTCATAAATAGTTCTTAATCTAGCTTTTTTTAAAGAAGGAACATCTTTTGGGCAATGAATTATAGTTAGAGCTTCTTCTTTTTTTAAAAATTTGTATCTTTCTTTATAAATACTAGGAATATAGTCATCAACATCGAACTTTGTATCAACACAATTTTTCATTATGTTTCTTAATATTTTATTATTAATACCATTTACTAAGTGATAAATTGGTACTATTTCATTTTTATTTAGAACTTCCAAGCTAATATCACTTGCGGTAAAATTGTTATGGAAAGTATCATAATGACCCGTTATACTTATGTAACTTCCTGGAATAATTCTGGATTTTAAATATCCTCTATTAAAAATGGAAACATTAATAAAAGTACCATTATATAAACACTTCATACTAAGTCTATTAAGATGCCCACCTAAGTAAGATATGATTGGACTATTTACAACTTGCACATTAATAGTACCTTTATCTTTACTACAAGTTATTAAATCACTAATTTTTACTATTTCATAACGGTATGGATAATACTCTAAAAGTTCACTAAATGTCGATATATTTAGTTTTTTTAACAATAGTAAACTTTTTTCGCCCATTCCTTTAATTTCTTCTAAATTCATCGCCATCACTAGCAAAATTATAGCAAAAAAGCATTGACAAAACTACCTTTTTTTATTAGTATATTAGATACCAATTTGCGTTACTGCAAGTTGGTGCTAGTATCACACTAGCCAACCCCTTTTTATTCTTTTTGAGACAGTTATAATTACTGTCTCCTTTTTTTTACAATTAATTTTAAATGTAAGCAAGGCCTCAAGTGGTCATTATGGTGCCTATTAAAATAGCGGTGAAATCTGGTATCTTACTGTTTTTAATGTATAAATTATTAAATTATAGCGGTATTAATATTGTTATATTTAACATTTATAATTTATATGTAATTAATTTTTGAAATTTGGAAATAATTAAAATAACAGTAAGGGAGTGTTTTAGAATGAAATTAATGGATATTGTTGGTTTAAATGTTAAATGGTATCGTTATCAAGCAAGCTTAACTCAAGAAAAGTTTGCAGAAATAGCTAATTTTAAAATGGCTTATGTAAGCATTGTTGAAAATGGTGAGGCTAACTTGACTTTAAATAATATAGAAATTATTGCTAAGGCATTAAAAGTAGAGCCAGAATTACTTTTTAATAAAGAAACAGCTAATAAGGCTAAAAATTTACCAAAGAGAGTTTATATGTATCAAAAATAAGTGTAATCAAAATGACTACACTTATTTTTATTTATCCTAATTATTTTAGAAAACTATTTTTTTAATTTGGCTATTTTTTCGTTACAATCATCACTTAGACAAACATAAGAGCCAGATACTACCGAATCAACATATTCTTTAACCAATGATATAGTTTCATCATTAATACCACCATCGACTTCAATGCGACCTTTATATACTTTTCTTAAAACTTTTAACTTATCAATAGTATTTGTAATAAAACTTTGTCCACCTTTGCCAGGAATAACACTCATAATTAAAACCATATCAACATATTTAAGTAAAGGTTTAATGGCTTCGATATCAGTTTCTGGATTAACTGCTAAACCAGCAAGCATGTTATTATCGGTAATTTTGATTATTGTATCGATTGGATTCTTTAAGACTTCATAATGCACAATAAAATGCTTAGGATTAAACATTCTACAATATTCGATATAATCTTCTGGCCTTGCAACCATTAAATGAATTTCGATGGGTTTAGTAAATTTATCTAGGTGCATTTCTTCTAAACTTAAAGAGGTATTTTCTGTAAATGTTCCGTCCATAAAATCAACATGAATCAAATCGCAGTTAGAGGCATTTAAAACTTCTATTTGTTTGTCCATTGGATATTTACTTTTTAAAAATGATACACTTACTTCCATTGTTCTTTCTCCAAAAAATTTATATAATTTTCATATCTACTAGGTAAGATAGACTTGCCTACTTCTTCTTTAATGCCACAGTCTATTTCTTTATAATGCTTACAATCTTTAAAACGACATTCATAATTTTGAAATTCAATAAACCCATTTTTTAAGTTGTCTTTAGTAGTAAAGTTTAAATCAAGAGCACTAAAACCTGGAGTATCTATTAAATAAAAGTCACTAACTTTATAGATTTCAACATGACGAGTGGTATGTATGCCTCTACCTAGAGCTTTCGATATCTTTTGGGTTTTTATATCGTAATTACCGAGTTTATTAACAAGGCTTGATTTACCGGCCCCACTTTGACCTAGAAGCCCTACTTCCTTACCTTTTAATATTTCTTTTATTTTAGTAATTTCACTATTAATAACAACGGTAATACCAATACTCTGATAGTATTCTTTTAAATTGTTAATTTCTTCTTTTTCACTATCATTTAACAAATCATATTTAGTAAAACAAATCATACTAGGAATGTTATGAAGAGCAAGAAAAGCCAGTTGTTTATCTAAGAGATTAAGGGATAAATCTGGCTCCTTGGTACTTGTAACACATATTACAAGGTCTATATTACTAATATTTGGTCTGGTTAAATAATTTTTTCGTGGTAAAATTTCAATAATATATTTTTTTTCAATATCTATTATTACTTCATCGCCTACCATAGGGCTTATTTCGTCTTTACGAAACTTACCACGAGCTCTGGCTTCAATAATAGTATCATTTACTAAAACACTATATAAATTACTAATTATACGAATTATTTTACCTTTATTCACAGACTTCCTCATTTGGGTTGCATTCTGCAACGTCTTCTTTAACATAAATAGTTATTGTTAAGCTAGCACCACTTGTTACCTGAGTGCCACTTGGTCTTGATTGGGCGATGATATCACCACTCTTATAGTTGCCTGAGGCTTCACTTACTTCTTTAAATTTACAATTTATACTATATTGAGTACAGAATTGTTCAATTTGTTCTTTTGTATAATCGCCACTAGTAAAGTTTGGATATTTAGTAGTTACATTTGGAATATAAAGAATTACGGTATCGCCTTTAGATACTTTTTCACCAGCTTTTACAGATTGGTCTAAGATAGTTGAGGCATCAACTTTGGCATCGCTTACATCACGTTTTTCTGGGATAACTAAAATACCATATGCAGTTAAAGTTCCGTAAACGGTATAATAATTCTTACCAGTAAAGTCTTCCATAGTAAATCCTTCGTTACCAGTTGAAATGTATAAAGTTATTTCACTACCTTTAGTCTTTTTAACCCCTGCAACTGGATTAGTTTTAACAACTTTACCTTCAGGAACTTCATCACTTGCTTGTTCTTTTTGTTGGTCAGCTATTTTAAAGCCTTCATTTTGTAAAGTATTTATAGCATCACTAATATCTAAGCCAGAAACATCTGGTACTTTTATTTCCTTTTGATTAGTAATTATTGGAAGCAAGACAATTATGGAAGTAATGACAATTACAATACCGGTAAATACGGCAAATAGTGTAATTAATACTTTGTTATCTCTTTTCGTATTTTCCACCTCTTCTGTTTTTATTTCTTTTACAATAGCATCATTTTTACTTTGTGATTTAGTAGAACTTTTTGGTTTTCTATCTTCATCAAATTCTGGATATGGTAAGACTATTTTAGGTTCGTTAGCACGAGAATCATCCAGACAAGTTCTTAAATCTTCGTTCATACTTCTAGCATCGGCATACCTGTTTTTAGGATTTTTAGCGGTTGCTTTAATAATAATATTTTCAACACTCTGAGGTATTTCTGGAAGCTTTTCACGAACACTAGGTATTTTTTCTTTTAAATGTTTAAGGGCTATTTCAACAGCATTATCGCCTTTATAAGGTAATTCACCAGTTAATAATTCATACATTAAGATACCCATAGAATAGATATCACTTTGTAGGGTTGAGCCTTTACCATTAGCTTGTTCTGGTGGTAAATAATGAACACTTCCCATTACGGAGTTAGTCTGGGTTAACTGCGTACTATTCATAGCCATAGCAATACCAAAGTCTGTTATTTTAACAAGACCACTATCAAGTATCATGATGTTTTGTGGTTTAATATCACGATGAATAATATAAGCATCATGAGCAACAGATAGCCCGTCAGTTATTTGAAGCATAATATCGATTACTTCGCTTAGAGTTAAGCGACCACGTTTTTTTAGAAGTTGTTTTAGCTGACAGCCTTCAATATACTCCATAACAATGTAATATTGGCCATTATCTTCCCCAACATCATAAACTTCTACGATATTAGGATGGCTAAGACTGGATGCTGATAAGGCTTCTCTTTGAAAACGACGTACAAATTTTTCATCAGTAGCTAAGTCGCCACGCAACACTTTAACTGCTACATTACGGTCCAAGATAGTATCATAAGCTAGATATACATTAGCCATTCCGCCTTCGCCAATAGATTTAATTATTTGATAACGATCGTTTATTTTTTGTCCTTTCATTATCATTATTATTCACCACTTTCTTTTACTAAATACGCAACTGATATATTATCGGTTCCACCCCTGGCATTACATTTTCTAATTAATTTTACAACTTTATCTTCGATGCTAAGTTCTGGATCATTTAAGACTTTTTCGATAGCTTCGTTACTTAACATATTTGTAAGTCCATCACTAGAAAGAAGAATAGCATCAAAAGACATGTCAACTTCATAAATATCAGGTACAACGTCTTCTTCGCCTCCTAAAGCTTTCATTAAAACATTTTTCTTTGGATGATACTTAGCTTCTTCTTCTGTTAAGTCACCAGCTTGCACTAATAATTGGACTAAAGTGTGGTCTTTAGTAACCTTAAGTAAATGACCATTTTTCATAGCAAAACCACTAGAATCACCAACGTTTGCATATAAAAGAAAATCATGGGTTAGAAGTGCTACAACCACAGTAGTGCCCATTCCTTTACTTTCTGGATTATTACTAGCATATTCAACAATATGATGATTAATTTCACTAATATTATCTTTTAGCCAATTAGTAGCATCATACTTAGTACCAACTGTTACTAAATCATTAAATCTTTTACCTAGGTGAGTTACTACCATGGAACTGGCTACTTCACCAGCACGATGGCCGCCCATCCCATCAGCAACGATAAGTAAATATTCGCCGGCATCATTTTTTAAAATAGTAACTGAATCTTCATTATGACTACGAACTTTGCCGGCATCAGTTAAATAAAATGTTTTCATTCTTTTCTTCCTCCTTACTTCTAAGTTGTCCACAGGCTGCATCAATATTACTACCAAATCTTCTTCTAACTGTTACATTAATTTTATTTTTAACTAAAGTATCATAGAACTCATCAATTTTTTTCTTATTACTTTGACTAAATTCTAAATGGTTAGTTTCATTATAAGGTATCATATTAACATAGACATTTAACCCCTTTAATAGTTTGGAAAGTTCTATGGCACATTCCTTACTATCGTTTACACCTTCTAGCATAACATATTCAATAGTTACTCGTCTATTAGTTTCTTTAATATAATCTTTAATTGCTTTAATTACTTCAGAAATATTATAAGCTTTATTAATAGGCATTATTTGATTTCTAATTTCATCATTAGGAGCATGTAAGCTTAAAGCAAGGTTAACTTGTAAATCTTCTTTACTAAATTCATAGATTTTAGGAACAAGACCACATGTTGATACAGTAATATGTCTAGCTCCAATACTAATACCTTTAGGATCATTTATTATTCTTATAAAGTCCATAAGGTTGACATAATTATCAAAAGGTTCACCAATTCCCATAACGACAATGCTAGAAATTCTCTTGCCTATATCTTTTTCGATAAGAAGAATTTGTTCAACCATTTCATAAGCTTCTAAGTTTCTTACTTTTTTTCTTCTACCTGACTCACAAAATTTACAGCCCATGTTGCATCCTACTTCACTAGATACGCATACACTTAAACCATAGTCATGTTCCATTAAAACGGCTTCGATATAATTATGGTCTTTAAGTAAAAATAAGTATTTATGAGCATCAGTATCATGCTGTACTTGAGCTACTTTAATCATTTCCATACTAAAATCAATTTTTAATTTATCTTGAATTTCTTTTTTGATATTAGTCATCTTATCAATACTATCTACTCTTTTTAAATATAACCATTCATATACTTGTAAGGCTTTAAACTTTTTTTCGCCAATACTAAGAAAATATTCTTCTAAGTCACTTCTTTTTATTCCATATATATTTTTCATAAAATTCACTTCTCTTTGCTCCGATTATTATACCTTAATTTACTTATCTTCACAAGTTAACTCTTTAATTAAAAAAGGAGTTTCGTTTAAGAAGAGTATTCCTTCTTAAGCGAAACCCTTCGCATTATTGTTCATTTTTGGTAGAATCGTTCGGCTTTCTAACTGCCTCCTTCTTCACCCTGACCATTTCCAATACCGCCACTAGCTGATGAATCACCGCCAGAAGGTGTTGTGCTATCAATATTTTCAGTTAGTCTATAAGGATTATTCATGGTGCCATCACCATATGTTAATACATCAGACTTCAGATTGATAACTGGACGGGCACCATAAGCATTGATGACGTAGTTGGCGCATTCTGCACTGCCGCTTGGGCACACAATAAGCTCACCAGTGCCGTGGCTGCCTGTGTGAGGCGACATTGTCCAATATTCTTTACCATTATATAAATAATAGTCGTAATTATCATCGCTATAGCCACCAGCCAAAACTACCTCATCAGTCGTAACAAGTCCAATACCATAAGTAAGAGCTCCGTTCCCTTTGCTAGTATCATTTACTGTAAACGCATCATTTTGTTGTGGACATGTTAACATCATTTTATTATTGTTAGAATTATCTGCAAAATTAGACCAACGATAATATGTGCGGCTTATACCAGTGCCAGTACCGCTATTATTCGATGCAAAGCTTCTATCATTGCAGAAAAGATTATCAGCAATATATTGTTCATTCGTTGTCCCTTTAATATTATTTTCATACCATGTATCAAGATATGTTTTTATTGTTGAATTATTGGTATTAACATGAGTTTCTGTGTAAGTTGAAGCACCAGTCGCACCATACATATAACCAACGTAAGCATTATCATCGCCACTACTATTAAAGGCCGTAGTTCCAATTTGACGATCTTCGCTTGACTCCCCATTAGCATGAGCACTTGTGCCATCATAAATTATGCGAACAGTTCCATCACCATTAATACGAACGATACGCCAATACTTATCAGCAAACTTCACGTAGTTATTAGTTACATTACCACGATAATAATATGAATCACCATAAGCATCTTTAGCCTTACATAAATAACCATTAGTAGCCTCTACCACAGTTACACTGACCGAACCATCAGCATTCATAGTTGGACACTTTCCAGTTGTAT
>HF993072.1 GCA_000433475.1 Mycoplasma sp. CAG:956
GTCTTTTTTTATAATGTCTCCTAAATAGGGTTCACATCATCAATTAGTCAAATCTTTTTTATATTTTCACTAAATTTAGGTATTCAATTATTTAACAACAATGTTAACAATTTTGCCTTTAATAGCAATTACTTTAACTATTTCCTTTCCTTCAGTAAATTTTTTAACATTTTCTTCGGCTAGAGCTTTTTCTTTTAAAGTATCTTCAGAGTCATTAATATTTACTTTAATAGTAGCACGTAGTTTCCCGTTTACTTGAACACCAATTTCTTTTTCTTCATCTACGGTTTTAGCCTCATCATATGTTGGCCAAGCTGATTCACAGATTGGTTTGAAGCCTATTTGTTCATTTAATTCTTCGGTAATATGTGGAGCCATTGGGTTAAGTAGTGTTAATAATAAGTTATAATCCATTGGTGTTATTTCTTCTTTAGCATCGTAGGCATTAGCTAATATCATTAAACTAGATACAACAGTATTATAACCCATTGTTGTCATGTCATTAGTAACTTTCTTAATTGTTTTATGTTCGATACTTTCTAGAGTATTAGAGTAACCTTCTTCTTTATTAACTTTATCTTTTAAACGAATAATTTTTTCAATGAAACGTTTGCAACCTCTTAGAGAATCTGTTGACCATGGAGCATCCATTTGATAATCACCCATAAACATTTCATAAACTCTTAAAATGTCAGCACCATATTCATCAACGATATCATCAGGATTGATAACATTGCCTTTAGATTTACTCATTTTTTGATTATCTGGTCCTAAAACCATACCGTGAGAAACACGAGTCCAAATCATTTCTTTATGTGGAACTAAACCTATGTTATATAAGAATTGAACCCAGAATCTGGCATATAATAAGTGTCTAGCAGTATGCTCCATACCACCGTTATACCAATCAACACGATTCCAGTATTTCATGGCATCAAAATCAGCAAAGCATGAATCATTATGAGCATCCATAAATCTTAAGAAATACCAGCTAGAACCTGCCCAGTTTGGCATTGTATCTGTTTCCCTTTTAGCACTACCACCACATTTTGGACATTTGCAATTAACCCAATCGGTAATTTTAGCAAGTGGAGACTCACCATTATCAGTTGGTTCGTATTCAGCAACATCAGGAAGCAACAAAGGCAATTCGTCTTCTGGAACTGGTTGCCAACCACAGGTCTCACAATAAATCATTGGAATTGGCTCACCCCAGAATCTTTGACGTGAGAATATCCAGTCACGCATTTTATAGTTATTAACACGACGGGCGATACCTTTTTCTTCTAAGTATTTAGTGATAGCTTCTTTAGCATCCATAACCGATAAACCGGTAAATTGATCGCTATTAATAAGTTTAGCATCTTTATTATCTAAGTATTCTTCTTTAGCATAAGCACTCTTAGTTATATCACCACCAGTAATTACTTCAATCATTGGAATGTCATGTACTTTGGCATAATCATAATCTCTTTGGTCATGAGCAGGAACAGCCATAACAGCTCCAGTACCATAATCGCCTAAAACAAAATCACCTAAGAAAATAGGAACTTCCGAGCCAGTAACTGGATTGATAGCTTTAATACCCTTAACTAGACAACCAGTCTTACCTTTATTAAGTTCAGTACGGTCCATATTAGATTTTTTAGCTGTTTCTTCAATATAATCAAGGACTTCATCTTTATTTTCTACACGAGGCATTAATTCTTTAATAAGTTTGCCATCTGGTGCAATAACAAAGAAAGTTATACCATAGATAGTTTCAATACATGTTGTAAATATTTTAAATTTTCCGCCACCGACAATATCGATATCTACTTCAATGCCGGTTGATTTACCTATCCAGTTAATTTGACCTAATTTTACTTTAGGAGCAAAGTTTGTATCATCTAAACCCTTAAGCAAGTCCTCAGCATAGCTACTCATTTTTAGCATCCATTGTGATTTTTCTTTCTGAACAACAGGACTACCACATCTTTCACAAACACCACCAGCAGCATCTTCATTAGAAAGTACGGTCTTACAATTTGGACACCAGTTTACTGGCACAGTAGCTTTATAAGCCATATTATGTTTATAAAATTGTAAGAATTGCCATTGGGTCCATTTGTAATATTCTGGATCAGTAGTTGAGAATTCTCTTGACCAATCAAAACTAAAACCTAATGATTGCATTTGTTTTTTAAAGTTGGCAATATTGGCTTTTACTGCATCCTTAGGATGAATATGATTTTTTATAGCATATTGTTCTGCTGGTGCACCAAAGGCATCCCATCCCATTGGAAATAAGACGTTAAATCCTTGCATTCTTTTCATTCTTGATAAAGCATCTAAAGCGGTATAACTGCGAACATGTCCGACGTGAAGACCGGCTCCTGATGGATAAGGAAACTCTACTAAAGTATAAAATGGTTTCTTACTACTACCAGTTATCGCTTTAAAAGTTTCATGTTCTTCCCAATATTTTTGCCATTTTTTTTCTATTTCTTTATAATTACTACTCATTTTCTTTTCCCCATTTCTTGTTTAAATGTCTTCCTACTATTTCAAATATACTATAAATTAGCCCAAAGAGAATAACAAAGCCGATGGCTAATTGATAATACATTTTCAGTGGAATATTACAAATTATTGTTGATGTTAAGCTGATAATAAAAGCATTACAAAAGCTTGTCCATCTTAATAATTCTTGATAATCTACTTTTTTCTCATCTAAATTATAACGAATAATCATTAATTTACCTTCGTTAGTATATTTAAATGGTTTTTCTTTCTTACCCTTATTGCCTTTACTAGTTGTTTTATATTTATTTTTTTCTTTAGGTACTTTAATGTGCCCCGCAATATAATAACAAAATATGTATACCATTAAGAAAACAACAATAAAGAAAATTAAATTATAAATTATTTCATTCATGTTACCCTACTTTCTAGTATTTATGTTTATTAGTGCTTTTTACTTGGTATTTTTTTAAACATTACCTTATAAAAAAACACGTAAAACACCCAATAAGGACGAATTTACGTGGTACCACCTTAACATTATACTCTTAATTGATATAGGAATTACCCATTTAAACTAATTTAAACAAGTTCATATAAATATTATATTTGTTTACACCAACCACAAACTCTCTTTAACAATATTTTTATACTACTACTTTTAAATCTCTTTTCTCGTTTACAAGTCATATTATATACTTAAATATTCTAATTAAGCAAGTCTTTTTATACTTTTTATAATAATTTTATGTTTAACTTATAATAATCTTATTTACATATTATAGAATTTATTAGTTTTCCCATTACCACGAAAACTATTAAAACTAGTAGTTCTAGTATCGTTATCTAAAAGATTATAAATAGCAATTAATTGTTCATCAGACAAATAATCATTTATATTACCATTTTTAAAAGCACCAATTATTTTTTTATAGTTATTGTTATTATAGCCGGCATATTGATTTTTTGCAGAAATTACTGAGATAACATCTTTGCCGCCAAATCTACCATCATCAACACGATTTAAAACGGATGATACAACATTAGAGACATTTTTTACACTGTTTTTTTCTGTTTTACCGCCGCCTTCAGCAAAGGCTAAAGCAACCACTTTAATATAAGTATCATAATTGGATGCATAAGTAGTTGGAGTAAAACTATTTTTATCTTTAATAGCTTTAGTAGTGGTATTTTCTTCATCTAAGTCAAAATCCATTATTTCTAAATTATTATCAGTTGTAATATTATTTTGGAGTTGTTGGCTGCTATTTAAATGTTCATTATCAAGATTTTTTTCTATATTATTAGTATTAATTTTAACAGTTTCTATTTTTTCATCATTCATAATTTTTTATTTCCTTTTCTTATTAAAATTATCATAAGATTTATTCTTTTTCAATAATTTTTAAATAAAATTTAGTTAATATTAGCTTTCTTTACTTCATCTTGGTATGGTTTTAAGGCATTGTCCCAAGAAGAGTAGTAATCATTACCACGGTGATCTTCTAAGATATCTAATTTATTTAAATAATTTCCTAAATAATTACTCACTTTATATGCTCCATAATAATTTAGATGATCTCCCATATCTCTAGTATCCTTACTCCAATCAATCATAGCTTTATTATCAATATTTAAATCTAAATATTTAATTTTATTTTGTCTGGAATAATGTTTAATCCCGTTATGACGACGATAGTTCCAATTAACAGTACTAGGGGTACTAACTAATATAAAGGAAATATCATTTTCATCACACTTCTTTTTAATTAAATCTAAATAATATTTATTTATTTTATCTATTTTTTCTGTTTCTTCAGTATATTCCATATAATTATGATTAGTTGCAGGATTTATATTTAAAGAAAAATCATAGCCTTTAAAAGTATCGGTATAATTATAAGCCATTTCCATCTTAAAATCTTGCATAGTCATTTGTTTCCAGCGATTATGATAGTGAAATACAGGAATAAACTCTCCCATCCAAAAGCGAAAATTATAACTGATAGGTATTTTTCGATAAATGGCATCGGTTTCTAGAATTAGAACTTTTAGTTTTTGTTTAGTAAGAGTTTTTAGAAAATAGTTATAACTATCATATAAATATTGACCAGAGGTACCACTAACATACATAGTATAACCATAATTTTTATATATTTCTAAGGGACTAATAGCAGCAAATGATTCACTATCACCAATTACTAAGGCATCAATAGAATTTTCTTTTTCAGCAAGAGGACCACTGGCATTATCAATATGTTTATCAGGACTAAGATTACCATTATTTTTAGGACTAACTATATAAGATGCTATCATAAGTAGTAAGAAAAGAATAAGTAAAAAAACGATGACTTTTAAAATTTTTTTCATGATACCTCCTAAAAGTTAGCATATAAAGGATCTACAGGGATATAACCATCACCATAAGCCCCAAATATAACAATAAATAGTATTAAAGCATAATATAAAGTCCAACGAATATAAATTGGTTTTTTACTAATAGCCTCTCTAATGTTAATATCTTTTTCTTTTAAGATACTAATAATTAAAACTATTAATAGTGTAACAATTATTATTCGAAAATCAAATTTATCTAAACCTAATTTTAAAATATTTTCTGAAAAATCATTTAAATTAAGGGTAGTAAATATCTTTTTAAACATCGAAAGTCCTGCCTGCAAGCCATGAGCACGGAAAAATAATTCACCAAAAATTACTAAAACAGTAGTTTTAAACATTTCTAAAAGACGATAGAAAAAATTATTGCGGTTAATATGAAGAAGTTTCAAAGTCTTAAGAACTAAGGGTGAAAATAAATCTGCTAGCACTATTAAAGTAAAATGATAAAGACCAAAGAAGATATAATTCCAAGCAGCCCCATGCCACAAACCATTTAAAAGCCAAACTACTAAGAGGGCGATAGCACCACTTAAAAGAGGGCCAAAATGATTACCAAAATGTTTACGACCGAAATTAGTTAGTTTTTTTAAATTTTTAGATAAGGATAATGGATAAAAAACATAATCTCTTAAGAAGGCTCCTAAAGTAATATGCCATCTACTCCAAAATTCACTAATATTTTTGGAAAAGAAAGGTTGCTTAAAGTTTTCTGGTAATTTAACTCCAAATATTTCAGCGCTGCCAATTACAATATCCATTGTTCCTGCAAAATCCATATATAATTGAATCGTATAAAAGCAAGCCCCTGCTAAAATAATGGCTCCGCCAAGACTAGGATAGTTACTAAATATATTTTTTACAATAATATTTAGCCTGTCGGCCACAATCATTTTCTTTAACATTCCAAATAAAATTCGTTGATAACCAAAAGTTAAATTTTGATAGTTAAGAGGTTGCCCACTATATAATTTTTCAGCGGTATCATTATAACGACTAATTGGTCCTTCCATGATACTAGGAAAAAAGGCTAAATAAAGCATTAATCTTCCTAGATTATCATCAGCTGTAATGGTTCCGTTTTTAACATCAATAATATAGCTTAAAGCTTGAAGTGTGTAAAAGGAAATACCAATAGGCATAATATAATGTGGAACTTTTAACTGGTAATTTATGTGAATCAGACTTAAAAGATTATTGATATTATTACCAATAAAACTAGAATATTTTAAGACTATTAAAAGCCCTAAGTGAATAAAAAGAGCAAGTATTATGACTTTGTTTTCTTGGCGTTTATATTTTTCTTTTACTTGCTTTTTATCTGATCCCGATGCTAACTCTTCTTTTTTCAAGCTTTTTAGGTGTTCAAGCCACAATCCAAAATGATGAATAGAAAGACCTGAAAATATTAAGTAGATAATCAATTTTTTACTTAAAAGATAAAAGAAGATAAAACTTGCTCCTAATAAGATTTTGTAACGATGTTTTTTTGAAGTTAGAAAGTAAAGTATAATGACAATGGGTAAAAATAAGGCAACATACCCTAAATCACAATATTGCATACTAATTTTCCTCTAATTTTTGAATCAAATTCCAAATAGCCTGAGCACTGTTAAAATTACTAGGGATAATTTGGGTAGTTGGTACTTCAACATCAAATTCATCTTCAATATCACCTATTAAGGAAAGAATTGCTAAACTATCTAATAAATGATTATCTATTAGATGTTCTTCGGTTGTGTAATCGACTTCTGGATTTAATTCTTCTAACATTTCTATTAATTTTTCCATTTTATTTCTCCTTTCTAGCCATATTAAGGGGATAAGTTTTAACATTATTCCTTACTACCTCAATATGGTTATCATTTATTAAAACAACATTGGGTAAATCTCTACTTAAGAATAAACTAATACCCTCAGTCATGGCATAGGCTCCTACTCGTTTAAATGCCAAAATATCGCCTATTTTAATATTACTTACTTCTAAATCTTTAACTAATATATCATTTATCGTACATAAACTTCCACAAATATTATATGATTCTTTAGGGCCAGTCCTTGTGGGATATAGGAAAACCTCGGGATGTTTCATGGCCATCATTTGACCATAATAGGTTATATGGTTAATGCCGCCATCAACAATAGCAAAATTACCAGCAGCATTATTTTTTAAGTCTACAACTTTAGTTAAATAAGTTCCACAGGATGAGGATATACTACGACCCAATTCTAAGGTAATATGACCTTGATATGTCATATCCTTTAAATAACTTGAAACACTTGTAAGAAATTCTTTTTCTGTAAATTCTTTTTCTTCTTTAAAATAACTTACAGGTAATCCCAAGCCTAATTCTAATTCTTCAGCTAAATAACCAAGATTATCCTTTAATTCAGTTAAGAATTCATCAATATAGTCAATATCTTTCTTTATATGTTTTAATAAAAAATGTTGAGTTCCAGAAAAATAATGTAAACCGATGATATTTAGATATTGATATGAGTATCTATTTTCTAAAATCTTTATTACTTCATTTTTACTAAGGCCAAATTGATTATTACTGGTTAATCTTAATAAAACTTTAATCGTAATTTTTAGTTCTTGACCTATTTTTTCAATCATATCTAATTGGTTAAGGGATTCAATGGTTATTAAAATTTTTGGCTCTTTTAAACTTATAATTTCTTTTAATTCTTCATAGTTTTTATAAACGCCAGATACAACCATTTGGGCTGGTTTAATGCCACTATTTGCGGCTATTTTGTATTCGCCATAAGAACAAAGTTCGAATTTATTAACCATATTTTTTAAAGAAGTGGCTAAGAAAGGATTGGCTTTTAGGGCAAAGCATAGATTGACATTATCAGGTAAATTATTCTTTAAATAAGTAACTCTTTTTTTTAATTCATTAGTATCAAATACATAACAAGGGGTTTTAACTTGTTTGGTAATTTCTTTATAAATTGGCAACATATAATCTTTTTAATTCCTTTCTATCAATTTTACCATTTTTAGTTAGGGGCATATTATCTAGTTTATAATACTTAGTAGGAACCATAAATATTGGTAATTCTTTTTTTAAATTAGTATATAATTCTTTTTTGTCGATAGAGCCCACATAGAAACAAACTAATTTTTCTTTATCAGGGATAAATATAGTCGTACTTCTTATGACATTAGCCATGTTAGTTATATTTTTATCAATTTCTTCTAATTCAATGCGGTGTCCCATATATTTAATTTGAAAATCACTACGCCCTGCAAAATAGAGATTGCCATCATGATAATACCCTAAATCACCCGTTTTATACACTATATCTAAATATTTGTTATTGAGAGGATTTTGAATAAAGGCGGCTTTAGTTTTAACTAAATCGTTATAATAACCTAACGCTACGGTTTTACTTTTAACAATAATTTTCCCTTTAATATCGGGAGCGGTTATTTCTAAGTTGTTATTATCTAGTAAAAAAACTTGATGATTTAAGAAGGCTTTACCGATAGGAATAACATCATATTTTTGATGGTTGTCAATTATATAATAAGTACAATTACAGGTTATTTCTGTAGGTCCATAAAGGTTAACAAACTGGGCTTGAGGATAAGCCTCTAACCAATTATTTAAGTGTTTAATAGGCATAATCTCACCACTAAAGAAAATTTTGTTAATATTTTTAGGCTTTTTATAATCTAGACCATGAAAACTAGAGAGTAAACATAGTGCTGATACTGCCCAGATTAAAGTGGTAACCTTATAATCATCTAAATAATCTAGTAATAAGGCTGGTTGCGAAAAATATTCTTTAGGAACAATTACAAGCATGGCCCCTGTTTTTAAAGCACTATAAATATCTTTAACGGATACATCAAAGTCAAAAGGGGCTTGATTACCAAGACAATCATTTTCTGTTATTTGGAAAGTAGAAGTAAAGGTATCGATAAAAGAAATAATATTATCATGACTTATTAAGACTCCTTTAGGAACGCCTGTAGAACCACTAGTAAAGTTGGCATAAACTGGATCAATACTTAAAGAGGCTTCTCTTCTTGTTTTTAGTAAAGAGGAATCAATTTCTGATTTAACCATATCTTCATAACAATAAATAGTTTTATCTGGAAAATAAGTATGGGCTGTTTCTAAATGTTCATAGTCGGTTAAAATAAAATTGCTTTCTAAAACTTGTAAAATGTCATTCAATCTTTTAGCGGGTAAAGAAGTATTTAGTAGAGTATAAAAGCAACCAGCATAAAGACTTCCCATAAACAAGGAAACACACGAGGCTTCTTTTTCCATATAAATGGGGATAGGACTTCTAGGAGAAACCTTCGCCGCTAAAAAGGAGCCAATTTTTTTACTATCTTCTTTTAAATCTTGATAAGAGATAAAATGTTTAATATCTCTTATCCCATTGGTGTTATTAATATCAATATTTTCTAAGTATTCTAATACATTATTCATAAAAATCACAATTATTATTTTAAAAGATAAAGTTTAAAATAGCATAAACTTTATCTTAATTTTTCTTAAGAATCTTTTTTTAATTTAATTAAAAAGATAGTTTTCCATTTTCCTTTGCTGTTTTTAAGTTCAATACTCCCATCATTTAACTCGACTAATCTTTTAACTATAGCCATTCCTAAGCCGCAACCTTTACCACTAGTTCTAGCCTCATTACTAGTAACAAAGGCATTAAATATAGTATCTTTAATATTATCAGCAACTCCAATGCCATTATCTCCAATCCTAAGATAAACATGCGTTTTATCATAAGTAATTTTAAAGTAAATAGTTACGCCCGATTTATTATATTTCATCGTATTACTAATTAAATTATCATATATTCGTTTAAAAGCATTAAAATCAATATTTACAAAGACTTCATTATCGGGAATATCAACTTCAATATTAAACTTATTTAGTTCTATTTCATTATACTTTTCAGCTAAATAATCTTTAGTCTTGCTATTTATATCTATTCTTTCTTTATTTAATTTATACTCAGGATGTTCCATATTAATATAGGAAAACAAGCTTTCTAACTGACTTACAGCAATAATACTTTTATTATAAACGGCATACATATATTGCTTTTTTTTAATATCAGGAACTAATCCGTCAATAAAGGCCTTAGAATAACCTTGAATTACAGTAAGTGGTGTTTTTAAATCGTGAGAAACATCAGCAATTATTCTTTGCCGTTCTTGATACATTTGCATTTTTTCATCTAAGGCTTTATTTAATCTAGTCATTAATTCATTAAAACTATCTGTTATATCTTTAAATTCTTTGGGTAAGTTATTACTTGTAACGTCTAATTTATCGCCATTTTGATATTTACAAATAGCATTACTTAAAGTATTTAGGCTTTTTTTCATTTTTATTACAAAGAGCCAAGAACTAATTAAGACTAACAATATCACTATAGGAATACCAATTATCCAGACCATTTTACTTTTATTAACGGCGGCATTATAGGTATCCATAGTAAAATTTGGACTTACAAAGATTAAAATTCTGGCTTGATTATCATAAGTAGCATAGTCATATCTTTCAATACTTTTGTTATCTTGATATATTCCTCTTATTAGCTCTAATTGATGAGGAGTAATAATGGTATAATCTTTAAATAAGTTGCCCCCGATTATTTTATAATCAGAATCAAGTTGGACATAACCTGTAGCAATATTACTAGAAGTATCTTCATCATAAATAGTTTCATATAGTTCATAAATTAAATTACCTTTTTCATCTTTACGCGAAATCATATCATAGTATATATCGTTAGCACTATTATTAATAAAATAAATATCTTCATGGTTAAGATTATCAGTAATATTTTTATCTGATGTATATAAAAGGGTTAGGGTTTCATCATAAATTGCAAAGTTACTTCCACTTATTTTTTGAATAGGAATTCGTTTAAAGGCATCATTTTTTAGGGCATCTTCATAATTTAATAGATCATAGATAGTAGAAAAGCTATTATTTAAAATGTAATTGCTAATATAATTTCCAATAAAACAGAAAGCCGCTACTAAAAGGGCTAAAACACAGAATTGAATTAAGCAAATAGTTATTAAACTTTTATTTTTCTTCATATGGCACCAATTTATAGCCTAAACCTCTTACCGTTACAATATATTTAGGATTAGTGGGATTATTTTCGAGTTTACTTCTTAAGTTAGAGATATGGACCATCATAGTATTATCATCACTATCACAATAATCGCCATTAATATATTCATATATTTGGGATTTGGTAAATACACGATTTGGTGATTGCATAAACATAACCATCATTTTCATTTCAGTAGAAGTTAGAGGAATGATTTTATCATCTTTTTTTAAGATATATTTATCCATTTCTAAAGATAGATTTCCAACTTGAAGGATATTACTATTACTATCGGTTCCAAGTTTTAAAAAGCGGCGCAAAACGGCCTCAACATATGCCACAACTTCTAAGGGATTAAAAGGTTTTGTGATATAGGCATCAGCACCAATTTTCAGTCCTAAGACTCTGTCAGTATCAGTTGTCTTAGCGGATATTATAATAATTGGGATATTGCTTATCTTCCTAATTTCTTTTATTAAGGTATAGCCGTCCATTTTTGGCATCATTATATCAACTAGGGCTATATCTATTTTTTCTTTTTTTAAGATATCAAGTGCCATTAAGCCATCACTAGCGGCAGATGTGATATAATTACTGCTTTCTAAATATAGTCTTAATAGTTCTACAATGTCGATATCATCTTCGACAATTAATACTTTATTGTGCATAAAATCATCACCCTTTAATCGTTTTTGTTAACATTTCTAGGATATTACACTTTAAATTTAAAGTCAATTACCTATTTTCATTAATTATTAGAATTGGATAGAACAAGGATTGAAATAATCATTATTAATAATTTCTATTGTTAATTAGTATGACAAATAGCTTTTTTATTAATTTTGAGGGCAAATTTTTTTGTTTTGTTATTTTTATAGTTATAGTAAAATTGATTAAATGTAAAAAAATACATAAGACGGTAAGAATCTTATGTATTTTCTATTTAAGCAAAAAACTGATCATACCAAACTAAGAAAGTATAAATAGTCCATACTTTTTTATAACAATCCTTTTTACCTGATTTATGGTCTTCTAAAAGCTTAATTATACGTTTGTGATTAAATATTTCTTTAGCAGTTGAACTATCAAATTTAGCTTTTATTTCATTATATAGATCATCTTCCCTTATCCATTCTCTTAATGGAACTGGAAATCCTAATTTTTTCTTTTTATAAGCTTCATTAGGGATTGATTTTTTAGCAGCAAGTCTTAAGGCTGGTTTAGTAGTTTCTTTATTTACTTTAGCATAACTTGGTAGGTGTCTTGCTACTTCATAAACTTCTTTATCTAAGAATGGAGTTCTAGCTTCTAAGCCAAACATCATAGTATTTCTATCAACAGCATGTAAGAAGTCTTGAACTAACCAATAGTAATAATCGATTACTTGACGTTTTACTAAATCACTTTGATCTTTATATTCAGCATAAAGGGGTGCTACTATGTCTTTTGTGTTAATTTGATTTTTAAAGTTTACTATTTTTTGTGCTTCTTCATCGCGGAATACTCGGCCTAAACCAATGTTGTAATCTTCTAATTTGCGACCTCTTCGGTAAACAAAGTTGAATCCCCGTACTTCGGGAAAAAGACCTGCTACTAAGGATGCAGCATGACGAATTGGATAAGGTATTTTCATATACCAAGCTTGGTCTACTTCTTCACGATATGATAAGTAACCTCCAAATAATTCATCAGCACCTTCACCGGATGTAACTACTTTAACATCTTTGGAAGCTATTTCGGCAACAAAGTATAAGGCGATAGCGGATGGATCAGCAAGTGGTTCATCCATATGATACATAATATTAGGAAAAGCTTTCATATACTCTTCTTTAGTAATTTTTTTAGACTTATTTTCAATACCTAGTTTATCTGCTAAATCTTTAGCATATTTAATTTCATCATACTTAGGATTATCATAGCCAACAGTAAAAGTTTTATCTGGTTTAGCAATAGATACTAAATAAGATGAGTCAATTCCACTTGATAGAAACGAACCTACTTCTACATCACTAATTTGGTGATATTTAACAGAATTATCCATGGCTTTTCTAATTTTGCTGATGATAGTATCCATGTCTTCATCTTTTTCATCAAATTCTAATTTAAAGAATTGAGTCTTATTAATTTTACCATCTTTATATAATATTTGATAACCTGGTTCAACACGATAAACTCCCTTAAAGAAAGTTTCTTCAGTAGGAGTTGAGTTAAAACATAAATAGCTACTTAAAATTTCTTTATTTAATTCTTTTTTAAATTTTGGATGGTCTAAAAATGCCTTTATTTCAGAGGCAAACATAAAGCTGCTACCAAATTTAGCATAGTATAATGGTTTAATGCCAAAGCCATCACGAGCCATAAATAAAGTTTTTTGTTTAGCATCCCAAATAGCAAAAGCAAACATGCCACGCAAATGCTTAGTTACATCTGTACCCCACTGTTCATAACCATGAATGATTACTTCGGTATCGCTTTTGTTAGTAAATTTATGACCACTTTTTTTAAGTTCACTCTTTAATTCAACAAAATTATAAATTTCTCCATTAAAAACAATAACTAAGGATTTATCTTCATTATATTGAGGTTGTCCACCACTAGATAAGTCTATGATAGCTAACCTGCGATGAGCAAGAGCTACATCATCATCAATAAAATAACCTTCGCCATCAGGTCCACGATATTTAATACGCTCGGCCATATCTTTTATAACTTTTTCTTTATTTTTAATTGTTTTATCAACAAAACCTGCTATTCCACACATGTTATTACTTCATCAAATACTTGATGCCTTTCTTTCATCTTTTATTTTTTAATTTTACTTTAATTTTTATTATTTGTACATAATTTTAAATAAAATTTCACAATATTTTTAATTTAATTATATTTTTATTATTCTTTATAATCTATTTTAGCATAATAATCATTTTCAATAATAAGTTTACTCATGTTTATACGATTAGCTACTATTTTATTAATATTACTAACGTAAGAATCTGGTACTTCTATATCTTTTTTAGCTACAAACTTACCAATATTTGCATAATATGTTCCATAATCACTAACCCAACTTCTATTTTGAAAAAAGACAAGACCTGGAGTTGATGATAAAATATCTTTGCCCATAAAGAGCCTAGAATCATAGGAAATCCCAAAAAGATTATAAATGGTTGGTAGGAAGTCTAATTGACTAGCTGTTTTATTAATAGTAACACTTGGAGTATTATTATTCCAAATAATTAAGGAGTTATGATTTACTTCAATAGTTTCATCTCTTTTATAAGTGGATAGTTCATTAATAGAGTTAATATCCATACTATAAGGATAATGATCAGGAATTATAGCGATAACGGTATCATCTAATTTATTATTTTCTTCTAATATTTCTATAAGACTAGCAACGGCTTTATCTAATTCGATTACACTAGCTAAGTAACCTTTAGCTTCTTCACTTAAGTTCATATCTTTAACTAATTGCCAATTCTTACTTACTATAGCATTACCATTTCTATTATAAGGCATATGGCTGGATACGGATACATAATAGGTTAAAAATTTTGAAGAGTTTATCCATTCGTTGGAAGTTACTTTGACCATATCATCATCACTAGCTGGCCAAGTATTACAATCCATAAGTTTTTCTAAGCCCGTATTTTTGGCTTCAAAGTAATCAAAACCCATTGTTTTTAAGTAAGTATTACGATTTTGAAAATAAGCATCATTAGCATGGTATGCTTTGATATCATAGCCGCTGTTTTTAAAAACATTACCTAATCCAAAAGGAAAATAATTAGTGCCTTTACGGAAATATTTATTTAAATCATTAAGATTAGCAAAAAGTCCAGTTAAATTCTGAAATTCACCACCGATAGTACTCAAATTAACCGGGGTATAAAAGTTAGTAAAGTTAAAACCTGTGGTTGCTAGTTTATAGAGTGTTGGTGTTACATCTTCACGGATTCCAATAGTATTAAGACTTTCAGCCATTATAATAATTAAGTTTTTATCTTTAAAAAGACCAGTATATTCATTTTTTAAAGTACCTTCATCTTTTTTAAAATACTTATGCATACTAAGTAAAGGCTTATTTTTTTCATTATTTATTAATTTATCAAAGTCAATATCCAAATTATTGTAAGTATACTTATTTTCTACAGGATCTTCATTAGTATCATTATTTAAATCATTATCATTTGTTATATCATGGTTAAGAGGTTGCTCCAAATTAGTTTTACTATCATACTTAAAAAGTAATTCTTTTACATCTAAGTAAAGGCCAGGAATGATGCCAACTTTTTCAATATTTAAGGCATTATTATAATTAGTATTAAAAAGATTATAGATTGAGTTTTCTTGATTTTTTGATTGATAAGTTATAATTTCAAAAAGAGGTATGCTTAGGAATAAAACAAGAAAATTTAGGGCACCATTTTTTTTATTTAGGCGATTAAATGATAAATATTTATTAGTAACAATAATGGTAATAAAAGGAATGAAAAGTCCAATAATATGGGTTATATTCTTAAATATTTCAATGATAGCAGTACCAGTAAAGGCAACAGCTTGATCAGTTAGTCCAAATAGTGAAAGACAAAAGTAAGTATTAAATACTTTTTTAAATATCAATGCTATGTTAAAGAAAATTGTGATTAAAAAAATTATGATAAAGTAAATTATTTTATTTCTTTTAGGACTTTTAGTTAGAGTACTAATGGTTGCAATGATACTGCTTATTGGTAGTAATAGTATTAAAAGAATTAGAGTATTAGTTTTAAAGATATTTTTAAAGCCAAAAATACTAATCTTATAAAATATTTCTAAAAAAGTAATGATAAGAAAAGTAGTAGGAAGTAAAGACAACTTATTTTTTTTGATTTTTTCTTTTGAAAAAGATGATTTGGTAATTGATGGTTTAGAATTTTTTTTAACATATTTTTCACTGGTAGTGACATGTTTATTGGAAGTTATATTTTTTGTATACATTTTTGATGAGACTAAATTTGGTTCTTTTAGTTGTTTTTCTTTATCTTGCTTATTTATTATTTGCTCACTATTTCTAGTATAATTAATATTACTATTATTTTTCTTAGTTTTATGTTTACTTTTAGCCATTTTATCGCCTTTCTTATGATTTATTTATTTTAAATTTTATTCCTTTTAATACTATTATCTAATATTTTTAGTTATTTACTTTTTTAATTAAATTATTCAAGAATTACTAATTAAGTTTTTTATTATGATTTATTTTTTTAAGCCAATGGAATTAAAGATAGGCCAACTTTTTGCTTTTCTTTATTAATATCACAAACATAAACTTTTACAATTTGACCTACTTTAACTATCTGTTTAGGGTCACTAACGAAGTTTTTGCTCATTTTAGAAATATGAACAAGTCCATCATCATGAAGACCAATATCTACAAAAGCTCCGAAGGAAGTTACATTGCGAATGGTCCCATCAAGTTGCATGCCAATTTTTAAATCATCAATGGTTAAAATATCACTTTTTAAAATAGGAGCATCTAAGTTTTCACGAATATCTAAACCAGGATTTTGGAGTTCTTGCAAGATGTCTGTAACAGTATAAATATCAGCATTTAATTTAGAGGCTAGAATTTTAGCATCAGCTTTCTTTAAGGTTTCTTTAAAGCCGTCAGTATTAATGTTTTTTATATTTAAATTTAGTTCTTGTAAAATATTATTAGTTAATAGATAAGATTCTGGGTGAATGCCAGTATTATCTAAAGGATTAAGACCATCTTTTATTCGTAAGAAACCGATTGCTTGCTCATAAACTTTGGCACTTATACCTTTTACTTTGGCGATATCTTCACGAGTCTTAAAAGGTTTGGCACTCATTAATTTAGTAATTGTTGGTTTTGTTAAACCAGAGATATATTTTAAAATAGAAGGACTAGCGGTATTAACATTAACCCCAACTTCGTTAACAACTTTTAAAACGGTAAAGTCAAGTCCACTTGCCAATTCTTTCTGATTAACATCATATTGATATTCACCAACACCGATAGACTTAGGATCGATTTTTACTAACTCAGATAACGGATCTTGGAGACGACGACCAATGGAGATAGCACTTCTCTTTTCGACAGTAAGGTCGGGAAATTCTTCTTTAGCTAGAGGAGAGGCAGAATAAATACTAGCACCAGCCTCACTAACGATAATATATTTACATTTAGTACCTTTAATAGTTTCGCTAACAAATTTTTCTGATTCGCGAGAAGCCGTTCCGTTGCCAATAGCAATGATATCAATTTTATATTTATCAATAAGTTCTAATAGTTTTTTAGCGGCACCAGCCTTATCGTTAACAGGTTCATGGGGATAAATAACAGCAATGGTTTCTAAAGCTCCACTTTGTGATAAGACCGCTAATTTACAACCAGTGCGAAAGGCTGGGTCAAATCCTAAAACATTAGAGTTTTTAATTGGCGGTGTTAAAAGTAAGTGTTCCAAATTATCTTGAAAGGTTAAAATAGCTTTACTTGATGCAGTATCAGTTAACTCACTTCTTATTTCTCTTTCAACACTAGGTAAGATTAAACGTTTTAGGGCATCTTTTATAGCAGCTTTAACGGTATCACAGACAAATGATCTTTCATTTTTAATAAACTTATGTTCTTGATTTAATATAATATTATCAAAATCATAGTCCAAACTAATGCTTAAGATTTTCTCTTCTTCACCACGGTTCATAGCTAAAATATGGAAATGTTTAGCATATTTAATTTTTTCACGGAATTCATAATACATTTCATAAGTTTTCTTTTCATCTTCTGCTTTACCTTTTTTACTTGATACTATAAAACCAGTATTAGTTATAAAGTTTCTAATATATTTACGAGTCGAAGCATTATCGCTTATCCATTCGGCAATGATATATCCTGCTCCTTCAATAGCTTTATCAGTATCCATATTATATCCACTAGCAAGGCTTTTCATATTTCCTTTTTCAGGGAAAGACATTATTTTTTTAGCAAGTGGTTCTAAACCAGCTTTAATAGCTTCAGTTGCTTTAGTCTTTTTCTTTTCTTTAAAAGGACGATAAATATCTTCGATTTCCGCTAGTTTAGTAGCATTTAAAATATTGGTCTTAATTTCATCAGTAAGCAAACCTTTTTCATCAATAAGTCTAATAGTATCTTCCTTTTTTTTAAGTAAATTTTCTTGATAACGATAAGATTCTTCAATAGTTCTTATTTCATCTTCATTTAAGTTACCAGTTACTTCTTTACGATACCTAGCTATAAAAGGAATGGTTGCTCCTTGGCTTAATAATTTTAAAACAGCATTGATCTGCGTATCTTTAATATTTAATTCTTTAGTTAATTCTTTTATTATTGTCTCATTCATAATTTTCCTCACTTAGTTTGATTATATAATAAAAGTCTTTCAAAGAAAACTAACTATTTAAAAAGAATAATATTTTTAAAAAAAATGTTTATAAATTAAGATTATATAATAATGAAAATAACTATTAAGACTTATTATGTTTTATAGATATAGAGTATAGAGTAAATATTAATAATTAGCAAGAGATTTACTAACAAAATTAAAAAAAATGAAAGCCTTATTATTTTGGTCTCATTTCTTAATATTTTAATTTACTATTTCATTCATGGCTAAGCATGCATGTTTTATAGTACCCGTTACTAAATTACTTACTTTATCCACAATCATTTTTGGATCTTCTTGCATATCATTTTTAATCCAATCTAGGACAATAGCAACGAAGGCATATTTATAAAAATCAGTAATAAATATTTTTTCTTGCTCTGCAATATTTTCTTTTTGCGATATTTTATCTATCTCTTCATAAATAATAGGATAAACTAAACGATAAAGGCTATTACGCAATATTTCTAAAGAAATGGAGTGATAAATATTAGTGATGAAAACTTTTTCGCTAAGCATTAAAGTAAACACTGATAGAAATTTTTCTTCCCAAGTTTTACTTTGATTTTTAACTTTTAGTATGCGGCCCATTTCTTCTTTACAGATCCACTCGACTAAGTCTTCTTTATCAATAAAGTGATAATAAAATGTTTGACGATTGATATTACTTTGTTTAGCAATGTCATTAATAGTTATTTTGTTAAATGGTTGTTCTTTTAATAATTCTTTTAAAGCATAATAGATTGCTTTTTTTGTTGTTAGACTACTCATAAATTCACCAAATTAATTATACTTTAGAAATAGTAATTTGAACAAGAAAAAAGACTTAATTTACTAAAATATTTCTTGGTAATATTAAATATTTAGTATTATTAAATCTTTTATTAAGGGAGTGTAAAGTAATAATATCTTTTAAATATTATCTTAGTATAAATTGTTTTTATAAAAAGTTTATTACTTTAATATATTTGAGTTTCAAGTTTAACAATGATTATTATTTAAGTAAACCACTATCTTTTAAAAGTAGTTCAATATCAGTATTCTTAACTTTTTTAAGTAAAACTTTTACCATTTCTTTTTCTACTAAGCTAAGTGGTAATTCATCAATACTCTTTTTATCTACGGCATAATAAGCAGCTTTTAAAAGTTCACGAACATCATAGCAACTTCCCCATACTTCTGGTACAGCACGGTCAACATTTAAAAGAGTATAAACAGCTTCCATACCAGTACGAATAGAATATTCTGTTGTAAAAATTGTATCTCTTGGAGTTTCAGCAAATTGACCTAAGAAAGCAAAATTAATTGAACCTTTTGGCACGACAAGGGGACGGTCACTTTTTTTGCGAGGTTGGAAGAAAGCATTAATATAGGGCATATAACATGTAGTTGTATTGCACTTAGTATCTGCATATTCTGCTATTTTATCCACAGGAAAACCAATATGATATAACCATTCTTGACAAACCTCACTACCAGTACACTGGCACATTGGCTTTTTCATAAAGTTACCTTTTTTATTGGTATTAAGAGAATATACCCAGACTAAAATCATGCCTTTATCTTGACTCTTGAATTGTGGTTGACGGTTAATAGTCCATGAAAGATACCAGTTATCCATGCTATCTTTTACGGTTACGATACCACCAGTAGTTACTTTACCACTACGAGGGTCACGTTTACAAATATCCATGATATGTTTAATTATTTCTTCGTCACTTGTTGCAATAGTGGCACTCATCCAGTTAGTCGCATTAACATCTCCACAGAATTTCATTGGATTACCATATTCACCATTGCTAGCTTGGTTAGCAATATTTTTCCACATATCCCAAGATTCACCATAACCATTTTTAATATTAGACAAATCAGGAGCAGTGTTTTGGTCACCATAACATGAAGTATCCGTACAACAACCATTAGTTATAAAGACTAAATCATTTTCAGTTAAGGATATAGTTTTTTCTTCATTGTCTTTTATATATTTAATTTCTTTAGCTTGTTTTTTAGTACCTAAGTTTTCGATGATGACATTTTTAACATCGATACCATATTCAATTTTTACCCCATGACTTTCTAGATATTTAGTTAATGGTAAAATCATTGATTCATATTGATTATACTTAGTAAATCTTAAGGCTGAGAAATCTGGTAGACCATCAATATGATGAACATAACGGCATAAGTATCTTTTCATTTCTAAGGCTGAAGACCATTTTTGGAAAGCAAACATAGTCTGCCAATATAACCAGAAATTGGTGCTCCAGAAACTACTTGGTAAGACTTCTGATATTTTTTTATCTTCTAATTCACTTTCTGGGGTAATAAATAATTTTGATAAAGCAAGTGCTGATTTTTTATCTAGTTTGAATAATTTATCAGTATGGGCATCTTTGCCACAGTCTGTTGTTGCACGACATAATGAGTAATTAGGGTCATGTTTATTTAACCAATAGTATTCATCTAATACTGATACATTAGGATTTTCAATAGACGGTACGTCACGAAACATATCCCACATACATTCAAAGTGGTTATCCATTTCACGACCACCACGCATATAAAATCCCTTAGTTATATCTTTTCTACCATCACAAGAACCACCAGCAAGCTCTAGTTTTTCAAGTAAATGAATGTTTTCTCCTTTCATCTTTCCATCGCGGACCAAATAAAAGGCTGCTGATAAACCAGCTAAACCGGTTCCAATTATATAAGCTTTCTTTTTATCAACACCGATTGGTTTTTCAGGGTGAGCAAAAGCTTCATAAGTTCCAGCTCCATAATACATAATAGTTCCTCCTTATTTTCTATAATTAAAATTATACATTTTTAATTTTTTTATACAATAAACAATCTTTAAAAGGTGTTGTATTTTTAGACATTTTTTTGTATTTGTCAAAAATATTATCGGAAAATTATTTTTAAAACATTAGAAGAATAAAAAAATATTAGAAGAAACTCTTTTGATAAAAAAGTAACTCTAATATTTTTAATTAATATTCTTTTCCTCTTACTTCGTTATTTATCCAAGCAAGATAGTTTTTACTAGTACTAGTTATAGGCATTATAGCAAATTCAAATGTTTCATAACTATGATATTTACGAACCACGTTATAAATTTTAGTTGATAAGTTCTTTTTAGTTTTTGCAAATACCAAGTATTCTTTAGCGGATTCAATTTCTTGATGCCATAACCATGCTGATTCGCTTTCAATCATTTGACAACTGCTAACTAGCTTTTCATCTAATAAAGCTTTAATTGTTCTTTTAGTCTCTTCTAAATTATCAAAGGCTATTTCTATCATACAATATTCATCTATCATTTTAATTTTCCTCACTATCTATTTCTCTAATTTTTCTTTTTATTAAGTGTAATAATTCTTTATCTTCATCTAGTTCATTTAAGATATATAAAGCATCTTGTAACTTTACTTTTTTAGCAACCTTTTGAGATACAAATTTTTTTATTTCTTCCGAATTAATATTTTTATTTTGACAATAATTGTTTCCTAGATTTTCAAGATTTTTTAAAACATAGGCTTTTAAGGGGTATTCATCCATTAATATTACCCCATAATATGCTCCTACTATTGTTTTATAATGATTTATTTCTTCTTCGTTCATGGGAAATAATCCTTTCTTTATTTAGTGGTTTTGTTTTTATATTCTTTACAGTATGCTTTTAAAGTACAAATATCACAGTTAGGATTTATAGACTTACAGGTATAACGACCAAATAAGACAAGCTGATGATGTAATCTGCTCCATTTATTTTTAGGTATTTTTTTCATTAAATCCTGTTCGGTTTGATAAACATCAGAATTTTTAGAAGCTAGCCCCAAACGATGAGAAGTTCTAAAAACATGAGTGTCAACAGCAATACTAGGGACATCAAATATATTGGATAAAACGACATTAGCTGTTTTTCTACCAACACCAGGTAAAGTTAAAAGGTAGTTAAAATCATTTGGTACTTCACCTTCTTTATCTTTTAAAAGACGAGTTGCAATTTCTTTTATATAGTATGCTTTATTATGATAAGTTCCAACTGGATAAATAATATTTTCAATTTCTTTTAGAGAAGCTTTGCTTAATGTTTTAAGAGTATATTTATGCCACAATACTTTAGTTACCTGATTAACACGGGCATCACTACATTGAGCTGATAGTACAGTAGCAATTAACAGTTCATAAGGCTTAGTATATTCCAATTCACAACGAGGATTAGGAATTAGTTCGTCTAATTTTCCTAAAATTTCTTTTGTTCTATTCGTCATCATCATTTAACCAATCGTAGTCAAAATATTCTTCATTAGAATTGTTATCTTGATTTATTTTTTCTGGTGCTTTAGTATTTTTTTTCTTCGATATTTCAACATCATTCATACTACGATATCCTTTCTCTTGCCAATCAAACAAGACTCTATCAATGTAACGAAAGCTTTTAACACCACTTAAAACAGCTTCTTTTAAAGCTCCGATAATTAAGTCTTCAGTAAGTCCTTTTTCTAACCAATTATTTATGTATTCGTATTCAGTTGGAGATAAACTACGCACTAATTCTTTTTGGAAGATATCATAAATATTATTAGAAATATCAAGTTTGTTTTGATTATTTAACTTAAGAGCTACATTATTATAAAATTTATCTAAGGAAATAACTTCTTTAATCTTTCCATTTTCTTTAACAGGTTTATATTCAATTATACCTTTAATAATCAAGTTATTAAAAGAAGTCATAACATCTTCTTCAGTAAGCCCTAAAGTTTTAGCCATTTTAGAACAATCAAAGCATTCACATGATGTATTTAAAAGTTTTAAAAAAACCAAAAAGTCTTTTAAAGTTAAATCTTTATCCATATTTTGAATTAATAATTCATTAATACTTAAATTACTGGCTTTTAAAATTTGATCTATATTTTGCATGTACACCACACCTTTTTATTCTTTAGAACATAATGAACTAAATGACTTTTATCATTTTTTATTTTCTTTTTTAAAATTAAATTTTCTAAGATTATATAAGCAGCATTTATTTTGTTTTGAGGAATACCAATATTAATTAAATCATCATATGTTATATCTATTTCTTTACGATTATGAATAGGAATCTCTTTTTCTTGTTTTACAATAGAGGCTCTAGTCTTACCTTTAATTAATCCCGTAATCATAGCAAAATATAAGCCGTGTTCATATATAACGGTATTATCTATCTTACCATATTTTAGAATTTTTTGAATAGTTTTTATATTACTTTGTTCTTTTTTGGTAAAAGGAAAATCAATTGGTAATTCAAGTTGAGCATACATTCCACATAAATCGTCTATTTTTTTTAATTTTTTATAACTAATTCCTAGTATTTTTAGAATACCTAGTTTTTTCATATAATCCATGGATTTTACCACATTTTCACTTAGTAATATTTTATCCATCTCACTTTTAACTCTAGTTTTTGAAAGAGTACTTAGAAGTTCTTTATATTTTTTTATAGCATTTAAAGTGACATTATCGATATTAAAATTTAAGGTAGCATGAAAGCGAAGAGCTCTTAACATTCTTAAGGGGTCATCTTGAAATTTTTCGTTAGGATTTCCTATGCATTTAATTTTTTTATCCCGAATATCTTGAATACCACCCAAGTAATCGATAATATTGCCATTTTTATCCATAAGAATAGCATTAATTGTAAAATCTCGTCTTAAAATATCTTCTTTAACATCTTTGATATAACAAACAGTTGGATTACGTTTTTGATAAGATAGTTCTCTTCTAAAGGTAGTTATATCTATATTATATGGTGGTTTGCTTATCTTTAGGGCACCATAATGAGCACTGAGAACATTACCATCTAAAAAAGTTGTCATTTCTTTAACAGTTGCTGAAGTAGCAATATCAATATCATAGCTTTTTTTATTTAAAATAAAGTCTCTTACATAGCCACCTACTATGTAACATTCATAGTTATTTTCTTCTAGTAAATTTAATATATTAAAAATAATTGTATCCATTATATCTCCTAGGAATATTATAACATTTCATTTGACAATATACCACTTCTTATGATAGAATTTACTAGACAAATAAACAAAAGGAGGAATACTCAATGGCTGTTAAAATTACAAATAAAAAACCAAAATCTATGAATAGAAGAAGCCACGCTCTTAATAAGACTAATCATTTTCAAAAACCAAATATGATTACTATTACTGTTAATGGCGTTAAGATTAAAACTTCTGCAAGAGAAGCTAGAACTATTCTAAAGGCTAACTAATAAATAGTTTTTAAAATCAAATAAAACTCAAGGATTTTTTTCTTGAGTTTTTTGTTTTGAATTATTTAATATATGTTTAATTATAGAAAAAAGACTTCTCTTAAGAAGCCCTTCTAAATATACCTAAACCTTTCTTTTGGGTTTTATTATCAGGATACAATTTGTCTAAAACTTCGCTATTTGTATAGTTTAAATAGTTTAAATCTCTTCTATTAACAATATAAGCCTCGTTATCAATTCGTGATACAATATTTTCCAAGTTAGAATTTTCGTCAATAACTATAACATCCATATCTGGTTTATTTTTTCTGGCTATACCAAAATGGTTAATATGTGGCAAATAACGAACGACTACAGTTTCATTTTGGTCTCTAACAATTCCATTATTGTCAATGTAATAATGTTTAGCATTTACTAAATACAAATATTCAATAAAATTATCAAATTGTTCTTTATTAAATAAAAACATAATTAAGCCCCCTAGATAGGCTTTATATAGTTTTTCAAAATTTTTTTATTTTATCTATCTAATTTAGATTAAGATAATCAATTATCATCCGTATTAATTTCTAACATTTTATAAACACGATAGATATCATTTTCTTTTCTATATAAAGCAATCGGTTTATTATTATATAATAAAGTTACAATTTTGTCATCAATATTTAATAACATTTTACTACCATTTTTTACTTTAAAGTACTCAGTTGCATTTAAATTATAGGTATGATAATCTTTTAAGACAATATTTAAAGGTATTGGTTTATAATTATCATTCTTAATATCTTCTAAAGTATAAGAATCTTCAATTTTATAATTACCTTGCTTTGTTCTTACTAAGTCTTCCATGGTGGCAACGGTTTGCAAAGTCTTACCTATATCTTCAATTAAACTACGAATGTAAGTGCCTTTAGACACGGTTACTTTAAATTTTATTAAGTCATCATGATAATCTAAAAGTTCTATATTTGAAATATTTATTTCTCTGGTTGGCAAAGTTACTTCTTCCCCATTTCTTGCATATTCATAAAGTTTTTTACCATTGATTTTAACTGCAGAATAAATAGGGACGGTTTGTGTACTTGAACCTAAAAAATTATTTAAGACTTTAATAATTTGGTCTTTTGTTACTTTATAAGTGGCTCTCTTAATGATATTACCAGTTATATCGCCCGTATCAGTTTGAATACCAAGACGCATGGTAGCAATATACTCTTTATTTTTAGAAGTTAAAATATCTACTAGCTTAGTATCATGATTTGTACAAACAATAAGGACACCAGTTGCTAGAGGGTCTAGTGTTCCTGTGTGTCCTACTTTCTTTGTATGTAAATGTTTAGATATAATGTTTACTACATCACGAGAAGTCATATTCTTTTCTTTACATACATTTATAATCATTTTTGTTCTTCCTTATGAATGTTTGCTAAAATCTTTTCGATATTATTACCATATTCGATTGATTCATCATACTTAAAAATTAATTCTGGGGTATTACGAATTTCAATCTTTGATGATAAACGTCCACGTAAGTATTTAGCTGTACTATCATTTAATTCTTTTTCTAAATTTTTATGGTCATCTTGTTCTAGGCTAGTAAAATATACCTTACAAAAGGATAAGTCGTTAGTAACTTCACAAGCTGTAATAGTTATAGCTTTTAAAATAGAATCACGACTTTCTTCTAAGATTATCTCACATAGGGCTTTTTGAATGTTACTAGATATTCTTTTTTGTTTTACTTGGTTCATCTTTTTACCTCAACCATGTCGTAACTTTCTAGAATATCTCCTTCTTTTAAGTCACTATAAGATTCTAAAGTAATACCACATTCAAAACCTTTTTTAACTTCTTTAACTGAGTCTTTACCTCTTTGTAAACCAGCAATGTTACCATCATGAATAACGATACCGTCACGAATAACACGAATTTTAGAATTACTCTTAATTAAACCGTCTGTTACATAAGAACCAGCGATTTTGCCGACTTTAGAGAAGGTAAATATTTTACGAACTTCAGCACGTCCAAAGATTTTTTCTTCAAATTCAGGATCAAGCATTCCTTGCATTGCAGCTTCCATATCTTCTATAGCTTTATAGATAATGTTATACAAACGAATATCAACACTGTATTCTTTAGCCATTTCTTTTGTTTGTGGAGATGGAGCAACATTAAAGCCAATAATTATAGCATTAGATGCATTAGCTAAAACAACATCACTTTCGGTAATTGTACCAATATCACTACGAATGATATTTATCTTAACACCTTTAACTTCAATCTTTTGTAATGAATTTTTTAAAGCTTCTTCACTACCTTTAACATCAGTTTTTAGGATAATGTTAATTTCTTTTGTACCTTCATCAATGGCTTGAAATAAGGAATCTAAAGAAATATTTTCTTTTTTAAACTTTTGATCACGAGCAATTAATTTACGTTTTTCGGCTACTTCTTTAGCTTGAGTTTCTGATTCAAAGCTCATGAATTTATCACCAGCTTCAGGGTTGCCTTGAAGACCAGTAATTTCAACAGGAGTTGAAGGTCCAGCACTTACAACATCTTGACCTAAGTCATTTTTCATTGTTCTTACTTTACCATAGTTAGTACCAATAACAATTGGGTCGCCAATTCTTAGTGTACCATTTTGAATTAGGATAGAAGCAACACCCCCAACATGTTTATCTAATTTAGATTCAATTACGGAACCTACAGCATATCGATTTGGATTAGCTTTTAAGTCTAACATTTCGGCAGTAGCAAGAATTGTTTCTAGTAACTCATCAATATTTTGACCTGTTTGAGCAGAAATTTTAACAAATGGATATTCGCCACCCCATTCTTCAGGAGTAATATTTAAGGCTGCCATTTCTTCCATAACTTTGTTTGGATTAGCATCTGGTTTATCCATTTTATTAACAGCAACAATAATAGGTACTTTAGCAGCTTTAGCATGGTCTATAGCTTCTTTAGTTTGTGGCATAACACCATCATCAGCCGCTACAATGATAATAACTATATCCGTTACACTAGTACCACGAGCACGCATGGCAGTAAAGGCAGCATGTCCTGGAGTATCAATAAATGTAATTGGTTCACCATTATGAACTATTTGATAGGCACCGATTGCTTGGGTAATTCCACCTGATTCAGTAGAAACAACTTTGGAATGACGTATTGTATCTAATAGAGTTGTTTTACCGTGGTCAACATGTCCCATAATAGTAACAACGGGAGGTCTTTTTACTAAATCTTCTTTAGAATCTACTATTTCATATTCTTCAAAGTTAGTAATATCTTGAGTAGTATCTCTTTTTAAAACTTTATTATATTCTAAAGATACAACCTCAGCATCTTCAAAACTAATTGGCATAGTTAAATTAGACATAATACCATTAGTCATTAATTTAGTAATTAGGTTAGCAGCACTACAACCAATAGCCTCAGCTAAAGCACCAACTGTCATATTTTCATGGTATAAAATGATGTTATCTTCTTTAGCATTCTTCTTTAATTTAGATTTATTTTTATACATTTCTTTTCTTTTATTTAAGAATTCAGCTTTGGAAGAGGCTATTTCACTTTTTTTCTTTAATTTTTGTTTTTTATCACCAGATTGGTAAGATTTTTTGATGTTTGCAGTTTCCATAATGTCTTCTACAGCCTCATCAATTACATCTTCTTCTTCTAGTGATGTATCATCAGCAGTCGATATTAGATTAATGGCATTGTCTAAAATAATAATATCATCATCACTTAACTCTGAATCACCACTTTTTACTTTAATTCCTAATTCTTCACACTTTTTTAAAATTTCAGCAACTGTATGATTGGTGTCATTTGCATATTCTTTAACAGTCATCATAAAGTACCACCTCTTTCTTATATATATTTTTCTATTTCTTCATAGATACTTTCTGGTATTTCTAATTCTAAAGCTCTATCTAAGGCTTTATTTTTCTTAGCTATTTCTAAAACTTCTTTAGATTTGGTAATGTAAGCCCCTTTGCCGTTTAGTTTGCCAGTTGTATCAACTTGAATCTCGCCAGTCGGTGTTTTTACAATTCTTAAAAGATTTCTTTTTTCTTCCCTATTTCTTGTAACAACACACATTCTCAAAGGAACTTTTTTCATTATTTATTTCCTTCTTTTTGGATATCTTCCATAGTTTTAACTTCGATTTTATATCTTGTTAATTTACTAGCAAGTCTAACATTAATAGCTTTACGACCGATAGCAAGTTTTAAGTTATCTTCTGTTACAATAGCAAGAGCTTCTTTCTTCTCTTCATCTTTAATAGATACGATAACATCTTTAGCTGGAGCCATAGCATTTTTAATGAATTCGGCTGGGTCATTGCTGTATTTAACTAGATCTACTTTTTCACCATTAAGTTCTCTTAAAATATTACCAATTCGGCTGCCTCTAGCACCGATGCATGCACCAATTGGATCAATTTTATCATTTGTTGAGTAAACAGCAACTTTAGAACGAATGCCTGGTTCTCTAGCTACTTGGTATAAGATTACTGTACCATCAGCAAGTTCAGGAATTTCACTTTCAAATAATCTCTTTACAAAACCATAATGTTTTCTTGATAGAAGAATAAGTGGTCCTTTTGTTCCAGCTTCAACTTTAGTAACATATACTTTAATTTGAGAACCCATTTTAACGGTTTCACCTGGTATCATTTCACTCTTTGGTAAAATGCCACGAGCACGTCCAAAGTCAACATAGTAATTTCTTTGGTCTTCCATAGCAAGCATACCCACTAACATTTCATCTTGTTTATCACCAAATTCACTTACGATAGATTCTTTTTCTGCTTCTCTAATTCTTTGAGTAACTACTTGTTTAGCAGCTCCAGCAGCAACGCGACCAAAGTCATGAGGTGTTACTTCTTTTTCAATTGTATCGCCAACTTTAATATCTGGGTCAATTTCTTTAGCTTCTTCAAGTAACATTTGAGCATCAGGATTAATCTCTGGTGGAATTTCTACTTCATTTCCTTCTTCATCAGTTTCATAAGTTGAATCAATATAATCATCAACAACGACGTAATAACTAATTACTTTAAATTTACCTGTAAGTTCATCAAAATCAACACGAACATTAGTTCTTGAATCATAATTTTTCTTATAGGCAGTCATTAGGGCTTGTTTCATTGCATCGATAATTAAATCTTTAGATATCCCCTTTTCTTCAGTTACTAGATTTAGGGCTTTTAAAAATTCTAAACCACTATCTACCATTTTTTCTGTTTCTTTCTTTCTCATATTTATACTCCTCTTTCTTTACTTATAACATCAAGAATATATGACTCATCAATGAAATCCATTTTATCAACAATTGGATTAATAATATTAGTTGCTAAAACTATTTCATCTAAGTCAATACCATTTACTTTATCAAGTTCTATTGTTAAAAAATTGTAGTTATTTTCTTTATGATAGCAAACATCAGTTACAATTATCTCTTTAGAAGATAATGCTTCCTCAACATTTTTTCTTAATTTTTCTAACTCTTTTTCCATATTACCTCTTTTTAGTTTTATTACTAGCAAGTATTTTTTATTCGTTAGTAATAGCCCCACTGTTTTTTATAAAATTAAAAGTGGGAATTTTACTGCCCACTCAAATCTGTAATTTTATTATAGCATAATTCTTAGTATTTTCAATATTTTTAGCTAAGTTTTTAGGTTCATAAGAACTTTTTTATTTAATTATTCTTAACACTTTTATTATTTAAATTATACTTATTTGCAATAAAATTTAAGAAAGATAATTTAAAATTAAAAACAGCTAATTTTAGCTGCCTTACTTTACAAAACCATTATAAATATTTTGTGTTTCTCTTAAAGTTATAAAAGCTTTTTCATCTATCTTCTTAATTAAGTTAGTTAATTCTTTTATATTTTTATTTTTTACTTCCATAAGAAGTAATTTCTTTTCTTTATTATCATAGGTATCATAAACATCAATAATGGTAACTCCATAACCAGATTTTCTAATTTTTTCTAAATTAGTTTTACTGGCTTTACTGGTAATTACTTGAATAGAAGTATTACCTTTTATAACTTTTCTACTTAAAGTAGTTCCAATAAAGGTTCCAGTTGCATATCCTAGGGAATAACTAATGGGAACAAAAATACTAGTTAAAGGGGTATTTAAGGCACTTCTTGCTACATAGTACCAAATAAAAACCTCAAAAAAAGCAAGAACAGACGCTGCAAATTTTTGACCTTTTACAGAAATTACTGTTCTTACTGTTCCAATACTTACATCAAGTATTCTTCCCAAAAATATTTTTATACATACTAGAAGTGCTGCCATAAAAAAGTCCTATCTACGGATTAGTGCTACTCCTATTATAAAAGCAATTAATAATACTACTGCTACTATAAATAAAGCATATCCTATTATATTAGTATTACTTTTTTCTTCATTTTTATTCATTATATTTCTGCTACGAATAGCATCTAATCTATCCATGTAAGCACTATTATTATTTTTTAGACCTTTTCTTATTTCTAGTTGTCTATTATCCATCATAGCCCCACAGTTTGGACATAGGGCACTATTGGAAGATAAGGCATGGCCACATTTTTTACAATTATACATATTATCACCACTTTAATGGTACCATAAACAACATGAATTTACTAGATAGGAATTTTAGTTGTTATAACAATAATTTTTCTAACTAGTCTGTACTATCTTCAATAAAAGTCTTAGATTTATGAGGTTCATCTCGAAGTAAATCTAAATAATTTTGTTGTCTTAAAGCTTCATATAAAACAATGGCAACCGTATTAGAAAGATTTAAAGCTCGAACTTTATCGGTCATTGGAATACGCATACATTTGTCTATGTAAGGCTTTAATATCTTTGGAGGAATACCCGTAGATTCTTTACCAAAAAAGAAATAAATATTTTCATCTGGATTGGAATAATCAAAAGATGTATGAGGTTTATGACCATATCTAGTTAAAAAATAATAAGTTCCTTTATTTTTCTCAAAGAATTCTTCAATATTTTCATAAACAGTATAATCGCAGTATTGAATGTAATTAACTCCACTTCTTTTTATATATTTTTCATCTAGAGAAAAACCTAATGGTTTAATTAAGTGCAATTTTGTATGTGTAGCTACACAAGTACGCATAATATTACCCGTATTTTGAGGTATTTCTGGTTCAAATAAAACTATATTTAACATATTAACACTTCTTTCTTTATTAAAATTTTAATTTAAATTATCTAACCTTAATTTATCTACTTTATTATTTTACTACATATTGGTTGATTTTGTTGCTAATTTTAAGCTTTTATCGTGTTCTTTAACTTCTTCTTGCGGGATTATTGTTCTGTTTTCTAATATAGATTTAACTATTATCATTTTAGCTCTATCGGTTATAGAGTATTCCCTTAGAGTAATTTTAGGTAATCTTTCATTTCTATTATGAACATTTACCATGTAACGAGAACCAACGCAAGTATCTTTGACAAAATTATGATTGTCAAGGTAAATTATTTCGGTAATGCCACTTTGAATTATAGCTTTCATACATTCATTACAAGGAAATAATGTAGTATAAATTTTAGCACCTTTAAGTAGGGACTTATCATTATTATATCCCAAAATAGCATTTAGTTCAGCATGAACAACATAGGCATATTTAGTGTTTAAAAATCCTCCTTCTTTATTCCATGGCATAGCATCATCATTAATACCTATAGGAGCCCCATTATATCCTGTTGATAAAATACGATTGTCTTTGGAAACGATAACTGCTCCTACTTGGCGATCAGGGTCTTTAGATCTTAAAGATGTCATTATAGCAAATGTGGCAAAATAATCATCCCAATTTATGTGATTTAAATTATTAATTTTAGATGTTTGAATTACTGGTTCGTTATTTTCTTTCATATTTTGTTTTAGAAGTCTTAAAAGACTTTTCCTTTCTATAAATTTTATATTTTAACTTTTTAAGTGCTTGTCATATTGTATCATAAAAATAATATATGTTATACTATTTTTATATAAAGAAAGGATAAAAATAATGAAAAAATTTTTAAGTGGTTTATTTCTTTGCATTCTATTATTTTGTACGGGATGTGAAAGTAGTAAAACTAAAGAAGAGTTAATAGGGATTGATTTTAATATTAATGGTAATGAGACATCCCTTGACAATTATGATACAGAAAATCCAGTTGTTGCCATGGAAATTTCAGGATATGGGGCTATTGTTATGGAACTTTATCCTGATATAGCTCCTAATACGGTAAATAATTTTATATCATTAATAAAAAATGGCTTTTATGATAATAACTCATTTCACCGTTTAGTACCAGGGTTTGTCTTACAAGGTGGGGATCCTAAAGGTGATGGTACTGGAGGACCTGGTTATACAATTAAAGGAGAATTTACTAATAATAGATTTACCAATACTTTGAAACATACTAAAGGCATTGTGTCTATGGCTAGAAGTAGTGAAAACGATTCAGCTGGAAGTCAATTTTTTATTATGTTAGATACTGCAACTAATCTAGATAATAACTATGCAGCATTTGGTAAAGTCATTGATGGGATGGATTTAATTGATAAGATAGCAAGTAATGAAGTTGTAGCAAATAGTCAAACTGGTAAATTAAAGAAAAATTTAACTATAAAAAAAGCCCTAGTGGATACTAAGGGTAAGGTATATAGCGAACCAACCATTATTTCTAATTAAAATTAAAAATACATCATAAAAATTGTGATGTATTTTTTTGATATTCTAATATAATAAATTAGAAAATATTAAAAACTCCTAAAGAAACTAGCCCCATGATAATTCCAGCTAAGACAACTCCACCCATGATAGCAAGAACACTCTTTTTAAAATCAAGATTTAAGAGTGATGCAGCTAAAGTTCCTGTCCAAGCTCCAGTACCAGGAAGTGGAATACCAACAAATAAAAATAGAGCTAAATAAACATTACGACCAGCTTTTTCTTGAAGTTTCTTTCCTCCTTTATTACCTTTTTCTAAGCAAAATGTAAAGAATTTTTTAGTAAATTTTTTGTCTTTTCCCCATTCTAAAATTTTACGAGCAAAAAAGAAGATAAAAGGAACAGGCAACATGTTACCAAGAATGGCTATAATATAAGAAGGAAGTAATGGCAATTTAAAACCAACAGCATATGGAATAGCACCACGAAGTTCAATTAAAGGAACCATAGAAATTAAAAAAACGATTAAATATTTCAAAAACATAAATTTCACCTTAATTAATTTTAGCAAAAAAAAATAAGAAAGGGAATGCCTTTCTTAAAAAGTGTGAGTTTATTGTTTATATGTTATCTTAATTGTATAGGGTTTATATATGAATTATCATAATTACATTATGATTTCTTGTATCTACCATTAACTTTAATATATCGTTAATGTCCACAAGCGTTTGATTTGGCTAATTCTTAACCTATCTTTATATCTTTTTATAAGACATATTGTTTATATAATAATTAAATTTTTTACATCTTTTAATTACCTTTTCTATTTCTAATCGATCAATCTTCCTTTCACAATTACATAGTACCAATCAATTATGAAAAGTATGTGATAGAAAAGTGAAAGTTATTTTTTTATTTGGAAATAGAATGTTGTTCCTTTGTTTTTGATGCTGTTAACACCATATTTAAAATTATGCTGTTCTAAGATGTTTTTTACAATTGACAATCCTAGACCAGTGCCAACTACATTTCTCTTATGATTTTTTTCCTTTTTATAATAGCGATTCCAAATATTAGGAAGGTCTTTTTCGTCAATTCCTTTACCAGTATCTATTATCTCTATTTTACAGTCTTTTTGATTTTCGGTAATTCTTATGGTAACTTTTAAGTCATCACCTGTATAATTAATGGCATTATTTATTAAATTGTAGATAACTTGACTAATTCTTTTTTTATCAGCTTTCACGATAATACTTTGAGGACTTTCTAATATTAGATTATAATTTTCGGTTTCTTTTATAATTTGATATCTCTTTAAAATATCACTAATTAGTTCTACTATATCAAATTTTTCAATATTTAATGTTTCTTGATTATTTTGGAGTTTGCTAAGTTCTAGAATATCATTTACTAATATATTTAGGCGGTCTGTTTCATCGATGATAACATTTAAATTTTCTTTAGTTTTTTCTTTGTTATCTAAAGTTATATCCCTAATCATTTCGGCATATGCTTTTATCATTGTTAATGGTGTTTTTAAATCATGAGAAACATTTGCCATTAAATCACGACGGTATTCATCAGTTTTTGATACTTCTTGTTCTAAGTAATTAAGGGTATTAGCAAGTTCATCAATTTCTTTAATACCAGTTGTTGTAAATTCTACATCATAATTACCATCGGCTAATATTTTGGCATTTTTAGTCATATCACTTATTGGTTTAGCAATTCTTCTGGATAAAAACATAGCGATAACTATTGAAAATAAAATAGCTAGAAGAGTTACATAAATCAATTGATTTTTTATTAGAGAAGTTGTAGTCCCAATATCTTCTAAAGAAGTAAATAAGAAGATATAACCATTTCCTTTTTTTATACCATATAAAAGCGAAACACTGTTATTGATAGGATTTAGAATTTTCTCAAATGAAGTCTCTTCGCCTGATTGCTTAAATTTAATTAATTCTTTATCTATTATTTTATTATGTCCTAAAAGACATGAAGAAATTTTATTATTATAATAATAAGTATTACCATAGTAGTCCATATATTCCAAACAAATATTATTATCTAAAGTTATATCATCCATTGATTCAATAACATTAGTATTATCAATATTTATTATTTTTTCTACTAATTCATTCATATAATTTATTTGATATTTTTCATAATAGATTTTGAAGAAGACAATTTGAACTAGCCAAAGCAGAAGTAAAATTGAAATAGAAAATACTATTAAATATTCCAGAGTTTTAAAATGTAGAGAGTTTCCTAACTCTTTTAGTCTAGTTCTGGTATTCAAACTTATATCCTATTGCTCTAACCGTAACAATAAATTTACGGTATTTACCCAGACTATTACGAAGAGTCTTTATATGGGTATCTATTGTGCGATCATCCCCAAAAAAATCATATCCCCAAATATTTGTTAATAATTGCTCTCTGGATAAAGCAATATTTTTATTAGTAACTAAATATTTTAAAAGATCATACTCTTTAGGGGTTAAATTTATTTTTTTATCATCTACTCTTACTTCATGAGCTAAGTCGTTAATTGTTAAACCTTCAAACTTATATGTATAATTATCTGTAGCATTTCTTTTTAGAATAGCTTTGACGCGAGCTACTAACTCTTTTGGACTAAATGGTTTAGTAACATAATCATCTATTCCTAAATCAAAGCCGATTAATTTATCATATTCTTCACTGCGAGCAGATAACATAATAAAGGGAACATCTTTGATTTTCTTTATTTCCTTGCAAGCTTGATAACCATCCATTTTAGGCATCATTATATCCATAATAATTAAATTATAATCATTTTCTTTAGCTTTTGTTATGGCTTCTAGTCCATCATTTGCTTCATCGACAGTATATTCTTCCATTATCAAATATTCTCTTATAACATTTCTAATTAGTTCTTCATCATCTACTACTAGAATTTTCATAAACACCACATCCTTACTTTTCTATAAAAACTAATTTATAGATATCTTTTTTTAATAATTTATTTTAAATAAAATTTATTATTAAATTATTGATTTAAAAATTTTTGTAAACATTTCTTAAATCGTTGTTATTTTATTATAAATTTGTGAAAAATAAATGAAAAAAAGAACTTTAGAAGTTGGCGACATTATGATAAATATCAGTAACATCATCAATATCATCTAAAAGATTATAGAGTCTTTCAAATAACATTTTATCTTCTTCATTAAGTTCTACTTCTTCTTTAGCATACCAGCCAATTTCATCTACTTCATAATCAACATTTGGAATAAGACTCTCTATTACATCTTTTAATTTATGTTGGTCTGCAGGATTTACAGAGATAGTCATAATGCCATCTTCATAATTTTCTTCTATTGGCTCAATACCAGCATCCAAAAGTGACATTAAAATGTCTTCTTCAGAATCACATTTAAATGAAATAACATTTAAATAATCATAGTTATATGATACCGAATTATTTACTCCTAAGCTTTTATGTACTTTATTAAATGCCGCTCTTACTTCACCAACTGTACGGTTAACATTATCTGTTAAAGTTTTAATAATTAAAGTTGAGGCACCAGGACCAAATCCTTCATACATAACTGTTTGATAGTCTTCTTGGCCAGCACCCTTAGCTTTGTCAATAGCTCTTTTAATAATGTCATTAGGAACTTCTTGTTTCTTAGCTTTCTCTACTAAACGTTTTAATTTAATGTTTGTATCAATGTCTGGATTGCCTTTAGCGGCTAAGTATAATTCTTTAGCAAAGTTTGTATAAATTTTTCCGCGAGCAGCTCCAGTTTTTTGAATACTTGCTTTTCTTACTTCATAGGCTCTTCCCATAAATATTCTCCTTTTCTTTTTTTACTTTTCTTATTATATTATAGCACTAAAAAATACGCAACTTTTTTAGGAAGTTAAAAATAAGATTTTTAGTTTTATAATTTTTTAAATAGTTATTTTGAATATGTCTTAATTCTAAGCCAAAATTATAAACATGGTAAGGGCTTATTTTAAAATAGTTCATTGCATATTCTATTGCTTTTATAACTGTTTCTTTGTTACTTTTAGCTTTAAAGAAGTTTCTTATTCTACTCATATATCTTTTTGATATTTTGCGTGTTATGACCTTTATAAAAATATTTGATATTTTTGAAAATGTATATTTGTAACCATCATATTTTTTTAATACTCTTAATGTATCATAATATCCTAATAAGATATTTTCTTTTATTTTTTCTTGATTTAGTTCCAAAATGCTGCATATATTTCTTGATGGACGAATAGTAATTACTTTGCTATTTTTCTTTGCAACATTACGGTTACGTCCAATACCATTTATTCTTATTTCATAAATAGTATCATAATTTTTATCAATTAATAATTTGATTGGGCAGTTATCATAAAAACCACCATCTATATAGATTTCATTATCAATCATTGGAGTTAGTTTAAATATTGGTAGTGAACAACTGGCAATTAAATAATCCACTAATTGTTCTTTTGGTATATCTTTTTTCTCGATATATATTGGTTCAAAATTATGAAGTCTAACCGTTATAAGTCCAAAGTCTTTTTTATTATTATAAAGACTTTCTTTATTAATAAGATCTTCTGCTAATTTTCTTAATTTATCTGTTGATATACCTTTTTGCTTAATTGTTTTTAATACAGTAGAATTTAATCCTTGTAATGCTTTTATCATTTTTTGTTTGCCATTTATATAATCAGCAAATTCTTGATTTATGTCTAATAATTTTCCTGGCTCTAGGTTTTGCCATAGTTCTAATAAGTCTTTGGCTTGTCCACTTGCTAATAGGCAAGCATTAAAAGAACCAATTGATGTCCCAACGTATCCACTTATTTTGATATGGCATTTTTTGAAAGCATAATATGATCCAACTTGGTATCCACCTTTTAGGCCACCGCCTTCAAGAGCTAAGCCAATTTTTTTCAATTTTATTTTCCTTTGTTTGTTATTTTGCCAGTTGTTAAAGCTATTTTGCCACTAAATGAACCATTTAAAAGATTTGCTTGATCATTGTCTGTATAGCTTAACCATATTCTAAATATATATTGATGAGTATCTTGTGGTGCTATGGTAATATTGGCTGTAGTTAAAGTGTAATCTTTTCCAGTTACAGCATTAGCAAAATTTCCAGTTGCCACTTGCGTTTCACCACTATCATTTTTTCTGACAAGTTCCCATTTAAAATCATTAGACACAAAGTTATCTGATATTGTAAAATCTGTTAAATATAAAGTATAGTCTGCTGATATAGTGGAAGTTGATTTTGAAGTTATAGCAAATGAAGTGTATGGTGCACTCGCCACACGATCAGAATCATTTATTAGCATCAATTTTGGCTCATTAATATATTGACTAGTTAAAAAATCAATATCTAAATTAGCATTCGTTATAGATGTATCATTTATCTTATCAGCTACTGTTATCCTAGCTAAATAGTAAGCTCTCGAAGCTGAAAATGTGACGGTTATTAATAATAATGTTATAGATATATATAATATAACATGTTTAACTGTTTCATTGTTATTCATAAAGACCTCCGTACTATAATAAGTATATCTTAAATGACCGATATTTACAATATGCAATTTTTAAGTTTTATTAATTAATAGTATAAATAAATTAATATAATTCTTCACTAGGATTAGCATTTAAATCCAAATCAGCAAACTTTTTTTGTAAATAAAGAGGGTATGCCGCTGCTCCTATCATTGCCGCATTATCTGTACAATAAAGAAGTTTTGGAACTGAAATGTTAGCATTATATTTACTAGCTAATTTAGTTATTTCACTTCTAATATATTGATTTGCTGATACCCCACCGGCTATGATGATATTTTTAATATTAGTTTGTTTAATTGCTAATTCTAATTTACGGACTAGTTGATCAGTAGCTACTGTTTGAAATGAGCAAGCAAGATCTTCTCTATTTATTTTTCTATTACGTTGTTGCTCATTATGAACAAGATTAATAATGCTTGATTTAAGTCCGCTAAAACTCATATTTAAGCTTTCATCATTCATTGGTATTGGTAATTTATAGCTTGGTTTACCATTTAATGCCATTTTTTCGACATTTGGTCCACCAGGATATTTTAATCCTAACACTCTTGCTACCTTATCATAGGCTTCACCAATGGCATCATCTAAAGTTCCTCCTAGAACTTTAAATTTATAATCATCTTCCATGTATACAATATCAGTATGACCGCCACTAATGATTAAAGCTAAAAGAGGAAATTGCATTGTATTTTCTAAATTATTTGCGTAAATATGACCAGCTAAATGATTTACAGCTATAAGTGGTTTATCATACAATAAGGCTAAAGTTTTAGCGGCTTCTACTCCTACAAGTAAACTGCCCATAAGACCTGGACCATAAGTTACGGCAATAGCATCTATCTCTTCTATTATCATATTTGCTTTTTTTAAAGTTTCATCTAAAACAATAGTTATATTTTCAGCATGCATACGAGAGGCAATTTCAGGTACTACACCACCATAATTTTCATGAGTTGATATTTGAGTGTTTATAACTATTGATATTACTTCTTTGCCATTTTTAACAATTGCCATACTTGTTTCATCACAACTAGATTCAATTGATAATATATATGTATTTTTCATTGTTATATCTCCTTTACCATAAAGAAAGCATCTTCTGTGCCATAATATTTTTTTATTATTCTTACTTTTTTAAAATTCATTTTTTGATAAAATTCTATAGCGATTTTATTACTTTCTCTAACTTCCAAATTAATTTTTTTTAGATTATTATCTTTAATTACATAAGAAATCAAGCTATTTCCAATTCCATGATTACGATATTCTTCAGAAGTGATTATGTCTACGATATCAGCTTCGTCAAAACTAATGGTAATATGTAAAAATCCAACAACATTATTATTAATAATATACACATATACTTTTTGATTATTATCATTAACAATATCGTCCAATTTGTTTAATTTTGCATAATTAATATTCAGCTGAGCCCCTAATTTATAAATCGAATTATAATCACTAGGAAGCATTTTTCTTATCATTTAAAGCCTCTATTGTTTTAACATATAATGGATTAGCATTAAAACAGTCAGTTAATTTTAAGTAATTATAGGTAGGAATTTTTTGATAATTAATATTATCAACAATTACTTCATTTTCTAATAATTCTTTTGACTTAACATAGCTAATTGAACTAATCATCTTATCATCCATAAATGTTGCTTTATAATAGCCATTGTTTTCCTTTACCGCAAATGTATTTTTGCCCTTATTATCTAAAGCAGACAATTCTAAATAACTAATTGTATAAATTGGAATATTTAAACAATATGCCATTACTTTAGCAATGGTAATTGATATTCTTATTCCAGTAAACGAACCTGGTCCATTGCATACAATTATTTTTTCTATTTGATTGTAACTAATATTATTTTCTTGAAATGTTTTTTTTAATAAAGGTAAAACATTTTTGCTTGTTCTATCACAATTTTCTATTTTGGCAATTTGTAAAATCTTTTCATTTTTATAAATAACCAGTTGAACATCTTTAAAATGTGTATCTATAAATAAAGTATACATAGCAGCACCTCTTTCCTTTGGATATTATAACATTATTAAAAAAAATATGCACTAGAAAAGCATATCATAAATATAAAACTACTATAAAATAATCAATCTTGTTATT
>HF993073.1 GCA_000433475.1 Mycoplasma sp. CAG:956
TTATTATTATAAATATTTATTTTATCTTCGTAACTTAATTTTGACATATAAAAACCTCGTTTCCATGTCCAAGAAACGGGGTTCATATCATTTCTAGTTAGCATTTATTACTCTTAGAAGTTAATTCCTAAGTTTCAATCAATTTAGAGCGAACATCATGTTTTTTTACAATTTTTTTCCATACACGAAGCGATATATAAATATCAATCTAATATCACCTTAGCTTATAATAAGTATTTTTACCAGTGTCTGATTGGATTAAAGTATTATTACTTATAATAATGTTTAGAATATCAATAGCCATAGTTTTAGATACATTAAGTAATGATTCTGCTATTATTTTATTTATAAGTTAATTATGATTGACAGAACTTATTTTCTAATTATAATATTGTCTTAACAGGAAAGGATATTATTATTATGAAAAAAGACGAATTATTAAAGCTAAAATCAGTAATCATAGCAATGGCTATGACTATGAGTCTTAGTGCTTGTCAAAAAGATACAAAGAATCAAAAATATCAAGTTAATTATACAGCAGTATCTAATTCAAAATCTGCAGTATCTACTAATGATAACGATAGTAAGTCTTATAATGTATTTAGTGCATCATCAGGATATTCATTTATTGTTACATGCAGTGCAGTTGTTATTGAGAATGAAAAAGCAATCATTTATGATTTATCAAGTTACACTGTAGAACAGGATAATACCATTTTAAAACTACCTACAGGTATGGAAGACAAAATAACGGTTCCAAGCAATAATGTATATATATTTGAAACAGCAAGTCATCATAAGGATGCTGTAGCATTTGCTAATTATTACTATGAAAATGTTATTACTTATGATGAATTAGTTTCTAAGACTTATGATGAAGCAGAAGAGCAAAAATTAAGTTTAAATAAGTAATTATGAATTGTTAGAATAGTTTGGTTCTAACAATTTTTTGGTACTTTTGAAAAAAATTATAAAAAACTCACGAACAGTTAAATTCGTAAGTTAATTTCAAATGGAGTGGGTGTCGTAGATATCTATAACTCTCTCTAGTGATATGATAAATATCACTCACTACTAGCAATATACCATAAGTTTAATTAAATTCAACAGTAAATCTTCATTTTATGGTAAAATAGCAATTAAGGAGGTTTGTATGACTTTAGAAGAAAAAGCAAAATTTATAGAAGAAAGTAAAGAAAAGAATTATTTATTTATATCACCTAAAATTATTAAAGGTGGAGCAACATTAGTT
>HF993074.1 GCA_000433475.1 Mycoplasma sp. CAG:956
AAAAGTTATTTTTCTCTTTTTGTGTAAGTTTTTCTCTTTTTCTTGATTTTTGACTTTAGTCTTATAGTATTGTAAAATAATATCCATTCTTCTACAAGTTGAATATATTCTTGTAAAGATGTAATATTATTATTGTACAAAGTTTCCTTTTTTAGAAGAGCATGCCAGCTTTCTATTGGCGAATCATCTATTGGAGTTCCTTTTCTTGACATAGAAATCTGTATTCCGTTTGATTCACAAATGGCTTTGTACTCATAAGATGTATATTGGAAACCTTGATCACTATGAATGATTAGTCCGTGTACATCTTTTTCCTTATCTAAAGCTTCATTTAAAGTATCCATAACAAGTTTATTATCATTATGTTTGGATATTTTATAAGCAACTACATGTCTGTCATATAAATCAATTATTGTAGATAAATAAGCTCTAGTACTTTTAAATATTAAATATGTTACATCTGTATCCCACACTTTATTTAATGCACAAGTAGTAAAATTTCTATTTAATAAATTTGGTTTAACATTATCTTCTATTCTTTCATTCTTATTTTTCTTCTTTGATTTTCTTATATATTCAGCCATTAAATTATATTTTTTCATTATTCTTAAAACCTTCTTTCCGTTCATAACTACACCATATTTTAGGAGTAGACCTTCAACAATCCTACGATAACCATATGTACCTTTAGAATCATCAAATATTTCTTTAATTATTAAATAATCATAATAATCAGGATCTTCTTTATTTCTATACTTATAATA
>HF993075.1 GCA_000433475.1 Mycoplasma sp. CAG:956
CAAAAGTGTCCGAGTTTCCTATCAATCTGGTGCCCAATGTAAGAATCGAACTTACTTTTAATCCTTACCATGGATTTGTAATACCATTATACTAAATGGGCATACCAAAAATATACCACATAACTAGACCACCCACAAGCATTTTTGCGACTATTCACAGATTTTTAATTATTTCATAACATAAAGTAGGTGAGTTTATGGATTGGTTTATAAATTTAAATGTAATTATGCAAGCTTTTTTAGCAGCTACTTTTACTTTCTTGATAACATCATTAGGTTCAGCTATAGTTTTTTGCTTTAAGAAGGTTAACAAAAATTTATCTGATATTTTACTTGGAGTATCAGCTGGAATAATGTTAGCAGCTTCTTATTTTTCACTACTTGCCCCAGCAATAGATCAGGCAATTAATATGGCTTTTTTACCATATATAATCGTTCCTGTAGGATTTTTATGTGGGGGATTGTTGTTATTTCTAACCGATAAAATATTTTCAAAATTAATGGCAAAACAAAAGAAAAATGAAACAGCCAAAAGAATATTTTTACTAGTTAGTTCTATTACCATACATAATATTCCTGAAGGATTATCTATTGGCGTTGCTTTTGGCTCCATAATTTATGGCTTAGACGGTGCTACAGTTATGTCTGCTCTCGGGTTAGCCATCGGAATAGGACTTCAAAATTTTCCTGAAGGATGTGCCGTTAGTCTACCTTTAAGAAGAGAGGGAATGAGTAGAACTAAATCTTTCATAATTGGGGCTTTAAGTGGCATTGTCGAACCAATTTCTGCTATAATAGGAGCCTTATTAGTATTAAAGATAAAGTCAATTATGCCTTTTTTACTCGCTTTTGCTGCTGGAGCTATGATATTTGTTGTTGTTGAAGAATTAATCCCAGAATCTCAGCAAAACCATAATAAAAACATGATAACAATGTTTACTCTACTAGGTTTTATCATTATGATGGTTTTAGACGTAGCTCTAGGGTAAAAAATTACTTTAAATAAACAAATGAAAAAATTATGAAAATTAGTCAATTTGCTTTGGCTAATTTTGTTTTTTATAGTATAATCGATAAAGGAGGTAGTAAAATGAAGAAGATATGTAATTTACTAATTGCACTTGTATTACTTTTTGTTCCAATTGTATGCTTAGCTGATAGTGATAAAAAAGCAGCAGATGTTTATATTTTCTATGGCAAAGGATGTCCTCATTGTGAAGAATTCTTTACATGGGTTAAATCTTTAAGCAGTGATGAGAAATCTAAATTTAACCTAGTAAAATATGAAACTTGGTATAACACTACAAATAGTAATGCCTTAGCAAAAGTCGCTGAACATTTTAACGATAGTGATTATGGTGTACCATACATTATAATTGGTAATACTCGCTATAGTGGATTTGGCGAAACAAATAAAGATCAAATTTTAGCCGCTATCAATGACTATTATAATTTAGATGAACGTGCAAATTTGATTGAAGAATTAAATTTAGAAGTAGTAGCAGATGCCCCTGAGAAAGTAGAAAAGACAAAAACAGCAGTTGTCATTGTTGTTGTTTTAGCAATTTGTGTTGGAGCCTCTGTATTAATTTATATGGTAAGCAAGTCAGAAGAGTGATTTGCTTACTTTTTAAAAGAAAAAAATTATAACAGGAAGAGGAAAATATTATGATAAATATACAATTAGCACCCAATGGGTTTGTAAAAAACAATCTATATGATCAAAAGAAAGCATTATATGAAGCTGGAGTAAGAGCAGCTGTCTGTGTTGCCAAAAGTACAGATGATAATTTAGTAACAACAGAAGACATTAGAAAAAATAATTCCAAAGCAAATTTAATAAGAAGAGGTATGTCGACAATATTACAAGCCCATACAACCCCATCAGAACAAGAAAGTGTAGGACTAGAAATAACAGGAATTTCAAGAAGATTATGTTTGATTTTAAATAACGAAAAAGAATATGCTGCCGACGAGCTATCTTTAAGATATACTGAAGCTAAGGAAAGCAAATACAATACTAGAACCGAAATTGAATTATACCATAAATGGCTAAAAATATTTGAAGACATATTAATAAAAGACTATTGGGAGTATTTTCGTAGTCAAACCAAGACAGATAATGGTGCGATGAAAATGATTCGTGAAAAAGCTCAAGAAAATGCTCGTAACTTTTTAGGACTTGCCACTCGTACTAGTATTACTTATACTGTACCTTTTGCTCAAATAAATAAAATAGCATATATGATGGAAAGAATTATTAATGATCCTAAAGATGCCTTTGAAGCATCATGTGTTCCTGAAATGCAAGAATTTATTAGTGTCTTAAAAGAAAAAAAAGTTTTACTTACTAAAAACGATATCTATGAAATGATAACATCAGATAAAGCTTTAGAAGAAGAAGTAAAACAAAAAGGAAAAAATATTCCTTATCTTTCCTATAAAGGAGATGATTCTTTATTCTTTCAAAACACTAAAAAGGTTGACTTATCATTATTTGCTAAGAGAAATAAATGGAGTACTATAGATTACCCAAATTCCATAACAACTTCTAATATTAGTTATAGCAACTATCAATCTTTATCTTGTCTTGCTCAAAATCAAAGACATCGTACTATCGACTTAGAAATGAAAATGCCAGAGCCAGATGAAGAAGTAGAGTTTGCAATGCCCCTTTTTATTCAGAATTATCCTAATTTAGTAACTGAATATTTAAGAGATATCAGCAAATTAATAGATGTTTATCCTTTAGGAATGAAAGTTAAAGTTAATATGAATGCTACTTATGCTAATCTTTTTAACTATGTTAGCAAAGAAAGATGCTGTTATCGTGCTCAAACTGAAATTGCTAATATGTATACTTTAGAAATAATTCCATACATATACGAAGAACTATTAAGAAAAGGTGATATGGAAACTAATCCTAATACTAAAGCTTACTATTATCAAAAAGCTTATGAAGTAAAACAATATATTAATAAATATCGTTGTGGTTTTGCTGACTACACTTGCACTAGTCCATGTCAGGATATAAAAAGAAAAATAAGTTTAGATAAAAGAGATTTATAAAATTAATTAAAAACACAAATAATAAGAATGGAGAAATTAAAGATGGAAAATAAAGGTAAATTAATTGTATTAGAAGGAGCCTGTGATGGGGTTGGTAAATCAACTCAGTTAAAATTATTGAAAGATGAATTAAAAAAAGAAGTAGAATGTGAACAGTGGCATTTCCCAAGCTATGGCTTTGGTTCTGGAACTATGGCTGTTAAATTTTTAAAGGGAAAACTTGGGGAATTAGATGAGATTCCTGAAGAAGTAATTGAAAGTTATTATGCTATAGATAGAGAGTATGTATGGCGTAATTATTTAAAAAAATATTATGCTGAAGGAAAAACTATTCTTTTAGATCGTTATACCACTTCAAGTTTTATTTATCAAACTTTAAAATGTATGGACGAAGATGAAAAGAAAGATATGATTGCTAAAATGAAAGCTTATGAATATTATAATTTAGGTATTGGCGAACCTGATTTAGTTATCTTCTTTAATGGTGACTTTGATACTTTAACTAAACTTCGTCTAGCCAGAGAAACTAATGATGGTGTTCAAAAAGATATCTTTGAAAAAAGTGTTGATACCCAAAGAAAAATTTATGAGTCAGCCCAATTTGTTAGTAATTATTTGAAATGGAGTAACGTAAATGTAACTAAGGATAACGAAATGCGTAGTAAAGAAGATATCCATGAGGATGTCATGCGACTAGTAAGAAAATTACGTTAATAAGAATAAAATGATTGACCAATTTTGCAATATTATTTTTAAAGTTTTAAATTACTATCTAAGTAAAAATCTTCAACCAGATTTAACAATTAGTAACATTAAAGAATTATCTAGCGATAATTTAGATAACTTAATAACAAATGGCATTAAAGGGCTAATCACTAATTTAGATGAAACTATCCGCCTTGACAAAAAAGATATTCCCAAGTGTAATAAAGAATGACTAGATATATCTAAAAAAAAATGGGCATAGATTACATTGGACTTACTTATAACCCTTTAAAAAAGCAATGGATAAACTAGAATTAAATGATACTGAAGTATTTATGATAGGTGATGACTATTTCTCTGATATCTATGGTGGGGGGGTAGAAATAAATTAAAAACAATCTTAGTTGATAATAAATTAAAATAGAACTGTTAGTGTTTAATAACAATAAAAAATAAATATTGCATTGCATAGTAAAGAGTATTGGTAACTGAAATATCAATTCTCTTTTTCTAAAACTTTTAAGTAAATTATAAAAACTATAGACTTGCCTAATTTAAAAATAGTATAATAAAATGGACTGGAGTGATTAACTTGCTAAAAGCCATATTTATTGATATCGACGGAACTTTAAGAGTAAATAAAAAAATTGATGGAAAAATAATTAATTCTTTAGAAGCTTTAAATAATTTAGGAGTAAAAGTAATTATTACAACAGGTAGAAACTTTATTCATGCAAGAAACTTAGCTCGTAAAATAAAAGTTTATCCTATAATTATTGCTTGTAATGGAGCCTTAGTTAAAAGATATGATAATAATGAAATAATTTATGCCAGTAAAATATCTCGTAAAACTATTCGGAAAATATTTGATTTCACTAGTAGTCATAATTGCAAACTCTTAGCCCATGAAGATACTACTAACTATTACATAAGAAAAAATGACGATATTGGTACTGGAATTGTAGGACTTACCATAACTTCTAATAATTATGAACGCATGATAACCATGAAATATTTATTTAAAGATCAAATACCAGAAGTTGAATTTGTCAATTCTTCTAAGGCTATATATTTAGAAAAAAGAATAACTAATAAAATTTATTTCCATGATGTCAATAATAGAAGCATTACTAAGGGTAAGGGAATTAGCGAAGTATTAGATTATTTAGATTTAAATTCTAGCGAAGTAATAAGTATTGGCGATTCAAACAACGATATTTCAATGACTTATGTTGTTGATAAAAGTATTGCTGTAAAGAATAGTACTACGGCTTTACAAAATTATAGCACTATAACTTTGGATAGTGATTTAGGTACTTATTTAACTAATTTAGTATTAGAGCTTCAAAATGAAAAAACTAAATAAAAATATAATATTTAGAATTATAAAATATTAAATAATAGTAAAATTTTAAAAATAATTTAAATTAAACAAAACTAAAAGGATGAGATTTATGAAATTAAAACAAAAAGTAGATATGATAATTGATGCAATTTTAATTGTTATAGGTATTGTTATGTTAATGCTTCCAACTTTTAAAATTACTGATATTAAAAATTTATTCTTTACGATTATGATACTTTATGCTATTCTAAACTTTATTCAGTTTATATTAACTAGAAAGTCTAAGGATTACGAAGGACTATACACAATGCTTATTAGTTTAGGAATCGGATTTGTTGGCTTATTTTTCTCATTTAACAACCCATTTCAATTAGCAGCCTCAGTTCTTAGCTGGACAACTTTAATGGGAATAGCTAAATTAATTAAGACCAATTATTATAATGACCGTCGTGATAGAATGTATAAATTAAGAATTTTTACTTTAATAGCCTTCATGGTATTAGGACTTCTTACTAGTATTAATTTATATTATGAAACTAGTGTTCAAGTAGTTGTTTTAGGTTTCTTCTTTTATACCCATGGCATTTTAGAACTGATAGACCCTTTAGTTAAATATTTACTTAGTTAGGTGGATTTTATGAAATTAGTTAGAGATTTTAATGATTATCAAATAATTGATATGGATAATGGTATGAAGGTAGAAATGTGGAATAATGTTTGTTTAAAACGACCAGACCCCCAAATTATATGGCCTTCTAGTAATCCTTACAATGGGAATATTGATGCTGTTTATAATCGTAGTAATAAAGGTGGTGGCTCTTGGGATATAAAAAGTTCCAAAATGCCTTCTAGTTGGCAAGTTAGTTATCATGATTTAACATTTAATTTAAAACTTATGGGCTTTAAACATACTGGTTTATTCCCTGAACAAGCCTATAACTGGAATATGATAATCCATAAGATAAAAGAAGCTAAAAGAGATGTTAAAGTATTAAACTTATTTGCTTATACAGGAGCAGCTTCTATGGCGGCTTTAAGTGCTGGAGCTAGTGTTGTTCATGTTGATTCTAGCCGGGGTATGGTTGATTGGGCTAAAGAAAATGCTGCCTCCTGTGGATTAAGTGATAAACCTATTAGATACATTGTCGACGATTGTAAAAAATTTGTCGATAGAGAAATTCGCCGTGGCAATAAATACGATATTATCTTAATGGACCCACCATCATTTGGTAGGGGAAGCAATGGTCAAGTCTGGGATATTGAAAAAGACCTTTATCCTTTAGTAGAAGCTTGTAGTAAAATATTAAGTGATGATCCAATTCTTTTCTTAATTAATTCCTATACAACGGGTTTATCGATGAATGTTTTAGAAGATGTTTTAAAATTATGTATTAAAAATAAAGGCTATATTACTAGTGACGAATTAGGCTTACCAGTAAAAAATAGCAATTTAGTATTACCATGTGGAATATTTGCTCGTTGGGAAAAAGAAAAATACGAAGAATAAAAGAAATTTGAAAAAATTTAACTATATAATAGAGGATTGGATATGGATTTTAATAACCAACTTTATTTAACTAAAATAATTTTAGATAGAGAAAAGATACCAGATTTTTCTAAGTACCCCTTTATTATTCCCGTAGTCAAAAACTTTACAGAATTAACACTAGATAGCCCCGTAACTTTCTTTATTGGCGAAAATGGTATTGGTAAATCAACCTTCATCGAAGCCATTGCCGTTAATTTAGGCTTACCCAAAGAAGGTGGTACTCAAAACTTTACTTATGATACTAATGATACCACATCCGAATTATATAAATATTTAAGAATTACAAATATTTATAAACCAAAAATGAAATTTTTCTTAAGAGCCGAAAGCTTTTATAACTTTTCATCAGAAATAGAGAATTTAGCCCAAAGCGGATATGTTAAACTTTATAAATATTATGGTGGTGATCTTCATAAGTGTTCCCATGGTGAATCTTTCTTAAAAGTAATGCAAAATCGTTTTACTGATCATGGACTTTATATTTTAGATGAACCAGAAGCGGCCTTATCAGCCCAGAGTCAGTTATCTTTACTTTGTCTAATTGATGACTTAGTAAAACAAGGTAGTCAATTTATAATAGCAACTCATTCGCCTATTTTAATAAGTTATCGTAATGCTAAAATATTAGATTTAAATAAAGACTTTCAAGAAGTAAAATATGAAGATACCGATATCTATCAATTATATAAATTATATATGGAAAATCCTTACGGTATGCAAAAAAAATTATTTGATAATAATGAAGAGTAGTTAATGCTACTTTTTTAATTTTATGTTAATTTACTCTTGACTTGGAATTAACTCTAGGTGTTATATAATAATTATGATACTTGAAGGAGGAATAAAAATGATAAAACAAACTGCAGGTAGAGACCAACTAGGAAAATTAGCGCCTAATTTCGCTCATTATAATGATGATATCGTATTTGGAGAAAATTGGAATGATACTTCTATTGATTTAAAGACAAGATGTATTATTACGGTTGTATCTTTAATGTCTATGGGTATAACTGATAATTCATTAATGTATCATCTAGAAAATGCTAAGAAAAATGGCATATCTAAAGAAGAAATGGTTGGCATTGTAACTCACGTTGCATTTTATGCAGGCTGGCCAAAAGCATGGGCTGTATTTAATCTTTTAAAAGAAGTTTATAAAGATTAAGGAGATTATGAAAATGAAAAGAAGTTCGGGAATATTATTGTGGAAAAAAGAAAATAATCAATATTATGTTTTACTAACTCATTTTGGTGGACCTTATTGGGATAAATTAGATAAGGGTGCTTGGTCAGTCCAAAAAGGCTTAGTAGAATCTAATGAAAAAGTTTTAAATGCTGCTATAAGAGAAAGTAGTGAAGAAACCAATTTGATTTTAAATAATAAAATAGATTACTTAGCTTCAAAAAAAGTATCTAATAATAAACTAGTTATTATGTTTGAAAGTTACTTTGACGGTGATATTTTTAATTTTAAAAGTAATAACTTTACTTTAGAATGGCCACCTAAGTCTGGTAGTATTAAAGAATTCCCTGAAATGGATAAAATAAAATGGTTTACTTTAGAAGAAGCTCTTACTTATATTAATCCAAGTCAGACCTTCTTTATAAAACGACTAAAAGAAAAACTAAGCTTAAAAGACCAAAATAATTAGAATAAAAATTATATTAAATTAAATTTATATATTTCTAAAAAAAGTTTATAATAATTTAAGAAATATATTAGAAAATAAGAAAGAAAAAATTATGAATAATAAGAAAGAATTTGTAAAAGAAAATGTATTTGGATTAGAAGAAGGCAAAGAAGCTGCTTTATTAAAACCGGGTAGCATTATTACTATCCCAGCAAATGTTAAACATTGGCATGGTGCGAAAAAAGATTCTTGGTTTAGTCATATAGCTATTGAAGTTCCAGGAGAAAATACATCAAATGAATGGTGCCAACCAGTAAGTGATGAAGAGTATAATAAATTAAATTAAAACAAACAGGAGGTCAACATGAAAAATGAAATAATATTATTTGAAAATCAAAATGTAAAATTAGAAGTTAATGTGAAAGATGAAACCGTTTGGTTATCTTTAGAACAATTAGCAACTTTGTTTAATAGGGATAGAACGGTAATTAAAAGACACATTAATAATATTTTTAAAGAAGATGAATTGAAGGAAAATGAGGTATGTGCAAAATTTGCACATACCACTGCTCATGGAGCTCTAACTGATAAAACCCAAACTAGAAATATTGAATATTATAATCTTGACATGATTATTTCGATTGGTTATCGAGTAAAATCTCAAAAAGGTATCATTTTTAGAAAATGGGCTAATAAAATATTAAAAGACTATTTAATTAAGGGTTATGCCATAAATCAAAAAAGATTAGATTATTTAGAAAAGACTGTGAAATTAATAGATATTGCCAATAGAACCAATGAAAATTTAGAAAATGCCGATGCTAAAGAAATTCTAAAAGTAATTGCTACTTATTCTAAAGCCCTTGACCTTTTAGATGATTATGACCATCGAAACTTATTAAAACCTAAGGGAAATAGCAGTCAGAAACAAATAAGATATGAAGACTGTTTAGATGTGATTAATAAATTAAGATTCAATGAAGAAAGTGATATCTTTGCTATTGAAAGAAATAAAGGCTTACAATCAATAATCGGCAATATTTATCAAACCTTTGATGGTAATGATGTTTATAAAAGTATTGAAGAAAAGGCTGCTAACTTTTTATATATGATTGTTAAAAACCATGTTTTCATTGACGGCAATAAAAGAATTGCAGCAACTTTGTTTATTTATTTTCTAAATTATTATGACCTTCTATATAAAGAAAATAAACAAGTGATTGATAATAATACTTTAGCCTCTCTAACTTTACTTATTGCCGAGTCTAATCCAAAAGAAAAAGAAGTTATAATTGATTTAGTTATGAATTTTCTAAATTAAAAAAAGTAGTATAAGATAATAGAAAAGAATTAAAAGGAGTGTATTAAATGTATTTAGAAAAAATTAATGGACCAGAAGATGTCAAAAAATTAAAAATAGAAGAATTACAACCGTTGGCTGACGAAGTAAGAAAAGCCGTAATTAACCGTGTTAGTAAAATAGGTGGTCATAAAGGACCAAACTTAGGTGTTGTTGAAATGACAGTAGCCCTTCATTATGTTTTTAATTCGCCTATGGATAAAATCGTCTTTGATGTTTCCCACCAATGTTATCCTCATAAAATCTTAACTGGTCGTAAAGAAGCTTATCTTGATGATGATAAATTTAGTGAAGTAACTGGCTATACTAACCCTTTAGAAAGTAAACATGATTTATTTAAAGTAGGGCATACTTCAACCAGTGTTTCTCTAAGTTTAGGCTTAGCAGTCGCAAGAGACTTAAAACATACTAAAGAAAATATAATTGCCGTTATTGGCGACGGTTCCTTATCTGGTGGTGAAGCTCTAGAAGCCTTAGATTATGCCGGTGAATATAAAAATAATTTAATTATTATTGTTAATGATAATGACCAAAGTATTGCAGAAAATCATGGTGGTCTTTATAAAAATCTAAAAAAATTACGCATGATGAATGGAGTATCTAATAATAACTTCTTTAAAGCTTTAGGCTTTGAATACCATTATTTAGATGACGGTCATGATATTAAAAAGTTAGTAGATTTATTTAACTCAGTTAAAGATACTGACCACCCAGTTCTTTTGCATATTCATACTATTAAAGGTAAAGGACTTAAATATGCTGAAGAAAATAGAGAAGCTTGGCATTCTGGTGGACCATTTAATATCGAAGATGGTTCCTTAAAAAATCCAGTAGTTAAAGATGATACCGTATTTAATAGTTTAAAAGAATTATTAGATACTAACTCTAAAGCCGTTGTTTTAAATGCTGGTACTCCCGCATCTTTAGGATTTACACAAGATATAAGAGAAGAATATGTTAACAAAGGTAAGTTTATTGATGTTGGTATTGCTGAGGAAAATGCAGTTGGGATGATTAGTGGCATTGCTAAAAATGGTGGCATCCCGGTATTTGGAACTTTCGCCCCATTCCTTCAAAGAGTCTATGACCAAGTAAGTCATGATTTGTGTTTAAATGATAATCCAGCAGTTATTTTAGCTATTAACCCAGGTGTTTATGGTATGAATAGTGATACTCATATTGCCTTATGTGATATTCAAGAATTTAGTCATATTCCTAACTTTACTTACTTAGCACCCGCTACTAAAAAAGAATATAACGATGCCTTAAAATTTTCAACAACCATAAGTAAACACCCCGTAGGTATCAGAGTTCCTAACATTTGGTGTGAACTAGATAACGATAACCATACCGATTTTACGAAAAATATGTGCGTACTAAGTGGTAGTGATGTTGCTATTACAGCAGTTGGTCCCATGCTTAAAATGGCTCTTGAAGTAGCCAAATACATAAAAGAAAAATATCAAAAAGATATAACTGTTATCAATCCTATTAACGTTAGCAGCTTAGATTACGAAACTTTAGATAAACTAAAGGAAAATCATAAGTTAATTATTACTTTAGAAGACGGTGAGCTTCAAGGCGGTTATGGCGTAAATATCGCTAGTTACTTAGGTGCCGATGCCATTAAAGTTATGAACTTTGGTATTTCTAAAAAATTCCATACTGATTTTAAAGCCGAAGAACTCCTTGCAAAGTGTGGCATGTCTAAAGAAAATTTAGTTAATATTATTGAAGGTTACTTAAGCTAGGTAACCTTTTTTACTATTTAATTTCTATATTTTATTTGTTTTATTTTCTTGAAATTTTCTTTATTTTCCTTTTCAACAAATTTTTTCTATTGTTATAAATTTGACGTAATGCTATAATGTAATTAGGATAAGGAGGAGAAAAGTGAAAAATGTTAAACAGTTGCCAAAAACAAAAAATGTGGCGATTGAATTGTGGAGATTTATTATTGCTATTGCAATAATTGGTTTCCATGTAGGGTTTATTATTGCCAGAACTTGTAATGGTTCTAATGGCTACTATATGACACCTGAAGCTAAATGGATGTTTGGCTCTAGTGAAGTATTGTTAATATTTACATTAACAGCTGGTTATTTCCTAACAGCACATCATGAAAAACAATCAAAAAATGAAGAATATCTTGCTAAAAGTGCTTCACGTCGTGCTTGGGAATACACTTGGAAACGTGTTAAAGCCTTACTACCAACTTTAGTTTTAGGATACATAATTGGTGTCATATTCTGTACTAAATTTTATTATCCTGAATACAGCATCCAAGAAACTTTAACGATGATTGTTAATAGTGCTTGGGAATTCTTAGGATTCCATGCTGCTGGCTTAAGAAGTACTGGTAATGAATTTTTTAACCTAAATGGACCACTATGGTTTATTTCTGCTATATTTATTGTTGGATATTTTGTTTATTACCTATTATGTAAAAATAAAGATTTACTAACTGGTTTTATTGCCCCATTTGGTTTTATTTTTACAGCAGGTTGGTGGAGTTTTACAGGTACAAGAGCAGCTCAAACTGCTTGGACTACATTTGGTCTTCAAACCGCATCTACTAATGGTATGGGCGGTTCAGCTAGTAATACTACCGCTTCCATAGGTTTTAACAATGGCTTAGTATTTGTTTTAATTGGCATTTTAGGTGGTGTACTAATTTATTATCTAGTTGAAGAACTTAAGAAACATAAATTTAGTAACTTAGGCAAAGCTGGTCTTACATTATTAAATATTGTTTGTAGTATTTTATTACTATGGTATACAATTTACCAACCAACTTATTTTAATCTTGAAAGATGGACAGTAGCTCTTTTAATAATTGTAGTAATTACATTATCATTATTAAATCAAGATTACTTAACTAAATTACTAAATAATAAATATACTAACAAAGTATTTGCTTATTTAGGTTCTATTTCATTAGAAATTTATATGCTACATTATCCAATCGCTATTTTTGTACTAAGATTACTTGGTAAAAATACAAAAGCAACAGCATATTCATTCTGGAAAGTGTTTGTGCCAACTGCTATTTTAACTCTAGTATTTAGTGCAATATTAAGCTTACTAAGGGCAATTATGAAAATGGCAAAAGAAGAAAAAGGCAATGCATAATTGTCTTTTTATAAAGGAGAAATTTATGAAAAAAATATTTGTAATTAATTTAGGTTCAACTTCAACTAAGATTGCTTATTTTGAAGATGACAAATGTATATTTAAAGAAACGTTAAAACATAACACCGAGGATATTAAACAATTTAAAAGTATTTGGGAACAAGAAGAATATCGAAAAAATGCTTTAGATAAATTTATGTTAGAACATAATATTAAGGTAAGCAAACTAGATGCTATAGTATCACGCGGTGGTCATACCGAGCCCTTACATAGTGGGGTTTATTTAATAAATCAAAAAATGCTTGATGAATCAAGAAGTATGAAGTATGGTAATCATGTATCAGATTTAGGAATATTACTAGCTAGTAAATATGCTAAAGAAGGACCAATTCCTTTAACTGTTGATACTGCTTGTACTGATGAGTTTGAACCTCTAGCTAGATATTCTGGTTTAAAAGAGATAGAAAGAGTTTCCAGATTTCACATTTTAAATCATAAGGCTGTTGCTAAGAAGTATGCCCATGATATTGGTAAAAAGTATGAAAATTTAAATTTAGTTGTTTGTCATATGGGTGGTGGTACTTCAGTTGCTATCCATAAAAATGGACGTATTATTGATGGTAATAATGGTCTTGACGGTGATGGTCCTTTCTCAACTGACCGTTCTTGTGGTCTACCAGTTGGTGCTTTAATTGATATGTGTTACAGTGGTAAATATACTTATCAAGAGATGCGTCGTAAGATTAAAGGCTTAGGTGGTCTTATGAGCTATGTTGGCGAGACTGATGTCGAATTAATTCAGAAGAAAGCTTGTGAAGAACATAATAAAGCTTGTGAAGAAGCCCTAGATGCTATGTGTTATCAAACTTCTAAAGAAATTGCAGCTATGTCTAGTGTTGTTAATGGTAAAGTTGATGCTATCCTAATAACTGGTGGTATTGCTAATTCTAAGTATTTAATGGATAAAATTATTGAAAGAGTATCATTTATTGCACCAGTTCATCTTTACCCAGGTGAATTTGAAATGGAATCTTTAGGTACTAATGCTTATAAAGCCTTAATTAAAGAAGTACCAATTAACGAACTATAAAAAGGAGATAAAATGTTTAAAAATTTTAAAGAAATCGAAAAATATGTTTTAGATAAAAAAATAGTTAAAACCATAGCACTTGCCAATGCCGAAGATAATCATGCCTTAGAAGCCTTAGTTATGGCGAAAAGAAAAGGTGTTGCTAAAGGCATTTTAATCGGGAATATTCCGAAAATAAAAGAATTACTTACTTCTTATAATGAAGATTTTAATGATTATGAATTTATTCCAGAATCTGATGAATTAAAATCAGCTTGCACGGCTGTTTCCTTAGTTAAAAGTGGTCAAGCTGATTTACCTATGAAAGGGCTTATGATGACCTCATCATTCATGAAAGCTATCTTAGATAAAGAAAACGGTTTAATAACTCCTGGTCATTTACTAAGTCAAGCTACTATCTTAGAATATCAAGAAAAAAATAGATTAATGGTTATTTCCGATTGTGCTGTTAATATTATGCCTGATGCCGAAAAGAAAATAATGATTACGAAAAATGCTATTAAGTTAGCTAATAACTTGGGTATTGAAAAACCAAATATCGCAGTTTTATCCGCTTTAGAAAAAGTTAATCCAGCTATTCCTAGTACAGTTGATGCTGATATAGTTGCTAAATATCCTGACTATAATAACATTGGTAATATCATCGGACCTGTTGCTATGGATATTGCCATGTCTAAAGAAGCCGCTCTACATAAAGGTGTTGATAACCCTGTTTGTGGCAATGCCGATATCTTAATTATGCCTGATTTAGCAGCTGGTAATATCTTTACTAAAGGATTAGTTTTCTTTGCACACTTTAAATCAGCTGGTGTCTTAAATGGCACTACTAGTCCCGTTATAATGACTAGTAGAACGGATACTATCGAAGATAAATATTTATCTATTTTAATGTCTATTTATAACTGTGAATGTAAATAGTATAAAAAATATTACTTTTTAATAGAAGGGATTATCTATGCGAACATTTAACTATTTAAAAGATTATAATTTATTAACTTCATCAGTACAAGGTTACCTAACTCAATTATCACTAGAACTAGATTATTTAATAAAAACTAGTAATAATAAAGAAATATATTATCCCTTATATAAAAAACTCCAAGAATTTCCAACTAAATATCCTAATTTAAGAAATATTTCTATAAGAATTAGAGAAGATTTATTAAAAGAAGAAAATGTATCTTATTACTTTAAAAATGGTAAATACCCTTCTAATGCTTCTATCATAGGTAATGAGATTACTAAAGATTTAAATGAGTTATTTACTTTAGAAGAAAGTCTAAAAAATTATACAGCTTTACTTTGGCAACAAAGACTAACTAACTTTAATGATTTAGTAAATGGCGAAGACTTTATGATAGTAGGTCATGCTTCTTTTAATATACCAGGCATTAGTAGCGATAAAAACTATAACTCTCATATGGCTCAATACTTATCTTGTAGTTTATTTTCTAATTTAGAATTAAATAGTTTCCAAAATAGTAATTTAATCTTTGTAGTTAATGTTAATAGTACTAACTATATAGCATCATCTTCTTGCGACTCAGTAACTGGTGATTTTAATAATCCTGATTTTCTTACTTTAAAAGTAATCGAAGTAAATGGTTCTAAACATTATATAAAAGTTGGCTATACTAACGATAGTAAAAAATGTGTTACTGCCTTAGAAACACCAGAGATGATTGAAAAGTTAAGCATAGCAAGAGAATTAAAAGAAAATGGTAAATTATATGATTATGATAGTTCTTTATGTAATGAAGTAGTTTTAGATAGAACTAAGACTAGTTATAGTGGAGCCGTATTATTAAGTAATGGTTGTGATATCTTATTTAATGAATACTTATTATTAAAAGAAAATAATATTCCTTTTAAATGTATTAATAAAGCTTTATATCGTTTAAAAAAAGAAATGTTACCTTATAGTAATACTGATTATGAAGAATATCTATCTTCTTTAAAAAGATTAGAAGCAAGAATTTTAGCTGGTTTAATCCCGTTAGATAAGTTAAATGCTTATTATAATGAAGTCATAATTCCCATGCGATATGATGATATTGTTGCAAATGATTTTAAAAAAGTTATTGCTAAATATACTAAAATAAATGGTATATAAAAAATAGAAATGGAGTCTTATATGAATTATGGTATTGATGAAAAGATAAGTAAACCTTTATTATATCGTAAGTTAACTAATGATAAAGTAATTAATATAACAGGCGAAGGTGGTGCCGGTAAATCAACTTTATGTGAAAACTTTAGAAAAAATGCCAATGAATATATAGTTATCGATTTTGATTCTATAAATCTTAATAATAATAAAGTTGGGACTTTAGAATACGACTTAGTAAAATTAATAGTTAATAAATATGGTAAAGATATTTTTCCTCAAACCCACCATCGTAATGGTGAAAAGCAAATGTTAATTAATGAAGAGTTTTTTGAAAAGTGTTCTATTTGTTTTGCTACTATTTATGACGAAATAATTAATTATTTAGCGCCAACTGGTAAAGTTATTGTAATCGACGGTTCGCAGTATCGTTTCGTAAATGATGCTTCCAAAATAAAAGGGGAATTCATTGCACTAAGAACTTCCTTAGAAACATGCCTTAATCAGTCTTTTAGTCGTCATAAAAAGTTAAACCAAGAAGAAACCGAAGAGCAATTATTTAAACATCGTCAAAATAAAAAAGAAATGTTTAAAATCTTTAATCCCTTATTAAATAGCACTATCAACACCGTAGCTAACCTTTCTATAAATAAATTTGATAATAATTTTAAAGAAGAGTTAAGAACTAGCCTATCAGAGTTAATTAATAGTATCCTAGAAAATAATTATTCTTCTTTATCTTTAGAAGAACAAAATTTTCTTAAAAATATCCAAGCTAAAAAAGTCATTACTATGAATAATTACTTAGATATAATGCCTAAGTTTATAAATACTCCTAACTATTTAGAACAATTAAACATTAGTAAAACTATATCTTCTAAACCCTTTCTTCTAACTAATAATGCTATCTTAATTAACTTAGATGAACTATATTTAAATGGTTATAGAAAAGTAGAAGATATTCTAAATTTATTTACTGAAGAATTAAAGAGTTATCTTAATATTAAAAGTTTAGACCAATCTCTTTAAAATAAACAATTTATTTATTTTAATATATCCATATTGACCCCCCCGATTATTAAGTATAATGATAATAGCACAGGAGTTTATTATGTCAAAAAATATTTTAATTAATGTTATATTTATTATTGTAGAAATTATCTTTATCTTATTTACTTTGCTATCATCATCCCTTGGTGCTTATTTAATAAGAAAAGGTAAAACTAAGAAAGGTCTTATCTTAGTATTAACTAATATCTTTTTACTAACTATTACTTTTATAAGAAGCTTACTAAAAAAAGATTTTTTCTTTAAAGGAGGTATGTTTGCCTTCTTAGTTTATAATAGACAAGAACTTTACAGTACTTTTATTATTCTTTTATACATCAGTTTATCAATTTATACTATTTATAATTTTAATATATTAAAAAAGAATTCTAAGTTAAAAGATGATAAAAAAATAAGTAAGAATGTTAAAAAAGAAATATATCTTATCCCTATTTTTATAGTACTTACTATTATTCTTATTTATGGAAACTTTATGAGTTCAAATAACAGTAGTTATTATTGTCACACTTTATATATTAAAAATAGTCTTAATCTTGATAATCACACAATAAACATACCAAGTAATAGTTGTTATACTGGTAAAAATAGTACTAACGTTTATGGGTATCGTAGTTTTAAAAGTTATGATAAATTAGACAATGAATTAAAAAGTATAACTAATAAGTATAATGATGAACATACTACTAAAGTAAGATATGTTATAAATAATAGAGCTTTATATAATGAATACTTCCTTTATTTTGAAGATTAAGAATTAAGCAATAGAATTTTTCTTTAGTTTTATTGCTTTTTTTAATGCAATATTTCATTTAAATGATATACTTATCTTAAGAAAAGTATGAGGTAATTAATGACAAATGTTAAAGATGGGGTTATTGGTCATGCCATAGGAGATGCTTTTGGAGTTCCATTAGAGTTTATTAGTCGTGAAAAATTACTTAAAAATCCAGTAACAAAAATGCTTGGCAATGGTAGTCATCCTGTTCCAGTAGGATTTTGGTCTGATGATACATCAATGGAAATAGCCCTAATGGCTTCCTTTATCGAAAAGAAAAAATTTGATTATGATGATATTATGCAGAGATTTATTGATTGGATAAATAAAGGTGATTATACTCCTGGCGGTAAATTATTTGATATTGGTAGAACTTGTTTAAAAGCAATACATAACTATTCTTTAGGAAATACTAAAGCTCTAGAATCAGGACTTCTTAATATAAATGCTAATGGTAATGGTTCTTTAATGCGTATCTTACCAGTAGCTTATTATTGTTTTTATCATAATTCTTCTAGCAATGAAATATATACTCTAACTAAGAATGTTTCCTCATTAACTCATCGTCATGAAATAAGTATTATGGCCTGTTATATTTATGTTAACTATGTTATTTATTTATTACAGAAACTTGATAAGTATGAAGCTTATAACAAGATTAAAACATTAGATTATTCTTTATTTAGTAAAGAAACAATAACTATCTATGATAGAATTTTAAAACAAGATATTAGTACTTTAGATATAGCCGAAATAAGTAGTAGTGGTTATGTTGTTGATACTTTAGAAGCATCTTTATGGGTTATTTTAAATGCAAGAAATTTTAAAGAAGCTATAATTGGTTCTGTTAATTTAGGTAATGATACTGATACTATCGGTGCTATTACCGGTTCTATGGCTGGTATTATTTATGGTTATGATTCAATTCCAAAAAATTGGTTAGAAAAGTTAGCCAGAAGAGAATATTTAGAAAACCTATGTGTTAAGTTTGAAATGGCTATTAAAGACAATGAGTAATATTTAGTAATGCTTATTAAGAATCTCAAATTTTAAAATTGAGGTTCTTTTTCTGTCTTTATAAATTTTTCTTTCTATAATTATTTCTAAAAAATAAATTAATTAGGTGTTTTTTTATTTAAAATTTGGTACAATTAGACTGGTGATGGTATGTATATAGAGTTTAAGAATGTTAGTAAAAAATATTATCAAGGTAAAATTACAATTACGGCTTTAGATAAAGTAAATTTTAGCATCGATGAAGGCGAACTAGTTGTTATTTTAGGACCAAGTGGTGCTGGTAAGACAACTCTTTTAAATATTTTAGGCGGAATAGATACGGCTACTAGTGGCACAATAAATGTTGCAGGAAAAAATATAACAAAGTTAAATGAACATGAACTTACAAAATACAGAAGAACTGATATTGGCTTTGTTTTTCAATTTTATAACTTGATTCAAAACTTAACAGCCCTAGAAAATGTCGAACTGGCTGTCCAACTTTGTAAAGACCATTTAGATCCTAAAGAAATATTAACCAAAGTAGGTTTAAAAAATCGTCTTAATAATTTTCCGAGCGAGTTATCAGGTGGCGAACAACAAAGGGTAGCCATTGCCAGAAGTATTGCTAAAAATCCCAAACTTCTTTTAGCCGATGAACCAACTGGAGCCCTTGATTTTAAAACGGGAAAACAAATATTAAAACTTTTAGAAGATGTCTGTCGTAAAGAAAAAATGACTGTTATAATTATTACTCATAATAGTATTTTAGCCTCGATGGCCGATAAAGTAATTAAAATTAATAATGGTACAGTTAGTAATATCATTAAAAATGAACATCCTAAGTCCATAGATGAATTAGAGTGGTAATTATGAAAAATATGTTATTTATTAATACCATTCGTAAAATAAAAGATACTCATAAAAAATTTCTTTCTTTAATGTGTTTGGCTCTTTTAGGAGTAGGATTCTATGTCGGAATTAAATCTAGTAGTCCTGATATGTTAGATACTTTAGATAAATATTTACAAGATAATAATGTCTATGATTTAGAAATAACTTCTACTTTAGGGCTATCTGATAATGATGTAACAGCCCTAGAAGATTTAAATATTGGTAATATCTATAAGAGTAATTATACTGATTCAGTAATAAATATTAATAATACTGAAAAAACTTTAAGAACTATTTCTTTAAGTGATATAAATAAAGTTATTTTAAAAAGTGGAAGTTTACCTAGTAATAATAATGAAATAGTAGTTGAAAAATCTCTTCTTAGTGATAATAACTTACAAATAGGAGATTATTTAGAAATAAATAATGAATCTTTAGAAAATAGTACTTATAAGATAACTGGAGTTATTGAAAGTCCTTTATATTTTACTGATTATAGAGGTACTACTAATACTGGTAAAGGTACTTTAGATTATTATTCTTATAGTTTAATCGATAACTTTAAAACAGATTATTATACTAATATTTATGTAAAACTAAATATTAAGAATCCTACAAATAGTACTAGTTATAAAACACTAGTTAATGATGCGAAAAAGAAAATAGAAGAAATTAAAACTAAACAAGAAGACTTAAGATTTAACGAGGTCTATAAAGACTATCTTAGTTATTATGATTTCTTAGAAATAACTAATTATCAAGATAAATTACCTAAAAGTACTTGGTATTTAAAAACACGTAATGATAATAATGCTTATAAAACTTATATTGATTCAACCGATAGTTTAAGTAAAATAGGTAATGTCTTTCCTCTAGTTTTTTTCTTAGTAGCCTTACTAATTAGTTTTATTTCAATATCTAGAATGATTGAAGAAGATAGATTAGAAATAGGTACTTTAAAAGGTTTAGGTTATAGTAACTTTAATATCTATCTAAGAAATATTTTCTATTCCTTTTTAGCCGTCTTATTAGGAAGTATTATTGGTATGTTAATTGGTTTTAACTTACTACCAAGAGTTGTTTGGTATATTTATGCCTCAATGTTTACAATGGACTCTATCTTAATAAGTTTTAACTGGTATTATGCTTTAATTGGATTTAGTTTATCTAGTATTTTAATTTGTGGTTCTTCTTTTATTACAACTAAAAATATCTTAAAAGAAAAAACAGCCATGTTATTAAGACCAAAAAGTCCAAAAGCCGGCAAAAAAATATTCTTAGAAAACTTTAAATTCTGGTCAAAACTTAATTTTTCAACTAAGATATCAACTCGTAATATCTTCCGTTATAAAGGTAGAGTAATGGCTACTATAGTTGGTCTTGCTTCTTCAACGGCTCTTCTTTTAGTTGGCTTTGGAGTTAAAGATGCAGTAAGTGATATTGTTATATTTAATAATACTAAAGTGTTTATTTATGATAAGAGTATCTATTTAAATAGTAATTATAATAAAGAAGAAGTAAATACTCTATTAGATAGTAATAAAGATATTATAGATAAAGTAAATATAAATTATAAACAAATTAATTTATATAATAGTAATAAAGATTATTTTGAAGTTAATTTAATAACACCAGAAGATAGTAATACTTTAGATAAAGTTATTCATTTAAATGATATAAATAATAAAAAGAAAAGAATAGCTTTAGAAAAGGGAATTGTTTTAAGTGAAAAGTTAGCCAATAAATTACATGTAAAAGTAGGAGATAAAGTATTTATTTTAGTTAATGATAAGTATCATGAATTAAATATTGATTATATAGTTGAAAATTATATTGATGATTATGCTTATATTACAGAAGATACTTATAAAGAAATATATAATGATTATGATGTTAATTCTATTTATTTGAATGTTAATGATAACTATAATGAAGATTATGATAAAGAGTTATTAAGTAATTCTAATATTGTTAATATTATAAATAAAAAAGATACTTCTAATGTAATGGAAGGTGTCTTAGATAAGTTAAATTATGTAGTTTTAATATTAATTATTTCCTCGGCTTTACTTGCATTTGCTATTCTTTATAATTTAAGTTCCATTAATATTAGTGAAAGAAAAAGAGAAATATCAACTTTAAAAGTATTAGGATTTTATAATGATGAAGTAGATAGATATATTACTAATGAAAATTACTTTATAACTGTAGTTGGTATTATCTTAGGACTTTTCTTAGGTTTTTATTTATGTTTTTATTTACTTAATACTTGTGAACCAGATTATTTAATGTTTATAAGACATATTAAGTGGTATAGTTATCTAATAAGTGCTGTTATATCTTGTTTATTTACAATTATTGTTAGTAGAATAACTCATTATAATTTACTTAAAATAGATATGATAAGTAGTTTAAAGAGTAATGAATAAAAAAATACCTAGTTTTGGTTTAGAAAACTTGGTTGTATTATAAATAGTGTTGGTGAGTAAAATCATCAACACTATTTTTTGCAGAAAAAAGACATAAGTTTGATACAATGTAATTGACTCATTATACATTGAAAGGATTTAAACTTATGTCTACAAATGATTATATCTTAAACTTATTAAATATTAAAATTTTAGATGGAAAACAGGAAATAAAGAAAATAAAAGGTAATAATTATAAAATTATTGAAGGATACCTTACTTATATTCCATCATACTGCCAAAACTGTGGCTGTGTTAATGAAACTGCTAATGACATTATTAAATGTGACTTTAGAAAAAACTGTAAAATCAAAATACAAACATTTCTAATTGCCTTTCAATGTTATTATTGCATAAGCAAAGATTTTTATGTAAACATTGTAAAAACACATTTATTGCTGAAACTTCTTTAGTTGAAAGGAATAGAAATATTTCGAATAACACAGACCTTCAAATATCACTAGAATTTATCTAAGCTGTGAATAGTAACATAGAATAAACTACTTCGGGAGTTGTGGGTGGGAAGTATTACTAATAATATAATATATCTTTACATATAATACTTTAAATGATAAGATACTTCCTACTAAGGGGGAAATGCTTATTATGGAACTAATAAAACAAAGTATCTATAAATATACAGATATAATATTTAATAATTAAAAAGAAAGTATAAAAGATTATAGTATTATTTGTTTATCAGATAATATGTTATTTCTAAACATGCAACCCTTATTAGATATAATAAAAAAACATAAAGTAACTATCAGATGTTTAGATTATACTTCTCTTAAATATCTAGATTCTATCTTAAAAGAACCTATAGCTAATATGGTAATCTTAGTAGATGATAGTAAAAGAATAAATAGAGAATATATAGATATAACTAGTTTAAAAAATATAAAACCAATAGTTCCTTTAGATTACTTAATATGGGGTTTAAAATTTAATGGTATTATAAATACTTATTGCTTTAAAAAGTATTTAAATTTTTCGCATAGATTTATTTATACCAGTTTTAATACTAATAATAAGTTATCCCTAACTAATTTAAAAAAAATATATAAAAAAATCGAAAAATTAAGTAAAATGAACCCCCATAATGATATTGAAAAAATTTATTTAGTATCAGATTATTTACAATCTCAAGTTAGTTATTATGATTCTTCTGATACTGAACATATTTCTGGTTTAGTAGAAACAATCTTAAATAAAAAAGCTGGTCTTTGTATAGGTATAGCAAGTCTAACAACCTTACTTCTTAATAATGAAATCATGAATGTCGAAACTGAAAGTGTTGCTGGAAGTAATCATGCTTGGAACAAAGTAGGTATTGATAAGTATTCTTATTATGTCGATAATACTTGGTCAATTACTAGGGGTACTAACTCGATTAGTAGAAGGTTTACTAAAGATTTTAATAATGAATTTTTACTTACAGGAAGTACTAATCCTGAACAAACTCCTGAAAGTGCTTTTATTTATCCAGATAAGTTATTACAATCAAGTGATTATCCAAAACTTACTTATGAAAGACATTTTACTTATCAAGAGACCCCTAAGAGTTTAAGCTTATCAAAAACAAGATATAGGCATTTAGAAAAATAAATTTTTTATTAAACAATAAATTCAAATTAAATAATTTTTTTCTTTTTCTTTTAATATTATTAATTAGGGTGATTTTGTGTTTTATCAAGATAAACATTTTCGAATTAGATTAGTAGTATTATTTGTAACATTACTTTTAATAGCCGTTATTTTAAAAGTATTTTATATTCAAGTATTTCAGTATCAGAAGTTAAATAGTCTAGCTAACGACTTATGGCAACGTAATTTACCAATAACTCCCGATAGAGGTCTTATATTAGATAGAAATGGTAAAGTTTTAGCTAGTAATATCACAACAACTTCACTTTATTTAGTACCTAATCAAATTAAAAATAAGGAAGAAGTAGCTAAAACTTTAAGTGAGATTCTAGAAGTACCTTATGATGAAATGTATAAACATGTTAGTAAAAGAACATCGATTGAAAGAGTTCATCCTGAAGGAAGACAATTATCTTTTGAAATAGCTGATAAGATAAATAGTTATAATTATGATGGCATATATTTACTTAAAGAAGCTAAAAGATATTATCCATATAATGATTTACTAAGTCATGTTTTAGGTTATGTTGGTATTGATAATCAAGGTTTATCTGGTTTAGAACTTAAATATAATGAAGAATTAACAGGTACTAGTGGGTCAATTAAGTATTATAGTGATGCCAAAGGCAATAGACTTAATAAGGCTGAAGAGTATAAAGAAGCAATAAGTGGTAATAATGTTTATTTAACTATTGATTTAGATTTACAACAGTCTGTAGAAAGAGAACTAGATAATGCGGTTGCTAAATATAATCCAGAGCATGCTCTTGCTATTGCAATTAATCCTAAAACTGGGGAAATTCTAGCTATGGCTAGCCGCCCTAGTTATAATCCTAATGAGTATCAAACTTATACCCAAGAAGTTCTAAGTCGAAATCTTCCTATTTGGATGACTTATGAGCCCGGTTCGACCATGAAAATCACGACCATTTCCGCTGCGATTAACGAAGGTGTAGTCAATTTATTTACTGATACTTTCTTTGATTCTGGTAGCATTAATGTTGACGGAGCTACTATCCATTGTTGGAAATCAGGTGGACATGGTGCTCAAACTTTCTTGAATGTTGTTGAAAACTCTTGCAACCCTGGGTTTGTTAACTTAGGCTTCCGTTTAGGAAAAGAAAAACTATTTAAATATATTAAAGACTTTGGTTTTGGTGAAAAAACAGGCATTGATTTAACCGGCGAAGCCAAAGGAATCTTATTCGATTTAGATAGAGTAGGTAATGTTGAATTAGCAACAACTGCTTTCGGACAAGGCATCTCTGTAACACCGATTCAACAAGTAAGAAGTGTATCAGCAGCCGTAAACGGGGGTATCCTTTACCAACCTTATATTGTTAAAAGAGTCGAAAATGCTACTACTAAAGAAACTATTAGTGAAGTAAATCCAACAGTAATTAGACAAGTTATTACTGAAGAATCATCTAAATTAGTGCGTTTTGCTTTAGAAAATGTTGTTGCTCATGGCTCCGGACGTAATGCTTATATTGAAAACTACCGTATTGGTGGCAAAACCGGAACCGCCCAAAAAGTAAACAATGGTCGTTATATGGTTGGCAATTATATCTTATCTTTTATTGGCTTCTTACCAGCAGACGACCCAGAAATTGTCTTATATGTTGCCGTAGATAATCCAAAAGGCGTAACCCAGTATGGTGGTGTAGTTGCTGCTCCGATTGCTAAAGCTATATTTTCATCTTATATTGAAATGAATAATGTTCCTAAAAGTAAAGATACCATTCCTAAAACCTATAACTGGCTAGATACCAAGTACAGTATATTACCAAATGTAATTGGCAAAACTATAAAAGAGGCAAATAATATATTAAAGGATTATAAAATCGAATATTCCGGCGAAGGAAACAAGGTAATTTATCAGTCTCCAGAACCAGAATACTATGTAAGCGACGATTCTACTGTCAAATTAATGTTAGGTGATTGACAAGTAAAGTGTAAATAATTTATAATTATAAACTGAGTTTATGGGAAAATATAGTATAATAGTTTTAAGGACGTGAAAATTTATGTTAATATTAGCAAAAGCTGCAATGGCATTAATGCTAGGCTTTGTTTTATCGATAATAACAGGTGTTATTTTAATACCTCTTTTAAGAAAATTACATTTTGGTCAAAGTGTTAGTTTGACCCTAGGAGAAAGACATTTAAAGAAAAATGGTACTCCAACAATAGGTGGTTTAATCTTTATTATTCCAACAATTGTTAGTTTGTTACTTTTGTGGTTCCGTGGTAGTATTGAAATGACTTCTAACTTAACGATAGTTTTATTTGTGTTTATCAGTTATGCTCTTTTAGGACTTGCTGATGACTTACTTAAGATAGTATTTAAGAATAATAAAGGTTTAAGCATTATGTTTAAACTTTTAATGCAAACTATTATTGCCTTAGTCTTCTTTTATATATTTATTCGTAATGGTGGAGCTCCTGAGATTAGAATTTCAGCCATTAACCTTTATATTTATATGGGTTGGACTTATGGTTTATTTATTCTTTTTTTACTTGTTGGTTCATCCAATGCCGTTAATATTACAGACGGTTTAGACGGTTTAGCGGGTGGCTTATCTGCCATCGCCTTTCTAGCTTATGGTCTTATTGCCTGGAATACTACTTGGCTTGTAGGTTATCAAGAGATTGCTATTTTTTGCTTTGTTTTAATTGGCTCTCTTCTTGGTTTCTTAGTATTTAATACTCATCCTGCTAAAGTATTTATGGGCGATACTGGTTCTCTTGCTTTGGGTGGTTCACTAGCTGCTATTGCTATTTTAACTCGTCATGAGTTATCACTTGCTGTTGTTGGTGGTGTATTTGTAATTGAAACTTTATCAAGTTTAATTCAAATTATTTCTATTAGAAAATTCCATAAAAAAATATTTAAAATGGCTCCTTTACATCATCACTTTGAAAAATTAGGTTGGGAAGAAAATGATATCGTTAAGATGTTCTGGATAATCGGTTTAATCCTTGCCATGTTAATGATTACTTATAATGTATGGCTATAAAAGTACTAAGCATCGGTACTTTTTTTTCTTAATTAAAAATAGTTTGAAATAAGTATTACTAAATGATATAATTCTATTAAAGGTAGAGGTGGTTGAATATGAAAACTAAAAAAGGTTTTACTATTCCAGAACTTTTAGCGGTCATTGTTATTTTAGGAGTTTTAATAACTATTGCTATTGGTTCTTATAATGGAATAAGTAATCGAATGAAACAGAAAACTCTGGAAAATAAATTAAATTATTATAAAGAAGCTGCATACGAATATGCAAACGATGCCGAAATAGATAGTGAAACTGTTACAATCGGCTATTTAGGAGAACTTGGTTACTTTGATGTTGATCATCCTGATGCTGTTCGTAATGAAAGAATTGATAACCCAGTAACTGGAGAGTATCTAGATTGTCGTGTACTTAATATTACCAGAAATTTAGATGAATATGAAATAGAAGATACTGGCAAAGACAATTGCGTTTTATCTGAATCAGAAAATAAAAGTTCTGAAATAGCTACTAAAGCATTTATTTATACTGATGGTTCTTACAGCAATTTAACTGATTTTAAAGTTAATGACAAAATAGATGAAACAATTGGTGCTAATACATCAACATCATTCTGGGAATCAATTTTTGGTGGCGCTTTTGGCGATGTTACTAATGGCTTTATTAATAAGGAATATGGCTCACTAGCTAAGTTCTTCGAATGGTTATTCCCTAAAGCTAATGCCAAGGGTGTAGATGATTACACCATATATCCATGGACTAATAAAGAAGTATATATTTTGTTTGACTTTAATAATACAACATATTCTTTAAATAAGAATGAAGTAACCTATGATGCAGGTGGCATTAAGACTACTCAAACTGGTAACATTTGTAATAATATAAACGAAGGAAACTGTGCTAATGTCTATAAAGTAGATACATCATTCATCTTTAATGGTTTAGTATCAGCAACCGTTGATACAACTTATGGCAAAGTAACTAAAAAGGTTCGCGTACGTATAGATAAAGAAGCACCAACTCCTAAAGTTGATTATAATACTAGTATAACTAGAGATAATATTAAAATTGATTTAAGTGGTAGTGATGGTTACGGATCTGGAGTCCTTGGTTATTACTTTGGTACTAATCCTAATCCTACTATAGATAACTTTAGTAAACTAAATTTAAGCTATGTTAATAAAAATGGCACTTATTATTATGCCGTTGTCGATAGTGCAGGTAATATGTCTAAAGTCGAAAGCATTGAAATTACTTCAATTGATAAGGATGGACCTATTGGTTATGTAAAACAAAATTCTAGAACAACTTGGTCTAGTGAAGATTATCCTGTCCAATTTGGCTGCTCTGATGATACTAAAACTGGTTGTAAAAATAAAGTTATATATAGTTTAATAAACAATGATACCAATGAATTTATTGTTCAAAACCAAACTGTGGAGTCTAAAGATGTAGCAATAACAATTACAACTCCTAAAAATACTAAATTACAATCAGTTACCTTAACTTATAAAATATATGATAATGTTGGTAATGAAAGTACTAAAGCCGAAACTCTACAAACTTATATTGATAAAGTTGAAAAACAAACCAACAGTTGTTCGGGATGCGGTTGTAGTAATAAATCAAACGGTGGCAACTCCGGTGGCGGCTCTGGTAGTAGTGAAAAACCATGTAAAGGTTGGGGTGGATTAGCTTGCGTTATTGAAGGAGCCTTAGTCGGTGGATTTGGTGGCCAGATAGTAGGAGCTGTTGCAACCCCAATTGGCTCAGCAGTAGGTGCCGTAGTAGGATTTATCGGTGGTGCTGTTACTGGTCTTCTTTGTTGGATATTCTGTTAGGAGGAGCAAGTATGACAAAAACAATAACAACAAAAAATAACCCTAAAAAAAATATAAATAAAAAAATTATAACCTCTATTTTAGTCATTATTCTGCTTATCATTACTTCTATATTTGTTATATTCCGATTAACCGACAAATCTCGTTACTTTAAAGATATAATTTCTGAAGGTTATAATATAAGCACTAATTTATTTGAAAAATTAAATTTAAGTAACTATATTAAAGACGATACAACCTTAAAATTAGCTCTAAGTAATGATAATAGTACTGATAAAATAAATCTAGGTTTTCAAAATTATCAAGATAAAAACTTCTTTAATATTAATTTAAAATATAAAGATTATGATTTAAACTATTTTCATCAAAACGATAAATATTACTTAGAATCTACTAGCCTTTTAGATAATATATATGAATTAAATACTGATGATAGTATTAATAAAATTATTACTAATATTCTAAAATTATCCAATGATAATAACTATAATAGTGATATAACCCATTTATTTAAAGAATTAAAAGATGTTTTACAAAAATCTATAAATAAAAAATATATTACAGTAAAGAAAACTAAAACTCTTATTAATAATAGCGAAGAAAAAGTAACTAGATATTCTTATCCATTAAATAGAGAATCACTAAGTAAATTTATTACTAATATATCTAAAAATAAAGAATTAAAATCTTTAATAATAGCATCTTTAAATAACTATTATCAAGCTACTAAAATAGGTGAAGATAACTTTAATGATGCTCTAAATGAAATGATTATTAATGGAACATTTAATATTTATGTTCAAAATAACAAAATTAAAAAAATTAGTATTTATGCCTTAAATGATGCTGAAGTAGATTTATATTTAACTGATGATTATGTATTATTAAACTTAAAGAGTGAAAAAAATCATAACTTATTTACTTTTAATTACAATAGAAAGAATAAAGAATTAACAGTATATATTGTTAAAAATGCTAAAAAAGCTGGGGAGTTATTAATAAACTTAAGTGGTAACTTAAATATAGATTATACTATTTATAATAATGATACTAAAAGTAGTGGTTCTATTGTTAATACCTATACTAGTGATGATAAAACATCAGGCATAATTAATTTTACTTTTAATGATAAAAAGATAAATATTGAATATAGTATAACTAATGATAATTCAATTAATAATTATGATGTAAGTAAGGCTACTAGTATTTCCGATCCAACTGATACTGAAAAAAATAAAATAGCTACTGCTTATAATGATATTAAAAATTCTGAATTTATTAATAGTCTTATTGATATATATAAAAAGCTAGAAGGAATAAACTTTTCTGCTTAAAAAATAAATACTTAAAGTATAGACAATTCTAAAAAAGATTAGTTCTATACTTTTTTTTAAACTTTTAGTATAATTGTTCTAGAGGATATAATATGAAAAAGAAAATATTAATAATCTATGCATCGTATGGTAATGGTCATAAAGCTATAGGAAAATACATTGAAAGGTATTTTTTAGAACAAAATCCCCATTTAGAAATAAAATGTGTTGATTTAATGGATTATGCCATGCCATTAATTGGTAAAATTAGTCAAAAAGTTAACTCTTTCTTTATGCTTAAAACCCCAATTATTCATGATATGTTTTATAAAGGTAGTAATACAGTGGTAGGTGGTTATATAGTAGATCATATATCCACAGTTTTATTTAAAAATAAAAAAATGCGTAAAGTTTTACTAGATTTTAATCCTGATTTAACAATAGCTACCCATTTTTTTGGGAGTAGTTTAATTAGTCATTATAATAAGAAGGGGTTAATTAATTCTAAGTTAGTAACCGTTGTAACCGATTATGAATCTTGTGAACTATGGTTAAATGATTATAAATGTGATGATTACTTAATAGTAGGGGATAAAAGCGAAGTACCTTTTTTAGTTAAAAGAGGTATTGATAAAAAGAAAATTAAACCTTTAGGTATTCCTATTGCTCCCATTACAGATAATAATTTCAAAAAAGAGACTTTACTTAAAAAGTTAAATATTTCTGACGATAGATTGATTTGTACTTTCTTTGGGGGTGGTGGTAATGGCTCCACAACTTCTATTCCATATATCAAAAGAATTATGAAAAATAATTTAAATTTAGATATTATTTATATTGCTGGCAATAATAAGAAAAGTAAAGAAATAGTAGATAATTATATTAAAGATAATAATATTACTAATGTGCATACCTTAGGTTTTGTTACTAACGTTCCAGAAATTTTACAGATAAGCGATTTTGTCATTTCTAAACCAGGTGGAGCTCAATCAACAGAATGCCTATATTTTCATAAGCCAATCTTAATGATAAATGCCAGTGGTGGTCAAGAAATAGCTAACTATAAATATTTTACTAAAAATGGTTATGGAAAAAGATTTCGTACTAGTTTTGGTTTAACAAATGAAGTTAAACATTTAGTTAATAATCCAAAGGTACTTAAAAATATGCAAAATAATATGGCTAAAAATGATAATCGTGATGCCATGGATAAATTATATATTTTATGTACAGATTTATTAAAATAATTATAAAAGATAAAAAATAAAAAGGATAAAGTGGGAATTATGAAAACTGATACAAAGAAAAATTTAAACTTTTTAAAAATACTTAGTGTTGATATGATTGATGCCGCTAAAGCAGGTTATCCTGGTATTTCATTAGGAGCTAGTAGCATCATTTATACCCTTTTTACTGAACATTTAAACATTATGCCCAGTAATCCAGATTGGTTAAATCATGATCGTTTAGTTTTATCTGCGGCACATGCATCAGGACTTGTGTATGCAAATATGTATATGGCAGGCTTTGATATTACTTTAGATGATTTAAAAAACTTTGGTAAACCTAATAGTAAAACTCCTATCTTAAATGATATGTTAAAAACAAAAGGTATCGATATGACTACTGGACCTGCTGGTTATGGTTTTAGTGCTGCTATTGGAATGGCAATAGGAGAAAAATACTATAAAAGTCTATTAAGTAAGTACATTAAAGGACAAAAACTAGTTAATCATTACATATATTGTTTAATAAGTGATGGCGATATTGAATCAGGTCAATTTATGGAAGCTGCTTCCCTAGCAGGTCTTTATAATCTTGGTAATCTAATTGTTTTATATGATTCTAATAATATGACTATGGACAATAGTTTAGAAAAATCTAGTCTAGATGACATATTAAAAAAGTTTTCTAGTATGGGTTGGCAAACTGATTATGTAGCCGAAGGTTCATCTGTTGATAAAATAGATAAAGCTATTAAAAGAGCTAAAAGAGTTACTAATAAACCAAGTTTAATTGAAATTAAAACAGTTATTGGCAAAGATTCTTTTAACCAAAATACCAATATTGTTCATGACCATCCTTTAACTAAAGATGACTTAGAAAGCTTAAAAAGAAAATATGGTTTTAGTACGGAAAAATTTCAAATTGATGATAAATTATTAGATAATTATCGTAAATATATTCAAAATAGGGTAGGCAAGAAATATAAATTATGGCAAGAATATCATGATGCGATGGCTAAATATCCTTCTAATGAAATAAAAATGTTAGTAAATTTTGCTGATAATAAAGATATTGGTTTTAATATTGATATGAATAGTTTTAAAATTCAAAATACCTATCAAGAAGAAATGACTGAGTCTAATAATAAAATTTTGAATATTTTAGCCGATAAAATTCCTTTTATTTTAGGTGGCTCTAGTGACATGGCCTCAAGTTGTCGGGTTAACTTACGTAAAGAAGCCTATTTTACTCCTAAAAATTATGGGGGCCGTAATATAATTTTTGGTGTTCGTGAGACCGCTATGGGGAGTATTTTAAGTGGTATTTCTTCTTATGGCTTTCAAACCTTTGGAGCAACTCATTTAAGATATGCTTATTCTATGTTAGATGATATTAAAATGAATTCATTAATGAATCTACCTGTTTGTTATATTTTTACTCATGATGGTTTTAGTAATTCTAAAAAAGGTGCAGTTGAATCAAGCTTTGAAGTTTTAAATATTTTAAGAAACATACCCAACGTATTAGTTTTTAGACCAAGTGATATTAATGAAATAATTGGTTCCTGGGGTGCTATTTTAAGAGCTAAAAAAACTACTTGTTTAGTTTTAAGTAATGAAATAACCCATATTTTAAAAGGTAGTAAGTCATCTGATGTTAGTAAAGGAGCTTATATTATTCGTGATAGTAAGAGTAGAGAAGCAACCATTATTAGTAGTGGCTTTGATGTTACCTTATCTTTAGTAATAGCAGAAGAACTTGCAACAACTGGTATTGATTTAAGAGTAGTATCTGTTCCTTGTAAAGAAATACTTGATAAGATGAATGATACTGATAAAAATAATCTTTTAGTTGGTAAAGTTATTGTAATTGAATCTACTGGTAAAGATATCTGGTGTCGTTATACTTCTTATGATAATATTATTGGTATTGATGATGTTATGCCAAGTGGTACAGTATTAGAAAGCATGCAACAATTAGGTTATGACAAAGAAAGTATTAAATTAAAGATAAAGAATATCTTAAAAAAATAAAAAGTAATCTTGTTAAGAATTATTAATTTATAATCTAACAAAATTACTTTTTTTAGTAGATTTATACTGGCCTTTATGAATGGAAAAAAGGGAAATATCTAGTAATATTCGCTCTTATCATAGTCATTTTAGCCGAAGTTATAAATTCTATAAGGAGAAAATAACTTATTATCTTTTAAAGATAAGATAAAATAAATTTTTTACTTACTTTTGGAAAATAAGTTTTAAAAATTGCTATACAAGCTATTATATTATAATAAATTTGAAAAATACTATGCGAATGTATAACTATAATATGGTACAATAAAATTAATTAAGAAAGGCCAATACATGCAAGAAAACTTAGAAAAAGATAAAGGAACAATATTAAAAGAAGCTAGAATAAAAAAGGGAATAACTCAAGAACAACTAGCTAATAATATTAATTATACAAGACAATACATTTCTAAGTGGGAAAATAATATTAGCTTTCCTAAAGATATTCAAACTTTAAAAAAATTAAGTAATTTATTATCTATACCATTAAAAGAACTTTTACCAGAAGATTATCTAACTATCAATAATGATAATATAGAAAAAAATACTGATAAAAAAGAAAATCATGCCCAAAATAAACTTTCTAAAAAAATTTTAATGGCACTTACTTTATTAATTATTATATTGATTGGTATAACTGTGTACATCTTTAAAACTAATACCTATATGATAAATGCCAATACTTTTACTGGTGTATTTTTAAATAATATTCAAAATAGATATCTGGAGATTCATAGCAAAGAACCTTTAAAAAACTTTAGTAAAATAATTCTTTATACTTATGATGAAAATGGTAGAAAAGATATTTTAAGGTCTTCAAATATTGATAACATCATGCAAGAAAAATTATTTAAAAATCCCAATGAATACAATTTAAAATTAATAAAAAAATGTGGACTTTTTGGCAACGTTTTTTATAATACTGGTAAAATTGATAATATTGATTTTCTATTAAACCAACAAAATTCTAGCGAGTTAAGAGAAAAAAACAAGTGCAAGTTAAATGAAACAAATAATAGTGATATTTTACTGAATTATGGGTTTACAAAAGAAAACAATGATTACATTTATGCAGATAATAATATCAATATTTACTATGACAATAATGAGTTTACAGCAATTTCTAACGGTGATAAAGAACAATATTCTTTGATACCAACAGGTGATTATGGTTTTTACTATTATAACCTAATAAAAAAAGATATAAGTAATGATATGAAGCTAATTAAGTACGATAATACTAAAGATTGTAGTATAGAAAAATGTAATAATTTCAAAGATTATGCTGAATTTATAAACCTTTTAAATAATGTATTAGAATACCAAAAATAAGTTTAAATATTTGCATAATTTTTTTCGCAACTGCTTTGCAACTAATTGTTGCTTTACCAACTAATAAGTTATAACCTATAATTGTAGGTGTAATGAAATTTTATATCATTACAGAGGTTAAGGAGTTTATTCAATGAAAGGAAATATAGAAAATATGAAAAAAATAAAAAATTATATACTATCAAAAGAATTTATTATAACATTACTAATAATTGCCTTTATGGTTTTTATAAATATTAAATATCCCGAACAACTTGGATTTGCATTACCTCAATATAAAGATGGCTTTGCCTTTTGGAAAAGTGGTCTTTTAGGAAACTTTAATGATTATTTAGTCGTTATTTTACCAATGTTGTTTGCTTTTTGCTCAACAAAAAAGTTTTTCTATGAACTTTCTGGCAGTGCCTTAAAAGATACTATATTAAGAGAAGATTATCATAAGTATTTAAAGAAAAATATCTTTTTAACAGCCCTTAAAGCTGTAATACCTTTATACATTGTATCAACAATACTTTTAACTTTTGGAATAGTTAAATATGGAGTAGTACTTGCAAATTGTAATGGTAGCATAACTTGTCTTGGCATGCGTGGAATAATAACTAATCCCTTTTTATACGTTATATTAACCTATCTACTGTGGTATTTATTTGCCCTTATTTATTTAAATATCGTTTATATATTCTTTTACATTATAAAAAAATACTATGTAGCCTTACTAGCAAGTTATATATCGTTTATAGTATTAGATTTTGCCCTACAAGCCATAAGTGCTTTTATATCTATGGCATTTGATAATGGACGTATGCGTTTCATTTATGATCTCATCTATGGTTTAACTCCTAATGAAAATATTTTATCTTGTTTATTTATTATTGGCAGTTTTCTTATAATTTCATTTATAGTAGTTAAAATAATTTATAAAGATAAAGAAAAGGTAGTGATTAATTTTGAAGGATAATAATTTATTAAAGTTTTTTCTTACTAGAAAAATAAATTGGGTTATAATAGGATACCTTTTCTTAGGCATATTTTTTGTAGCAGCTGAGTGCGGTGCTACCAACTTTTGGACAATATTTCTATACGTTATGTCAAGTTATAAGTTCTGTCTAGCTTTCTTATATCCTACCTTTATTTTAATATTTATAAATTTTTATCAACTATTAGATAGTAGAGATGATATTATTTTAAGATTAAAAGAAAGAACAAAATATTTCAAATATTATTTAAAAAACAGTTTAATGATTATAGCTTATTATATGCTAGTCTTACTATTACTAATGGGCATAGCAATTAATTTAAGAGGAGTTTCTAGTTATCATCTAGTGCTTTATAAGGACTATACCAATAAATTTTTACCACTACCATTAATTATTTTAAAAACATTCTTTACACTCTTAGAATTTAATCTAATAGAATTTAGTTTATCAGCTAAATTTAATAATCAAAAAATCTCCGTAATAATAAGTTTGATTTTAGAAATATTAATAGCTAGTAGCATTGATTTTTATAATTTCGAAAGTATATTAAGATTCATTAATCCTGGCTTTTATGCTTTTTCCTTAGGATTTTGTACTAATGCATATTTAGAATTATTAATGTGTGGAATATATCATTTAATCATAATTAGTATTTTAGTTTTATTAAGTTTAAAAATAATTAAAAATTGTAATATCAATATCGGATTTAGAAAGTAGGTAAGTATGATTACTTTAAAAAATGTAACAAAAATAATGGATAACAATGTTATCTTAGATAATATTAATTTGAATTTAGAAGAAGGAAAAATATATGGTTTGGTAGGTCGTAATGGCTCTGGAAAAAGTATCTTACTAAAAGTTATCTGTGGCTTTTTAAAACCAACCGAAGGGATAGTTTTAGTAGATAATAAAGATTTAGCTAAAGAACCAGTTTTTCCTGAAAGTATTGCTGCCTTAATAGAAAGACCAAATTATATACCAGATTTAAATGCCTTTGACAACTTATTTATGATTGCTTCTATAAAAAATATAATCGGTCAAAAAGAAATTGAAGATACTTTAAAATTAGTTAATTTAGCCAATGATAATAAATCTTTTAAAAAATATTCTTTAGGCATGAAACAAAAATTAGGTATTGCTCAAGTTTTAATGGAAAAACCTAAAATTATGATTTTAGATGAACCGTTTAATGGGGTTGAAGATGAAACAGTTTTAAAAATTAGAGAATATCTAAAAGGTATTAAAAAAGATAAAATTATTATTATTGCTACTCATCTTAAAGACGATGTCATAAATTTATGTGATGAAGTAATAGAAATTAAAAATGGTAAAATAGAGTAGAGCTACTTAATATATAAAAAAGACTTATCAAACCCGATAAGTCTTTTAGTGATTATAGATACTATCTAAAGTAAATAAAGATAAATAAGGCTACAACTACACAGTAAATAGAAAATTTCCATAATTTCCCATTTTGTACAATTTTAGATAACCATTGATAAGTAAAGTAAGTTACAATACCAGCAGCAACCATACCTAAGAAGTAACTTAATAATAAATTACTAGCAATCCCGCTCTTTAAAACATCAATACTACTTAAACCAAAAGATGCAACAGAAACTGGAAAATATAACATAAAAGTATATTTTAAAGAAGATTCTCTATTTAAGCCACAAAGTAAGCAACCAACAAGAACCATACCACTACGAGATAACCCTGGAAGTAGGGCACACATTTGAAATAAACCAATGATAATAGCATCTTTATAAGTTATTTCATTATCTTTTTTCTTACCCTTACTATTTTTTACGATGAATAATGCTAAAGCCGTAATTAGAAGAGCAAAACCTACTTCTTTAACACTAGCAATTGCCTCAATTTTATCTTTAAATATTAAACCAATGATACCAACAGGAATAGATCCTACGACAATTAGCATACAATATTTAAAATCTTCATAGTATTTTTTCTTATCTTTTTTATCAGCAAATAAATATTTAAAAAAGCTAGTTACCAATCTAACAATATCTTTCCAGAAGATAATTAAAATTGCAATAAACGAACCAAAATTAACCATAACTTCAAAGTTTAGATCATTAAACATATTAGTATTAAATAATTCTCTAAATATTAATAAATGACCACTACTAGAAATAGGCAGAGGCTCTGTTAAACCTTGGATAATACCTAAGATCACATACTTAATTAATTCCATCAAAATCACCTAGTTAATTATATAATATTTTTTTTAAAATAGAAATATATTTTATTATGAATATAATATTTATTAAATTAATTAGTACTCTTTTTATAAGTAATTACTTAGTATTTGCTTTTTTAAACCTTAATATGTTAGCAATAGGTTATACTTTTTTAGAATATTTAAAATATATTATCTTTAATATCTGGTTTATTCTATTTTTATTAGGCTTATATTCTTTAATTAAAAGAAAATAATTAAATTATTTAAGTCTATCCCTTAATACTTAATTAAATATTATTATAAAAGCAAGAAGTATATAAAAAAGATATAAATTGTCAAATGGTGCTACCAAATAGGTGATTATAAAGTAAAGATTAAAATAATAATTAAAAACATTAAATTAAATAAAGAGGATTTATTTTATCTAACAGATACTATTTTTTTAATTAAAGTTGCTGTTAGTTAACTAGCAAAATTCGGTCAATAACTTTGGAATTTGTCTCAAAGTTAATACTTAAGGCATTATCATAAGTTAATCATACACCAATTTTACAACTAAAAACACTACTAATTTTGATGGCTTTTGGTTAGAAACACCTAGATTTACACCTGCTAGTTATGCTTGGTTTTTCTATGCCACTGCTAGAAGAATTCATAGTGCTCCTGCTAATAAGGATGGTATTTTAGGTGTAAGACCAGTAATTGAAGTTTATAAAAGTGATATATCTTACTAAGAAAATAAAAAACAAGAATAAGTCTACTATTAAGTTATAACTCATATAGTTATTAAATGATACTATATGAAATACTTATGATTACTTATTCTTTTTTTTGCTCTTTTTTATTTATTTATAAGCATTTGTCTTTGAAATCTCCACACTTTGGAAACACTATCTAAGACATAAAATAGATTATCATTAATATTACAAATATGATATAATTAATAAGAATAGAAAAGATCAGCATAGATTAGGGTTTATAATTACTTCATAATACAAACTAACTATTCATTAAAATAAAACTTATTTTGTAAAGGATGTGATGTATATGAGTTTTATTAGAAAAAATTCGTTAATATTCAAAAAAAAAATTAAGAAAGGATAATGTAATATGATTTGTCCAAAGTGTGGCACTAATAATAATGATACTTCTAACTTTTGTATCAAATGTGGTAGTAATTTAAAAACTTTAAATACACAAAATACAACCTCAAATAATATAGATTCATCTATTAATTTAGCTAATCAAAATTTAAATCAACAAAGTCCTGTTAATCAATCAGTAAATAATAATATAACAGGACAATCACCATATATAAATAATCAAACAATAAATAATACAGTCCCAAATCCTGCTATAAAAAACTCGCAAGTAAGTTTTGTTATTTATGATTATTTAATGTATCTTGTAAATGTATTATTAAAACCATTTAAAACTTATAAAGAAAAAGAAAGCAAATTAAGTGATACTAAAACTTCAATAATTTTAAGCCTAATTATCACTGTTATAATGACAATTATTAATTTAATATCCACAGTTATTAGTGTTGTTCATATTTCTAAATATGTCTATGGATCTGGTTATAAATATACATGGCAATGGAGTAATTTAAAAAATATAAAATGGTTTTCTGTTATATTTAAAAACTTTCTAATTTATGCCGGTGCTATTGTAGGCATTGCAGCCATCTTTTATATAGCTAGTCTAATTATTAAAAAAGAAATAAAATTTATAAAGTCATTATCTATATCAGCTACTTGTGCTATTCCAATGATTGCTGGTTCGATGATTCTATCTCCAATTGTAAGTAAGATTTGGACCCCACTAGGAATTATCTTTGCTATGAGTGGTATTATATATTCCTTCTTAATATTATATGAACTTATTAATGATGAAATTAAATTAGAAAAAGATACTAAAATATATTTTAATTTAGCTTGTTTTATAACTATCTTAATAATTGGTTATTTCATCTTAAGCAAAGTTTTATTAGGATCCATAAGCAGTCTATTTTAAGCTTACTTAATAAAAAAATCTTTAAAAAAGAAATAAGTCTACTATTAATGTATAACTCATATAGTTATTTAGGTGATACTATATGAAATACTTATGGTTACTTATTCTTTTTTTAATTCCCTTTAAAGTTTATGGTACTTCTAGTTATATAGTAATGGATGCTGATAGTAAAAGAGTAATCGAAGGCGCTAATACGCAAGAAAAAAAGCTTATAGCAAGTACAACTAAAATAATGACAGCTATAATAGCTATTGAAAATGGCTCCTTAGATGATAAGGTTAAGATTGATAAAGATGTTTTAAAAGCTTATGGCTCTAATATTTATGTTGAAATAGATGAAGAAATAACTTTAAGAGATTTATTATACGGTCTTCTTTTAAGAAGTGGTAATGATGCCGCTATCGAAATAGCTAACTGCATTGCTGGTAGTATGGATGAATTTGTAAGAATGATGAATGATAAGGCTAAAAATCTTGGCATGGAAAATACTACCTTTATAAACTCTAGTGGCTTAGAAAATGACGAAAAACTAGGTAATACTTCTACTGCTTATGATATGGCCTTACTTATGAGTTATGCTATAGATAATAAAACATTTGTTGAAATTAGTGGTACTAAAAGACATATTGCAACGACAAATTATAAAACCTATGACTGGTATAATAAAAATAAATTATTAACTAGTTATAAATATACGATTGCTGGAAAAACTGGTTTTACTAAACTAGCCCGAAGAACTTTAGTAACTGCTGCTTTAAAAGATGATAAAAAATTAGTAATAGTAACTCTAAATGACCCTGATGACTTTGATACTCATAAATACTTATATGAAAAGAATTTTAATAAATATAATAAAGTTAATATCTTAAAAAAAGGCAAAATAACTATTCCAAATAATGTCTTCTATAATAATTTATATATTGCTAAAGATATTAACGTTCTTTTAACACCTACTGAAGAAAAGAAAATTACTATTAACTACGAATTAGAAAAGAAATCAAAGTATGAAGATAATGAAATAGTAGGAGAGTGTTTAATAAAATTAGATAATAAAATAATTAGTAAAGTACCCATTTATGTATCTAAAAACGAAGATAAAAGTAACAATAATTCTAGTAATAAAGAAAGCTTCCTAAAGAAAATACTTAATTTCTTTAAATTTTGGAAAAAGTAATATCAATTTATTAAAAAGTTATAATATGAAATTAAAAATAAAACTTAAGAAGGGAAGTCTATGATTAATTTAATATGGGTCTTTTTATGTGGTAGTGCTATTATATATAGTCTTTTAACTGGTAATGTCGAATTTATAAATAAAGAAATACTAAATGCTGTTTATAGTGGTCTAAATTTATGCTTAGATATGGCTCCAATTATTATTTTATGGATGGGTATAATGAGTCTTGCTAGTTCTAGTGGTCTTTTAGAAAAGTTTGGTAAATTAATAAGACCTTTTCTTTGTAAATTATTTCCTTCTTTAAATAAAAATAGCAAGTCACTCGATTATATAGCCTCTAATATAGCCTGTAATATGTTAGGCATGGGTTCAGCTGCAACTCCTTTTGGTCTTAAAGCTATGGCTAGTATGCAAGAAGAAAATAAAAATAAAGATACGGCTTCGACAGCTATGATAACTTTTTTAGTTTTAAATACCGCTGGAGTTACTTTAATACCTACAACTACCATCGCTCTTAGAATGTCTCATGGTAGTTTAAATCCTACTTGTATAATTTTACCTAGTATAATTGCTACAACTGTATCATCAATATGTGGTTTAACTTTAGATTATATTATTAGAAAGAAGAATAAAGGGTAAAGAAAGGAGTCTTATGAATTATTGTATTCCTGTTTTAGTATTAATTATAATTATTTATAGTTATTTTAAGAAAATTGATATTTATGATAAATTTTTAGAAGGTGCTAAAGAAGGTATTAAAACAGTTTTTGATATAGTTCCTGCAGTAGTTGGTATGGTTTTTGCTATTAATTTATTTGTAAAAAGTGGGGTAATCAATTTTTTCTTAAGCCCATTTAGTAATTTATTTGCAAAAGTTAATATTCCTAATGAAGTTGCTACTATGGCTCTTTTACGTCCTATCTCTGGAAATGCTTCTCTGGCTATTATGAATAATATTTTTACTAAGTATGGTGTTGATTCTTTTTATGGCTTTGTTGCTAGTGTTTTGCAAGGATGTACTGACACGACCGTTTATGTTTTAGCTTTGTATTTTGGCAGCATTAAAATTACTAAAAGTAAGTATGCCTTAAAGGTTGGATTATTTGCTGATGCTTGTGGAATTACCGCTGCGTTCATTTTATGCCATATTTTTTTCACAAATTAACATCAAGTAATTGACTTATGCTTAAAAATTTGATAAATTATAAATGCCTTGAAGGAAAAAGAAAACTTTCAAGATAAAATAATATTATTTTTATTGACAATTAAGCAATAAAATGGTATATTTTGAAATGTATGTACGGACGCTTAGCTCAGTTGGTTAGAGCACCTG
>HF993076.1 GCA_000433475.1 Mycoplasma sp. CAG:956
GAGAATGGAAGTGATAAATAATGGATATGCATTCAAAAAGAGAAATGAGAAAAAATAAAAAAATGAACGAAGATACAAAAAATTTACCATCAACGAGTATCAACTGGTATCCAGGTCATATGGCTAAAACAAAGAAAATGTTAGAAGAAAAGAAAGACTTAATCGATGTAGTTTTAGAACTTGTTGATGCAAGAATTCCTTATTCATCAAAAATAATCGGAAGTGAAGATATCTTAAAAACTAAACCACATATTTTAGTAATGACTAAATCTGATTTAGCGGATAGTGATGATACGAAAAAATGGAGTAAGTATTATACTGATAAGGGATATAGTGTAGTGGCTATTAATGCTGATAATAAGGATGATTTAAAAAAATTAGTTAATACAATAAATATGGTTATGCAAGAAAAACTAGATAAAAAGAAAACTAAAGGTAATAATAGTAACTTAATTCATGCCTGTGTTCTTGGTATACCTAATGTTGGTAAATCTACCTTAATAAATCGTCTTGCTGGTAGAAAGGTTAGTAAAGTTGGGAATAATCCGGGTATTACTAGAAGTCTTACATGGTTAAAAACTAATAGTAACATTGTTATTTTAGATACTCCAGGTATATTATGGCCAAAGTTAGAACAAGAAACAGTGGCTTTAAATTTAGCTTGTATGAGTGCGATTAAAGAAGATATATTACCTCTTGATAAAGTAGCTTGCCATATTCTTTTAAAGTTAGAAAAATTTTATCCAGAGATACTAAGTAGCCGCTATAACTTAGAAAATTTAGATGACTTTGAAGAAGCTTATAATGTTATTGCTAGAAAAATTGGGGCTTTAAATAAAGGGGGCGAAGCTGATTATAGAAGAGTAAGCACCTATATAATTAATGAAATAAAATTAGAAAAAATAAAAAATATTACATTTGATAAGGTTGAAGATTTATGAAAAAACAAAGTAGTAGAAAAACAGAAGAGTTAACTAAAGAACAAGAAAAAATCGAAGAAAGTGATATAGATACAGCTAAGTCGAAGAAAACTTTAACTAAAAAAGCTAAAGATACAAATAAGAAGACAAAAACACTTAAGAAAAAAGAAATAGACCTTTTAAAATATGAAAAAGAACTATATAAACAAGGAATAAAATTCATTTGTGGTGTTGATGAAGTAGGTCGTGGTCCTTTAGTTGGTCCAGTTGTTGCAGCGGCAGTTATATTACCAATTAATTACCATTTAGATGGTTTAAACGATTCCAAAAAATTAAGTGAGAAAAAAAGAGAAGAGTTATATCCTAAAATAATTAAAGATGCAATATGTTATGGGGTAGGAATGATTGATGCCGCAACGATTGATGAAGTAAATATATATGAAGCAACTAAGTTAGCTATGTATGAGGCAATTAATTCTTTAAAAATAAAACCTGAACATGTATTAATTGATGCAATGCCTTTAAATCTATCTATGCCTAGTACGAGTATAATTCATGGTGATGCTACCTCAGCTTCTATTGCGGCTGCTAGCATCGTTGCTAAAGTAACTAGAGATCACATGATGGATGAGTTAGATGATTTATACCCAATGTATGGTTTTAAAAAACATAAAGGTTATCCAACAAAGTTTCACTTAGAAATGTTAGAAAAATATGGTCCTTTGGATAACTATCGTTTTAGTTATGGACCAGTTAAAAAATATAAAAAATAATTATAACAAAGGATGTAAAATAAGAAATTTTAAGTAGAAAATTTGGTTAAATAAAAGTATAATTGATAATGTAGTAAAAAGGAAGTAAAGTATGAAAAAAATTTATAACAACAAAGTGGTTTGTTATAGTTGTTTATTAACTATGGGAATATTTCTTTTAGAAATAATTTTTAAAGTAATTATGGGTTTAAGTGTTTTTAATTGGTCTGTTTTAAGAATCTTTTTAGGATGTATTATATTAAGTAATATTATTTCTTTACTTATTAGTTTTTTAAAACGAAAGTATGCAAATATAATAGTTTGCGTTTTATTATTTCTTTTAGGAATCTTATTTACAGCCCAAGGCGGAATGCATAATTACTTAGGTACTTATATGTCCTTAGGAACAGCAAGTCAGGCACATGCTATCGAATATTTTATTGGCGACTTTTTTACGAGTCTTAATCCTTGGTTTTATACGCTTTTTATAATACCTATTTTATATGTTTTATATTTTATCTTTTTAGATAAAAAGTTTATTGATAAATCTTTAAAATATAAATATAATGTGGTTCGCTGTATAACTGTTTTTGTCACTATTATTACTTGTGGTCTTTATTATGGCACAATTAATTTTAGTTTCATGCAAGATAAAATGCAAATCGTAAGTAATAAAGAATTATATAAGAATCCTTCGATGCAAAATATTGCTGTTAGTCAATATGGACTTTTAGGTTATGAATTTTTAGATATTAAATCATTAGTTATTAAACATGAACAAACAGCGGAGACATTTGCAAAATATGAACCTAAGGAAGTAACTAATTATAGTAGAACTATTGATGATACGGCTTGGGATGCCCTACAAGAGACAGAAACTAATAAAGATTATAAAACTTTAAACAGTTATTTTATGAGTAAAGAAATTACGAGTAAAAATGATTATACAGGGATGTTTAAAGGAAAAAATTTAATTGTTTTAATGATTGAATCGGGTAGTAATGTTTTAAAGAATTATCCAGAATATTTTCCTAACTTTGCTAAATTATATAATAATGGTTGGTCTTGGGAAAATGCTTTCTCCCCAAGAAATGCTTGTTCGACTGGTAATAATGAAATGACAGGAATAACCTCTTTATATACTATTAATAATACTTGTACTATCAATACTTATAAAGATAATACTTATTATGAATCATTATTTAACTTATTTAATAGGGCTAATTATCATACGAGTAGTTATCATGATTATACAGATCACTTTTATTACCGAAGTATATATCATCCTAATATGGGCAGTCAAAATTATTATGATGTTAATAAATTAGGAATTAAATTAGGAAGTGAATATCAACCTTGGCCAAGTGATGTTGAGCTTATAGAAAAGGCTGTACCTCACTTTATTGATGAAGATAAATATATGGCATGGTTAACAACGGTATCTAGTCATATGACTTATAAGAATTCTAGTAAAACCGGTGATATGTATTTAGATTTATATAAAGATGAAGATTGGGATATTACGGCTAAAAGATATATGTCGAAGTTAAAGATAGTTGATAATGCTATAGGCGAGTTGCTACAGGAATTAGAAGATAATGGTAAACTAGAAGATACTGTAATTATGTTATTTGCTGATCATTATCCATATGGTTTAAGTGATGATGCTTTTGCCCAGATAGCTAAATATGATACATCAAGTAATGGCGATACCGATAGAACACCATTTATTATTTATAATCCAAGCTTAGAGGCTAAAAAGTTTGATGATTATACAACTTTTGTTAATATTTTACCAACTCTTGCTAATCTATTTGCTTTAGATTATGATCCTCGTCTTTATGGTGGTACCGATCTTTTAAGTGATTCTTATGAAGAAATTGTAGTATTTGCCGATGGGTCTTGGCGTACTGATAAGGCTTATTATGATGCTACTAAGGGTAAAATAAATTATATTGGTGCTGATAAGTATACTGATGAAGAAATAATAAGTATTAATACCAGAGTTAAAAATGAAATGAAAATGGATAATTTGGCCATAAAGACTAATTATTTTGCTTATTTAGAAAATGGCTTAAAAACTAATGATGATACTTTAGAAAATAGTAATACTAGTTTTGAAGAGGCGGCCAGTAACAAAAGCAACGAATAATTTTTAAGAAGAGAAAGGTAAGTAAAAAATACTTGCTTTTTTTGATTTTGCTACTTGAAAAGATAAAAATACTATGTTACTATTACAGCGTTTGACATTTTTGTATAATAAAATGGCTAAAAGAGAAATAAAATATTAAATAATAAAATTAAAATATAAAAAAGAAAGTGATGTTATGGAAAAAAAGAAAAACTTAGTAATAGTAGAGTCCCCTGCTAAAAGTAAAACAATTGAAAAATACTTAGGCAGTGATTATAAAGTAGTATCTAGTAAAGGACATATTAGAGACCTTTCAACTAAAGGTAAATATGGTTTAGGAATCGATGTGGAAAATGATTTTAAACCAGATTATGTTGCTATTAAAGGAAAATCTAGTATTATTAAAGAATTAAAAAAAGATGTGAAAGAAGCCAATAGAATATATCTAGCAAGCGATCCCGACCGCGAAGGAGAGGCTATCTCATGGCATTTATTTGATACTTTAAAATTAAAAGATAAAGATTATGATCGCATTGAGTTTCATGAAATTACTAAACCTGCTGTAATAGAAGCATTTAAGCATCCGAGAAAGATTGATGATAATTTAGTAAAATCGCAGGAAACTAGAAGAATGCTTGACCGTATTATCGGCTTTAGATTATCTAAATTAATGCAATCTAAAACAGGTGGTAAGTCAGCTGGACGTGTTCAATCAGTAGCTTTAAAGTTAATTGTTGACCGTGAACGAGAAATTAAAGCTTTTGTTCCTGAAGAATATTGGACTATTACAGCTAATTTTAATGATTTTAGTGCTGAGGCCTTTAAATATCAAGACAAAGATATAGAAATAAAAAATGAAGAAGCAGCTGATGCTATTTTAGCTAAATTAAATAAAGAATACAAAGTTGAGTCAGTTACTAAAAAAAGTAAGAAAAGACCTTCTAAACCAATATTTAAAACTTCAACTTTACAACAAACTGCCGTTAATCGTTTAGGTTTTGCTTCTTCGAAAACTATGAAAGTGGCTCAAAAATTATATGAAGGCATTGATATTGGTAGTGAAACTATTGGTTTAATTACTTATATGCGTACTGATTCAGTTCGTATGTCTCCAATATTTATTAACGATACTTTACAATATATCGAAGAAAATTATGGTAAAAAATATGTTGGTTCGGTTAAAGTGGGTAAAAAAGATGAAAACATGCAGGATGCCCATGAAGGTATTAGACCAACTTCAATTAATCGTACTCCGGAAAGTCTTAAAGCTTACCTTACTCCTGATGAATATAAATTATATAGCATTATTTATTATAAGACTTTATCTAGTTTAATGGCTGATGCTAAAGTAGAAAATACAACGGTTATTTTAGATAATAATGATTATAAATTTAAGACAACTGGTTCTATTTTAACTTTTGATGGTTATTTAAAAGTTTATGCTAAGTATGAAGAGCAAGAAGATACTATTTTACCAGAGTTAAAAGAAGGAGAAATCTTAAGTACTGATGATGTTTTAAAAACACAACACTTTACGAAACCAGCACCAAGATATACAGAAAGTAGTTTAATTAAAGAATTAGAATCTTTAGGTATTGGTAGACCAAGTACTTATGCTACAATTATTGATACATTGAAAACAAGAAGTTATGTAACTTTAGAAGATAAGAAGTTTGTACCAACGGATATCGGCATTGAAACTACCGATAAATTACAAGAATATTTTAGTAAGATAGTTAATGTTAAATATACTGCTAATATGGAGACAGACTTAGATTTAATTGCTGATAATAAGTTAAATAATATTGAACTTTTAAAGAAATTTTATGGTGAGTTTGAACCACTTGTTCAAGATGCTTTTCATCATATGGAAAAGAAACCAGCTGAAGAAACGGGAGAGTTATGTCCAGAATGTAATAGTCCTTTAGTAGTTAGAAATGGTCGTTTTGGTAAATTTACAGCTTGCTCTAATTATCCAACTTGCAAATATATAAAAAAAGAAAAACCAGTTCAAATTGAAGTAATGGATTGTCCTAAATGTGACGGTAAGATTCTTTTAAAGAAAACTAGACGTGGTAAAGATTTTTATGGTTGCTCAAATTATCCTAAATGCGATTTTGCTAGTTGGTATGAACCAATTAATAAATCTTGTCCAAAGTGTAAGAGCATTTTAGTTAAGAAAGGTAAAAAGATTGCTTGTTCTAATTCAGAGTGTGATTTTGAAGAGTAATATTTTAAATTTTTGCAATAGTTTAAGTATGAATTTTGTTTCATGCTTTTTTCTTTTGATAAATAAAAAAATAAATATGTGTTTTAGAATAGAATTTATTTATTGAATTATGGTTAAAGGTGGTTTAAAAATAGATAATATCAGTTAAGAAAGATGATAACTTTTTAATTTAGAATTAATTAATTTAGGTATTTTATATTAGTAAAAACGATATGATTTAAGAATGGATTTTTGGCTATCTTATGTTGATTGTAATACCCAAAAAAAATAGACGTTATAACTAATAAAAAAGCAAAAGATTTAACTAAACAAGAGAGTGAGAAATTAAGAACTTATCAAGAAGAGCTAACTTTTTTAAAAGTTTTAAAGAAATATCCAAATAAAAATCTAAGTCGAGATAAAAGAATATTAGTTTATAAATCTTTAGATACTAAAATCGAAAATTTGATTATTAAAAAATTGAGTGATAAACAAATTAATGATGCTAAAAAATATATCAAAGTGCTAAAAATGAATCTTTAGAAGAAATAGATAAATGGTTAGTTAGTACTGATGAAGTGATTGCTCCAATTCTTAGATATGTAAGATTTTTGTTATTAAAAAGAGGATTAGTGCTTGCTATGCAAAATTTAGATAAAATAATTTAAGCTTTAGCATAATCATAATTTAGCTGTTGATTATTGTAAAAGGAAACTAAGTCTTGATAAATGGAATTTTATTAAATAGCCCTTAAAGTATTAATTGTTAATATAAGATTAGTTGTCTTTCAACAAAAAATATGTTATTGACTAATAGAAAAAATTGGTTTATTATAAGTAACATTGATAAAAAGCAACTGTTGATAAAATATTTAGGGGGGTATTTAAATGAAGAATGAAAATATTTTAAGTGGAAGCAAAACTGAAACAATGGATTCTGACTTTGCAAATGAACTTATAAAAGAATGGATTTATTGGTTATCTTATGAAAGTGAAGAAGATAAAGCAAAATTAGAAGAAATAAAAGCAAAAAAAGGTAGCAAACTAACAGATATTGAGAAAAGAATATTAAGTGATTATCAAGTAGAGAGAAAAATATTAGAAGCATTAAAAAGATATTCTAATAAAAGTAGTAAAGATACTAATCAAGAATTAATGCAGATATTTTTAAATAATAATATTGAGGTTTTAATAGTTAAAAAATTGTGTTTACGCAAAATAAATGATGCAACACGTTTTTATGAAAATGTTAAGACTAAATCTTTAGAAGAAATTAGTGATTGGTTAACTAGAGCAGAAGGGACAATGGCTCCAACATTTAGATATACTAGATTGCTATTATTAAAAGATGGATATAAAAAAATTACTGATGGTTTTACTCTTTAATAAAGCTTAAAAATTAGATTATTTATAGTTATTATAATATGTATGGCAATTTAGGTGCAAAGTTAATTCTTTGTACTTTTTTAAGTTTATAAAAAGTGATAAAATTAATTAGTATGAAAGGAATAATACTTATGTTAAATAATACTAATATCAAAGAAAGAATAGAATATTTATGTAGTGTCTTAAATAAAGCTAATGTAGAATATTATGTTAATGATAATCCAACTTTAACGGATAATGAATATGACTCTTTAATGGATGAGCTAATTAAGTTAGAAAATGAATATCCAGAATATAAATTAAAAAATTCGCCTACTAGTAAGGTTGGAAATGAAGTAATTGCTGAGTTTAAGAAAGTAACGCACCCAACACCAATGTTTAGTTTATCTGATGTATTTAACTATGATGAGGTTAGAGATTTTGATAATAAGGTTAGAAAAGAAGTAGGCGATGTCGCTTATTCTTGTGAACTTAAAATGGATGGTTTAGCTGTATCTTTAATATATAAAGATGGTGCTTTTGTATCAGCGGCAACTCGTGGAGACGGCATTATTGGGGAAGATATTACCCATAATGTGCGTACAATAAAGAAACTGCCTCTTACTTTGCATAAAAAAATTGACCTTGAAGTTCGTGGTGAAATTTATATGCAAAAAAAAGTATTTAATAAATTAAATGAAGAACGTGCTAAAAGTGGTCTACAATTATTTCAAAATCCAAGAAATGCAGCGGCTGGGTCTATTCGTCAGTTAGATAGTAGTATTACGCGTGAACGTAATTTAGATATCGTTTTGTATCATTTACCTAATACAGATTTACAACATCATAGTGATACCTTAGATTTACTTAAAAACTGTGGATTACCAGTAAATCCTAATAATAGAATCTGTAAAAACATAGATGAGGTTTTAGCTTATATTGATTATTGGACTATTCATAGACCAGAACTTCCTTATGAAATAGACGGTATTGTTATTAAAGTTAATGATTTAAGTGCCCAAAGAACATTGGGTTATACAGTTAAATATCCAAAATGGGCAGTTGCTTATAAGTTTCCCGCAGAGAAAGTTATTACACGTTTAACCGATATAGTTTGTACTGTAGGACGTACGGGGCAGATAACTCCAAATGCTGTTTTAGAGCCTATTAAAGTAGCTGGTTCAACAATTAGAAGAGCTACCTTACATAATTATCCTTATATAGTAAGTAAAGATTTAAAAATAGGAGATTATGTTTATTTACATAAAGCTGGAGATGTTATTCCAGAGGTAGTAGGACCTGTTTTAGAACGTCGTAGTGGCATAGAAAAAGACTATAAAATGATTACTAACTGTCCTATTTGTGGTACAAAGTTAGAATTAACTGATTCGAAAATTGATTTATATTGTCCAAATGAAGCTTGTCCAGCAAGACAAATTAATGCTTTAATTCACTTTATTTCCAGAGATGCTATGAATATTGATGGTTTAGGAGAACAAATTGTTGAGGACTTCTATAATATGGGTTTAATTAAAGATATACCAGATATTTATAATCTAAGTAAGGATAAAGAAGATTTAATTGAATTAGAAGGTTTTGGTAATAAGAGTGTTAGTAATTTATTAATTTCGATTGAAAATAGTAAACATAATTCTTTAGAAAGATTAATTAATGGTTTAGGTATTAGTGGTATTGGAATAAAGTCCGCCAAGTTATTAGCATCCCGATATGAGACAATGCGTAATTTGATGAATGCATCGATAGAAGAATTACAAAATATTAAAGATATTGGTACTGTCTTGGCTACCAATATTAGTACTTATTTTGATAATCCTAAGAATAGAATATTAATATCTAAGTTAGAGGAACTAGGTCTTAATATGACTTATTTAGGTGAGAAAAAAACTTTAGATGCTAATTTTCAAGATAAAAAATTTGTTATTACGGGTACTATTCCAGGTAGAAGTCGTGAGGAAATTAAAAAAGAAATTGAATTGCGTGGCGGATTTACTGTCGAATCAGTTAGTAAAAAGACTGATGTTGTTATTGTTGGTGATGCTCCTGGTTCAAAATATGATAAGGCAATGAGTCTGGGTATTACGATTTGGAATCCTGATACTTTAGAAAGTTTTTTAGGTCAAACTAGTAAAAATTAAAAAAATATAGTATAATCAATTTACAGAAAGAGGTGTAATTTTGAAAAAATTTATTCGTAATAATAAAGCGATATGTTTTATGGTTTTAATTATTATTGCTTGTATAGGTATTAGTGCGGCTCTTTTACTTAAATATTTCTATTTTGGTAATGGTGGGTCAAAGTATGGTGATAGATTAGATGGCATTGAAGCAGTTGCTATAACTGATGATAAAAAGAATAGTGTTGTCGAAGATATCAAACAAAGAAAAAATGTTAAGGATGCTAAGATTGAAGTAAGTGGTAAAATCATTTATATTCGTATTGCTTTTGAAGCTGGTGCTGATTTAGAAACATCAAAAGCAATCGCCGTTAAGACTTTAGAACAATTTAGTGATGAGGAAAAAGCATTCTATGATATTCATTTTACTTTAGTAAGTGAAAAAAATGAAACAAGTGATGGTTTTACAATCATGGGCTCAAAGAATGTTAATGGTACAAACTTGATTTGGAATAATAATAATCCAGTAAGTGATGATGGTGAGTAAAATGGCAAAAAAAGTTAGACTGATTTTCATATTATTTGTGGGTATAATAATAGTCGCAGTAGCTTCTTTAGTGGTTGTAAATATCCTAAATGATGAAAATAAATTAACGGTTGAAGAAAATAAATGGATTAATAATAATTTATCAACTGTTTTAAATGTCAATGTTATTAATGACTTGGATATCTTTGGTAAAAGTGGGGCTGGAGTATTTTATGACTTTCTAAATGATTTAGGTAAAGAATATAACTTAAAAATAAATCCTATAACTTATACTAGTAAAGATGAAAATATAACTAGTGGTTTTATTGCTACTAATACGAAAAATGATAAATTTGTAGAATTTTATGCTGATAATTATGTCTTATTAAAGAAAGATTATGTTTATTATAATAATATTGAGGCTATAAAAGATATTAAAATAGGTGTTTTAAAGAGTGATGCCGATTATATTAAAGGTTATTTTAATGAAGATAAAAATATTGAATTTAAAAGTTTTGATACTTATGATACCTTAAAAGAAAGCTTTAATAAAGATTTAGATTATATAATGGTACCTAAGTATGAATTAACTAGTGATATTTTAGAAAAAAACTATAGTGTTGTTTATGAATTTAGTGATATAAAAAAATATTATGGTTATTATATGTTAGATGATAACTTTAGTAGTGTTATTAAAAAATATTATAATAAATGGCATAATAAAAAATATAAAAATGCCTTTAATACTAATTTAAAAAATACTTTAGTAAAAAGTATTAAGTTAAGTGAAGTAGAACAAAAAGAATTAACATCGCGTATTTATAATTATGGTTTTGTAAACAATAATCCTTATGAAATTATTTTAGGGGGAAATTATGGGGGAATTGTATCTGTTTATTTAAAAAACTTTAGTGAAATGGCTGGGGTTGATTTTAAATATATTAAGTATCGTACTTATAAACAATTAACTAATGCAATTAACAATAATTCTATTGATTTATATTTTAACTATTATAACTTAACTAATAATTATCAAACTATAACAACTAATATGGATATAAAATATTATGTTATAGCTAGTCGTAAAAATGATATAGTAGTTAATTCTTTGAATTCATTGCAAAATCAAACAGTATATGTAATGCAAGATAGTATTATTTATGAAAATTTAAAAAATATAAATGGTATTGATTTAAAAACTTATAAAAAGGTAAGTGATTTAAAAAAACTTGCTAAGAGTGGAGCGATTGCTGTAGTTGATTATGATACTTATTTAGATGTTGCTAGTACAACTTTAAAAGATTATAGTCCTAGATATGCAAATAGTCTAAATATTCCTTATACTTTTAAAGTTAGAGAAGATAATGCTTTTACTAAGTTATTTAAAGCTTATATTAGTTTGAGTGATGCTAGTATGATAAGAGTAGAGGGCTTAAATAGTTATAAAAAGACTTTAGATAGTGGTACTATTTTAGGAACAATAGCTAAGTATATATTATATTTTTTAATAATATTTGTTATTTTAATTTATGCTTTATATAAAAGGGCTAGAAAAATTAAGATATCAAAAAAGATTAAAAAAGAAGAAAAAATAAGATATATTGACCAATTAACTTCATTAAAGAATCGTAATTATTTAATGGAAAATGCGTCATCTTGGAATAAAAATACTATTTATCCTCAAGCTATGGTGGTTGTTGATTTAAATAGAATTCAAGAAATAAATGATACTTTAGGATATGAAAAGGGCGATGCTCAAATTAAAGCTGCTGCTAATATCTTAATTAGAACACAACTTGATAATAGTGATATTGTAAGAACTGATGGAACGGAATTTTTAATTTATTTAGTTGGCTATGATGAAAGACAAGTTGTAAGTTATATAAAGAAATTAACTAAGGAGTTAAAAAATATGCCTTATGATTTTGGAGCATCTATTGGTCATAGTATGATTGATAGTGATAAGAAATTAGTTGAAGATGCTCTAAATGAAGCAGTTGAGGATATGAAAATTAAAAAGCAAGAAAATAGTCTTAAGGAGTAGTAATGAAAGTAAAAGAGTTTATTAAAAACTTTTGGGAAGTACTTAATCGAAGAGAAATGCTGATACTACCAGGACATCTTGCTTTTTCTTTTATTCTTTCGATTGTACCTATCTTAACCCTTATTGGTTATGGGGCAGCGGTATTAAACTTATCAATTGGGTTTATTGAAGAATTTGTAACGAAGGCTTTTGGAAGTACTATTAGCCAAATGATTATTCCAATAGTTTCGGTAAGTGGTTTATCATTTTCTTTCTTTATTACTTTATTTATTGGATTTTTTACGGCATCCAGTGGTGCTTCAGCCATCATTATTACTTCAAATATGATTTATGGTATTGAAGATAAAGGCTATATTTATCGTAAGATTAAAGCTTTAGTAATGACAGTGTTTATTGTATTACTTTTCCTATTTATTTTAATTTTCCCATTGTTTGGTAATAAAATAATAGAGTTAATAAAGTATGTTAATTTAAATCCTTTTGTAACCGAGAAAATTCAGGCTGTATTTAATTTTTTACAAGGTCCATTCTCATTATTCTTTGTTTTCTTATTTATAAAGATAATTTATGCCATGGCACCAGATGTAAAAATACCTTCCAAAAATGTTAATTACGGTGCTATATTTACTTCGATTGGTTGGTTAGTAGTAACTTGGATTTATTCCTTTTATATAAATCATTATGCTCATTATTCAGTATTCTATGGGGGGTTAGCTAACTTAGTAATATTATTATTGTGGTTTTATTTACTAGCTAATATCTTTGTAATAGGAATGGCCCTAAATTATCGAAAAAGTGAAAATAAAAAATAATTATATAAATATTAAATTATTTACTGTCTGTATTTGGAGATAATAAATCTGATTTTAATCATATTACTATTAATTATACGTAAGAAAAGAAAGTTCTTAAAGATTTAAATACCTAAAAAAGAACTTTTTTTTATAGCTGATAAAAAATACTTGAAATTTTAGAAAATTAATTAAAAAGCAACTCAAAGTTGTCATAAAACAACCAAAAAGTGGTGGTGGGCAACCAGTAAAAATAGATATGATTAGCTTGAGAAAAGGAGAATTTAGATGAATAGTAATTTAGCAGAAAATTTAAAAAAGATAAGAAAAGAAAATAGGTTGAGTCAGGAAGATTTAGCCGATATCTTAGGAGTATCTAGGCAGGCTATAAGTAAATGGGAATCAAAGGTTAGTTATCCGGAAATGGATAAAATAGTCTTGCTATGTAAAAAGTTTGATTTAAACATTGATGATTTATTACATAGGGATATAAAAGAAGTAAAAGAAAGTATGGCTGTTAAAAGTAAAATAAAATCAAGTTGTGATGAAATATTTAATTTTATTATTAATAGCTTCGAATTATTTTGGCAAATGACTTTAAAAATGAAAATAAAGTTTATTTTAGAACAAATAATAATAGTTATTATAATGCTTATTATTTGGAATTGTGGGGCTTACATGGGAAGTTTTATTATCCAACAAGTTTTAAGAAAGATACCTCATGATATTTATATTACTATTTATAATGTTTTTAGTAGTTTGTATCTTATTTTAGGTTTAATATTTAATATTATTATTATATTTAAGTTATATAAAGTAAGATATTATAATGCTTATGTTTCTTTTGCAAATAATGAAAATGCTTTGGAGAGTAAGGCTAGTTTAGAATTTAAAGATAGTAGGAATATTAATTATAAACAAAATATGACTAGACCAAATAAAATAGTTATAGAAAATAAGAATAGTAGTGATGATAATTTTTTTGATTTACTTACTAATATTGTTGTTGGCACTATAAAATTAATAGGTTTAGGAATAGTTTCGTTTTTAAGTTTTACTTTAGTATGTATTGTTATTGGTTTAATATGTTCGCTTTTGATAGTAAAATCAGGCTTATTTTTTACGGGTATATTTTCATCGGGCTTGGCCTTAGGAATAATTACCATTTTAGGTATTTTATTATTACTTAATTTTATTTTTAATAGAAAGAGTAATTTTAAAATAATGATTAATGCTTTTCTTGGTAGTGTTATTCTTTTAGGACTAGGTTTAGGTTTTGCTTTAGTTAGTTTAGTTGGTTTTAGTGATGCTTCTTTAAGTAATAATTTAAAACAGGAAAGTATAGAAATTTTAATGCAAGATAATTTATATCTTAAAACATATGATAAAGATAGTATTAGTTACCAAGAACTTGATATTGATAATATAAGAATAGAGTATAAAATAGATAAGGCTTGTAAGATAGAAAATAGAGTGCGTTCTAATGGTAATTTATATTTAAAGCCATTTTGTGAAGACAAGCATATGATTATAAAAGAATTAATAGATAGTCTTAATAATAAGGAAATCTATAACTTTGGTGATAATATGCATATTATAAAAGATATTACGATTTATGGTAAAAAAGAAAATTTAGATATAATAAGAAAGAATATGGAAGAATAGAAATTATTAATATTTTTATTCTTTTTTCATGTTATAATTAAAAAAAAGGAGTGTAATATGGACAAATTAAATACGGTAAGTTATGACCAATTTATTGATATACCTTCACTAGATAGTAGTGCTAAAATTATATTTAGTGAAAAAGTGTATAATTATTTAAAAAAGTTGATTCAGGAAACTAAATTTACAGAAGCAGAAAAGGGTTGTTATATTGTTGGGAGAAAATCTACATCCGAAAAAGGAAAACTTTGTTTTTATTTTGATTTTTATTCTTCAAAATTTAACACTGTTGATGGTAATTATGTGGATGGAGCGGTAGAGCCTTCTGATGATAATATTACTGAGTTAATAAATGAGTTAGAAAAATATGATGCATCAGGTATTAATGCCTGTGTTATGCATTTTCACACACATAATCTTAATGGAATTTATTCTGCATACTTTGACCAAGATTTTGGCGTTTATGCAACGATGAAACATCGATTAAAATGCAATGTTTTAGGATTATTGGCAGCTCCTCATAAGGAATTAAAAAATGAAACTTTTGAAATAAGTGCTGTTATTGCTGAGTATCCTAAAATAGTAGAGAACAGGGGATGTGCTAATTTTTATTTAATACCAAATTTATATTATTGCAAAGGTGGTAGTATTATGCAAATAGGAACCTATCCTAAAAATAATGTATCACCTAAAACTGATGTTACGGAGATTTCAAGAAGAGACCGATTTGTGCAAAATTATAGAGAATGGAGAGGCTCTGAAATGGTTAGTGGTTTAGGTAAAAATCCGATTACTATGTTACCTATAGTTGATAAAAATGTTGGCTATATTGATGTAAATAATTCTTTGGTTTTTAGTGATGAGAACTTGAGTTTAGAAGTACCAACTCTTACTAGTAATACTAATAGAATAGGATTATAAATATTTGGTGATAAAATGAGAACAGTAAGTATAGGTGATTTTGGATTAGATTATTATAAAGGTAATTGTTTAGGAGATTTGTGTTCTAATGAAATATATTGTATTAGATTTTGGAATGGTGTTGGCTTATCCACCAACAGAAAATTGGCATATAACCCCAAAGTTTCTAGAATTAATTGATATTAAAAAAATAAATGAATAGATTTTAGAAAATGCTATAAGTAATAATAAACAAATACTAGATAAACAAATTACTAGTCTTGAAGAAGAATATAGTATGTTTATAGAATTTTATAGTAAGGTTTAGAATGTGGTTATACTAAAATAAAAAGTGATACTATAAAGAAAATTGCTTATAATAAAACTTATAAAAATGATAAATACTTACCTTATGATAATATAAAAGAAGAATTAGAAAGATTAGCCTCAAAGTATAAATTGTTATTGCTTACTGATAACTGGCCTGATGTTTTTATTTCTTTAAAAGAATATGGAATTTCCGATTTATTTTCTAAAATTTATGTTTCATCAGTATATGGTCAGTTAAAAAAAGACGGAGATTTCTTTGATAATCCGATAAGAGATTTCAATATTAAAAAGAATGAAGCTATATTTATAGATGATAATGAAACTTTATTAGAAGTAGCTAGTAGTAAAGGCTTTGAAGTTAGGTTAATGGATAGAGAAGGTAAGCTTAAGGACTCCAAGTTTAAAATAATAAATAATTTAAGTAGTATTTTATAAATGATAAAAAAGTACTTTAGCATGAGTGTTGACTTAAGTACTTTTTTCGTATAAAAAAACTTACAAGCATTAAACTTGTAAGTTAAATTACCTATTGGAGCAGATGATGAGAATCGAACTCACGTTATCAGCTTGGAAGGCTGAAGCTCTACCATTAAACTACATCTGCATCAGTAAGTAATTTAATTTTATCATAAAACTCCGTTGCTGCCAAGTCTTTTTTTAATTTTTTTGTCCAAATAAAGCAATTATTTTATTCCAATTATTAATATCTTCTAAAGTTATATTATTTTTAAATAATACACTATAATTATAAGTTAAATCAATAAAATAATTATCAATTAAATAGGGGATAATTTCAATTAAGCGGTTTTTAACTTCTTCACTTAATTTTATTTCTTTTTCTAAAGAGATTTTACTAAATAACATTTTAAACTTATCTAAGTACATCTTATGTTTAATTAAGATTATGTCACTATCACTAGAATTAATTGGCATTATATAATCATTTAAGCCTTTAATATATTCATCTTTATAGACTTGTTTTATAATATCAGTACTTATATATTTACTGGCTAAGCCTTTAAAATAATTTATAATATTAATGGTTTCTATATAAATTTTACTATAATTTTTTAATTCTAAATCATTAGTTAAGTTTATAATACTAATATAGTCTAATTTTAATTCAATCTTATTAACATTTACTTTACCATTAAAGTTAGTAATAGTTTGTTTATATTTATTAAGACTTACTAAAGTTTCTTTATCTATTATAATATTAGGAGTAAGTCCATAGGCTAAATAATTAAGTAAAATAATTTTATCAGCATTATTAAATTTCTTTAAAATGCCTTTTAATTTATTATTAATCTTAGTAAGTTTTATTTTTTCAGATCTTTCATACTTAATAATTTCATAGTAGGCTGGCCTATTATAGCCTAAGTTACTAATAATATTACTAATAGATAAACCTTTTAAGAAAGGTTTAATTATCTTATCTAAAGTAATATCTAATTTATAATTATAACGACTTAAATAGTCATTTAAAGTATTTATAAGATTGGTATTATCTTTAATAAACCAAGTAGAGTAAGACTTATTATCGCTTAAGAAAGAACTAAAAGCTTCTAACTTTTTTAATTTAATAAACTCTTTAGTATATTTTTCTTGATAAGCATAATATAAGTTGTCTTTTAAGCGATAATTCTGATACTTAATTTTTAAGAATCTTTTAGCATATATTCTTATTTGATATTCTTCTAAATAATTATTGTAGTTAATTAAGAAAGTTTTAATTGTTTGATAAGCATTTTCTTTACTAATTTTACTGTATTCTAAATAATTTTTTAATACTTCTTTAGTATTGGTAATATTAGAATATTTATAAGTATTCATTTTATTAATTAGAGTAATTAGTTTAGGGTTTTTAAAGTCTTTATTAGTAATAATACTTAAGATTTCTTCAATATTTATTTGGTCATTAAAGTTTTTAAAGAAGTAAGATACATAAGAAGTACCAATTTTATTTACTTCTTCTAAACTGTTATATTGGTTACCATTTTCATATAATTCTTTAGTTTTAGTAAGTCCAAATAAGTGGTAAGAAGCAATAATACTTTTAAAGCTTTCTAAGTCACTAGTATTACATTCTAGGGTTGTATTACCTCTTATTAAGATTAAATCATATAAGTATTTGATATCTTCTTTTTCTTCACTACTTAAAGAAATATTAATGCCTAAAATAGTCTTTAAAGTATAATCATTAAATAATAAATCATAACGAATAGCATCATTACTAATTAGTTTATTTAAGTAATACTTTATTTCATCTAATCTTAGAACTTTAAGTAATTTAGGACTATCGGTATAAATATTTAGTTTACTATTAATTAAGATATTTACTATATTATATGTTTTAAACTTAGTATAAATATAAGGATAACTTAAGTATTTAGAAGTTTCTATAGGACTAATAAGATTAAACATATTATTTAACATCTTATTATCAGTTATATTAACTAAGGCAGGAGAATCTAAGTAACCGGTTATAAAAATTTTATCATAGACTCTTAAAGAAACATTAATATTCTTCATTTTCCCAAGAATAGTAATATTTTGGAGCATATTAAAGACATTAGGAAAAGTCATTTTATTAATAATAGCCTCTAAATAATTGTCAGGTAGGTTATTAACGAAGTTTTGATTACGAAGCAAGCTAACACGTTCTTCTTCACTAAATTTATTATTAACTAAGTATACTAAAGTATCATTATGTAGTTTTAAAAGATAAGTATAATTACTTTTAAAAAGATTTAATAGTTTATCATCAGGACTATATAAATAAATAGAGTTATTAGGACATTTTTCTAAGTAATCACGAGTTAGATATTTAGTATTATTATTATTTAACATATTAAGTTCTTTAATGGTGTTATTTAAATTACGGGAGAAGTTATGCGTAAGTAGGGATGCTAAGTAATCTTTATCAATTAATTTAATTGTTAGCTCTGGATTTAATTTAGCAAGGATAGTTGGAGTAATATTTAAAGATTTCATTAAAGTATCTTTATCTAAGTTATAAAGAGTGATACTATAATTTTTAGCATATCTTATTAGACCCGTATTTATAAGTTTGTTTAAGTCACTACCTAAGTAGTAATATTTATTAATATAGTTAGTAATAACACTATCACATAACTTAGAAAATAAGTCTTTCTTAGTTATTAAATCTTTGGGTAGGTCATTTAAGATAAGAGAGTTCTCAGGTATTTTTTTGATAATGGGATTTACTAGCTTTTCTAACATATCTTTTTTATTATTGATAGTATAGTTAATTCTTTTAATATCAAGTTTAGATAAGAAGTTTTTACTATCAAGATAGTTTAATTTAGTTGGGGTATTAAGTTTATTCCAAAGACCTAGAGTTTGATAATAAGGGATATCAAGATTTAGAAGGGTAAGTTTTTCTGAGGTTGTAAGCTCTAGTTTATTAATAATTATTGATAAGTAGCGGTCGAAGGCATAGGCATTGTTATTGCTACGATATTGCTCTAATCTTTTTAAAAAGTTTATTTTATCGGTATTTTGATTAAGGAAGGTAATAATACTGTTTAATTTACTTTTTAACTCGGTACTTAAATTATCATCGGTATAAAGAGAATAATTTAAAATCTCTTCTAAAAGTCTTCTAGTGTTTTCCATATCCATAATTATCATATCCTTATATTATATATACCCATTATAGCAAGAAAAAAACGAGAAAAAAAGTCTCATATTGTGTGAATAGGGACTTTTAAGCAAATTTTTAAGCTTTTTAAGACTTAATTTTATGATTTTTAGATGCTTTCTAAAAAATCTAGTTCTTTTTTAGTAGGTCATTTCGTAAAACGGCATGGACAACAAAGCGATCTTGGGTATTAGCACAGGTTGATAAAGTTAAAATTTTATCGTCAGCATTGATTTGGACATCACTTTTAAAAATGGAACGGCTACGAATTAAATTAATGAAATTAAAGAATTCTTCTTGATTGCTAAAGTTAGTTTCTAAATAATCATCTGTAACAGGGATAGTGTAGGCTGCAAATACTTCCCATTTCATTTCAGCATTAACATCATTATAGGTAATTAAGTTATTTTTAGCATTTTGATACCAGGCTTTTTTACCAACGCTACTTAGAGTACCAAACATTGTCTTACTATAATAACGATTATGAGCAAAAATAATAGTATTTTGGTCCATAACAGTACTAGAATTGGCATAGTTCATGAAGACCCAACCACTGTAATCACGAGCTTTGTTAAAGTTATGCTTTAAGTAATAATCATTATCACTTGCTTGAACGATTGGATAATCAATCGTTGTTTCGGGAACATTTAACCAACCAACAGTATCACTATTTAAATCTTTTAAAGCCATAATAACAGGATTTTTTTCTTCAACAACAGGAGTAGGGGGTTCGTTATTATCAGGAACATCAGGAGTATCGTTGGTATCTGGATTATCTGGTATTTCATTATTATCGGGATTAGTAATTTCACTAGAATTATTATCATCAGGATTTGGTATATCTTGGTTATTATCTTCGTTTTCTTTAATTTTGTTATCTAAATACTCAGTAATATTATCTTTAATAGCATTAACATTTTCTAAAGATTTTTTATTATTATAGAAAACAAAAGCAAAGGCCATAAAACTTAAAAGAATGATAATAAGACAACAAGATTTAATGGTTGTAGCAATTAGTTGCTTAATATAGTTAGATTCAATATATTCACTAGAATAAGCTAAAATAATATTAATATGATGTTTTTTATTTTCTTTTTTTATAACTTTAATACGTTCAATAATATCTTTATCTGTAATATTATCATGAATAGCAATAGTTATATTTTTAATTCTTAAATCATTAAGTAAGTCAATTAAAGCAAGTAAGTCCGTAGTTAAAAAACGATATAATTCAATTGTCTTTAAATATTTATTAATCTTAAAGAAAGTTTTTAAGTCATTATAATCATTAGTAACAATAGGACACATTAGTTTAATAGTCTTAGCATAGAAAATAGCTGAATAGTTATTTAAATCATTGTTAGCCATAAATTGAGAAGAAAATAAGACTTCTTGTTTAGAAATAACTTTAATATTTTGTCTATCAAAAAGCTCAATTAAGTAAGTAGGAATAGATAAACATTCAACTTCTTTTAAAGAATTAATTTTACTAATATTCTCATAAGCTTCATAAGTAAAGTTTTCATTAGTATTCATTAAGACTTTATTAATAGGAGTATTTTTAAAACAAGGAGCAACGGTACTGATAACTTTCATGTCGTTGGCTACTATTAAGTTAGTATTTTTTTCTAAACAAATTTCTTTTAAAAAACTACTAACTAATTTTTGATTTTTAGCGATATAATCAAGAGAAAATAAGAGTTTCTCATTACTAATGATGTTAGTGTTTAAAAGAGTATTATCTAAGTTTTTTTCTTTAACTATTAAATATATTTTTAAAGTTTGGTTTTTAAATTCAATTTCAATTTTTTGCATGGTAACCTCGTAATTTCTAAATTATAATATAATGATAACATAGTTTACAATTATTTAAAAATATTTTTCTTAAAGTAATTTACTTTTTCTTAGAAATTTGATATCATAAAAATGAAAAATAAGGGAAAGATAAATGTGAGAGGTAATTTATGAAAAAGATTAATAAGTTAATTGCTACTCTTTTAATCGGAGTAGTGGGGGTTATGAATATTGGTACTGTTTATGCTGATGAGCCAGCTTCTGGTACACCTAGTACTCCAAGTGCTGGTAGTAATTCTGGTAAACCTAGCACTCCAAGTGCTGGTAGTAATTCTGGTGCTAGCAGTGTACAAGAAATAGATGGAGCTGGTAAAGTTACTGTAAATTGTGATAAAACTGATTTAGCAGTTGGAGCATCAACTACTTGTACTGTTTTTATAAATCCAAGTAATGATGTACTTGTTGCTCTTGATAAAGCAAAGGCTGTTATTACTATGAGTCAATCGAAGTATATTACTATTAATGATCTTAAAGCTAATACGACAGAAGGATTTACTTTAACTAGTGATGGTGATATTAATGATAGAACTAAAAAAAGTCATGAGATAACATTAGATCATACTGGTACTTTAACTAAAAATAAAAAAACACAAATTATGTCATTCAGATTAAAGGTTGAAGAAGCTGCTAAAGATTTACCACAAGGTCAATGTGGCGAAATTTGTGTTGATGGTGCTGTATTTTCAACTGATTTAATTAAAGCAACTTTAACTGTTGGGGATAATGGTAAAGCTTGTCCAAATGTAACAATAACAGAAGCAAAATGTACTGGAGATAATTGTAATCCTAAAACAGGTGCATTTATGAATTATGCTATGGTAGCTGGTGCTGCTGGTATTGCTTTAATTGTAATTGCAGTTGTAACAAGAAAGAAAAAATTCTATACTGTATAGTTTAAAATTTTAATTAGAGACTGCGGTCTCTTTTTTTTAATCAAAAAATGTTTATTAAAAGTAAATGATTGCTACAAAATTTAATTTTTTTAAGAAAAACAATAAATTTTTGAAGGAAAATAAGAGGTAGACGGTAATATATATAATTAGAAGGACAAATATATTTAAATTTATTGTATGATTATTATGGAGGATTTATGTTAAGTGTAAAGAATATATATAAAAGTTATGGAACAAAAGATAATAAGTATCCTGTTTTAAAAGATATTAATTTGAATTTTAGGAAAAATGAATTTGTAGCTATTTTAGGACCGTCTGGTTCGGGTAAAACTACTCTTTTAAATATTTTAGGTGGACTTGATCGTTATGATAGTGGAGATTTAATTATTAATGGTAAGTCAACAAAACAATTTAAGGAAAGAGATTGGGATAGCTATCGTAATAAATCGATTGGTTTTGTATTTCAAAGTTATAATTTAATTAGTCATATTTCAATTTTAAATAATGTTGAAATGGGTCTTACTTTAGGAAATGTTAGTAAGAGCGAGGCTAAAAAAAGAGCAATTGCTGCTTTAGAAAAAGTAGGATTAAAAGAACATATTCATAAGAGACCAAACCAATTGAGCGGTGGACAAATGCAAAGGGTAGCAATAGCTAGAGCCTTAGTTAATAATCCAGATATTATTTTAGCTGATGAACCTACGGGAGCCCTAGATTCGAAGACTAGTATGCAAATTATGGATTTGATTAAGGAAATAGCCAATGATAAGTTGGTTATTATGGTAACTCATAATGCTGCTTTGGCAGATATTTATGCTAGTCGTATTATAAAGCTTAGTGATGGTAAGATTGTTAGTGATTCTAATCCTTATGAAGCTAAAGGGGAAGATAAAGAATATAATTTAAAAAGAACAAAAATGAGTTTTATTACGGCTTTAGGTCTTTCTTTAAATAATATTAAAACGAAGAAAGGACGTACATTACTTACTAGTTTTGCTGCCTCAATTGGGATTATTGGCATATCTTTAGTTTTAGCACTTTCTAATGGCTTTCAAAAACAGATTGATAATTTTGAAAAAGATACTTTGTCTAATATGCCCATTTTAATTTTAAAAGATGGAATTAATATGTCGGATGTCATAAGTGCTACTGTTGATAATGATTTAGAAGAATATCCTGATGATAAAATTATTAGAAAAGAAAAAGATGTAGAAACCGTTAGCCATTCTAATAAGCTAGATGATGAATATTTAAATTATTTAAATAATATTGATAGTTCTTATCTTAGTGGGATGTCTTATTCTAGATATACTAGAATGAATATGTTAGTTAAAAATGGAAATACGGTAGAATTATTTGATTATAATTTAAGTCCATTACCAGAAACCAAAGATGGTAAGGTTGATTCGTTAATGATTGACAATTACGATTTATTAGCGGGTAAAATGGCAGAGGATAGTAATGATATAATGTTAATAGTTGATTCTTATAATAAAATATCATCTAATTTATATGATTTACTAGGTTTAACAGATAATTCAAACTTTGATAGCCTAATTGGTAAAGAAATAAAACTAGTTAATAATAATGAATATTATACTGAATTTAATAATATTTTTATTAGTAATACTGATTATGATACTATGTATGATAATGATCAAAATTTCACTTTAAAAATAGCAGGTATTTTAAGAGGAAAGAAAGATAATCAATTTAGTCAAATGGCTGGTTCTGGTCTTTCTTATAAGGGTGATTTAATAAAAAATTATATTGCTAAAAATAAAGAATCAAAAGTAGTTAAAGTTCAAGAAAATGTTGATTATAATGTTTTAAGTGGGCAAAAATTTGATGAGTCTGTTAATAAGGAATTAATTCTAAGTTTACTTGGAGCTAATGATATTCCATATAGTATTTATATTTATCCAAAAGATTTTGATAGTAAAGACAAAATTATTGAATATTTAGATAAATATAATGAAGGTAAATCTGATGATGATAAGATTATCTATACTGATTATGCCAGCACGGTAACTGATCTTTCTAGCGGCATTATGAATGGAATTACTCTAGTACTAATAGGATTTTCTTCTGTATCTTTAATAGTTTCTTCGATTATGATTAGCATAATTACTTATATTAGTGTTTTAGAAAGAACCAAAGAAATTGGTATTTTAAGAAGTTTAGGAGCACGTAAAAAAGATATTTCAAGAGTATTTAATGCTGAAACTTGTATAATTGGATTTGTATCTGGCATCATGGGAGTTAGTATTGCATACCTTTTAACATTCCCAATTAACATTGTTATCAAAAATGCAACCAAGTTAAGTAATGTGGCTTTACTAAGCATTACTCATGTTGCTGTAATGATTACTATTAGTGTTGTAATTACAATGATAGGTGGTTTAATTCCAGCAAAGATGGCTAGTAAAAAAGATCCAGTTATTGCACTTAGAACAGAATAAAATTAAATTAAAAATATTTAACCTCAATCTTAGATGGTTGGGGTTTTCTTATGTCTAAAGTTATTATAAGTATATCTTATAATATATATAAAATAAATATATTTTACTTATGAATGTAATAGCCATAAAATGAAAGGAAAAGGAAGAAAAAGAGGTTTAAAATTTAAATAAAGTAAGGAGAAAATTTATGAAAGATAAGATTTTATTTGTTGGTGGTACTTGGAATCTAAATGGAGACAGGAGTTTTAAAGTAATAGATAAGTTTAGAAAATATTTAGATAATGCTGATTTTTATAATGGGGGTAATTATAATGAGCTAAATAAGATACTAGAGATGACTATTAACTATGATACAGTTATTTGGTGGGCAAATGTAGCTAATGAACTTTCAAAAATTAGAAATGTTAAAGAAATTAATTATAAGATGATGTTAGTATCATCCAAAATAAATGATAATAATAAGTATACATTTCAAGGTTTATTATAAAGTTCATTTGATCTAAAATTTAATTTGACTATTGAATTTGGTAAGATTGATGATAAATTTAATTTGTTTTAATGTATACCATTACAATTTTAAAACAATTAATTTATATAAAAAACTTACGTTTTTTATCAATTTGGAGCCCTTAAGTTTCTGGTAAAACAATCGTTAAAAGCAATAATTATAGGCTGTAATAACTACCAACTAAAATTAGTATAATATGATTTTAGTAAAATTAACCAACATTTTAATATTTTAAGTAAAGAAAATGATATAATATAAACTGATAGATAAATAGCAATTTGTTGAAGCCGAGGTGCCATTATGAATGAAGAAATAAAAAAATGACATGATAAAATTGTAAAACTGGTTTTCTGACTAACAAGGACCTGGAAAAACAGTAAAGGTTTAATATACAAATTTTTATGAAGATGAATAAAATGTATATTTTTTTTATATAAGAAAATATAAAAAAAAATAAGAATTAAGAGGCAAAATAAAGAATTATATGATACAGAAAATGCATTCGAGATTTAGAAATATAGGTAAAAAGGAGCAATATAATGTATTCTAAAAATGAAGAGGAAATATTTAAAATTTTAAATAGTAATATTGATGGATTA
>HF993077.1 GCA_000433475.1 Mycoplasma sp. CAG:956
TTTATATAGTTAGTAGTTATTACTACCTATATTCTTTTTACTCTTATTAGTTGTTGGACTTCCACCATAAGGGCACCATTAAAAAGAAAATCTTGATTTTTCAAGGCTTTATATATTAACTAGAAATGATTTCTAGTTTTTTTATTGTGATTATAATATAATAAATACTCAGAAGGGAATTTTACTATGCAAATTAATGAATTAAAAGAAAATGAACCACTTAAGGTTACTGAAGCATATTATCGTTCAACTATGCCAGAGAGTCTATTGCATTCTCTCCAAATTGAACCTTATGAAATTGTAAATAAACGTGTATATGAAGTAATATTTACTGATGGAGATATTGATCGAGAAAATCCACAAAAATTAGAAAATGTTGATGAATATCGCATTAATGGAAAGAAATATCCCTATAATATTAATTTTTTAAGATCAAAGGATATTTATTTTAAAAATTACACCTATGTTATTAAGATTACTATTGCTAAGAAAATGGATACCATTAACGGAATAAGTGGCTGGTTTGATATTGTTTTAGAAACATCAATTAATTTACATGACCGTAATGACACTAAGGCTTTAAAAGAGGCAAAACGCGCTCTTGAAGTTGTTATGAAGAAAAATACTCGGAATCATTTTTCTTCGGCACTCGATTTATTATTTTCACACTCAAAAAAAGAAGAATACTCTAAATTAAGAGAAGAAGAAATTGCTAATAATATTTATGCATTAAAAAAGAAATAACACTATACTTTTCATTAGATAATCAATTATAATAATATGTGTATAGATAATATATATAGAAAGTTGGATTATTGTGAAAGTGAAAAGTTTGCCTTTAAGTAAAGCTGCATTTATTAGTGTAGGACTGATAATAATAGAAATAATTGTATTAAGCTTAATATTTCCATGGTGGTGTTAGATGAAGAAGAAAATAAAGTTTAAGACATTTATTCCATTACAGATAGTTATCATGATTATAGTTGCTATTGTTTATTTTTTAGTTATTCCTAAAATTAAACCAATGTGTGCTAGTCCAAGCAAATGTGCCAATGCATTCGATTGTAACTGTAATTCTGGAAATTGTACCTGTAAATATCAAGATGAAAATAATAATATTGAAAATATAGAGTGTCAATTCGTTAAAGATAAATAGTTAGGTAATTATTTATCTTTTTTTCTTGCACTAAAACTTGCTAATAAAAATCAATAGTTTTT
>HF993078.1 GCA_000433475.1 Mycoplasma sp. CAG:956
TTTATCTGTCTACTTTTATTGTATCACTTCAAAACAAGTTCTAATTTTACAGTTAGAGCATCGTCTCCAACTCTTTCTTTTAGTTTAATAATTCTAGTATATCCACCATTACGATCTTTATATTTAGGTGCTAGTTCATTAAATACTTTACTAACTACATCTTTATCGTTATGTAGGAAAGCAAGTGCTTTTCTTCTAGCAACTAGAGAACCATCTTTACCATAAGTAATCATACGATCAACAAATTTTCTAGCTTCTTTAGCTCTAGCTTCAGTTGTTACAACATAACCATTGTTGATAACATCTTTAGTAAGACCAGCAAGAATGCTTCTACGAATACGAGATTCTCTATTTAATTTTCTGTACTTTGTCATATTACCTCCTAATAATTAGTCTTTAAAATTTAGACCCATTTCTTTAACTTTATCAATTACTTCTTTCAAAGATTTTTTACCTAAGTTTCTAATCTTTGTAACTTCAACTTCTTTTTTATTAATTAAATCTTGAACAGTATTTACACCTGCTCTCTTTAAGCAGTTGTAAGCACGAACAGAGAATTCAATTTCTTCAATAGGAGTTTCTAAAGTCTTAGTAATTGTATCTACTTTCTTTTCTGCCATAATACCACCAACATCAGCAATATTATTTAAATCAGCAATAATATTGAAATGTTCAATTAAAATCTTAGCAGATAAAGCCATTGCTTCTTCTGGAGTTATAGAACCATTTGTATAAACATTCATGATTAGTTTATCAAAATTTTCATTTTGACCTACACGAGTTGGTTCTACTTCATAGCTAACTCTTTCGATAGGTGAATATAAACTATCAATAGCAATAACTCCTAATTTTTTCTCTCCAAGTAATTTTTCGTTTGCTTTTGCATCAACATATCCACGACCACTATCAATAGTCATTTCCATATCAATTTTGCCACCCTTAACTAAATTACAAATAACTAAGTCAGGATTTACAACTTCGATTTCGGCATCGCAAGCAATCATACCAGCTGTTACTGGACCTTCAGTATTAGCTGTTAAGTGAAGAACCTTATTTACTAAACTTTCTTTACTAGCATGATTAATTAATACTACACTCTTTAAATTTAGAATAATTGTTGTAACGTCTTCAACTATGCCATCAATTTTTTGGAACTCATGCATTACTCCATCAATTTTAACAGAAGTAATTGCACATCCAGGTAAACTTGATAACATAACTCTTCTTAAGGCATTACCAATAGTAGTACCAAATCCCCTTTCTAGTGGATCAAGTTCAAATCTTCCATAGTGACTACTTTCAACATATTCTGCAATTTTATAATCAGGTTTTTCAAATTTTATCATATAATTACAGTTTCCTTTCTTAATTTCTTGGACGTTTTGGTGGACGACATCCGTTATGTGGAACTGGTGTAATATCATTGATTGCAGTAATTTCTAATCCAGCAGTTTGTAGAGAACGAATAGCATTTTCTCTACCAGCTCCTAAGCCTTTAACAAATACTTCAACTTTTCTAACACCATTGTCAAAAGCAACTTTTGCAGCAGCCTCAGCACTCATACCAGCAGCATAAGGAGTTTTCTTCTTTGAACCCTTATAACCAATAGTACCAGCAGAAGCCCAACTAATTACATTACCATTTACATCAGTAATTGATACAACAGTATTGTTATAAGTTGCATGAATATGTGCTTGTGCTTCAGGAATATTCTTCTTTACTTTTCTTTTTCTTCTATTATAAGCCATGATTGTTTACCTCCTACTTACTTATTTTTTTCTTATTTGCTACAGTCTTACCCTTACCTTTTCTTGTACGAGCATTTCTACTAGTTCTTTGACCATGAACTGGTAAACCTTTTTTATGTCTTGTACCTTGGTAAGAATTAATCTCCATCTTGTTTTTAATGTTCATTTGAACTTCACGACGAAGATCACCTTCAACTACATATTTTTCAACTTGTGCTCTAATTGCAGCAACATCAGCTTCAGTTAAATCTTTACCTTTTTTAGTTCTATCAACTTTTGCATCATCGCAAATAGTGTTTGCAAGATTTCTACCAATACCATAAATTGCAGTTAAGCCAATACAAATATGTTTTTCGTTAGGAATTTCAATATTTTTAATACGTGCCATAATTACCTCCTATTAGCCTTGTACTTGTTTGTGTTTTGGATTTTCACAAATAACCATTACTTTACCTTTTCTTTTGATAATTTTACATTTTGCACAAATTTTCTTTACAGATGGTCTAACTTTCATAATAATTCCTCCATTATCTCTTATTCCATACAATGCGCCCACGTGTTAAATCATAAGGCGATAATTCTATTGTAACTGTATCACCTGGTAAGATACGAATCATATTAACGCGCATTTTACCAGAAACGTAAGCTTTAACAGTCTTTTGAAATTTAGGTAAGTTTACTAGGTATTCGCCACCTTTTAAAACTTCCGTTACTTTTCCTTCAACTTCTATTTTATCTTCTTTAGCCATTTTATTCTCCTGTTAATATTTCGTAACCATCTTTAGTTACTAATACGGTATGTTCAAAATGGGCTGATGGACTTCCATCATCGGTACAAATAGTCCAATCATCATCAAGCATATAGACATATCTTTCTCCCAAATTTAACATTGGTTCGATAGCAATAGTCATACCTGCTTTTAAAACCATTCCCGTATTTTTCTTTCCATAATTTAATACATCAGGATCTTCGTGAAGTTCAGTACCAATACCATGTCCACATAATTCTCTAACAACACTTAAATTGTGTTCTTTAGCATATGTTTCAATAGCGCATCCGATATCTCCTAAACGACATCCCTCTTTAACTTCTTTAATACCCTCATATAAGGCTTTCTTAGTATGTTCGAGTAAATATGCTTTTTCCTTACTAATTTCACCTACAGGATAAGTAGCAGCAGAATCTGAATGATATCCTTTATAAATCATTGAAATATCAAGCTTTACAATATCACCATTCTTAAGCTTTCTTTTACCTGGAATTCCATGAACAACTTCATCATTAATAGAAATACATAAATAACCAGGATAACCTTCATAACCAATAGTTGATGAAACACAGCCATTAGCTTCCATAAAATCCTTAGCTATTTTTTCTAATTCTCCCGTTGTAATTCCCGGTTTAATATTCTTTTCTAGAAGTTTGTGGCATAAATAGTTAATATGTCCAGAGTGTTTCATTAATTCAATTTCTTTTTCACTTTTAATACTAACCATTTATACCTCCAAATATTTTTCTATATTTTCTAACATTTCTTGTGGATTATCATTTACTTTAATATTTTCCAATTTACCAACTTTTTTAAAATAATCCAAAACTGGTTTTGTATCTTCAATATAGGTTTGATATCTAACTTTAAAAGTTTCTTCCGTATCATCGGCTCTAACTTCTAATTTACTTCCACAAAAATCGCATATTCCATCGACCTTAGGTCTAGTAGCCTCTTTAAATTTATTAAAACTACTCTTGCAATTACTGCAAATCATTCTTCCTAAAGTACGATGCATCGCCTCTTCATAATCGACATCAAGATAGATAACTACATAATCATTAATATTTAGTTCATTAAACAATTTAATTAAGGAATCAACTTGTTTAATATTTCTAGGATAACCATCAAGGATAAATCCTTTTTTAGCATCATCTTGTTTAATTCGATTTTCTAATAATTCTAAGACAATTTCATCTGGTACTAACTTGCCAGAAGACAACATTCCAGCAAGCATTTTCCCAAATTCATCATTTTTAGATTTTGCATCTCTTAGTAAATCACCTGTAGAAATATGAACATAATTATATTTATTTTTTAATAATGTACTCATAGTTCCTTTACCAGCAGCAGGAGGAGCAATAAAAATAATGTTTTTCATTATCTACGATGCCTTCTTCCCTCACGATAACTACGACTTACTAATGAACTTTCTAGTTGTTTATAAGTTTCAATAGCAACACCAACGACAATTAAAAGTCCAGTACCACCTATTGTTACACTACTAGGCAAACCTGAAAATTTAGAAAAAATTATAGGTAAACCAGCAATAATTACTAGAAAGATTGATCCTACGATTGTAAGTCTTCCAATAACCTTGGAAATATAATCAGTAGTATCAGCTCCCGGTCTAACCCCAGGAATATAACCACCATTTTTATTTAAATTTTTACTCATCTCTTCAGGATTCATTTCCATAAAAGTATAGAAATATCCAAAGAATAGAATAAGAATAACATATAGAATAAAACCAGTTGGACTAGTATAAGTTATATAGTTATTAACAAAGTTTTTTGCCGCATCATTACCAACTAAAGCAACAATGGTAGTTGGAATAGCAAGTAAAGTTTGTGCAAAAATAACAGGCATTACTCCAGCGGGATTCAACTTAATAGGTAAATATGATGTTTGTGCACCATACGCACTATTGGTACGATTAGAATACTGAATAGGTACTCTTCTCTCTGCAAGTTGAATAAATACAACACCTAGAATAATTAAAATATAAACCATTACAAATAAAGCAAATAATAAGCTACCAACAACAGTAGAATAACTACCAGATGTAACTAAGTTTTGAAAAGCCGTTACAAACATTGAAGGCATACTTTGAATAATACCAGCCATGATTAATAATGAAATACCATTACCAATACCTTTAGTAGTAACTTGATCTCCTAACCAAAGTAAGAAACAAGTACCCGCTGTCATAACAACAGTAGTCTTTAGAATATCAAGACTTGACATACCTTTCATATAAACAATAGTTAAAATATAACCTTGAATAAATGCAAAGATGATACCTAAATATCTTGTAATTCTATTGATTTTCTGTCTACCAGTATATCCTTCTTCTTTTAATTCTTTAAAATAAGGAATTATATCCATTTGTAATAATTGTGTAATAATAGATGCAGTGATGTATGGTGAAACACCAAGAGCAAATATTGAAAAACTTCTAAGACCACCACCGGACATCAAGTTAAATATTTCTAAGAAACCAAGTTCTTGATATAAAGCTGATGCCCAAGGGATAGTAATAGTTGTACCTAGGCAAAACAAGCCTAAGCACATAAGAGTAAAATATATTCTTTTTCTTAAATCTTTATTAGAAGGACTAAATAGTTGCTTCAAACCAGCAAACATATTAGATCACCTCAGTTTTGCCACCTGCTGCTTCAATCTTAGATACAGCAACACTTGAGAATCTGTTAGCTTTAACAGTTAATTTCTTTTCAAGTGTTCCGTTTGCTAAAACTTTTACACCAGCTAGTTGATTTTTTAATATACCCTTCTCTTTTAATACTTCAGGAGTAACTACATCTCCATCTTTAAAATATTTATTTAAGTCGTCTAAGTTAATAGTAGCATATCTAGTTGTAAATTTAGCATTACTAAATCCACGTTTAGGTAATCTTCTATATAATGGTGTTTGACCACCTTGGAACCATGGAGCAATAGATGCACCGCTACGAGACTTTTGTCCCTTTTCTCCACGTGTAGATGTTTTACCCATTCCAGAACCAGGACCGCGTCCTACTCTTTTTCTAGATTTTGCTTCAGGTAGAGCATTTAATTCATGTAATTTCATATTATAATTCCTCTACTTTCTTTCCTCTTAATTCAGCAACATGTTCTTTAGTTCTTTGTGCCTTTAATGCTTCTAAAGTTGCTTTAGCAACATTAACTTTTGTATTAGAACCTAATGATTTAGATACAACATCTTTAACACCAGCAAGTTCTAAAATAGCACGAGCAGCACCACCGGCAACTAAACCAGTACCTTCTTTAGCAGGTTTTAATAAAACTTCAGCACGACCAACCTTAGCAGTAGCCTCATGAGGAATAGTTCTATTATCAACTAAAGATACTTTTACAACATTCTTATTAGCAGCTTGAAGTGCCTTTTTAATAGCTTCAGGAACTTCGTTAGACTTACCACTACCAAGACCAACTAGACCTTTTCTATTTCCAACTACAACTGTAGCTAAAAATCTAAAATGTCTACCACCCTTAGTAACCTTAGTAACACGTCCAATTGATATAACTTGATCTTCAAGCATACTTTTTTTAGATTCAGTTTCTTTTTTTGGCATATTATCCTCCTCTTAGAATTCTAGTCCGTTTTCACGTGCTGCTTCTGCTAATGCTTCAACACGTCCATGATAAAGGTATCCACCTCTATCGAAAACAACTTTTGTAATATTTTTCTTTTTTGCTTTTTGAGCAATATCTTTACCTACAAGTTTTGCACCTTCGATATTGCCACCATTGTTTAATTTTAGTTCAACAGATGATGAGCTAACTAAGGTAATTTGTTTTTCATCATCTATAATTTGAGCAAAAATGTTACCATTAGATCTAAATACGTTTAATCTTGGACATTCACTAGTACCGCTAATTTTATTACGAACTCTTGTATGTCTAATCTTACGCATAACATTGTTTGATTCTTTTCTTATCATAACTATCTCTCCTTACCTTATTTAGCAGCTTTTTTACCTTCTTTACGTCTAACAACTTCGCCCTTATAACGAATACCTTTACCTTTATATGGTTCAGGTTCTCTGATTGAACGAATTTCAGCCGCAAATTGGTTTAGCTTTTCTTTATTAATACCTGAAAGTGTAATTTCAGTATTGCTTTCTTGTTTTACATCTAAGTATTCTGGAACCATTACTTCAACAGGATGAGAAAAACCTGCAGTAATACCAATTTTCTTTCCAGAAACATTGAATCTATAACCAACACCTACAGCTTCAAGACCTACACTATAACCATCAGTTACACCTTTAATCATATTATTGATTAAAGCATTTGTAGTACCATGAAGTTGTTTTGTTGTTTTTTCATCATTTGGTCTAGTAGTTAATACTTTACCATCACTAACTTCTACTTTAATTAAATCATTAACAACAATTGATAATTCGCCCTTAGGTCCTTTAACTGCTACATTATTACCATTAACTGTAACAGTAACACCATCAGGAATAACTAAATGTCTATTTCCAATTCTACTCATAACTTAAGTTTTTCCTTACCAAATATAGGCAAGTACTTCTCCTCCTAAATTATTTTCTCTAGCTTCTTTATCAGTCATTAATCCTTTTGAAGTAGAAATAATTGCAATTCCAAGTCCGTTTAAAACACGAGGAATTTCATTAGCCTTAGCATAAACACGTAAACCAGATTTAGAAACTCTCTTTAACCCAGTAATTACACGTTCTTTCTTTTCGCCATATTTTAAAGTAATAGTTAACTTATCACCAGTTAAATTCTTTTCATAATTATAATCAGTAATAAAACCTTCCTTCTTTAGAATTTCAGCAATTCCTAAAGTCATCTTAGTTCCATTAACTACTACTGTTTGATAACGCATTTGTAATGCATTACGCATTCTTGTTAGCATATCTGCTATATTATCTTGTACCATCTAAAATTCCTCCTTTCCTACCAACTTGATTTTCTTACACCAGGAATTTGTCCTTTATTTGCAAGTTCTCTGAAGCAAATACGACATAATCCATATTTTCTTAAAACACCATGAGGACGTCCACATCTTTCGCAACGTGTATATGCACGAGTACTAAACTTTGGTGTTCTTTGTTGTTTAACAACCATACTTGTTTTTGCCATAAATATTTTCCTCCTCTAGCATTACTTTCTAAATGGAAGACCAAATGCATTTAATAAATGCAATGCTTCTTCATTTGTTTTAGCAGTAGTAACAAATACAATATCCATACCAGTTACTTTAACTACTTCATCATAATTGATTTCAGGGAAAATTAATTGTTCTTTAATACCTAAAGTATAATTTCCTCTACCATCAAATGCAGTTTTAGAGATACCTCTAAAATCTCTTACACGAGGAAGTGCTAACTTTATAAGTTTATCCATAAAGTTATACATGTTTTCTCCTCTTAATGTAACTTTGCAACCTATTGGTTGGCCTTCTCTTAACTTAAAGCCAGCAATAGATTTACGAGCCTTAGTAACAACAGGTTTTTGACCAGTAATTGCTTCTAAGTCTTTTACAGCTGCTTCAATAAATTTTGTATCATGAGCACCGTCTCCAACACCCATATTTACAACGATTTTTTCTAATTTAGGAACTTCCATCTTAGAAGAATAATTGTACTCTTTCATTAAAGAAGCAGTTATTTCTTTATTATATAATTCTTTTAAATTACTCATAACTTCTCCTCACTAGCTTTCTTTTGCTTTCTTTGTAGTTTTTTTAGCAGTAGTTTTCTTTGCAGTCTTTTCTTCTACTTTAGCATCTTCTACTTTAGTTTCTTTCTTCTTAGCAGTAGCCTTTTTAGCCTCTACTTTTTTAACATTAGAAACATGAATAGGTGCTTCCATAGTAACGATAGAACCAGATTCATTAGTATATCTTGGTTTAACATGCTTTTTGATAATATTAATGCCTTCAACAACTACTTTATTTTCGTTCTTTAAAGTCTTAATAATTTTGCCTTCTTTATTTCTATCTTTTCCGGCTAAAATTTTAACTTGATCTCCAACTTTAACTTTCATCTAAAAGCCTCCTATATTACTTCACTAGCAAGAGATACAATCTTCATATAATCTTTATCACGAAGTTCTCTTGCAACTGGTCCTAAAACTCTTGTTCCAACTGGACTCTTATCATCTTTAATTAAAACGCAAGCATTATCATCAAATTTGATATAAGAACCATCTTTTCTTCTAACGCCTTCAACGCTTCTTACAATAACTGCTTTAACTACTTTACCTTCTGGAATATTAGAGTTTGGAATAGCCTTTTTAACAGTTCCAACAACTACATCTCCGATATTACCATATTTAACTTTAGAGCCACCCATTACACGAATAACAAGCAATTCTCTTGGTCCTGAATTATCAGCAACTTTTAATCTACTTTCTTGCATTACCATAATGATACCTCCTATAGAATTACAGCTTCTTCTACTACTTTAACTAGTTCATATCTTTTAGTCTTAGATAATGGTCTAGTAGCAGCAATTCTTACTGTATCTCCTTCTTTAGCTACATTATTTTCATCATGAGCTACATATTTTTTAGAGTATTTAACTCTTTTACCATAAAGTGGATGATTTTTATAAGTTTCAACTAAAACAGTAATAGTTTTATCGCATTTAGCAGATACAACTTTACCTACAAGTTCTGTTCTTTTAGTTTCTGCCATATTAGTTTTCTCCTCCCTCTGATAATTCTCTTTCACGAAGAATAGTTTTCATTCTCGCTACATCTTTTCTTAATTCATGGATTTTAGAAGGTTTTTCTAAACTTCCAGTTGATTGTTTAAATCTTAAATCTAACAATTCTTTTTTAGATTCAGTAATTTTCTTAGTTAAATCTTCACTAGTTAATTTTCTTAATTCATTAACCTTCATTAGAAATACCTTCTTTCTTTACAAATTTGCATGTAACAGGTAATTTATGGGAAGCTAAACGAAGTGCTTCACGAGCTGTTGCTTCATCAATATCACTGATTTCAAACATAATTTTACCTTTTTTAACTACTGCAACCCAATCATCAACATTACCTTTTCCGGTACCTTGACGAGTTTCTAGTGGTTTTTTAGTTAATGCTAAATGTGGGAAAATATTAATATATACTTTGCCACCACGTTTCATGTAACGTGTCATAGCAATACGAGCAGCTTCAATTTGACGAGCAGAAATCCATGCACCTTCTTTAGCCATTAGACCATAATCACCTAAATGAAGTTCTGTATTACCTTTAGCATGTCCATCGTAACTTACTCTATGAGGTTTACGATATTTAGTTCTTTTTGGAATTAACATTTATAGTCTCTCCCTTCTTAACATTTTTAGTTGGAAGAATTTCTCCTTTATAAATCCAAACTTTAACACCAATGATACCATAAGTAGTTAAAGCCTCAGCAGTACCATAATCAATGTCAGCACGAACAGTATGTAAAGGAACAGTACCTTCAGTATAACCTTCGCCTCTTGCCATTTCAGCACCGCCAACACGACCAGATACTAAAGTTTTAATACCCTTAGCCCCAGCCTTCATTGCATTTCTGATTGCACGTTTTTGAACACTTCTAAATGGTGCTCTTGCTTCAATTTGTAAAGCAATATTTTGTGCAACGATTTGTGCATTTAAATCTGGATTTTTAACTTCAACGATAGATAAATAAATATCTTCGCCAACTAACTTCTTTAATTTATTTCTTAATTTTTCGATGTCTTCTCCACCTTTGCCAATGATTACTCCTGGTTTAGCAGATTTAATAGTAACATCACATCTTTTTTCATTTCTTTCAATAACGATTGAGGCAACTGCTGCTTCTTTTAGTTCTTTTGCTAAGAATGAACGAATTTTAATATCATTATTTAAACATTTAGCAAAATCATTATTGTTGGCAAACCATTTAGATTCCCAATCTTTATTAACACCAATTCTTAAGCCAATTGGACTTACCTTTTGTCCCATTATTTTGCCTCCTTAACGTTATCACTAACTTTAATAGTTATATGACTAGTACGTTTATCGTGTCTATCAACATTTGAACGACTACCGAATCTAATTTTCTTACGAGTTACACCTGGATTAATGTAACATTCACTGATAACTAGATCGGATTCTTTAGCACCATTATTATTAACAGCGTTTGCAACAGCACTATTTAAAACTTTGCTGATTAAACGACTAGCTTTTGTATTTGTATTAGCTAAAATACCTTGTGCAGTCTTAACATCCTTACCACGAACTAAGTCAAGAGTCATTCTTGCTTTACGTGGAGGAACTTGTGCACCTTTATGTATTGCGTATGCTTCCATTCTAATTATCCTTCCTATTTTTGACCAGCATGGCCACCAAATTTACGAGTTAACGCAAATTCACCAAGCTTATGTCCTACCATATCTTCAGTTATATAAACTGGAATAAATTCTTTTCCGTTATGAACAGCAATTGTATGTCCTACAAAGTCAGGGAAAATTGTTGAACGACGTGAATAAGTTTTAACAACTTCTTTTTTACCAGTTTCATTTAATTTTTGAACTTTCTTAAGTAATCTATCGAATACATAAGGTCCTTTTTTTAAACTTCTTGCCATTATTTAAATCCTCCTACTTCTTTCTACGACTAACAATTAACTTGTCAGATGCTTTCTTATTCTTTCTAGTCTTCAAGCCTAGAGCTGGTTTACCCCAAGGAGTCATTGGTGCCTTACGTCCAATTGGAGTACGGCCTTCGCCACCACCATGTGGGTGATCATTAGGGTTCATAACAGAACCACGGTTTGTTGGATTAACACCCATATGACGTTTTCTACCAGCTTTACCAATGTTTACAAGTTCGAAGTCTTCGTTACCTACAACACCGATTGTAGCCATACAAGTACCTAAAACTTTTCTTGTTTCACCAGATTGTAATCTTAACATTACATATTTACCTTCACGACCAAGAATTTGTGCACTTGCACCAGCAGAACGAGCTAGTTCAGCACCCTTTCCTGGTTGAAGTTCGATGCAATGAACAACAGTACCAACAGGAATAACTTCTAGAGGAAGAGCATTACCAACTTTGATATCAGCATCTCTACCAGATTCAATAATCATTCCTACTTTTAAATCTTTTGGTGCAATAATATATCTTTTTTCACCATCTAAATAATTAATAAGAGCAATATTAGCATTACGATTTGGATCATATTCAATAGTAGCAACTTTACCAGTTACACCAGTTTTATTTCTCTTAAAATCAATTATTCTATATTTTTGTTTAGCGCCGCCACCAATGTGTTGAACAGTCATTCTACCTTGATTATTTCTACCACCAGATTTAGTCTTTTTAACTAAAAGGCTTTTTTCAGGAGTAGTAGTAGTAATTTCTGTATTAGCAAGTGTCGACATACCTCTTCTACCATTAGTAGTAGGTTTATATTTCTTAATTGGCATAATATCAGCTCCTATCCTAATATTCTATCTTTTCGCCATCTTTTAATGTAACGATAGCTTTCTTGTAAGTCTTAGTTTTACCTGTATAACGACCTACTCTTTTGCTTTTTGCTTTAGTATTTACAGTATTAACGCTTGCAACTTTAACACCGAAATATTTTTCAATAGCATTTTTAATTTGGATTTTGTTAGCACTTTTACTAACTTTAAATGTATATACACCATTATTTTTAGCATACATAGATTTTTCAGTTATAACAGGTGCAATAATTACATCAGTATAATCTTTCATTATTTAAGTGCCTCCTCTATCATCTTAACAGCAGCTTCTTCAACAACTACATAATCAGCATTTACTAAATCATAGCAGTTAATTTCATCGCTCATAAGTGTATAAACATAACCAAGATTTCTTGTTGCTAAATATAGATTAGCAGCTTCATCAGCAGTTACAAATAACACTTTGCCGTCTAAGCCTAAAGTCTTAATTAATTCTTTAACTGTCTTAGTTTTGCTATCAGCGATTGCTAAAGAATCAACAACAATTAATTCTTTATTATTAACTTTATCAGTTAAAGCACTCTTAAGAGCTAAGTTTCTTTCTTTTTTATTCATTTTAAATGTGTAATCACGAGGAACTACCCCACCAGCGATTCCACCACCACGCCATTGTGTAGCGCGAATACTACCTTGACGAGCACGTCCAGTACCTTTTTGTCTCCAAGGTTTTCTTCCACCACCAGATACTTCAGCAACTGTCTTAGTTTTTGCAGTTCCTTGTCTAGTAGCAGCTAATTGTAAATCGATTGCTTTTTTCAAAACAACTTCATTTACCTCAATGCCAAATACTTTGGCATTTAATGTTAAATCTTTAGTTTTTTCATTTTTTAAATTCTTTACTTCAACTTTTGCCATAGATTAATCACCTTTCTAGAAAATTAATTTTCTTGGTTTTCTTCTTTAGCTTCAGTGTCATCGTTAGCAACGCTATCAACAACTGTTTCGTATGAAACTAATTCATTATTTTCTGCTTTTCTTTCATTTTTAGCAGCAGATTTAATTAAAACTAAAGATTGTTTTGCACCTGGAACATTACCACTAACCAAAATATAGTTTTCAGCTGGATTTGCTTCAACAACTACTAAATTTTGAATAGTAACAGTTTCACAACCCATATGTCCTGGTAAAGCCTTACCTGGTAATACTCTCATTGGTCTCATAGTACCCATTGAACCTGGTCTTCTATGATAACGTGATCCGTGTGCAGATGGACCACTCTTTTGGCCATGACGTTTAATAACGCCTTGTGTTCCGTGACCTTTGCTTGTTCCTGTAACATCTACTACTTCACCAGCAGCAAATAAGGAAGCATCTATTGTATCCCCTAAGTTATAAGAGCCTTCATAATCTCTTATTTCTTTTAAGAAGCGCTTAGGATTTGTATTAGCCTTTTTAGCATGGCCAATACTAGCTTTAGTGGCGTTCTTTTCTTTTTTGTCACATACGCCTAATTGAATTGCATTGTAACCGTCATTTTCAACAGTCTTAACTTGCATAACAGTATTTTTTTCAACTTCAATTACTGTGACAGGAATTACTTTACCTTCTTTAGTGAAGACTTCAGTCATTCCAACCTTACGTCCTAAGATTCCTTTCATAATTTTTCCTCCATTATTTATTATAATTGTTTAATACTAATTGCAACTCCACTTGGTAAGTCTAAACGACTTAGAGCTTCAATAGTTTCTTTACTAGGTTCTTTTACTTCGATTAGTCTCTTATGAGTACGTGACTCGAATTGTTCACGTGCATCTTTGTACTTATGTACAGCTCTTAATACTGTAACCTTTTCGATTTCAGTAGGAAGAGGAATTGGACCAGAAATAGTTCCCCCAGTTCTTTTTACAACATCTACAATCTTGCCAGCAGCTAAATCAATACTTCTATGATCATATGCTTTAAGATTAATGCGTATTTTTGACATTACATGTCCTCCCTTCGCCTATATCTAGTATAGACTTGCTCCGTAATGAATTACCTGATATTGGCATTTTTGATTAATTTATATCAATCAACCTTGCCTAGCGTATCAGCAACCTCACACATCCCTGCAGTCATACAATCAAAATAATACCATACATTATACCTATAAATCAAGCATTTTTTTCATATTCCTACAATTTTTTTTGCCAATTTTTTTCATATAAAATTGTTTCTATCAATAGAAATATTTTCTTTTTTAAACATCACTTATAACATTAATATTTATATTATGGAATAAAAATAAAAATTAAAAATTCAATCCAAAGTTTCATCTAAAAAAGTTTCTATCAAACAATAGGAACCATAACAGAAAAGCAAGTTATAAATCTAATTTATATGCTTAAAATTTATTTTAATTTTATTTATTTAACACATTCTAATTTTCTTTAGTCTCATTATCATTAACAAATAAAATATCAGTATTTTTCATTTCTGGAGGACATGCAATATCCATATACTTAAGAATAGTTGGAGCCACCATTGTTAAATCACCATTTTTTAACTTAACAGACATATCTGTAACAATAAAAGGAACTGGATATAATGAATGAGTAGTTATAACATTATCATTATCATCTAACATATAATCACAATTACCATGGTCAGCCATTATAAATAAAGTATAATCATTTTCTTTAGCCTTGCTAACAATACTGCCTAAACAATAATCAATCACTTCTAAAGCCTCAATAGTAGCATCTAAATTACCAGTATGTCCAACCATATCAGGGTTAGCAAAATTAACTAAAATAAAATCATAATCTTTATCTAAACATTCTAAGCATTTTTTAGTTACTTCTTTACAACTCATCTCTGGTTTTAAATCATAAGTAGCAACCTTTGGACTAGGTACTAAATAACGATCGCATTTATCTAATTTATATTCCTTGCCACCGTCAAAGAAATAAGTAACATGGGCATACTTTTCCGTTTCAGCAATACGAGCTTGTGATAAACCCAATTGAGCTAAATATACACCTAAACTGTTTTCAATATCTGGAGTATCTAAGAAATGATATGATTTTTTAGCTTCTTCGATTGGATAAATTGTAAATACTTGTAAATCTTTATATTTAATTGTTTCATACTCTTTGAAATTATTATCCGTTAATACTTGTAATATTTGCTTTGCACGATCAGGACGATAATTCATCCATAAAACGACATCCCCATCATTTATCTTAGGTGTACCTTCCATAATGATTGGTGGTAAAAATTCATCAGTAACATTCTTTTGATAGCAAAAGTTAATTGATTCTTTTAAATTTTTAACTTTAGCACCTGTCCCCATTGTAAGCATGTCACTATATAATTTAGTTCTATCCCACTTCTTATCTCTATCCATAGCATAATATCTGCCACAAACACTAGCTACCTCATTATAGCCATATTCTTTTAATTTAGCATTGACCTCATCAATATAGCCACCACTAGTCATTGTTCCTGTATCACGACCATCAGTAATAGCATGAACATAAACTTTTTCAATTCCCATTTGATGTAAGTAATCAAGCATCCACATATTAAACTTGATATGTGAGTGAATTCCACCGTCAGATAGCAAACCTAACATATGAATTGGTTTATCATTTTCTTTAGCATATTCAACCATTTTTAAGAAATTTTCATTTTTTAAAATTTCTTTTTTACTAAACCAATCAGTTATTTCCATAAAATTTTGTTTAATCAAACGACCAGCCCCAATAGTAGTATGTCCTACTTCACTATTACCCATTTGACCCTTTTCTAAACCAACAGCTCTTTCACTAGCAAGCAACTGACTATGAGGATACTCATTCCATAACTTCTTAAAATTTGGCATTTTAGCTAGCTTTACAGCATTGCCATGAACCGCATTACGAAGTCCAAAACCATCTAAAATTATTGTTAATACTTTTTTCATTGAAATCACTCCTAATAAATATTGGTACTAAAACTTAAAAATTATACATTTTCATACCAATCTCTTTTCTTATATTAGCAATCAAATATTATCACAAATCTCCTACCATTTTCAAGATTTATTCTTATTTTTACTATTACTTTTATAGCATTTATATTTTTTCTTACCATTATTTTTTAAACTGTAATTTTTTTAAATATTATCTTTATTTGAAATATTGCCTATTCTTAATTTTTTTAAACTTCATTTATAACAACTAATTTTTAATAATCAACATTCCCCATATCTTAAGAAAAAAACTATCACCAAATAAAATTATTTAAAGTGATAGTTAATAATTAAATACTACCATTACTTTTAGCTTCAATACTTAATTTATCAGCAATAGTAGCCAGAAATTCTGAATTAGTCGGTTTTGCCCTATCAAAATCGACAGAATGACCAAATATTTCTTCCATCAAGTCATAATCGCCTCTTGTCCAACTTACCTCAATGGCATGTCTAATAGCTCTTTCTACTCTAGAAGGAGTAGTGTTATACTTATCAGCAATAAAAGGATATACTTCTTTAGTAATTCCTCCTAAAACATTTGGATTATTATACATAAGTTCAATAGAATCTCTTATATATTGGTATCCTTTAATATGACTAGGCATACCAAGATCATGCAAAAGTCTAGAAATTTCTTTAGTCATTTCTTGCATTGGCTTTTTATCTTCTACTTCTTCTTTTTTCTTCAAAGTTCCAACATCAATAATTCTATCTTCTAGTAAACCTAAATCCATTCCTTTATATAAAACAAATAAAATATTATACTCTCCAAGTAACTTTAATAAATCTAAATTAGTATTATACGTATAAAGAATTAATCTTTTATTAATATTTTCTTTTTTTAAATATTTTAAAATGCCAACCCCATCTAATGATGGTAAAACTAAGGATAAAATAATACAATCTATATCATCTTGATACTGCTTTATCATTTCTAATCCTTCTAAGCCATCACTACATTTATACTTTATATTAACTTGTGTACTACTTTTAGAATTTAAAAATTCAGAAAAACCCTTAATACTAGATACTTCATCTATCATAAGTATATTTATCATATTTTCTCCCTTTTCGTACTACATAATTCCATTATAAATATAAATATTTCAAAACGCCACACTATATTTTGACAACATTTGTCGAATAAGATCACATTTTACTTTTCTTTAATGAATAAACTTTTTTACAGCACTTCTTCTTTATCACTAATTGTAGCAATAGCTGGTAAAGTTTCATTAATAATATATTCTAACGTAGCACCACCACCAGTTGAAATATAAGTAAATTTATCAGCCATATTAAACTTGTCAATAGCTCCAATACAGTCCCCACCACCAGCAATCGTCTTGGCAGAACTAGAAGTAACAATATTTAATAATTCTAAAGTACCATTACTAAATTTGGCTTCCTCATAAATGCCCGCTGTACCATTCATAAATATTGTTTTAGATTCATCAATAATTTTTTTATAAACTTTTAAAGTCTTAGGACCTATATCGCCAATTATCTCATCATTTGCAAGTTTGTTAATATCTTTAGAAACTACATAATTGTCATCATATTTTTTGCCAACAATAGCATCAAATGGTAAAACTATTTTTTTATTATATTCCTTTAATATTTCTTTTACTCTTGTTAATGTTTCAGCATCATCACTAGTTAAAGACTCCCCAACATTAAGCCCTAAAGACTTTAAACAACTATTAGCAAGGCCACCAGTTAATAACATATGATTACATTTAGGTAATAATTTTTCAATAAGTGGCAATTTATCAGTAATCTTTGCTCCACCCATAATAATAGTAAAAGGAGCTTCTGGATTTAGAACATATTTATTAAGCATTTCCATTTCCTTTTGCACGCAAAAACCAAGACAGCTTGGAATAAACTTAGTAATACCACTAGTTGAGGCATGCATACGATGACTACTAGCAAAAGCATCTAAAACAAAAACATCTCCTAAGGAAGCAAAGTATGCAGCTAGCTGAGGATCATTATTGCTTTCAAAACCATTAGGAACATCTTCAAACCTGGTATTTTCTACTAATAATATCTCTTTAGGCTGCAACTCAGTTGCTTTTATTTCTAAAAAACTGCTTCTAGTTTCTGGTGAAAAAATAACATTACTACTAACAAGCTCATTTAGACGTTCTGCAACTATTCTTAGACTATATTTCTTTTTATCTTCTTCAGTTTTTACTTTTCCAAAATGTGAAAGTAAAATTATCTTACAATTTTTATCAATTAAATAATTAATAGTTTCTAAAGATGCCTTTATCTTTGTATCATCTAAAATATGTCCATCCTTAACTGGAACATTAAAATCACAACGAACAATTACTCTTTTGTTTAAAACATCAGTTTCTTGTAATAAACACTTCATATTAAGCTCTCCTTTCATTAACAAAATTATATGGTAAATGTGAAGCTATTTCTTCAAAAGATAAACTAGCTTGGGTATCATCTCTTTCAAAATTATCAGAATCAGAAAAATCATACTTTGATAATACTAAAACCCCACCAATATTTTGAGCATCATAATTTTTATCAATAGCATCGTTTCTTATGCCAGTAACCAAATTAGAATATACCAATTTCATATTCTCATAAACACCACGGCTTAATCCATTTTCATCATAATATATTACTAGCGATATGTCATCATCCCCACTTGGCACAACCTGAATAACTATTCCTTTAATAGCCCTTGCTAAACTAATGCTTCCAATCATCACATTATTGGTCTTTATATCACAATCAACAACACGATTCTTATTTAATGATTCAATAAATCTTTTTAACATTTCTAAATGTGGAGAACTAGCTTTATCTATTTCTTTACTCCATTCTTCATTAAGAACAAAATCATCTGCTATTGCAATCATTCTTGTATTACTTCTATTATTATTCATAAATTATAACTAGTTAAACCTTTCTTAAGAATTAATCTTTTATTATTAATTACTTTTTTATTATATCAAATTTCTTTTAAAAAAACTGTAAAAATACTGTAATTTTATGGAATTTAAAAAAAGCATAATAATAATTACTTTCTAATAATTAATTATCACACTTTCATATTAATTTGCATTTAACTATATATAATTTAAATTCATAAGATTATATAATTATATCTTATAATCAAACTTTTATTTTTCTAAACTTAATAAATATCTTAAAGTAGATATCATTTGATGAGTATAACCCATTTCATTATCATACCAAGCTACAACTTTTGCTAAACAAGTATCCCCAAAACTAATAACATCAGTTGAAAGTAAATCGACTATGGCACCACATTTCTTACCAATACAATCACTTGAAACAATTGGATCATTAGATACTTTTAAAGTTGCATTTTGATTAGTAATAAATAAATTATTTAATTCATCCTTAGTAACATTTTTTGCTAATTCTAAAGTTAAATCAATCATTGAACCATCTGGTACAGGAACTCTAAATGCTTTACCAACAATTTTACCATCTAAAGAAGGAATAACTTTACCAATTGCACTAGCTGCTCCAGTCGATGCAGGAACAATATTAGCAGCACAAGCTCTACCACGTCTAGCATAAATACCTTTATTATGTGTTATATCAAGAGTAGCTTGATCATTTGTATAGGCATGAATTGTACTCATAGCACCACCCTTTATACCAATATTTTTTTCAATTACCGATACAACTGGTGCCATACAATTTGTTGTGCAAGAAGCTGCCGAAATAATTTGTTCAGAACCATCCAAAATTTCATGGTTAACATTATAAACAATAGTCTTCATATCGCCCTTACCTGGAGCTGATATAACCACTTTTTTAGCACCAGCTTCAATATGTTTATATGCATCCTCATATTTAGTAAAATGCCCACTACATTCAAGAACCGCATCAATTTGTAATTTTTTCCAAGGTAAATTAATAGGATCCTTCTCACTATATACTTTTATTCTTTTTACTCCTGCAATCACCAAGAAATCGTTTTCAAAACCAATTTGCTCTTCATGAAAACTACGATGATTAGTATCATATTTTAAAAGATATGCTAATTCTTCTGCTGTTGCTAAATCATTAATTGCCACAACATCCAAATCTTTACTCGTAATCATCTCCCTAAATGCTAAACGTCCAATTCTCCCAAATCCATTAATTGCTATTTTTTTCACTTCTATAACCCTTTCTTTTTTATAACTTTTTATAAATTTTACTTATTATTTTATAATTATCATATTTATATTAATTTCACTTACCATATTATATATTTTATCCATCAATCATTAAATTATTCTTGTAAAAACTCATTAAAAGCTTTAATATACTTATCTATATAACATAGTAAGTTTATAAAACATTTTCCTTATTATATATACCTTATTTAACCACCATCACTTTTCAAAACAAGAACCACCAATAAATTCCCTTAAAACACAGTCATCAGCAATATACTCACTTGAAATTGGATAATAATTCTTTAAGAAGTTAATAAGACGACGTGCTTCTTCATAATATAAAGAATCAGTACCAACTGAATATAAAAGAGGTTCAGCAAATACCTTTAAAACTCCTAATTCATAAACTAACGAAGTATTAATAATGACATCACTGGTATTAATATATGGGAAAATATACTTTTCCTCACCGCTACGTACATCTTGCCATGAACAAATTGTTTTACTAACATCATTACCTCTAGTACGATTATCTCTTATCATTCTTCTTATTAATCTTAAATCAGTCGTACTAATATAATTATTGCTATCTAAATTTAGTGGCATAAATGGACTTAGATATATTTTAAACTTAATATCACTATTAATATATGGTGTTAATTCATCATTTAAACAATGTAATCCTTCCATTAATATAATATAATTGTCATCTATTTTAGTGGTACCATTTACATATTCACGAACTCCAGAAACAAAATTATAAGTCGGAAGCTCAACCTCTTTTCCAGATAATAAAGAATTAATATCGTTATTTAATAATTCTACATCGATTGATGCTACACTTTCAAAATCATATTTTCCGTCTGGTAATTTAGGAGTATCAACTCTATTCTTAAAATAATCATCTACACTAATAGTTAAAGTCTTAATTCCCCTTGCTTGTAAATCTAATGATAATTTTTTACAAGTTGTGGTTTTACCACTGCTAGAAGGACCAGCAATCATTACAAATTTGCTATTTTTTTCTAGAATTTTATTAGCAACCTCATGAATTTTATTATCATAATTAATTTCACTTAATCTAATCAAATCTTTAATTTTACCACTAGCTACTACTTTATTAACTTGATAAACATATGGGATATTGCACCTATATAGCCATTCTTTTTCGCTTTTAAAACACTCGATAACTTTTTCATAATGAACATAAGAAGGCACTTCATCTTGGCTTCTAGGTGTTGGAAATAATAAAACAATTTCAGAATCATTTAAGGCAACTAAATCAAAACGATTTAGACAGCCTGTACTATAAGGCATTTCAACATAAAAATAATCAAAATAATCTTCTAACTTATATATTGTAACTAACTCATCATCAATATTTAAAACATTATGATAATTAGGAACCTTACCTTCTTTTTTATAAAATTCTACCATTTCTTTGCTAAGAACATTCATCTTAACAATCCTTAAATTACTACTAATAATTTTAGCCATTCTTTCTTTAATCTTAATAATTTCTTTATTAGTAATTTTCAAATCATTAATAGTAATATGTATACCACGCATAATTGAATGGTCAAAACTTATATCAACTCTCTTCCCATAAATATCATACATTGAAGCTAAAAAGACATATTTCAAACCAGCTTGATACATTTTATAGCCAGCCAAATCATTACTATCAACAAAATTAATTGTACAATCTCTTTTTAATTTAGTATCAAAATTTACTATCGTATTATCTATTTTAGCTCCCACTATTTTCTTTTGCAGGCTATTTGGCAACTTGGTAACCACATCAACTATTTTAGTATTTTTTAAAACATCTATTTGTTTACCATCATTATAAGTAATTCTAACTTTATTATTCATATACATCCTTCTATTCTCTCTTCGATTATATCAAAAAACTTTTTAAAAGTCTTTTAAATTTTATTAATTTTTTAATAAGATTAGAACCATTTCTTTAAAGACAAATTATTACTAAAAACTAAAAAAGAACTTTAACTTACAATCACCAGTAAATTTAAAGTTCCTTAATTAATTTTATTAGTTATATATTAGAAAGTATCACTTAAAATATCATCTTCTAAAATATCTTCTTTACCAAAAAAGCTAAAAATTTGTCCAATCTTTGTCTTATAAAAATTTTGCATTTCTGAATCTATCTTGTCTTTTTCTTCCTGACTCATATCATTATAATCAATGGCATCTTTTGTCTCTATAGGTTTAATTGTTATATTAGTTGAAAGATTATAATCAAGTTCTAAATTAAAATCAAAATTATAAATTAACGCATCTAAACTAAGATTTACATTTAAAAGTCCAGCTAAATCATCATCAGTATCAGTATTAATCTTATTTGTCATATTTAAATTTATAGTCATTCCTAAAAGATTAAACTTACATTCCGTAATAGTAGCATTATCTTTTTTCTCACGATTTATTGTTCCTAATAAAACATCTTTATAATATAGGGAAGCAACAATAACTCCATCATCGTTTTTAATACTCTCAGCTCTAAATTTAGAATTAGGTAAACCAAAATTCATTTTTTTTGTCTCTTTATTATAACTAAAGTTAAAGATAGTACTACTATTTCCTATTTCAATTCCTGCAAAATTATTTAATAATCCAGAAGTATAAATATTTATTTCTAAAGTATCGTTTATATTATTAATTCGTTCTTCAATACTTTTTTTAGCTTCACTAAACGAATTGTAATCTAGAAAAACATACATAAAATTATAAATAAAATAGTATGCTGAATCATCTAAGTTATTATATATTTTACTAACTGTATCTTTATCTAATTTATAAGTATATTTATTATACTTAGCAAATTCATCTTTAGAAGTTCCTTTATTTCTAAAAACATTATCATTACTAATACTATCTAAAACTGCATTTTTTAAACTGTCTACAGCTTTACCTAGTGATACGTTTTTTACATCAATATTAATATCATTTGAATTATCTTCTACTTTAATAAAATTACAAATCAAATTATCTTTGCCAGTGCAATCATAATTATCAAGATTATAAACATTATCGAACAAATTATCACTAGCTATATAGCTACTCCCCTTATCATTAAGAGTACTACCACTTAAAATCTTTTTACCATCTTCAGTCACACTACCTGATATTTGAGTTTTATCATTATCACCATCAATAAAGCCACGAATATTTAAAGCATCATCTGCTAGTGTATCATCAACTAAATTTCCACCTAGCTTAATTGTTGTTCCAAACTGTAAAGTAGAAGTTGGATTTTCTTCTTTAGTATCAACTAGTGCAAATGTTCTAATTACACTTTGTCTAATAACATATTTAGGATTGTTCATCAATGTATAAAATATAACGCATAAAAGAGCAATAGCTATTAACAAAAAAACACCTATTAAAAGCCATTTATTCATTTTTTTCTTTTTCTTTTTTTCTAATACTAACTCACTCATATTATTACCTCTACTATTTATATCTTATCATTAAATCGATAGTTTAAGCAATAATATTCTTAGCAAGATTAAAAGTTATTATAATTTAAATAATTTTTCAAATAATTAAAAAAAATTTGAAATAATCAGTTACTTTTAAAAATTATTTATTTAATTTCTATCTATCTTTTCTTTATGACGATTAACTAATTCTTTAATCTTTCGAAAATAATGATTTATTCCAGATTTACTTATTGTTTTTCCACTTTCTACCGAGACAATTTCTGCTAATTCTTGGTATGATGTTTCTGGATACTTAATTCGATACTCAATAACATCTTGAATTCTTTCATCTAAAAGCCCCAATAAATCATGTTTTTTTAAATATTCTATATCCTCTAATTGTTTAAGACCAGTTATAGTTGTCTTTTCTTGATTGGCTATTTCGCAATTATTTAAACGATTTACCATATTTTTATGATCGCGGTAAATTCTGATATCCTCAAAAAAGAACATGCTATTAATAGCACCAAACATTTTTAAAGTATCACTTATCATCTCCGCTTGTTTAACATAAATCATATATCTAGTTTTTCTTTTTAATATTTTAGAAACAATATTAAATTGTTTTAATAAATGGACAATTAAGTTAGCCTCTTCTTTAGTAGTAACACTCATTTCCATATGATAACCACTAGTTTGTGGATTACTCACACTTCCTGTTGCTAAGAAAAGTCCTCTTAAAAAGGCTATTTTCTCTTCATCGGTTGCTAGCATATAAGCATCTGGCATTACCTTCGCATTACTTTCTACTATATTTAATTTTTCTAATACTTCACTAGCATTATTATATGTTAAAATATATATCTGTTTAACTCGAAAACGATTTTGAATTCTAACCGTCATTCTAGGTCGAATCTGAAAACACTTTTTCATTAAAGTATATATTCTTCTAGCAACGGAAGCATTTTCGATAGTTAAAATGATTTCATTATCTTTAATATCACTATCAAAACGAATAAATGCTGACAACTCAGCTATTGCTTCAACAACATTACTATCAAGATGAGCAATTTCATCTTTTATTCTCGTCGTATAAGTCATAATTTTTCCTTTCTTAATTTTTATAAATTTTACCAAAGTTTATAAATAGCATCAAGCCAATAAACTAAACTTTATCTTTTTTATACAAAACTACAAGTTTGGTAACAAAATATTTATTATTTAATAATTATAGCTCTTTGAATAACTATATCTAATATGATATTCTACCAATCGATGTGAGCAATTACAAGTTATATTCATAAAATTTACCCCATTTATAACTAATATCAACTAATTAACCAAAGTAATATAACTTCAATATTTTTCTAATTCTAATACCTTACTTCGGCTCACATCAAAAAAAACTATATTTGATTTTCGATGTCTCGATTATCTTATATAGTTTCTTTTTTATCTAGAATACCACCATACTCCAGTTTTTGGATATCCAGGAGGTTCAATGGAATTAGCAATAAATTTTGACCACTTTGTATAGTCTTTTAAATAATATCCTTTTGATATGCCAAAATGTAAGTGGGTACCTGTAGTACATCTATCATAACCACCGTTAGCTTTCGCTGTAGAACCACCACCAATAAGACCAATTACAGTATTAGTAGTAACCTTATCACCAACATTAACCTTTATTGATAAAAGGTGAGCATATTGCATAGTATAGGCTTTACCTAAAACATTTACATGAATATAAACCATATTGCCACCACAACTTGATCTACGAGTTATAGCAGCAACCGTACCAGCAGCAGCGGCATAAGCAGGAGTTCCTTCTGCATTACCACCAATATCATGAGCATTATGGAATGTTCCAGTATTTAAAACTTGATTACGATAACCCCAACGTGAATTTATTTTACCTTTGGTAACAGGTTTTAACCAGCCAGATGAAGCCTGAACTGTTGTACATGATGTTAATAACTGAGTTTCACTTGTACAAATAGTCTTATAATAATTAATTAAAGCTTCTTGATTTTTTATTTGTGAGTCAATATCTTCATTGATATCATTTATTTCATCTAATTGATTATTTAATTTAGAAATTGCTTTAGACGTATTTGCAATCTTCTCATCTAATTCTACATTTTTATTAGCCAAATCAATTTTTAACTGTTCATTTTCTTTTATTAGATTGTCTAAATCATCTATTTTATTTTTATAATAATTAGATAATTGTGATACTGCTTCAACTCGCATAATCAAATCAGTTGGACTAGAGGCTCCAGTAATATATTCTAAATATTCATTTTGATTATTTGTTAATTGATAATATTTTAAAACTAAATCAACATCTTCTTTAGCCTTAGCAATATCTTCATTACTTTTCTTGATTTTTTCCTCGGCATCAACAACGTCATTTGCTATTTGTATTTGTTCTTGTCTAGCATTTTCTACATCCTGTTTATTTTGATTAATTTGACTTTGAGTTTGTTTTTTCTCATTTTGCTTATCAGTCTTTTGTTGTTTTAAAGCTGCCAATTCTTTTCTTAAACCAGCTATGGTAGTAGCCTTACTATTATTAGTAGCAGCCATAACACTAAATGGTTCTAAAAAATAAGGAATTAATAATAAGAAACACAAAACAATTCTTATGCTATAATTTATAAACTTTTTCATTATATTTTCAGATACTTTCTAACAGCCCTGCTACTACCAAACATACCTACCAAGCCACCAATAATTGCTAATATTATTGATACAAACCATATTATATTCATTGGTTTTATTAACTCAACAATATGGGAAAACAAATAACCATCAAAATGATCATAGAGTAAAATATAACCATAAATAGTAATAATAATTGGAATTAACGAGCCAATGATTCCTAAAATAAAACCTTCAATAATAAATGGTTGTCTAATAGCAAAATTACTGGTACCAACTAATCTTTTTATTTCAATTTCACTACGTCTTGAAAATATAGTAAGTTTAATAGTATTGCTTATTAGAAAGGCTGTAACTAATATTAAAGCACATACAATTACAATCATTGCTTTTTCTACTATATCAAAAATAAAAACTAACTTATCAACACTTTCTTCTCCGTACTTAGCCGACTTTACACCATCCATGCCTCTTATAGCACTAGCAACATATGATAAACTTTTTATATCAGTAACCTTAACTGTAATAGAATCTAATAAAGGATTTGTATCTAAATAACTTAAAGTCGCTCCTAATTCTTCGCTTGAATCAATCATTTCTTGTTTCCATTCATCCTTTGACTTATAAACAAGTGAATCATAATTTCTTAATTTTTTTATTTCTTCTTCAATATCATTCTTTTGTTCTTCTGTTACATCTTCTTTTAAATAAACAACAATTGTCATTGTTTCTTCTAATCTCTTTGTAAAATGATCAACATTAGCACTTATTACAATAGCTATAGCAACTAAAATAAGTGTTATTGTTATACATGTAATAGATGCAATGGAAAGGCTAAAATTTCTAAATACACTTCTAATACCATCTCGAAAGTTTCTAATTAATATTCTCATGTACCTCATAGACTTTATACTCTCCTTTCTCTACATCACTTACCTTTACCCCATCTTCAATAGTTACCACTCTTTTTTTCATTCTATCAACAATATCACGATCATGAGTTGCCATTACAACTGTCGTTCCTAATTCTTTATTAATTCTATCTATAGTTTTCATAATATCTTTTGAAGTTTCTGGATCTAAATTACCAGTTGGCTCGTCACAAATTAGAACTTTCGGCTCATTTACAATAGCTCTTGCTATACAAACACGTTGCATTTCACCACCAGATAATTCCTTGGGCATGCTTTTTACTTTCTCTTTTAAGCCAACTAGTTCAAGAGCCGTCATTACCTTTGGCTTTATTTCACTATCTTTAAAACCTTGCGTTTCCAACGGAAAAGCGACATTTTCATAAACAGTTAATTTTGGTAATAATTTAAAATCTTGAAATACAACCCCTAATTTACGACGTAACTTATAAACTTTACCATTTCTTAATTTACTAACATTAACACCACCTACATATACTTCTCCTGAAGTTGGACGTTCTTCTCGATAAAGCATTTTAATCAAAGTTGACTTTCCTGATGCGGTTGGACCAATTATAAAAACAAATTCTCCTTTTTTGATACTTAAATTAACATTTGCTAAGGCTGTAACACCATTCTTATATACTTTTGAACAATTTTTTACTTCAATAAATTTCACTTCAACCACCTTACCATAATCAGTGTAACATAATTTCAAAAAAAATAAAAGAATAATACCTAATTAGTATTATTTTCATCAACTAAATACTTTGTATAATCATTTATAATTAAATTAATAACTGGCAACAATCTTTTAACTTGACGATACGGTGTATCATCATAACTTACATTAGCACTTGCCAAGACTAACATTGGATGATAGCCAAATAAAATTCCTGAAGATATTGTAACATCATTAGTAAATCCTTCTTTAGTAGCACTACTAATATTAGGAATTGTATTTTTAAAATAATTAAAAACATTATTAGAAAGCAGATTTAAATATTCTTCACCCCAAATATTTTCTTTGCCAAAATGATATATCTCTTGCCATATTATAGCCATACTTCTTAAATCAGTAAGTCCCCATGGATTATATAAAGACAAATGTAACCTTTTTATACCTAGCTCATCAAGCATAGCATTATATCCACTTACCCCAAACCTAGCATGTAACATTTTATAAGCTATATTATCACTATTAACAATAGTATATTTTATTAAATCTCTAACAGTATACAACGTTCCTACCGGACTTTCTTTAACAAGACCTGTACCATCATTATAATATGTATATGTATACTCTAACTTTTCATCTAAGTCTATTTGTCCTAAGCTTACTTGCTTATATAAATAAAGACAGTAAGCAGCCTTAATAACACTGGCAGTTTGGTAAATATTATCAACATTATATCCAATTGACATTCCACTTGCTAAATCTATTATATAAACAGATGAATTACCTTTATAAGAATTTATTGTTTGATATAACAAATCTTTAATCCCACTAGCCATCTCATAATCTGTATTTAAAGTAGTTATTTCATTTTTTATATAAGTGTAAGAATTAAGATCTAATTTTTCTACTTTTTCTAAATTTACTTCATCTACTTTAAAATTATTATCATAAACATATTCAATTGGTTCTTTATTCTTACTAAGTAATTCTTTATTTTCTTTAAAAAAATCATTTTTTGTCAAAGCATCAGCTTTAACACTTCCATATGTTCTTTCTATATAAAGATTTACACATTTATAACTAACCAAACCAACAATACACCCTAAAATCATAATTGTCATTATGTATTTCAAAATTTTCTTAATCATAATGCTTCCTCAACTAAAAAATTAGCTTTTTCTTTTCTTTTTTTCCGCCTGTTACCTCATAACAGTCACTTACTATAATAAATGCATTAGAATCTATTTCTAAAATTTTTTCTTTAAATGCATTATAAGATCTTGTTGGAACCACTACTTGCAGCATTTTGCCTTTTTCAAACAGAAATCCACCTGTAGTATCTAGAATAGTTACTCCAGTTTTCATATCATTAATTACATATTCTTTTATTTTTTGATATTTCTTACTTGATATTAAAAACATTTTACTAGTTGAAATACCAATAATTATTTTATCAACTATCTTAGTTGAAATTAACAATAAAATTAATGAATAAATAGCACTTGGTATACCAAAAACTAAAATTCCCAGTAACACTATAACCGTATTCATTAACAATTGTGATTTACCTTCGGTTAAATGTTGATACTTATGAATTATTTTCATAATAATATCACTACCCCCAACCGTAAAACCACTTTTATATATTAAACCATTGCCAATTCCTAGCAATGTTCCAGCAATTATAATTGTAATTACAATATTAGAAAAAGATAAATTGGGAGCAATTAAATCACAGAAAGGTTTTACAAAATCAATTAATACTGGATAAAGAATAGCACCAATAACACTATTATAAGTAGTATCTTTATCTAAAGTAAAATAGGATAAAATTATCAGAAAAATACTACTAATAAATATAAAATAAGAAGGCTTTATGCCACACAAAAAGTTAAGCATTGTAGCTATACCAGTCATGCCCCCAATATTAAATTCATTAGTTAAAATAAACAAATTATAATTAATTGCCAAGATAAATAATCCTATTAAAAAAACAAATAATCTCTTCAAATTATCTTTATTAGTTAAGTTCCCCACTATTCTTTTCATAAATACCTTACTCCTACCATAATAATACTATAATTTTTATCTTTTGCATATAGTTAATGAGGTGAATTTATAAATGAATGGTACATACTATCAAAATCCAACATTTCCAACAAATCAAAATAATTATGATGTTAATATGAATCATGCCAATAATCCAGGAATGATTAATAATCCTAATTCTGCAAATACTCCCAACCCAATTAATAACTTTAATCAAGATTATAATATAGGAACATCTCTTCCTATGGAACAAAGTTACATAGAAAACATTTTACGACTAAATAAAGGAAAAATGGTCAAAGCTTACGTTAGTTTTCCAGACTCCACAGAATGGCGAAACAAAATATTTGCTGGTCGTATTGAAGAAGCAGGAAGAGATCATTTAATTATTAGTAACCCGAATACGGGTGAATGGGATTTAATTTTAATGATTTATCTTAATTATGTAACTTTCGATGAAAGAATCAATTACAGTCACAGTTATTCTGAAAAGAACTTCTAAAAAAAGAAGTTCTTTACTATTTCTAAGCTCATTTTTAGCACACCAGAATAAAAATGTCCAGGATAAATTTTTGTATCTAAAGGATATTTGCTTATTTTTTCTAAGGATTGTTGCATCTTTTCTTGACTACCTGTAGGTAAATCCATTCTACCAATAGAATTATAAAAAAGAAAATCGCCAGTAAACATTACATTTTCATCTGGAAAATAAAATGTTTTAGAATCACTAGTATGTCCAGGTGTTTCAATAACTTCGTATTTAAAAGTATTTCTTTTATAGTCGTTAGCTTTCAGTCCATACTTTCCTTCCAATTCTTTTAATGCTCCAATATGATCAAAATGATTATGAGTAACCAATATTTCTTCTAATTCTCCCTTTATTTCAGCATCTATTTTTTTAAATTCATCTCCAGGATCAATCACTAAATATTTACCATCTTTTTCTAAGATATAACAATTTTCTTCTAGTTGTCCAACTACTATTTTTTTAATATTCATAAATATCACCAGTTTTACAATAGCACATAATTTATTTACTAGCAAGTCACTGTGTGTTATACTATTCGTATAGAATATGAGGTGTAAATTATGGCTTTTATCTATGCTATCTTAATACTTTTGATAATTTCAGGTATTGGAACGATTACATATATTATTTATTATAATGCTCTTCAAGACTGTAAAGTTAAAATTGATGAAGCTGAAAGTATGATAGATGAGGCATTGCGTTCTAAATATGATATTCTTCTTAAATTGGAATCTTTAATAAAAACTAATATTAAAGAAACAAAAATTAATTTTAAAGATTTAAATGATTTAAAAAAAGAAAGTATCTCTAATTTTCAATTGGAAAGGAAACTAGTTGATACTGTTCTTCTTATTAATAAAATTCAAGATGATTTCCCAGAATTAGAAGAAATAAAGGATTATCGTGAACTTTTAAATGATATCAGAGTTATGGATGAAAGAATAAATGCTGCCAAGAAATACTATAATAAATACACTTCTAAGTCCAACGAATTAGTTCGTAAATTTCCTTCTAATTTAATTGCTAAATTTCACAATATCACTGTTCGTAATTTTTTTGATAATAAAGATATGAATGATGATATTATTGATGATTTCAAGTTATAATCGCCAATCAATAGGTTGGAGATTATTTTTTTTCAAAAATTCATTAGTCCTAGAAAAAGGACGACTTCCAAAAAAACCACTACGACATGAAAAAGGTGATGGATGTGGACTGCTAATTATTAAATGAATTGGATTAGTAATATATTGAGCTTTAGATTTAGCAAAATTTCCCCATAAAATAAAGACAACAGGTGTCGTTTTAGCATTTACCTTTTTTATAATATAATCAGTCATTAGCTCCCAGCCTAAATTTTTATGTGATGCTGGGCTATCTTTTTTTACAGTCAAAACACTATTTAATAGCAAAACTCCTTCTTTAGCCCATTTTGTTAAATCGCCATCACCATGAGGTGTTATTCCCAAATCATCGTATAATTCTTGATATATATTTTTAAGAGATGGTGGTATCTTAATATCTTTATGAACAGAAAAAGATAATCCCATCGCTTCGCCTTCACCATGATAAGGATCCTGACCTACAATTACAACCTTAACATCTTTATATGGAGTCAATTTTAAAGCATTAAATATATCTTTTTTTGGTGGAAAAATGGGTTCTTTGTCATAAAGCTTTAAGACGTTTTGATAAAATTTATTAAAATTTGGACTATTCCAAATAACCTTAAGTTCGTTATCCCAATCATTTCCTATCATAATTTCACTTCTTTCTACATACACTATTTTATCAAATAAAAAAACTACTGTCTTTATTTTCAGTATTTTTTTTATTTATTTATGGTATGTTTCATTATTATTTATTTTAAAAGAACGATATATCTGTTCTAGCAAGATTCCTCTAAATAAACCATGTGGCATTGTCATTTTCGAAAAAGATAGACACATATTAGCATTGCTCTTTATACTTTCTAAAATTCCATCAGAACCACCAATTATAAATGTTATACATGCGTAATGATTAAAAGTATCTCTTACAAAACTAGCAAATTCTAACGAATTCATTTGTTTACCCTCTATCGCTAAGGCAATAACATATTCATTCTTTCCAATATTTCTTACTATTTCTTTGCCTTCATCTTTAATGTTATTATCTTTAACTTCAATAATATTAAATTTATGATATTTATTAATTCTTTTGCTATAATCCAGAATTAATTCACTTAAATATTTTTCCTTAATTTTACCAACACAAATCAACTTTATCATAACTCTATTATCTCCGATTTCTCATTTTGTTTAGCACAACTAATATTACCAAAATCTACCCCATATTCTAAGAAAATACTTTTAATTGTATCCATAGCTTTCTCTTCAGTATTATTTTCATGTGATAAATGGAGTAAAACAACTTTTTTGGTATCTTCTCCAATTAATTTAGCTAAATAAATACTAGCATCTTTATTAGATAAGTGACCGTAAGGTCCTACGACTCTATCTTTTAGCCAAGGCGGATATTTTCCATTAAGAAGCATTTCAACATCATGATTACTTTCAAATAAATAAACAGTTTTATTTCTTAATTTAGAAAAATATTTTTGATTCAAGTAGCCAGTATCTGTTAAATAAACAACACTATTATTTTCCTCATATAAAATATAGCCTTTAGAATCCTTAGTATCATGGCTTGTTTTTATTACTTCAATTCTAATATTATCTAAATATATATCATCATCAAAAATCACTAAATGTTCATATTTACTTATTGGATTATTACTATCCAATTCACCTATCATTCCCATTGTCATATAAACATTTCCACTATACTTTTTTATATAATTTTCTAAAGCACCAATATGGTCACTATGAATATGCGATATTATTATTGTATCAATATCATTTAAAGAAACGCTTAATTCTTCTAAGCGTTCTTTAATATATTTAACATTTGTTCCCATATCAAATAAGATTTTATGATTATTTGTTTCTACATAAGTAGAATTACCTTTAGAACCACTAGCTAATACACAAATTCTCATTACTTATACAATGTGATAGGATTTATTGCTTTACTACCTTTTTGATAAGGTAAACCAGTCCAGAAGCCTAAATGTAAGTGAGTACCAGTAACTAAACCAGTTTTACCCATAGCTCCAACTTTTTGAGCACGACTTACTTGTTGTCCCTTAGAAACATATACAGCTGACATATGTCCATAGATAGAACAATAACCATTTGGATGTTGAATAACAACATTTATACCAATACTTGAACCACCATAACCACCACGGCCAGCCCATATAACTGTACCACTAGCAATAGCAAAAATTGGTGAACCATAACCAGTACCAGAAATATCCAAACCATCATGGCTAGTACGATTAAATAAGTAACGAGTACCAAATCCAGATGTAATAATATAAGGTTTTAATGTTGGCCAAGCATATTCCGTACCATCATCAACATAATTACCCCAACTGCTACTAGTAGTTGATTTTTTACCCTTAACAATAACTTCATTAACAGTTTCTCTTACCATATAAGTGTTATCTTTATCAATTACAACCTGTTGACTAGCATCACCATTTATAACTTGAGTACGCGATGCAACACGACGAATACCATTAACACCCTTTGTTTGCACTAAACGATAACTAGTATCTTTAGAATAATCATATTTAGTTTCAGTTGAATATTTTTCTTCAACATCTTTAACAATATATTTATCATAAACTAATTGTAACATTGGATTAATTAGCGAAATAATAACCTTATCACCTACAGCTAGTAAATCATTTTCACTCTTATATTTCGGATTAGCAACCAAAAATTCTGATACATTTAATTCATTAGCCTCAGCAATACTAGAAATGGTATCACCAACTTTAACAGTGTATTCTGACTCTTTACTATCAGTACCAAATAACAAATATTTACTCAAGCTGTCTACATCAGTAAATATCTTTTCATCAGTACTTATATAAGATTCCTTAATTGAAATATTCTCTTGAAAATAAATATTTTCAATTCTTTCTCCCACATCTACAATTTCCTTTTGCTCATTATTTATATAGGCTAAATACTCATCTTCAGGAATAAATGACAAAATAACCTTCTTAATAGCATCCTCAAAAACTTTTTCATCTAAAACGTTTATTTTAAATAATACCTTTGCTTCCCCATTATCATCTTTATCACTTACAGTAATAGTATAACCTTTTATTGTAAAACTTTTAGATTCTTTAATTTTATCATATATATCTGTAACACTCGAAACACTCGAATTATATGTATTCAATTTTGTTATTGAAAACCCTTTCGGTGGGTAAACCTGATCAACATTATATTCATCTTTAATACTTGACTGTTCTTCATTAATAAGTGCGTAAAGTTCATCTTGACTATCAATCATACCTATTTTTTCACCATTTAGATAAACCTGATAAACCCCTTCTACCTCATCAGCATAACTAGTTTTATAAGAAGTAGCAATAAACATTGCAACTCCAAATATCATTGTTGTTAATATACATAGAATTTGTGTCTTTTTACTCATTAATATTCTCCTTCTTTTTCTAAAACCATATAGTTTTTGAAATTCATCATTGTTGGCTCAAATAAAACTGTAAATTTTCCAGTACCACCTTTTCTGTGTTTTGCAATTATAATATCTGTTTCAACATTTTCTGACTTACCAAGCTCGGTCTTAGCTTTATAATAATCTTTACGATTTATAAACATAACTATATCAGCATCTTGTTCTATTGAACCTGACTCTCTTAAATCGGCAAGCATTGGTTCGTTATTTTCTCTTTTTTCAGCATTACGTGAAAGCTGGGCTAAAGCAATAACTGGTACTTTTAACTCCATTGCCATAGTTTTAATAGCTCTTGATATATCTGAAACTTCTTGTTGTCTAGATTCTGGTCTTCTGCCACCCATTGTAAGTAACTGCAAGTAATCGATAATAATTAAGCCAAGCCCTTCTTTTTTAGTTGCAAGTCTACGGCATTTAGCTCGTATGTCATTTACAGTTATACCAGAATTATCTTCAATGTAAATATTTGTATCAGCAAGCTGACTTACAGCTTCATTATATTTTTTCCAATCATTTTGTCCAAGCTGACCATTAGTTAATTTCTTACCTTCAATACCACCTAAAGCACTAATCATACGATTAACCAATTGTTCTGCTGACATTTCTAAGTTGAATACTGCAATTGCTTTTTTAGTACTTTGTGCAGCATGCGTGGCGATATTTAGGGCAAATGCTGTCTTTCCCATACCTGGACGAGCAGCAATTACTATCATTTCGCCTTCATGCAAACCACTAGTAGCTTTGTCTAAATCATAAAAACCAGTTTCTAAACCAGAAATAACACTATGATTTTGGGACAAATATTCTAATTGTTCTTGAGCTCTAGCGAGAACTTCATTTATAGGGGCAAACTCTGTAGTTTGACGAGACCTGATTACATCCAAAATATTTTTTTCGGCATTATCAAGCAGTCCCGTTACATCATCAGAATCATTATAAGCATCTGTTACAATATCCGTTGCCGTCGTAATAAGATTACGAACTATCATCTTTTCTTTTATAATATTAATATAATAATCTAAATTGGCAGCACTTACTACAGAATCCATAACTTCTGCAAGATATGAAACTCCACCAATTGCTCCCATACTTTTAGTTTTATCCAATTCATCAGCAATTGTGGTCTGATCTATAGGAATACCAGCATCATGTAAGTTTTTTATAGCAAGAAAAATTTTTTTATTAGCATCACTATAGAACATATCTTCATTTACTTCTTCTAAAACTTTGCTAACAACTTTATCATCAAGAAAACAAACACCCAAAACTGACATTTCAGCATCTAAATTTTGTGGCATTTTTCTTGCCATAATATCACCCTACTTCACTAAATTTACTCGTATATTGAAGCGAACCTTTTTATGTAACTCAACAGTAACATTATGTACTCCAAGTGTATCCAAAGGGGCATCAATTTGAATTTGTTTTTTATCAACCTTATATCCCATTTTATTTAAATATTCTGCAATCTGTTTTGAAGAAACATTACCAAAAACTTTGTCCATTGCACCAGTTTTCACCTTAAAAGTAATATTTTCTCTAATTATTTTATCACGCATCTCTTGCATTTTTTTAACAAGCTCTTCTTCTTCTTGTTTACGTTTATCAAGTTCATTCGATAATATTTTTGTACTAGTCTTAGTAGCCGCAACAGCCAAACCATTCTTAATTAGATAGTTCATGCCATAACCATCACTTACTTCAATAATATCATCTTTTTTTCCTTGTTTCTTTACATCTTTTAGTAATATAACTTTCATGTTTTGTCTCCTTTTTAATTCCTACCTATTGTATCAAATATATACTTATCAGTCAAAAAAATTTATCCTTTTTCCAAGGATAAACTACACTTTTTTTCCAGCTTTTTCCAAAATTTACAATGCTAAAACGCCAGTTTACTAACGGTTATTTTATACATACTACATTTGTTATAAAATATAATTATTTATTGTATAAAGAAAAAGAAAAAAAAGACTAATGATTAGTCTTTAACATATGGAATTAATGCCATAAATCTAGCATATTTAATTTGTTGAGCAATATGTCTTTGATGTTTAGCACAAGCACCACTTTGTCTTCTGTTAACAATCTTACCTTTTTCAGTAACATACTTTAAAATAATAGGTACATCTTTGTAATCGATAGATTTTCCAGCACACATTTGACAAATTTTCTTTTTCTTACGATAAAATTCTGCCATTTTATATTCTCCCTTCCTAGAAAGGTAGGTCATCATCACTTAAAGAAACTTCATTACCCATAGCAGCATATGGATCCATGTCTAAATCTGAAGTAACAATATCATTATTGACCATACCAGTATTATTTGATACTGCACTATTTGCAGTATAAGATGAAGTATTTGAACTACTTTCTGGAATTTGACTACCACTTGCTCTTGAGCCTAAAAATGTTACATTATCAGCAACAACTTCGGTAACATATCTTTTTGTTCCATCTTGGGCATCATAACTTCTAGTCTGAATACGTCCCTCAACAGCAACTTGAGAACCTTTGGTACAATACTTAGCAACGTTCTCAGCCTGTTTTCTCCAAGCAACGCAGTTAATAAAATCTGCTTCTCTTTCACCACTTTGATTAGTAAAATTTCTGTTAACCGCAATAGTAAATGAGGTGGTTGCATTACCAGATGCAATAGTACGCAATTCTGGATCTTTTGTCAATCTTCCAATTAAAATTACTTTATTCATTTTTTACTCCTCATCTAATTTGATAATTAAATGTCTAATAACATTTTCATCAATAGACATTTTACGGTTAACTTCTTTGATAGTTTCCTTACTAGCAGTCATAGTCATAACATAATAATAACCACTAATTTCCTTTTTAATAGGATAAGCTAACTTTTTTTGTCCCATTTCTTTAAAGCTATCTACTTTAGCTTTAAGACTTTCAGCTAATTTTTTTACATTTTCAGCAGCAGCCTTAACACTACTTTCTTCCATAGTTGCTTTAACAATGAACATCATTTCGTATTTATTCATTTTCTACACCTCCTCTTGGTCTTCAGGCTTACACTTAATGTGAAGCAAGGAGCAATCACTACTCGCCTTGTATTATAACAAACCATATTATTTAATTCAAGAATTTTTTATTACTGGATTAAATAAATTTCTAACTTCCAGCTTTCTTGATGAATAATAAGTACAAAAAAAGACTTCCTAAGAAGTCTTAAACATAAGCCATTACTGAAAATAAAATTAACAATAAGACTAAAAGTATAACAGCAAATTTCCAAATGTTTTTTAACCATTCTTTATAAGAAACATCATACATAGATAATCCTGTTACTAAAAGGACACTAGTTGGTGCTACTAAAGAAACTAAACCATTAATTGAAGTCATAATTACAAGCATTGTTCCAGTATAATCAGCAAATCTAGCAGCATAAGTAGCTCCTAAAGTAAATCCTGAGAATCCGAAATCAACATGGAAGAATGACGCAAGTGCATTGGCAACAGTTGCACTAATTGGATTAAATGTTGTACCAACAATTTTATCAACAATTGTATTAGTAAATCCACTCCAGTAGCAAATAACAAACATTGTATAAGCAAGAACAACAAATAAAGCTGGTTTTAATGTTTTTTTAATTCCTTCTACAGCAGCTTCAAGTAATTCATTCATTTTAATTTTAGTAAATAATTTAACAAAAATTAAAATAATCATTGCAATATAGCAAATTGTATAAATATCCCATTCACCAAAAGCACTTATATTACCTAAAATGTAACCAAAAATTGCATGTGAGTTACCACCAATAGTAACAGTAACCTTAGTAGTTAACCAAGTATGAAATGCATCAAACGCATTAATTCCAAAAGCACTATTCCAAGGCATATAACCTAAAATGCAAAATACAAATAATACTGCAAAGATAACCACATATGGCCATGCCTTACCATCATTTTCATTTCCTGTTAAAGAAACTAAATCAAGTTGTTCCGTAGCAAGATTCTTATCATTATTCTTCTTGTTTTTCATTTTTATTAGAACCATATTTAGTAATAACAATGCAATAGCAAGAATACCATAACGTACTAATAAATTAGTTGTAATATTAACACTCATTGTTTTTTCTAAATAATCAAGTCCTAATGTTGATGTTGTTTGACCAATAAAACCAACTATCATAGCTCCAAAAGTTATCATAACACTCTTAAGCTTGCCATATCCTAAACGACTAGCAATACTTATTATAAGTGGTATAAATAATAAAATTGGAAAACTTTGCGTAGCCATTGAAACAAACAAAGCAATAATTACTGTATGTACTAATGCAAAATATTTTTTTCTAGGTTGCCAAAATTCAGAAGCTTTATTAACTAACTTCTTATAACCATTGGTTCTTGATAAAACACCGTAGAACAAACCAACTACAAGAACAAATATGACTTGTAACAAATAGTAATTAGACGCATAAAACATTGATAAGAACATTTCATTTATACCAGTTCTTGCTGGTTCTGTAGTAGTTAAATTAGCACCATTAAATGTACCAGCGGGAATTATCCAACTTAAAATGATAGCAACAAATATACTTATAGCTAAAATTTTAAATAGGAAATGACTAGTTTTCTTATCATTTTCAGTAGATGTCTTTACAACTTCTTTTTCTGATTTTACTTCTTCTACTACTTCAACTTCCTTTTCAGCTTTTATAGTCTTAGTAGCCTTAGTAGAACTTTTCTTTTTTCCACTTTTCTTTTCCATTTTCTTTACCTCCAATTAAATTATAACACAATTCCAAGCCTTGCCAAGTCTTTTTAAATGAAATATTTCTTCACAGTCAGCTAATTTTATAACATTTTTTCTTGTTGTAAACAATTATGCTTTTTTATTTGCTATTTTTCATTTCTTCATTGTTTCTTCTGGTAAAAGAATTCAAATAAGGTATTAACACATTTATATACAGCTCTTCAAAAGAACTATAATTAAAAAGATTTTCTCTTATAATATCATGAAGTTGTAAGATAAAAGTAGACACAAAAAAGATGTGTT
>HF993079.1 GCA_000433475.1 Mycoplasma sp. CAG:956
ATCTGAAATCTGATACTCTGATAACTGGAGGCATTGGAACGAGTTCTGATCCGTTTGTTGTTAACTGACTAGCTGACAGTTTTTCTCAAGACCCTATAAATACTGGGCTAAAAGCTGCTTAAAGTTCGTCCAACTGCCTAGTATTTTGTCAAAAGCATACAATGTCTAAGAAAATATCTAAAAAAGATTTGTTGTTGATACAGCAACACTCCCCACTAGCTGGTGGAGTTTTTTTTCTATACCGATTTTAAAAAAATCTAAGCATCATAAAGGATAAATCGAAAGCTTAAACGAACATATTTTAATGACTCAAAGGCTCGATGAAATAAGGTTAAGCCAGTATTGAATAGCGATAAAGTCCTGGTTTTAATTTTGCGTACAGTGATGTGAGTTTTAATCTTAGTATGTTTATAACATCTTGTGTTTTAGAATAATTAAATCTTAGAATAGTTAAATATAGAACACTAATGCAAGCAAAACAACACATTGATTTGAAGTAATCTAAAGAACAATTAACTGTATTTTCAAGATAAAAGCCATTAGATTTCTGATTTTTAAATACTGATTCTATACCGCCAAAGCGATAACTGTAATCTTTAATGGCACGTTTAGAATTTCCATTTGTAACAAGAATCCAAGGATCATCAGTATCAATGGAATCACTTATGACAATGTTGGTAATATACTTATCTTCTGTAAATTTAATTTTGTTGAAAGATTTGGCATGATATTTGTATTTTGGCAATTCATTTAGCCATTTCCAAATTTTATGACCTTCTTTTTTGCCGAAGTGCAGTACTTTGATGTTTTTCTTTAGGTGACGGTTTTTCAACAAATGCTACAACTAGTTATATAGGTTACTCAAGAGCACTTAACTCACAAGCTAGTTTGCTTTGCAACAATAAAAATGATTTTTTCACTGTTGAGAACAATGCTGGCAATAAAGCATTAACCTATCCGATTGGATTAATAACTTATGATGAATTAATGTATGCTGGAATAAACTATCGAAAAGCAAATAAATATTCTTATGTTTCATCTAATATTTTATAAAGATAATGGTTTAGAAATTGGTACTCTTAATTATGGAGAAAGAATAATGTTTAATAGTGTCGATTATGGAAGATATGTAAAACCTGTCATAAATTTAAAGACTGATGTTAAAATATCTGGTGGTATTGGAACAGTAAATAATCCATATGTGGTAGATACTAATAATTAATAAATGGGGCCAAATAAAAAAACATAACTTCAGGTATGTTAATTTATAAAATTCTCTTATCAAATGGCCACGTTACTTATAAATATTCTGGTAGAAAATCTATCAGTTTTTTCATATGTATAATTTATAAATATTATCCATATACTAATTAAATTTAACTCTTTTCATAGAGTATCCAACTCTATGAAAGCGGATTTTCGGGCCTTATTTTTAACTTATATATAGACTATACCACATATTTTAGGCATTTAAAAGGGTATTTTTTTCATCTTTTTAGTCAATTTTCTGGTCAGGAATTTTTCTCACAATCTCTGTATTTATAAGGGCATATCAAGGTATTTGTAGTCAAATAAATCCAAATCTATTCTGGTCAAATTTATGGTCAATAATTTTTAAACCCTAGGTAAATACTGGACTTGTAACCGATTTTTCATAAAGTTGGATACTCTATGAAGCCGAAAATACGGGTTTGTGGTTATTGTGAGTTACACTAATTTAATAATTATTTTTAAAAAATTGGTAATAATAAAGTAGTAAGGAAGATAAATATGAAAAAAAGCAAAAAGATTAAAATATTAACAATAAGCATATTATGTATATTAACTATAACTATTGGATTAAGTTATGGTTATTATTTATTAAGTAAAGTTCAAGAAAATAATAATATAGCTGGAAGTAAATGTTTTAATTTGAAATTTACTAATGAAAAGAATGCTATTAACTTAGATAATATGTATCCTATAAGTGATGAAGATGGTAGAAAACTAACACCTTATTCTTTTACAATAACTAATACTTGTGATATGTTAGCAGGATATACTGTTAATATGGAAATGTTAGAAGGTACAACTTTAAATAGTAAGTATTTAGATGTAATGATTAATAATGAAGAAATAAAGTTGCTTACTAATTATGAATCTACCAATACGGTAATAACAGGTAGTACAGAATCAAGAATACTGGCTAAAGGCACTTTAGCATATAATGATTCCGCAGATTATACAGTTAGATTCTGGATGGATAAAGATGTCGAAGATACGGAAGCTATGAATAAAATATTTAAATCTAAAATAGTTATATCAGCAACACCAAGTAGTTGGAATCCTAAAGATGCTGGATATGATACCTTACATGATGCGATACTTGCTAATGAGTATCAAACGACACCAGAGGATGCTATTAAGAAAATTGAAGCTAAAGGAGAACCTGATTTAAGTAAAACAGCCCCAGCGATTAAATGGATAGAAAAAACAGGGAGCACTACTAATCAAACTGTGATAAAACCTGCTTTGAAAGCAATTAAAAGTGATGATCAAACAAGTGAATTAACTGAAAATGATACAAAACTGAAACTTTTTACTAAGTTATTATTTGATGATGAAACGGCATATTACACATTATCTGATCCTGTTTATGTTGATCCAACGACGATAGATTATAATGGTAATATTCATTATTATTTTAGTTCAGAACTTGTAGGTTATAGAAATTCAACAAAAAAGTTGTTTTCGTCTATAGCTACTGTTGGTAGAAAAATTTATGAAGTAAAAGGCGCCACTAAAATTAATTCAAAAGCAACTTGGAATAATGTAGAGTATGATGGTATAATATATAATTTAAGTTTGCAGATAATGGAATCAGAGCAATTAGAAATTGATAGCTCTGATAAAGGGTTATACCAAGATACTGATGATTATGGAAAAACATATTATTATCGTGGTAATATTAAAAATAATAATGTTTATTTTGCAGGTTTTTACTGGCAAATAATTAGAATTAATGGTGATGGTTCGATAAGACTTTTATATAATGGGACTAATCCTGGTAAGAAACAGTCAATAAATTTAGAAACTACTTATTTTAATGATAGGAAAGAAATACCGTGGAATGTTGGTTATATGTATGGGAATGAAGAAAGTACTAGTTATAATGAGGCTTATACAAATATTAATGATTCAAATATAAAATTAAAAGTAGATAGTTGGTATAAACTTAATATTTTAAATAAAAATTATGAAATATTTCTAAATAAATTTGTTGGATTTTGTGGTGATAGAACATTGTATCATGGTGACGGTATTAGTACAGATTTTCCAACTACTTTTGGTGGTTACGAAAGATATTCTATGAATATAGCCAAATTTAGCTGTAAAGATTTATCTAGGGATTTATATACTACTGGCAATTCTAGTTTGGGTAATAAAGTTTTAACATATCCGATTGGTTTAATAACGTATGATGAATTAATTTTTGCTGGTCTTTCAAAAAGCAAGATTAATGGCTATGCATGGGTTGTTGGTGAATATTATTCAATGACTCCATCAAATTATAATACTTCTCAAGCAAGTGCTACAATGTTTGGGGTGAAAAAAAATGGAGAGATAAATCTTTGGCGATTGGAAGACCATATTGGTGCTATTCCTGTCATAAATTTAAAATCAGATGTTAAAATAACAGGAGGAATAGGCACTTCTAATGATCCGTATGTTATAGATACTAATAATTAATAAATGGGGCCAAATAAAAAATGTTCTCTTATCAAATGGCCCCATTACTAAGATAGAAAGTCATATAATGTATGGCTTTTTATAATATTTCTTGACAGTTGAATAGATATTCAACTATAATAATGGAGTAGTAAGCTGAAGATATATCTAACTATAATGAGGTAATATATGGAAAATATAAATGTCTGTGATTGTAATATAATACATAAAGAAGCTGTTAATAAGGCTTTACAAAATAAACCAGAAAGAGAAGAATTAGAAAGACTTTCAGAAGTATTTAAACTTTTAGGTGATATAACTAGAACCCAGATATTATGGGTTTTAGATAAAAATGAAATGTGTGTTTGTGATATAGCCAATGTCCTTAATATGACAAAATCATCTATATCTCATCAATTAGCCATTCTAAGAAATGCGGGAATAGTTAATTTTAGAAGAGAAGGAAAAGAAGTGTACTATAGGTTAGATGATTTTCATATAACTAAATTATATGAAATAGGAATCGAACATATTGAACATAAATTAAAAGGAGAAGACTAATGAAAAAGTATAAATATAATATTAATAATTTGGATTGTGCTAACTGTGCTAGAGAAATAGAAGAAATGTTAAACAATAATACTAACTTTAATAATGCCATAGTTAATTTTAGTACTTGTAAGATTTCTTATGAATCAGATAAAGATTATACTTTAGAAGAATTAAATACTTTAATAAAGTCTGTAGAACCTGATGCTTATATAACTTTAAATGAAGAAGCAGAAGAAAGTACTTCTAAAGAATATTATTTAAGTATCTTAATTATAGCCTTAGTAATGGGCTTACTTGGATATTTTCTACCACTACCTAAGATAGTAAAGATTATATTATATCTTATTTCTTATAGTCTACTTTTATATAAGACTAGTATTAATGCTATTAAGTTATTAAAAAAAGGCAGTGGTATTAATGAAAATGCTTTAATAACTGTATCTTGTATTGGGGCTTTACTTATAGGAGAAGTTCTAGAAGGTATGATGGTTATTACTTTATATACTATAGGTAAAATATTAGAAGAAAAAGCTATTAATAATTCTCGTAAATCTATTAAGGATTTACTAGATATTAAAGAACCTTTTGCTTATTTAGTAGATGGTAAAAAAATAGTTAAAATTCCCGTTGAAGAAGTAAAGAAAGATGATGTTTTAGTTGTTAAAAAGGGTGAGAAAGTTCCAGTAGATGGGGTTATTATTAAAGGTAGTAGTAGCTTGGATACTTCTGCTTTAACTGGTGAAAGTGAGCTTGTTAGTGTTAATGTATCAGATGAAGTCTTATCAGGAAGTATAAATATGGGGGATGTTTTAGAAATAAAAGCTACTAATACTTTTTCTAATTCGACTGTTGCTAAGATTTTGGATTTATTAGAAAGTGCTACAGATAAAAAGACAAAAACGGAAAATATGGTTACTAAATTTAGTAAAGTTTATACACCTATTATTATTGGGTTAGCTATTTTAATAACTATTATTTTACCTTTAATCTTTAAAGTACCATTTAAAACTAGTTTATATAGAGCTTTAACTTTCTTAGTTATATCTTGTCCTTGTGCGATTGCTATATCAGTTCCATTATCTTATTTTACCGGAATTGGGACAGCTAGTAAGAAAGGTATCTTAGTAAAGGGCAGTAATTATTTAGATAATTTAAGTAATACGACTAGTATAATATTTGATAAGACTGGCACTTTAACAAATGGAACTTTTAATGTTGAAAGAATTGAAGTATTAGATGATAAGTATAGTAAAGAAGAAATAATAGATATCCTAATTAAAGGAGAATCTTTATCTAATCATCCAATTGCTAAGTCTATTTTAAAGTTAAAAAAGGGTAAAATTGATAATAGTAATGTCTTAGATTATAAAGAAATAGAAGGTAATGGTATTAGTTTTAAATTAAATAAAAAGAATGTTTTAATTGGTAATAGTAAGTTATGTGGTTGTGATATTGATACGGATTTACATTTAAATATTAATGGTAAGCATGTGGCTTCGGTAGTTATTAATGATGGGATTAAAGAAAATGCTAAGGAAACTATTAATAAGTTAAAGAATAGTAATATCAAGACTTATATGTTTACTGGTGATAAAAAGGCAGTGGCTTTAAATATTGGTAAGAAGTTAGGGCTTGATGAGATAAAGTATGAAATGTTACCTCAAGATAAGTTTAAAGCTTTTGAGAAAGTCAGTGATAATAGTGAAGTTACTATCTTTGTAGGTGATGGAATTAATGATGCCCCTGTATTAAGAAGAGCTGATATTGGTATTTCTATGGGTGGGGTTGGTAGTGATTCAGCAATTGAGGCAAGTGATATTGTTCTTATGAGTGATGAGTTATCAAGAATTCCTTTAGCTATTAATATTTCTAAATATACTAAAAGAATTATTAAGGAAAATTTGATTTTTGCAATGAGTGTTAAAGTAGTAATTTTACTTTTAAGTGTTTTTGGTTATGCTAACATGTGGCTTGCAGTGTTTGCTGATACTGGTGTTACTTTACTTACTATTTTAAATACTTTAAGAATTATGAATAAATTTAAGAAGGAAAATTAAGTATGAATTTAAAAAGGTTAGATTTAGAAAAATTTTATCAAGAAGGCAATGCTTATTATCAGCAAATGGGGACAAATGCTCCTTTTGGGTTGGGGGGAGTGATCTTAATAACTCCTATGCAAACGATTGGGGTTTATAATAAAGATGCTCTTGATATAAATGGGATAATGGTTCCTGGTTTAGGGGGACATGGTGATACTGTTGATCTAGTTTTAGCTAATATGTTTGGCTTGAAATTAGAAGGTAATAATTTTAAGAGAAACAGAATATTAAAGAGTGCTATTAGTGGGAAAGAGTTGAATTATGTTTATATGGTTTTGACTAATTCTCTTGCTGGTAAAAATGCGGTTGTGGAAATTCCAGCTAAAATAAGTGAAGCTGAGTTTAATGAGCTAGTTAAATTTAGTAAAATATTTTCGGCATTAGGAGTAGAAACAAGTGCTTTAATTTCTAGCTTTGATCCAACTAAAGAAGCTGGTGGACCAGATTTTAATACTGGTAAGTATGAGATATCAGATGTATCTTTAGAGAAAGCTTTAAGTTATTTAAACAATAAAAGTAATGCGGTCGTATCTGATATTAATCTTGCTAATGTTTATGGTAAGGAAAATCTGTATAGATATGAAATGAAAGAAATGGTAACAGCAAAGACTCGTTAAATATAAAATGATAGAAAATTCTTTTTTCGTATGATAGACTTTAAGTGGAGGAAATATGATAGAGATACTTTTTTGGATATTTTTTGGATTAGTTATTGCAATAATCATTGGTAGTTTTGTTATAATGTTAAATCCTAATTTACAGGGTAAAATGCTTAGTAGTCAAGTTAAATCATTAAAATATATGATGGATGATTCAAAAGATACTTTGAAAAATCTAACCGATGATATGACTGATATTACTAAAGATAGTGTTGAAGCAACTGCTAGAGCGGTTAAGAAGGGATTAACGGAAGAAGATGGTGTGGCTTGTCCACATTGTGGTAAAAAAATAGATAAAGATTCTAAGTATTGTAAATACTGCGGTGCTAGAATATAAGTTTTAGAAACTGATAAGTTTTAATTGAGTGCTTATTGGTTTCTTTTTTTCTTATGTATGAAGTTGATATTTTTGAATATACTATATTTTATCCCAAATTATCCCAAAAAATTCATAGAGCATAAAACTCTATGAAAACAAAAATATGGATCTTATTCTTAACTTATAGCATAAATAT
>HF993080.1 GCA_000433475.1 Mycoplasma sp. CAG:956
TAACAAGATTGATTATTTTATAGTAGTTTTGATATACTATTATCAAGGTGATATAAATGGAATATAAATTTGTTAGTAAATCAATTGAAGACACATTAGAATTAGCCGAAAATATGGAATCAGAAAAATTTCCAGGAATGATAATTTGTCTCAATGGAGAATTGGGCAGTGGTAAAACTGTATTTGTTAAAGGCTTTGCCAAAGCCTTGGGAATAAATGAAACTATAACTAGTCCAACATTTAATTTAGTTAAAGAATATAATGGTGAAGCAAAACTATATCATATGGATGTATATAGATTGCAGGATGCCTGTGAAAGCATTGGCTTTGATGACTATTTTGATGGTGAAGCTATCTCAATAATTGAATGGTCAGAAATAATTTGTGATTGTTTACCAAAAGAAAGACTAGATATAAATTTTTCTATCATAGATGAAAACACAAGAATTTTAAAAATTTACCCACATGGTGAAAAGTATGAAGAACTTTGTCAAGCAGTTCTATAACGAAAGTTTCTAGACTATATAAAAATATGGT
>HF993081.1:0-1171 GCA_000433475.1 Mycoplasma sp. CAG:956
ATCTTCTTCAATAATATTTCTAATTAAAACACATTTGTTTAACATTGATAAGTAATCATCTTCCTTATCATTCTTATTAATTAAATATATATCATTTAAATCATAAACTTCTTTTAATTCAAAGCCATTTTCTTCAAGTATTTTAATTAAACTACTTAAATCAACACAAACTTCTACAGTTATTTCACTTTCATAATTCATATTATTTTGCTCCTCTTTTACTAGCAGTTACTGCGTCATAATCAATACCGTAATTCCTATACTTTTTTTAACTTATTTTAGTCTTTTTATACTATCTTTTATCAATTTTTATTACATATTATCATAAACATACAAGATGTTAATTCTCACAAAGTCTTATAAATAAAGGCTTTCTCCAAAAATCACGAAAAACCGTAATCAACCAATTTATATTAGTTTTATTTTCATTCATAAGAATCATCTCCTTGTTCTACTTAATATTTTAACAAATTTTTGAGGAATCTTATCATTAACTTTTTCAATTAATTCACTATCAATTCCGTACATTGCTTCGACCATACTTCCAACTATAGCACAGTTTGTATCTGTATCTCCACCCATAAGTAATGTTTTTCTAATAGCATTTTCAAAACTATATCCTCAATTAACTCATCTATCAATAATCTATTTAGTTCATTTATTTTTTCTTTCTTTTCTTCTGCATTTTGAATTTTATTTTTTATTATTTCCAAATCATAAGAAATTTCTTTTTTGTTCAATATTTCATTTATTTTAGAATATATCTCTACAATTATTTCTTTATAATGGTTAATTATATCAACAATATCTTGCTCTAATTGCTGTTTTTGACAAGCGTGTTTTGAAGCATCTTTATTATGGGTGCATTGCAGATGCCTTAGAAATTGATATAAGAGACCTATATGCCCCCAGAAATAATAATTTTACCAAGTAATTTTCTCTAAAGGAATTGTTTTTTTTAATTTTCATAAAAAAAAGCCACCATAAATCTTGCCTCATTGGTTAATAACATAATAACCATAAAATTAAGATTTTAAGTAACTTATTTTCACCTATCTTCTTGATTGAGATTTTTCAGCATGTAGTGAATCTAAAAAATTATCCGCTGTACCCATAACAAAATCTAAAATTCCCAGTTGTTCTTTTGTTAATAAAAATGTTAAACCCAAAT
>HF993081.1:1199-3460 GCA_000433475.1 Mycoplasma sp. CAG:956
TAAACCCAAATAATTCAGAGGATTTAGAAATGGTGGTGTAGGATGATTATATACATAAAGAAAAACACCACAACACTTTATTGCAAACTAACACTTTCTTCATAACCGCTATAGCGATATACCTTATCAATCTTATCAATAATACTACCAAAACCCTTTTCACGTAATTTATCTATATAATATTTACCATTAGGACTCTTTAAAAGAGCAACATAATCAGCAAGCATTTCACGATATTGATTATCCTTATCTTTAAGAAAATATGTAAGACCATGAACGCTATAAAAAGAATTATTAATATCATTTTTAAAAGCTAATTCACCAACAGCTCCCTGATAATAAGCATCAATAAAATTATAATACATCAAAAATTCAGCCTGTTTTTCATCAAATAACCTGGCTTCAAACTGCTTATATTCAACTTGTAAGCAGTGATTAGTTAGCTTGCTTACAGCCGTACTAATATCCATATTTGTTATAATACTATCAAGAGCTTTTTTTACCTCAGTGCTTACCTCACTGCTAAAATTTCCATCGATATAACCCCTAACTGTTGTACTATCAGTTAACACTTTTTGAAATTCAGCCCCTAAAAGTGCTTCATATGCTTCTAAAGAGCCATAATTTTTAATTATAAACTCTCCAAATTTTCTTTTTAATTCTGAATCAATTTTACTTGTCAAAGATGCCGATTCACTATTAAGTTCATTATAAATAGCCTTCATTTTTAAATTATCATAACTTTCTTTTCTTCCTAATTCTATTTCTCCTTGAATAGCCGAAGGAGCAAGGGAATCATCAATTATATAATGATGAAGGGCATGCGCTAGTTCATGGTTAAAAATTGCTAAACAATTAGGGTTTTCAATACTAATTGTTTCGCCGCCTGCCGAGAAAAATGAACCTTTATTCTTATTGTATTCAAAATGAAAATGAGGATATTCTTGTTTAATCCATATTAAACAATCCATATCATCGGTAGCAACAGTTTTATTTACGCCTAAACAATTTAAAAACGATTTTACCGCTAAATCTAAAATTTCTTTACTGCTACTGGTCCCCGTTGCATAGACTTGATAAAATTCTTTAACTTTATCTTGAAACTCCAAAGGTATTTTATAAGTCTTAATAGTATCATCCTGATTATAATTTTTCATTTTTTCCATTGCTAAGTTAGTAGAATCAATAAAAGAATCATAAATATATCTTATTAAATCTAGTCTATTTTCCTTTGTACATATTAATAAAATAGCCTTTTTTACTTCTAAAGGGGCTTTTTCTAAATCATCTTTATCAAATATAAAAGGTATATTATTTTCAAGCAAAACTTCTAATAAAGTTTTATCTTCCTTTACTTTAGCAAGTAAAATATCTTGTGGCTCTTTACAAATATTTTCTAAAATACCGAGGTCCGAATTATAAGTAACATACTTAGTTACTGGTAATATTTTATGTTCTATCATTATATCTAATATAGTTTTATCATCAGTGATTTTTTCGTTATATAAATTAATTGAAACCATATTAAGAAAACTATAATAGCCATGCTTTATGATGTTTTTAATTACTTCTAAGTTATCAACCGCTGGAGTGCACCTACAAAAAAGTGATATGATAGGATCTTCCAAAATATGTTCTAAAACATTTTTATTAGAATCTGGCCACGGCGATAGTAAAACATCCGTTGGAATCAAAAAACCAGAATCAAAAGGCTTTCTTGCCTTAATTTTAGGAATAATAATTTCCTTACTTACTTTATCTTCAAGTTTTGGTCTTACTTCCCCTTCTTTACTACTTAGCATATAGTCATAAGCATTATAATATCCACTTATAGGTCTACTATACACCTTAATATCAAGATATGATAAAACCTCAGGACTTAATTTATCAATAGCGCCTTTTAAATCATCTTTTTCTAATAACTTTTGGCTTAATTCTTCCCTAGTCATACATCATCACCTTATTTAATTTCTGATATTCTTCTATATCTTCAATTCTTTTCTTATTATTAATCGCCTTACTTATTATTTCTATCATTACTTTATAATCATCTATTTGATACCAGTAATCTGGTAACTTATATCTTTTTTTATATTCTACTTCTAAAATTGTATATATACTTACATCCATATCCTAAGTTCTCCTCTATTATATAATACCATTAATTTTTAAAATTTCAAAAAAAGTAAACCATTTCTGATTTACTTTTATAAATTATAAATATTTATTATTATTTTGTATCAATTAATAATTCTTTTAGA
>HF993082.1 GCA_000433475.1 Mycoplasma sp. CAG:956
TTTCAACAAATTACTATTTATCTAACAAATCAATAAATTGAAAGTTATAATTACAATATTAACTGTGATGCAGATGCTTCTGCCTCATATTCATCATAGTAAATATTTGTGCTGCCTTTCTCTAAAGCATAATTGAAAGCATTTTGTTTAACTATATCATAAATATAAATTTTACCACATTTAGGGCAAACTTTTACAGGCATATTTTGAACCTTAATTTTACAATTTTGATTTGATATTTCCGTATCAATTTTACCAATTTTAAGCCATCCTTTACATTCCCTACATCTAAACATTATATCCACCACCTACTACTTAAAATAAAAATTTTGATAAAACAAAAGCAATTGTTATTGCTATTATCACTATAATAATAACAAATAGAATTTTTAATAAATTATTGTTTTTGACTATATTAATATCTATTTCATTCACTTTTGTTTCAATAACACCTTTAATATCATTATCTAAAAGTTCATCTATACTTACATTTAATGCTTTAGATAATAACTTTAGTTGTTCTGGATTTGGAGTGGTTTCATTCAGTTCCCAGTTAGAAATGGTTTGTCTAGTAACATTAACTTTTTCGCCTAATTGTTCTTGTGAAAGACCTGATTTTTTTCTTAATTTTAAAATATTTTCTCCTAGCATATTTTTTCTTCCTTCAATATCAATTATAAATTATTGTTACTATACAAGTCTACCAAAGGACTTTGGAACTTTGTCAAAGAATTTTAACATTTAGATAAATTACTATTTAACCAATCACTAAATTGTAATTTATCGAGATAGTTACTTTAAAAAATTTACTAAATTTATATAAACTTGATTTGTTAATACACAATCGTTCAATGCCCTATGTTCATTTCTTTTGGTTAAATTAAAATAATCTATTAAATTATCTAGTTTATGATGTTTTAATTCTGGTAATAATTTTCTTGATATTCTTAATGTATCAATATAGTCATTTGATAAATATTCTCCTAAATTATCTACCATACTATCATAAATAAAATCAATATCAAAATTAACATTATGACCAATAATAATGTCATTTCCTAAAAATTTCTTAAATTCATACAAAACATATACTAAATCTTTTCCTGCTTGTTCTATCATTTCGTTTGTAATGCCTGTTAATCTTGTTGTAAAGTAGCCTACTTCATTATTTATTTTTATTAATTCTGAAAAATATTCTATCTCTTTTTAATTTCTTACTTTTATTGCACTTATTTCAAGTATTTCTCCATAATAGGAATCCAAACTTGTTGTTTCTATATCTAATACTGTGTAATCATTTACATTTTCTACTAGGCTATGACCTTTATAACATCTTTTTCTTACCATATTAAAGCTCCATTTATTCTAAAATCCATTTAATTCCTTTTGCCATTCTTAAGACTCCATCTTTAAAGTGATTTCCTTCATTTTCTTCGTATAATGTTTCAATATTTTTACTTAAAAATTCTTGAATTTTTCTTGTTTTATCTTCTACTGTTTGCAATATTTCTATTTTAGAATTTTTTTCTTTATTTCCAAGTGAAAAATATATTTTATCTATATTTTTACTTATTTCATTTTCCTTAACATATTTTTCAAAATTAGGATACCACATAGAACCTGAAGCTGATACTATTCTTTTGAATATATCTGTTTTATAGCCTGAATATAGAGCAAATAACCCACCTAAAGAATACCCTGCTAAAACCCAATATTCTATTTCTTTTTGAAGTTCATTTGTAATAAAACCTTCTACTTTTGGTATAATCTCATCTTCTATTAGCTTTAAATATTCATCTGCATATCCTTTGCAATAACTATCTCCTTTATACAAAGGTGGACATTCCCAAGGGGTCATATCATTGCTCCAACTCATCTTTGAAATAGCTACTAAAATAAAATCTTTTGCATTTAATTTTTTACATTCTTCCCAAACCTTATTACCCTCTCCACTAAAAGTATTAAGTATTATCACAGGAATTTTCTTGTTTTCTGTTTCGTTATAAAATATTTTAATTTGTTTTTTATCAATTTCAAAATTCATAATTTTTCCTACTTCCAATTACATTTTCTACACCACTTGCAACCATTACAACTAAATCTTCTTTTGCAAGTTTTACATCTTGGCTGAATTTTTATATCTTTTTCTTTATAGATTAAAGGATTTTGTAGTTCTGATTTTAAAGCCATAACTCTTTGGTATGCTTTTGGAATGTTATATGTTTTTCCATCTTTTATAAAAACATTTCCAGTACCACAAAAATCAAACTTTATATTATACTTTACACATTCATCATATATTTTCTTTACCCAATCAAAATATAAAGGTCTATTTCCTTCGTAGTTTTCACCATCAACTAATACAATTTCAAATTTTCCTGTACTTAAATATTGGTCTAATGTTATTTCTGAAATCATTGGAGCACACATTATTCCTTTATGTTTGAAAGGTAAATCTAATAGAATTGGTAATCTCTCATCTGCTCTTTTTTGATTTTCTGTTGTAAATACCATTATTACATTTTCTAATCCATCGCCCCACCAACTAGGCAAATTATCTAATACTCTTTCAGCTCTTTTGGTTTGTAGCCAAAAAGTAATATCAGGACGAAGTTTAATCATTTCCCATACTTCTTTTCTCCACTCATCTGCTTCGGTCAAAAAGAAATCACTTGTCATACAAACTCTTAAAACTGATCCACTTTGTATTTTATATTCTCCATTTCGACTTTTTTTAAGTGGCAAATTAAAGTTAGTTTTTACTTTATAAATATCGCTTCCATCTTTATCTCTTTGGCTATCTAAATAATACATATAGCAATTTTCACAACCCTCGCTATACTTTTTGCAGCCATGCCAAGGATTCCATATATCATTCATTTTATTATCATTTCCTTACTACTTATAGGTTTAAGTCCTTACTTAATATATCTGTAAGACCTCTAGGTCCTCTAACCAACTTAATTCCATACTTGTTTAATTTTTCAAAAGTAAATTCATCTTGCTTATACCTTTTTAATAACTTTATTTTCATTACTTTTTTCATTGCAACATTTTTATCTTTATATTCATAAGGTATATCTGTTTCTAAAACTTCGCATTTATAAAGGATTGCTGAAATAGGTGCAGCTACATATAAGTAAACAATATCTCCAGCCCATATATTATTAGATTGTTTCCATATAATTGTGTCTGTTTTATTAAAAGCATTTATAATATCATAATATTTACCTCACTTTCAAATTACCATTTTTCTAACTAATT
>HF993083.1 GCA_000433475.1 Mycoplasma sp. CAG:956
CAAAAGTGTCCGAGTTTCCTATCAATCTGGTGGAGCAGAGGAGAGTTGAACTCCTGTCCAAATATCTAAACCTTAGACTTCTACAAGTTTAGTTAAAACTTGAATTTCATTATAAAAATGGCTTTAACTTACCTTATTTATAACTAGATTAGATAGTGTTCATTATTTTATTCTAATCAAGTAAAATAATATAATCTGCTAATATGATACTTAAACTAAATCACAGATAAATTTAGAATAAGCAGCTCCAATGCTTACTTAAGCAAATGAAGGAGCAAAGTTGAAACCAAAGTTTCCTTCTGTTTCGTCATTTAAATTTAATTGAAAATTTTAAGTCGTTTTCGTGACTACTTGCCATCTAACATTTACAAATATCTGTCGAAACCAATGCTGCCCCGTAAGTGAATTATATCATAATGAATACCAATTGACAAGATGTGTATTTTGTGTTAATATATGTGGCGAAAAACAACTTGAGATATACATGTGATGATAAATTGATTGGGGGAATCAATATGGAAAATAAAATATCAAGAAGAGATTTTTTAAAGGGTGCTGGTGTAGTTGCTGCTGGTGTTGCTTTATCAAATGTTGAACTAAAAGCAGAAGCTGCAAATCCATCATTTAATGATGTTTATGGTTCATTTGTAAATGCTTTTGCAGATGGACAGATAGGTGCAAGTGAAAATATTTATGGAATTCAAGTAACAATGGGAAATGTTGAACAATTTGATGTTACTTATAAAGGAAAAAAATTCATTTATGAATATTATGCCAATTGTATAAAAAATAAAAGTAAAGGTTCTTTATCTAGTTTTTATAAAGATGCTAATCAAAAGGCTTTCTTAGATCAATGTGAGGCATTTTTACATCATTTATCTGTTTATCCAAATGATACAGCAGTTGCGACAAACTTTTTAAATTATGTAAAAGATAATATGCTTATAAAAGGCAACAAAACTGCTGAAGGTGAATTTGCTAATTTTGATCCACATTACATTAAAGATGTAGCATTATTTGAAACAGTTTGTGAAATGGTTCAAGTAGCTTGGGATAAAATTCCTGCTATTAAAAGCTTATATAAAAACACAAAACCTGAAGATATGGGAGATACTCAAGGATATTGGTGTGGTCAAGTAATTGTTGATTATTGTGCTGGTAGAAGCGATAATAGTGATAGAAATATTAGTCCAAGACGTTCTGGTATTACAAAGGGTAATACTCAATTTGAAGAATTAATTATGTTAAATTACTATGCTCCTAATGATGAAATTAAAAAAATGGTTATGAGAAGTTTATATACTATATTTACTAAAAGTGAGATGTGCGATGTATTAAATATGTCTTCTGCTAAATATGATCAATTAATGAAGGATTGTGGATTATCACAAACTAATGGTATTGATAGTGAAAATGGCTTAGGTGATGACGAAATTAAGACTGCATTAACGGCAAATACAATTGTTGCATTAACTGATAAATGTCCTGAGGCAATTGTTGATGAAGATATAGATGCTGCAAATGCTATTTACTTTAATACTCTTAATAATGCTGCTGGAATTTATGCTAGTGCTCTTAATGGCTTTGATAATTCTAACGAAGAAAAAGCTATTGATTTGGATAAGATTTACAATGTAGACATGTTTGCTGAAATTAAAGGAAACGCAAGAACAAGAAAAATTGCTTAATAAAGGGGGAAATTATTATGTATGAAGATAATAAATATCAAATAAAAATTAATTGGAAAAATATTTTATTTGTTGTTGGTATAATTGCACTAACAGTTATAGTTATGATGTTAGTTATGCCTAAAACTAATAAAGATGCTAATTTTAAACAAGCATTTACAACAAATTTAAATATTATGAAGGAAGCTGCCAAAAGTTATTATACTTCTGGTAGTAATATGCCAGAAAATATTGGTGAATCATCTACTATTAATTTAGATAGTATGATTAATAAAAAATTAGTTTCTGATTTTGTTGATAAAAATAATAAATCATGTAATAAAACTAATTCTTATGCTCAAATAACTAAGACTGGTACTAATGAATATGTATTAAAGACTCAACTTGCTTGTGATACATCTAGTGATTATGTATTAGAGACAATAACAACTAGTAGTACTAATAATAGTAATGTTGCTTCTGATTCTAGTAAAGATACTACTGATGATACTAAAAAAGATGATAGTATAAATAATAATGAAGATGATGATGAGGATAAATTAAATCCTGGTGAATCAGTTGATAAAGATGGTAATGTAATTAAAACTGTTAAAGAATATGAATTTAAAAAACCTATTTATGACACTAAGAATACTTATCGTTGCGAAGATGGATATAAATTAGATTCATCTGTAAATAAATGTTATAAGGAAGTTACTGGTGAAACTATTCCTGCTACACCAATTTATTTTGAAGATAAAAAAACTGTAACAGATGCTAAGAAGAATACTACTGGTGGATATGATGAAAAAGCTAATCCTATTAAAAAAGTGGATAAAACTGAAACTAAATGTCCTGCTGGATATACAGAAGTAAATAATACTTGTGTAAAATATGTAGAAGCCACTGTAACTCCTGGTACAACTACTTATACTTGTGATACTGCAAATGGTTATAACTATAATGAAACAACTAAGAAATGTGAAAAAGTTATAACAGTAGCAGCTAGAAGAGTTGAAACTCCAACAACTACAGTTAGTTGTAAATATTCTGAAGATAAATTAAACGGAAATACTTGTTCTTATAGTGCTAACAAAAATGAAGTATGTTCTTGTCCAAGTGGTACAACAGAAGGTTGGTTTGGTGTTTGCGTAAGAAAAACAACAACTGAAACTTGTGGATGTCCAAGTGGTACAACTAAAATGCCAAATGGTTTATGTAAGAGAGAAAATAATAATCAAACTTGCAGTTGTCCAAGTGGCACAACTGAGATTGCTGGTGGAATGTGTAAGAGCGAAGGAAGTAAGACTCCTGCTCAATGGGATAATGGTAAAGATGCTGGAAAATCTAATTATGATAGAAGCGGTTATACAAGTACAGGTAAAATTTCATGTACTAGAACAACTATTGGTGGAAAATCTGTATATTCATGTATAAGCACTGATGCTCGTTGTAGTAGTGGATCTTATGATGGCAATGGTTATTGTACAACTGGCAGTGGTTCTGTAACTAATAAAGTATGTAATGGTGGAAATTCAGTATCTTATGAAAATCAAACTTGTTCTTCAAAAGAAAATACATCATATGAAGCTAAAGTTTGTAATAGTGGTACACCAACTTGTGATAAGGGTGGTGCATTATCTTACGATAAAACTACATGTACTTATAATGCTACAACTACAACAACAAGTAATACAACATATACTTGTGATGCTGGTTATAATTTAGATTCATCAACAAATACTTGTAAAAAAATAGATTCAGTTGAACCTACAAAAAATACTACAGAAACTAAGTATACTTGTCCTGCAGGTTATAAACAAGAAGGAACAACATGTTATATTACAGCTGAAAAAGAAACAACAACAACATATAAATATTCTTGTCCAGAAGGATTTACTCCTAGTGGTGAAGGTGAAAACATGACTTGTACAAGACATGTGGATTCAAGCGAAGAATATTATTGTGAAGATAAAGATGCTACCTTAGATAAAGAAAATAAAACATGTACAAAAGTGATAAAAGGGGAAATAAAAGGTTATGAGTGTCCAGATTCGGTAAATTATATTTATGATGAAGGTGCCCATACCTGTGTTAAGAAAACATTAGAGTGTAAAGATCCAATTGTTGATACTGAAGAAAATGTTACATATCAGTATAAATGGAGTACTAGTGAAAGCCTAGATGGTTGGACTAGAACTGGTAACGAAAGAGAAAAAACAATTCAATCTGATGCTTTAGTAAAATAGATATTATTAAAAAGAGGCTGAGTGGAAATGAATAATTTCTACTTAGCTTCTTTTTTATCGTAAAATGCAAAAAAAATTCTAGAAAATAACTTCTAGAGCTATATGTGATAAATCTAATTGATGAAAGAAGACATATCATACGAACTATTTTATCATAAATACTAACGTTTTAATATTATCCTCATATAAAGGAAGTGAGAAAATAGTTCAAAATCTAAATTTTAATAAAAATATTCTAAAATAATTGCTTAAATGAGACTAAATTAGATAATCATAGCCATAAACTGATTGTTTATTTCCACTCAGCCACTTTTTTAAATTTAATGAACTACTTATGGCTATTTTCGGTTAATTTTTCTTTTAAAAGATTAATGGCTTTTTCCGTTGAATAATCATAATATGGAAAGTAAAAGCTACCAGCATTTATTATTTTTATTTGGTATTGCTTGCTTTTTTTCTTGAAAATTAGGAACTTATCAATATATTCTAATTCTGTAATATCATCTATTTCTTTGTATCTTATGGCTAATGTTTTACGATATGTTGTGTAATAAAATTCATCATCGAAAAATTCAAATGTTCCTTTTGTTATACAAGCTTTTTTCTTGAAAAAATACATCCATACTAATATTAATATTCCGCAAGCTATACTTGATGGTATAAATAAATAAAATACAAATATTGCTTTATATAATACTATTACTAATAAGATATATAATATTAAAAATAATGGAGATATTTTTTTGAAAAAATGATTGTTTTTGTATTTAAATTCATATTTATTGTTGTTCATAAGTCACCCATACTTTAACCTTAATTTGATTTTATAATAGTTTGTTTAAAAAGACAATCAGTTTCTCAAATATTTACTATAATTTTACTTTATTGTTGCATAAAAATGACGATTAAATTATAATTGAATTGTAGTAACTATAGATGGTAGATGGAAGATTGTTATGAGAAGAAATTATGAAGAAATTTATATGTATAATGGTGATGATTTATTAGGACTTGCTAGAATTTATGAATACATTAGTAATCTTAATGAATTTAGAATATACATGAATTTGAAAAATTATAAAATAGTAAAGGAATAATGAATATGGATATTAATTTTTTGAAACAAAATGGTGTAGATACTGATAAAGCTTTAGAACTTTTTGGAGATATGGATATTTATAATGAAACTTTTCAAGATTATTTAGATGGCATTGATGAAAAGTTAAGCAACTTAAAAAGAAGTAAGGATAATGAAAATTGGCAAGATTATGGGATATTTGCACATTCAATTAAAAGTGATGCTAGATATTTAGGTTTTACTAAAGAGGCTGAAATATTTTTACAACATGAAATGGCAGGTAAACAAGAAAACCAACATTTTATTGAAAAAGAGTATGATAATCTTTTAAAAACAGTTAGTTATATGACTTCAATAGTAAAAAGATATTTAAGTGGTGAAAAAGCATTGTCACGTATGCCAGAACCAGAAGAAAGACCAGTAGTTAATACAGTAACTGCACCACTAGAAGATGTAGTTTTAATAGTAGATGATTCTAAAATAGTAGATAATTTTGCTTTAAAAGTAATGGACGGTATGTATAAAGGTGTTGTAGCTTTAGATGGTAAAGAAGCAATTGATATTATTAGTAGTAATAAATATAATATACTTGCTATTTTACTTGATTTAAATATGCCTAATGTTGGAGGATTTGAAGTTTTAGATTATTTAAAAAATAGTAATCATTATAGTAAAATTCCTATTTCAATTATTACTGGGGAAGATTCAAAAGATATGATTGATAAAGCATTTAAATATAATATAGTTGATATGCTTGTTAAACCTTTTAGTAAGAGTGATTTTTTGAGAGTTTTAGATAAAACTATAAATTTAAATAAATAAAATAATTAATAAAGTAAAAAATTTGTAGAAATACAAGTTTTTTTTAAAATTTTTGAAGGAAAATAGGTATTTGGCGATAATAATATAATTAGAAGGGTAAATAATATCCTCTATGAGAATGTTATTGTCAGAATGATATTCTTGTGATAGTATAAATTTAGAAATTCTTTAAAAATAGGAGGTTTGGAATGAAAGATTTAACTATAGAAAAAGATAAAGAAAAGATTCTTGATCAAGTTCTTGCAGATATCGAAAAGCAATTTGGTAAAGGTGCTGTTATGCGTTTGGGTTCCCAGGAACACTTAAATGTAGAAGTTGTGCCTAGCGGCTCTTTAAGTTTGGATATAGCTTTAGGTGTGGGAGGATATCCCAAAGGACGAATCATTGAAATATATGGACCTGAATCAAGTGGTAAAACGACTTTTGCTCTACATGCGATTGCTGAAGTCCAAAGAAGAGGTGGAAGAGCTGCTTTTATAGATGCAGAACATGCCCTAGATCCAGTATATGCTAAGAACTTAGGTGTTAATATTAATGAATTACTTTTGAGTCAGCCAGATACTGGTGAACAAGCCTTAGAAATATGTGAAGCTCTAGTAAGAAGTGAAGTTGTTAATATCGTTGTTATTGATTCAGTTGCTGCTTTAGTGCCACAAGCTGAAATTGAAGGTGATATGGGGGATAGTCATGTTGGTTTACAAGCAAGATTGATGAGTCAAGCATTAAGAAAATTATCAGGCACTATTAATAAAACAAAAACAACGGCAATATTTATTAACCAATTAAGAGAAAAAGTTGGTGTTATGTTTGGAAATCCAGAAACTACGACTGGTGGTCGTGCTTTAAAATTTTATGCTAGTATAAGATTGGATATAAGACGTGGTGAGCAACTTAAAGATGGCGATAAATTTATTGGCAATAAAACAAATATTAAAGTAGTTAAAAATAAAGTGGCACCACCATTTAAAACAGCCTCAGTTGATATTATTTATGGTAGTGGTGTTTCTCATACTGGTGAAGTTTTAGATATTGCTAGCGATCTTGGAATGATAAATAAAAGTGGAGCTTGGTATTCTTATAAAGGTGAAAAAATAGGTCAAGGAAGGGAAAATGCTAAGAACTATTTAGCAAACAATCCAACTGTTTTAAATGAGTTAGAACTTATGATAAGAAAGCATTATAATTTTAATGATGTAATGGATAAACAGTTAGAAAAAAATGCTAAGAAATCTAATAATTAAGTAAGTTTGTGAAAATTTTAAAAAAAGTAAACTATGTATCTTGCAAGTGATTTTTACTTGTGTTACTATTAATTGTAGTCGTTAGAAAAGGGGGTTCCTTGCAATGTATGTAGTTAATAAAAAGAAGAAAAAAAAGAAAAAGTTTAATTTTATTGTATTCTTAAATTTTCTTCTTTTCTTTTGCATTGTTATTTCAGTTGGATTAGGTGTTAATTATATTGTTAAGAATGCTCCTGTGTTTGATAAAAGGAATCTTTACATGAGTCAATCCACTATAATGTTAGATAAAAATGGAAATGAAATAACAAGACTTGGCGCTGAAGACAGAGAGTTAGTATCTTATAAAGATTTACCACAAGTCTTAGTGGATGCAATTGTTGCAGCGGAGGATTCTAGATATTTTCAACATCAAGGATTTGATTTAGTTCGATTTGTTAAAGCTACTATAAACCATTTAAATGGTGATAGTAATGCTGGTGGTGCTTCAACAATAACAATGCAAATATCTAAACAAGTATTTACTTCCAATGTTTCAACGGGAATTGAGGGTATAATAAGAAAATTTACTGATATTTATTTATCAATGTTTCAGATTGAAAAGAATTACTCTAAAGAGGAAATATTAGAAATATATGTAAATTACCCATTCTTAGGAGCTCATAGCTACGGTGTTGAAATGGCTTGCCAAAATTATTTTGGAAAAAGTGTAAGAGATATTAATTTAGTAGAAGCTGCTCTTATTGCTGGCCTATTTAATGCTCCATCGGATTTTGACCCTTATGAGAATGTTTATAATGCCACTAAAAGACGTAATGAAGTATTAAATTTAATGCATAGACATGGTTATATAACGGATGAACAATTACAAGATGCTTTAAATATTTCAGTATCTAGTATGCTTATTGGTAAGAAAACAAATACTAATAAATATCAAAGTTTTATAGATACAGTAACTAATGAAGTAATAAATGATACTGGGTTAAATCCCTATAATGTACCAATGATAATTCAAACTACTTTAGATACAAAGGTTCAAGATGCAGTTAATGATGTTATGAGTAATAAAAAGAATTTTAAAGATGATACTATTCAAGCTGGTATTGCTGTAACAAGTGTTGCTGATGGCTCAATCATGGCTATTGGAGGAGGACGTAATAGAACTGGTGCCAGACAGTATAATTATGCTACAGATATTAAGCGAGCTCCTGGTTCTTCGATAAAACCTTTCATGGATTATGGACCATACTTTGAATTTAATGGCGGCACCCCAAATGATATTATTTTGGATGCTCCTTATACTTATTCAGATGGGACAAGGATTGTTAATGCTATGCGTGATTATAAAGGTTATATTACGATCAAACAGGCATTGTCAGATTCGAGAAATATTCCTGCTTTAAAAGTATTTCAACAGGTGGATAAAACTAAAATAGCTAATTTCGTTCATTCTTTTGGAATTGATTATGGTAAGAATTTATATGAGTCTGCTTCGATTGGAGCTTTTGAAGGGGTTTCTCCTTTACAAATGTCAGCAGCTTATGGTACTTATGCTAGAGGTGGATATTATATAGAACCTTATTCTTATACTAGAATTACTTATCGTGATAATAATGAAGTAAAAGAAAAAATTTATCAGAAAGAAAAAGTATGTAGTGAGAAAACAGCTAAATATATTAATGAAATTTTACTATATGCTATAAAGTATGGAAAAATATTGGGTACTTTGGAAGTTGGTAATTCCGAAGTTGCTGGAAAAACTGGTACAACTACTATAGATAGAGCCAAAACTGATGCCTTAGGAATCAGTGAATATTCGGTATTAGATTCTTGGGCATGTATTTATAGTCGTGATTATTCAATATCATTATGGTATGGATATGATGGAGTAACAAGTACTAATTATATGTTAAATATTGATGCTACATTAGGACGAAGAAGAATAATAAAGAAGTTAGTAAAGCAAATAATTTCTGGAAATCAAAAATTATTAACTTCAAGTTAAAATCATTGATATAGTAAGTAAAAAATTGAGTAGTAACTGCGTATTAATTATGAATTTAGGCTATAAATAAATATAAAATACATTTGGTATAAATTAGAGTCATTTAAGATACTAGTCTTATGGCTCTTTTTCTTTTGGGAAAAATCATTGATAAATGGAAGAAAATTAATTATAATAAAAGTATAGATTAATTTCTATTAGAGGAGAAAATTATATGGAATTAAATTTATTATCCATTATTTTCTTGATTTTGGGACTTTTTGTCGGGGCAATTATTGTCATCGTTACTTATATGATTAGAAGGAAAAACTTAGCTACTAAAGCCGCTGATATGATTAGTGAAGCTGTTAGGAAAGCTGAGGAAGCTAAAAATAATAGTTTAGCTGAAATAAAAGCTGAGAGTTTACGTGTTAAAGAAGAAACCGATAAAGAAGTAAAAGAACGTAAACAAGAGCTAAAAGAATTAGAAGATAGACTTGATAAGAGAGAAACAAGCTTAGATAAACGTGAAGAATTATTGCAAGTCCGTTCTAATAATTTAGATAAAAAAGATGATGATATCTTAGATAAACAGAAAAAGTTACAAGATAAAGAAGAGAAAATAGATGAAATATTAAAAAAACAAATGGAAAAACTAGAAGAAATTAGCAAGTTAAAAAGAGATAAAGCTCATGATTTAATTATGAAAAAAGTAGAAGATAGTATGTCTTTAGAAATTGCTGATTATATTAAAGAAGAGGAACAAAAAGCTAAATTAAATGCTCATGAAGTAGCTAAAGGAATTATTGTTTCGGCTATGCAAAGATATTCAGCTGATGTTACTAATGAACAAACAGTTAGTACGATTGCTCTTCCTAGTGATGATATGAAAGGTCGTCTAATAGGTCGTGAAGGGCGTAATATAAAGACGATTGAAGCTGTTACGGGAGTTGATTTAATTATTGATGATACACCAGAGGCAATTGTTATATCATCTTTTGACCCTTTAAGAAGAGAAATAGCTAAAATTACTATTGAAACGTTAATTAAAGATGGTCGTATTCACCCAACAAGAATAGAAGAATTATATACTAAGACTTGTAATGATATAAATACGAAAATTACTGATTTAGGAAATAATGCTATATATGATTTAGGACTTGGTAAAGTTGATGCTGAGCTAATTAACATTATTGGACGTTTAAATTACCGTACTAGTTATGGTCAAAATGCCCTACAACATTCAATGGAAGTTGCTTATCTTTGTGGTCTTATGGCTTCGGAGTTAGGAGAAAATGTAAGTCTTGCTCGCCGTGCTGGGTTACTACATGATATTGGCAAAGCTATCGATTATGAAGTTGAAGGTTCTCATGTAGAATTAGGAGTAATGCTTGCTAAGAAATATCATGAAGATGAAGTTGTTATTAATGCTATTGCTTCGCATCATGGTGATACTGAACCAAAAAGTATCATTGCTATTTTAGTTCAAATTGCTGATACTCTATCGGCAGCTCGTCCAGGAGCTAGAAATGATTCAATAGAAAACTATGTTAAACGTTTAGAACAATTAGAAACTATTGGTAACTCTTTTGAAGGTGTTGAAAAAACTTATGCTATGCAAGCTGGTCGTGAAGTAAGAGTTATGGTTAAACCAGAAGAAATAGATGATGCCAAGGCTAGAATAATTGCACGTAATATGAAAGAAAAAATAGAATCAGAAATGCAATATCCAGGTACGGTTAAAATTACAGTTATTAGAGAAACTAGAGCCTCAGAAGAAGCAAAATAAATTGCTTAATAGATAATATTGTGATATTATACTAATGCAAAAAACGTTAGTTAGGAGTTATATTTATGGAAAGATTACAGAAAGTTATTGCTCAAGCTGGGGTGGCTTCCCGAAGAAAAGCAGAAGAGTTAATAGTTAACGGTAAAGTTACTGTTAATGGTAGTGTTGTTAGAGAACTTGGAACTAAAGTAAGTGGAACTGATATTATTACAGTAAATGGTCGTCAACTTACTAAAGAAAGTTATGAGTACTATTTACTAAATAAGCCAAGAGGATATATTTGTAGTCTTAATGATGAATTTAATCGTAATATTGTAACTGAGTTGATTGCTACTGATAAGAGAATTTATCCAGTAGGTCGTCTTGATTATGATACAACAGGTTTAATTATTTTAACTAACGACGGTACTTTAGCTAATATTTTAATGCATCCAAAGAATAAAGTTGAAAAAACTTATATAGCCAAAATAGAAGGTAATTTAACAATGGAAGAGTTACATAAGCTTAAAACTGGTATTGTTGTTGATAAAATGCTTTGTAAACCAACTAGAGTTAAGATTAAGAAACATGACATTGTTAAATGTACAGATTTAGTAGAAATAACAATTATGGAAGGACGTAATCATATTGTTAAGAATTTATTTAAAGCTGTTGGTCATGAAGTTGAAAAATTAAAACGTGAGAAATATGGTTTCTTGGAATTAGGAAGTCTAAAATCTGGTGAATATCGTCCTTTAACAATTAAAGAAGTACATCGTTTGTATGCTTATAAAAAATAAAGAGTTTAATGCAGATGTTAAACTCTTTTTAGAAAGAATTTGATATTTATGAAATATGAATTATTAGCGCCAGCTGGCGATATGGAATGTTTAAAATGGGCGATAGAAGGTGGTTGTGATGCTATTTATTTAGGTGGTAATCATTTTGGGGCTAGGGCTTATTCTAAGAATTTTTCTGATGAAGAATTGGCTGAGGCAATAAAATATGCCCATCGTTATGGTGTTAAAGTTTATTTAACTTGCAATACTTTAATTTATGACGAAGAAGTAGAAGAATTTTTAAAATTTGTTCGTTTTGCTCATCAAAATGGTATTGATGCGGTTTTAATTCAAGACCTTGGTATGTATGATTTAGTTCATCAAAAGTTTCCTGATTTAGAAATTCATGCTTCTACTCAAATGCATATTCATAATTTAGAAGGTGCTTTAGTAGCTAAAAAATTGGGCTTTAAAAGGATAGTATTAGCTCGCGAAACTGATATTGATACGATTAAAGAAATTAAAGAACAAACAGGACTTGATGTTGAAGTATTTGTTCATGGGTCTTTATGTGTATCTTATTCTGGACAATGTCTATTTTCTAGTTTAGTTGGTGGTCGTAGTGGTAATCGTGGGGCTTGTGCTGGTTCTTGTCGTCTACCTTATGATATCGTTGATAAAAATAGCGAAGTGTTAAATGATACAAAAAAATATCCTTTATCAATGAAAGACTTATGCGCTATTGCAAGTATTGGCAAATTAATGGATATAGGAGTTAATTCTTTTAAGATTGAAGGAAGAATGAAATCAAAAGAATATGTTTATTTAGTTACTAAACTTTATCGTAAAGCTATAGATAGTTATTTAGATAATAAAAAAGTAACTATCGATTATGAAATTTTAGATAAATTAAAGAAAGTATTTAATCGTGAATATACTTTAGGGTTCTTAAATAATGTTAATAATAATGATGTAATAAATGGTAAACAACCTAATAATGTAGGAGTTAAAATAGGTAAAGTAGTTAAACTTACAAAGACTAATGCTTTAATAAAATTAGAGGATGAATTACATATTAATGACGGTTTAAGAATAAAAGGACCAGATGGAGAAATTGGCACCATTGTAAATGATTTTTATTTACAAGGTAATCTGGTAAAAGAAGCAAGACCTGGTATGGTAATTAGTTTACCTATTTGGAAGAAACCTAATGTTGGGGATGACGTATTTCTTACTTCTTCTAAATATATTGGGGATTGTATTGCAAGTGATATAGAAAATAATCCAAGAAATGTAATGCTTAATGGTAGTATTACTTTACATAAAAATGAAAAAATTATATTTAAAGTAACTGATGGTTTAAATGTTATTACACTTACAGGACCCGTTGTTGATATAGCTAAAAACAGACCTTTAACTAAAGAAACTATCTTAGAAAAATTAACTAAATTGGGAGGAACTGTCTATAAATTTAATAAGCTTGATTGTATTTTAGATGATGATATATTTGTACCTTTAACAGCTCTTAATGAGTTAAGAAGAGAAACTGTAGATAATTTAAATTCTAAAAGAGAAAATATTCCTGAGACAATAGTAGAAAAGGAATATATTAGAAAAGTACCAGAGTTTAAAAAAGAAAACTCTATTAATGCTTGTGTTTTTAAAGATAGTGATATCGATAATGAATCTAAATATCAAAATATTTATTCTTATCAAGAAGATACTAAGTATTTAGAGGCATTACCAAATGTAATAAACAAATATTCAAGTGATTTAAAAAATTTATCTTTAAAACCAATTTTAGTTGGGGAGATATGTGGTTTAAATTTAGTTAATATTCATACTGATTACAGCTTAAATGTTGTTAACTCTTATACAGTTGCTTTTTTACATAGTTTAGGAGTTAAAAAGATAACATTATCTTATGAAATGACAAGAAGTCAAATAAAGACTTTAATTGATAAATACCAAGAAAGATATGGATGTTTTCCTAATATCGAAGTAATTGTTTATGGTTATATTAAGATTATGACTTTGAAATATAATTTATTAAGTGATTATAAAGAAGCTGTTTATTTGAAAGATAGATTTAATAATAATTATCGAATAAAAATGTTTAATAATTTAACGGAAATTTATTATTCTAAAATATTAGATAATAGAAATATTGATTATTTTAGTATTGGAGTTAACCATATTAGATATAACCTTTACAAATTTTAAGAAAAAAGATACAATGTTGATATAACTTATTAGTAAGGAAGTTTAATTATGTGGCAAGCAATTTATTATATATTTTTTACTTTAACACTGTTTTATGGACTTTATTATTCTTTAACAGGACTATATGGTTTTTTAAAACCAAAGAAATTTAAGATAGTACCTTTTGAAGCAGAGAAGAAGTTTGCTATTGTTATAGCGGCTCGTAATGAAGAAGCTGTTGTTGGTAATTTAGTAAAATCAGTTCTAGATTCTAATTATCCTAGGGATTTATTTGAAGTTTATGTGGCTGTTAATAATACTACTGATAATACAGCAAAAGTTGCTAAAGAAGCTGGTGCTATTGTTATTGATGTTAAAGAAAAAGTTAAATCAAAAGGTGAAGTTTTGCGATATGTTTTTAAAAAGTTAAGAAATCGTAAAGATATTGATGCTTATATTATTTTTGATGCAGATAATATTATTCATCCTGATTTTTTAGCACGTATGAATGATACTTTATGTTGTGGTTATCGTGTTGCTCAAGGTTTTAGAGATAGCAAAAATATTAGTGATAACTGGATAAGTGGTTCTTATTCGTTATATTATTACATGCAAAATTTCTTTTTTAGTAAAGCTCGTATGACAATGAATCAAAATGCTTCCATTAACGGAACTGGTTTCATGGTTAAAAAAGAATTGATTGATGAAATGGGCTTTCCTACCCAAACTTTAACAGAAGATATTGAGTTTACTGCTTTGTGTGCATTGAGAGATGAAAGAATTGCTTTTGTTGAAAATGCTGTTACTTATGATGAACAACCAGTTGAATTTAAAGCTTCTTGGAAACAGAGAAAAAGATGGTCTGTTGGTTGTTTACAGTGTTTAAAACTTTATTGGAAGGATTTGCTTGGACACTTCTTTAAAACAGGAAGTCAGCCTTCTTTTGATATGTTTATGAATTTTGTTGCACCAGTAGTTCAAGTAATTTGTCTTGTTGAATTTGTTGCTTTAATTTTCTTTAGAATATTTAATATTCGTCTTTACGATATATTCTCATCTCTATTCTCAAGTGGGGCTGTATTTATGATATTAACTTATGTTAGTGGTGTTGTTGTTAGTATCTTCATTTTGAAATATAATAAAAGAAAGGCTAAAAATCTTTTGAGTGCGATTGCTTTATTTGCGGTTTTCATTTTAACTTGGATACCAATTAATGTAGTATGTCTATTTACTAAAGATATGAAATGGGAAGAAATTAAGCATAATCGTGGTATTGCCTCAAATGAGATGAAGTTTAATAAATAATGTTAGTTAATGTTAATAAAAAATTAATGCTTGATGATTATGAGATAGGTGTTTTGAAAAAATATAATATTGATATTAGTAATTGTAATAATTTAAGAGAAGTTACTTTATTAGTCGAACATTTTATGGATAATTATGAACTTGATAGTGAAGAATTAGATGAATTAGATTATATTTTAGAAAGATTACAAGAAAGAAATTACTATCAAAATACAAATAAATAACTTAGTAGTACTTAGTGTAAATTAAAATAGATAATAATTTTCTTGATGAAAACTATAGGAACATAGGACAAAAAAAGTAAGAAATAATACCTTTTAGAGGTGTTATTTTTTTTAATATATGATAGTATATTAATTGCACAAGTAAATACTTAATTTTTAAAATTAAAAATGATATACTAAAGATAGTAAAGGGTGGTGATATTATGAAGTATAGTCCTTTAGGAATAAAGTCTGAATATACTTTGTTAACAAGTTTAATTAAAATAAGTGATCTAATTAACTTTGCTATGCAAAATAATATTACTACCATTGGTCTTTTAGATGATAATTTAAATGGGGTAATGGAGTTTTATGATACCTGTTTGTTAAATAATATAAAGCCTGTAATTGGTTTAAAAGTGAGTATCAATGATAATATTTATTATCTTTATGCTAAGAATTATCAAGGCTATTTAGAGTTAGTTAAGATAAATAATAAGATAGTTTTAGAAGAAAGCGTATCTCTTAGTGATTTAAGAAGTTCTGATATTTATGTAGTTATTCCCTATGAATTTAAAGGAAACTATGAAGAGTTAAAAAACATTAAAAATATTAATGATATATATATTGCTTATACTAATTTAGAGGAAAAAAAGAACTTGAGTTTGGTTACTTCCAATATACTATTTATTAAAGAAATAAGATGTTTTAATTCTGGTGATACAGTTTATCTAGAATATTTAAAAAAAATTGGTGATAATGATTTTGAAACGTTTAATACAGCTTATGAAAATGACAATATAAATAATGATGATATAGAAAGACTAAATAAATTTATTAGTACTATTGATATTAAAATGGATAAATCGAAACGATATATTCCTGTATTTAATAAAGATACTAATAGTAAAACTTATCTTTATAATTTAGCTTTTTTAGGACTTAAAAAGAGATTTAATAATAAAGTTAGTGATAATTATATAAAGAGGTTAAATTATGAATTAGATGTCATTGATAAGATGGGATTTAATGATTACTTTTTGATTGTTTATGATTATGTTAAATATGCGAAGAAAAATGATATTTTAGTAGGACCAGGTCGTGGGTCAGCAGCAGGAGCTTTAGTAAGTTATTGTTTAGGAATAACTAATATTGACCCATTAAAATATAATTTGCTTTTTGAGCGTTTCTTAAATAAAGATAGAGTAACAATGCCTGATATTGATATTGACTTCGAAGATATAAGACGTGAAGATATGATAAGCTATGTTAGAGGAAAATATGGTTTATATAATGTTGCACCAATTACAACTTATGGCACTTTGCAGGCTAGACAAGTTATTAGAGATGTTAGTAAGTATATAATTGTTGATGATAAATTAATTGATACTTTTGTTAGTAATATTAATTCTAAATTGAGTTTAAAAGAAAATTTACAAAATCCAGTAATTAATAAAATGTTAAAAGAAAATGGTGTTCTACAAAGAATTTATAAGGTTGCTATGAAATTAGAAGGATTAAAACGTCATATGTCAGTACACGCCGCTGGGGTTGTTATTTCTTCTGTTTCTTTAAAAGATGTTATGCCTGTTGTTAAGACTACAAGTGGAATTAATACGGGACTAACTATGAATTATTTGGAAGAATTAGGATTCTTAAAAATGGATTTTTTAGCTTTATCTAATTTAACATTTATTCATAATATTTTAAGAAATTTACCAAGTAATTTTAATCTTTATAATATTCCATTAGATGATAAAGAAACATTTGACTTATTCTGTGAAGTTAACACAGATGGTATATTTCAGTTTGAATCTACGGGAATGAAAGAATTCTTAAGAAAATTACAACCTAAGAACTTTAACGATTTATATGCAGCAGTAGCCTTATTTAGACCAGGACCAATGGATAATATTAATATTTTTATTGAAAGAAAAAATGGTGCTGATGTAACCTATATAGTTCCTGAGTTAGAACCAATTTTAAAAGAAACTTATGGTATTATTGTTTATCAAGAACAAATTATGCAAATCTTAGTAACTATGGCAGGTTTTAGTTTTGCACAGGCTGATAATATAAGACGTGCTATGAGTAAAAAGAAAAAAGAAGTAATTGAAAAGGAAAGAATAAACTTTATTACTTCTGCTGTTAAAAAAGGTTATAATGAGACAAAGGCAGTTGAAGTCTACAATTTAATATTAAAATTTGCTAATTATGGCTTTAATAAGGCTCACTCTGTAAGTTACGCTTTAATTGGTTATCAAATGGCTTATTTAAAAGTTCATTATAAAGAAGTATTTTTAGCTAATTTACTTAATATGACTATAACTAATAGTAAGAAAACTGAGGATTATTTAAATATAGCTAAAAAAGATAATATAACTATTTTAGTACCTAATATTAATAAGAGTAAAGATGTTTACTTGAGTAAGAATAATTATCTGTTGTTACCTTTAAGCATAATTAAAAATATTGGTAGTAATACGGTTAATTTAATTTTACAAGATAGAGAAGAAAATGGTTTATACATAGATTATTTTGATTTAGTTAGAAGATTTTATAAATTAGGAATTAAGAAAAATGCCATTGAAAGTTTAATTTATGCTAAAGCCCTAGATACTTTTAAGATAAATCATAAAACAATGATAAATATGTTAGATGAAGTGTTAAGATATGCTGAAGTTTGTGATAATTTAGATGTTTCTTTAGTAGAAAAGCCTATCTTGAAAATAGAAGATGAGTTTGATGATAAAACTTTAATGAATCAGGAATTAAATGTTTATGGATTTTATGTAAGTAATCACCCTGCTAGTAAATATAAGGCTAAGGATATAATAAAAATAAAAAATATAAAGGCTTACTTAGGTAAGAATGTTAAAATGGTTATATTGGTTAATGACATTAGGAAAATAAAAACGAAAAAAAATGAAGATATGGCTTTTATTAATGGAACTGATGAAACAGGTAGTATGGATTTTGTTGTTTTTCCCAAAAAAATTAATTACTTAGAAAATTTGAGTGTTGGCAGTTTAGTAGTAGTAATGGGAACGGTAGCTAGAAGAATTGATAAATATCAAATAAATATAAATGTAGTAAGGAGTATCTAAGATGAGTAGTGAAGAATTGTTTTTTCAAAGCCTAGGAATAAATGATTTAAAAGTTTATCAAAACTATAAGATAAAAGAAGTTTTATTAGATGAGAAAAAACGAGAATTTAATGTAACTATGATAGTTCCAAATGATTTAATTTTTCAAGATGTTGATAAATTATATCAAGCTTGTAAAAGAGGAATTAATGGAAATATTAAAGTTAATTTAACTGTTGAAAGTAATATTACAGATAAAGATAAAATAATTAGTATATTTAGATATGTTTTAAATAATTATATAAGTACGAAACCTTCTTTAAGTGGGATAATAGATAATAATATTACTATGGATGATGATATTATTATTGTCGAAGTTAATACAAAAATAGAAGAAAAATCTGTATTAGAAGGAGTAAAAAGTTTATTAAATAGACTTAGTTTTTATGGAATTAAAGATGTTAATATTACTACAACTGTAAATGTAGAAAAGCAAGAAGAAATTAAAAAGTTAATGGAATCTAGTCATGAAGAACAAGTAGTAAAAGAAGTATCACCGGTATTTTTAGGTAAACATATTGATGGTGATATTATGGAAATTAATGATATAATGGGTGATACTAAAAATGTTATTGTAGAAGCTTTTATCTTTGGGGAGATTACTACTTTAGAAAAAGAAACTATTAATATTATTACTCTTAAAGTTAGTGATAAGACAAATAGTATTTTAGCTAAAATTTTTAAAAAAGATCATGATGAATTTAGTGAAGTTATGGATAATTTAAAGGCTGGTAATTGGTATCGTATCCATGGTAATGTTGAGTTTGATACTTTTGCGAAAGAATTAGTTTTAAAAGTCCGTAATATGGAAAAAATAGCTTCTAAAGAAAATAAGGTTAAAGATGATGCCGAAGTTAAGAGAGTGGAATTGCATACGCATACAATGATGAGTGCCATGGATGCAGTTATTCCGGCTGAAGCATTAGTAAAATATGCTTATAATTTGGGACACAGAGCTATTGCAGTAACCGATCACAACTGTGTTCAATCATTTCCAGAGCTATATCATACAGTTGAAAATATTAATAAAGGTAAAGATCCAAAAGACCATTTTAAAGTTTTATATGGTACAGAAATTAATGTGGTTAATGATGATATTGATGTAGTATTTAATAATCGTGAGTATAATTTATTGGACCAAACTTATGTTGTCTTTGATACAGAAACAACTGGTTTTTATGCTGGTAGCGATCAAATGATTGAAATTGGGGCAGTTAAGATTAAGAATAATGAAATTTTAGACCGCTTTGATGAGTTAATTGATCCACATCGTCCCCTTCCTCAAAAGATTACAGATTTAACTTATATTACTGATGATATGTTAAGGGGCAAAGAAAACGAAGATGTTGTTACGAAGAAATTCTTAGATTGGGTAGGCGATTTGCCTTTAGTTGCTCATAATGCTAAGTTCGATATTTCATTTATGAAAGCAGCTTGTAATAAGTATAACTTAGGAGAGTTTAATGCGACAGTTTTAGATACTATGAGTATGGCTCGCATGTTACATCCAGATTGGCCAAATCATAAACTTAGTACTTTGACTAAAAAATTAAATATTCCTTGGGATGAAGATAAACACCACAGAGCTGATTATGATGCTGAAGGTACTGCTTATGCTTTTTATAAATTTTGTAAGGATTTTGACCAACAAAATATTTCTACTACTACTAAGTTAGTAAAAAGTATTGATACTGATAGTTTAGTTAAGTTTGCTTATCCATTTCATGCTACTATTATTGCTAAAGACCGTGGTGGTTTAAAGAATTTATTTAAAATTATTAGTATGGCTAATACTAAATATCTTTATAAGAATGAACAGCCAAAGATTCCAAGACAAGAGATTTCTAAATTAAGAGAAGGTCTTATTATTGGTTCAGCTTGCATTAACAATGAAATATTTGAAAAAGCTGCTGGTATGGAAGATGAAGAACTTGTTAATATGATGAGTTTCTATGACTATATCGAGGTTCAACCTTTAAGTGTATTCTCACATTTAATAGGCATTGATCGTAAATTTAATAATGAAATTGAGGCTCAAAATTACTTAAAGAGAATTATTCGTGTTGCGAAAGAAGCTGGAAAACCAGTAGTAGCAACTGGTGATGTTCATAATTTAACAAAGGAAGATTTAATTTATCGTGAAATAATTGTTAATACAAAGTTCAATGGTAAGTTGCATCCATTAAATCGTAAGGGCATGGCTGTTCCAAATATGTATTTAAAAACTACTAATGAAATGTTAGAAGAGTTTAACTTTTTAGATGAGGCAACAGCTTATGAAATAGTTGTTACTAATCCAAATAGAATTGCTGATATGGTTAGTGAAATTGAAGTAATCATTGCAACACCAAAACCATTTGCACCAAAGATTCCTAATTCGATTGAAACAATGACTGAGCTTGTTTATACTAAGGCAAGAAATTGGTATGGTGATGTTTTGCCTTATCATATTGAAGATAGACTTGCTAAGGAACTTTATGGTGATTCTTTAAAAGAAGCAATAACTTATTATGTTAATAAAGATGAGTCGATTACCGATAAAGATAAAGAAATATTTGCTATTTTACATAAAACGATTGTTGGTGGGTATGATTCAGTAAAAGATTATATTAAAGGTTATCTAAAAGATACTTTAGAAGAAGTACCTAATGATGAAGAGCTAGATAAAGAAGCTAAAAAGAAGTTAGGTGGTATCATCGGTGCTGGTTATGATGTTATTTACTTGATTGCTCAAAAGTTAGTTAAACACTCTAATGATGAAGGATTCTTAGTTGGGTCCCGTGGTTCCGTTGGTTCTTCATTTGTTGCTTGTATGATGGGGATAACTGAGGTTAACTCTTTGGCAGCTCATTATCGTTGTAGTAAATGCAAACTTAGTATTTTTGATGATGATGAAGGTAATCCTTTAGGTTCAACTTACTCAAGTGGTTTTGACCTTCCAGATAAAAAATGTCCAAATTGTGATATTCCAATGATTAAAGACGGTCAAGATATTCCATTTGCTACCTTCTTAGGATTTAATGCTGATAAAGTACCAGATATCGATTTGAATTTTAGTGATTTAAACCAAGCAAGTGCTCATGATTATACGAAGGTATTGTTCGGTGTTGATAATGTTTATCGTGCAGGAACTATTGGTACTGTTGCTGAAAAGACCGCTTATGGTTATGTTCGTGGATACTGTGAAGATAAGGGCATTATCATGCGTAATTTAGAAATTGAACGTTTAGCTATGGGATGTACTGGAGTTAAGAGAACTACTGGTCAGCACCCAGGTGGTATCGTTGTAATTCCAGGATATATGGAAGTTTATGATTTTACACCATTTCAATATCCAGCAGATGATCCAACTAGTGTATGGCGTACAACTCACTTTGATTATCATGCGATTGATGCTGATGTTTTAAAACTAGATATTTTAGGTCATACTGACCCAACTCAGTTAAGAATGATACAAGATTTAACTGGTGATGATATTACTAAAGTACCTTTAGATGATAAGGCAACTATGTCGATATTTACTTCGACAAAAGCTTTAGGAGTAACACCAGAACAAATTATGTGTGATACTGGTACTTTAGGAGTTCCAGAATTCGGTACACCTTTTACAATCTCTTTGGTTAAAGATACTAAACCAACTACTTTTGCTGAACTTATTAAAATATCTGGTTTGTCCCACGGTACTGATGTATGGTTAGGTAATGCCCAAGAATTAATTGCTAAAAACGTTGTTCCTTTCTCTAAGGTTATAGGTTGTCGTGACGATATTATGGTCGATTTAATGTATCGTGGACTTCCACCATTTAAAGCCTTTAAAATAATGGAGTTTGTTCGTAAAGGACGTGCTTCTAAACCAAAAGACCATGAAGAATGGGAAGGCTATGTTAAATTAATGCATGAATATAACGTAGAAGACTGGTTTATTGATTCATGTGCGAAAATTAAGTACATGTTCCCTAAGGCTCATGCGGCTGCTTATGTTACTAGTGCTTTTAGAATTGCTTGGTATAAAGTTCATAAACCTATAGTTTACTATGCTTCATACTTTTCTACACGTTTTGATGATTTTGATTTAGAAGTTATGGTTAAAGGTTATGATACAATTAAAGCTAAAATGGCTGAATTAATGGCTAAAGGTTATGATGCTACTAATAAAGAAAGTAGTTTATTAGAAACTTTAAAGTTAGCTTTAGAAGCAACAGCTCGTGGTATTAAATTTAGTAATATTGATATCGAAAAAAGTGATGGTAAAAACTTTGTTATAGAAGATGAACATACATTAATCTGTCCATTTAAAGTTTTGGACGGTTTGGGAGATTCCGTTGCTACTAAAATAATTGAAGAAAGAAATAAACAACCATTTATAAGTATTGAAGATTTACAAAGCCGTGGTAAGGTAAGTAGTACAACTATTGATAAATTAAGAACCCTTGGCGTTTTAGATGGCTTACCAGAAACTTCACAATTAAGTTTATTTTAGTTTGATTTTGTGGTATCCTTATGTTAGGAGGATAACGATATGTCAAAGAAAGATTTAAAAAAATATAACGATATGTTATTATGTTATGCTATTTTGATTTTAACTATCGGTTTAGTTGGAGGTTCATTTTTAATAGCAGTTGGTGTTAAATGTGATACTATAAATGCTATTAGTTTCTGTATGATGGGTTCTATTATAATTCTTACTTTCTTTGTGATTTCTGTTGTGATGTACTTGGTTGCAAAAAAGGAAGAATTTAAGAAATTATTTGAATAACTGATAAGCTGTTAGAATGTTTTGATTCTAACAGTTTTATTTTGCGTAATAAGTATAAATATAATATGAAATTTGGTAATAAAGACAATTGACATATACTAGATACTTTGGTAAAATAACAGATGTTTTAAGGGCTTTCTTAAAACCGCACTGAAAAGGTTAAAAGAGTTTTGATACCACCTTAAAGGCGTGTCTTAAATTTATAAGGAGGGATATTATGAAAGCAATTTTTGTAACAGGTGGAAAACAATATTGTGTTTCTGAAGGCGATGTAGTTTATGTTGAAAAATTAGATGCTGAAGTTGGTAAAGAAGTAACTTTTGATGAAGTTCTTATGGCTGGCGAAGTATTTGGTAATCCAACAGTTAAAAATGCAAGTGTAGTTGGTGTTGTTGAAAAACAAGGTAAACAAAAGAAAATTACTGTATTTAAGTATAAACCTAAGAAGAAATATCGTAAAAAACAAGGACATAGACAACCATATACTAAGGTTACTATTAAGTCTATTAATGTTAAATAATTATGATAAAAGTGAACTGTGTAGTATCTAATGGTTTAATTAGTAAAATAAGTATTAAAGGTCATGCTGACTATGATACTTTAGGTAAAGATATTGTTTGTGCAGCTGTATCTAGTATAGTTACAACTACGATAAATAATGTAATAGCTTTAGAAGATGACACAATTAAATACGATACTAAAGAAGGTAATGTTTGTATTACTGTTCTAAGGAATAGTAAAGTTACTGATAAACTTTTAAATGTTATGTTAAATATGTTAAAAGAATTAGCAACTGACTATCCACAAAATATAAAAATAGGAGGATTAAAATGAATTTTATGAAATTGAATATCCAATTATTTGCTCACGTTAAGGCTCAAGGTTCTACTCAAAACGGTAGAGATTCTGTTGGTCGTAGATTAGGTGCTAAGGCTAGCGACGGTGAAGTTGTTAGTGCTGGTTCAATAATCTATCGTCAAAGAGGAACTAAGATTTATCCAGGAACAAATGTTGGAATGGGAAAAGACCATACTCTATATGCTAAAATAGCTGGCGTTGTTAAATTTGAACGTTTAGGTAGAGATAAGAAAAAAGTAAGTGTATACGAAGTTAAGTAGTATATACTTCTTTTTTTATGTTATAATTTTTCTATAAGATATGAAGGTAGGTTAATATGTTTGGAAAGATTATAGAGTTAAGAGATAATTATATATATTTAGAAAATAAACTTGATAGAGCAGAAACAAATTTAATTGGTTTTCATGTTGTTTTTAATGATTCCAATAAGACTTTAGTTGGGGAAATTGAAAATATAAGTGTTGAAAAAATAGAAATATTACTTATAGGTGAAATTAAAAATAATGCATATGCGCCAGGCATTATAAAGAAACCAAGTCCTAATGCAACGGCTAGAATTATTACTAAAAAGGAATTAGAATATTTATTAGGTAGTCAAGATTATAGTAATAAAAGTAACCTACTTATAGGTAATTCCCTTGTTTATGATGGATTTAAAATTACAGCGAATAAAAATAAGTTTTTTAGTGGGCATTTTGCTATTTTAGGAAATACTGGTTCTGGAAAATCTTGTGCTGCGGCTAGACTTTTACAAAATTTATTTTATAGCAATGATGATAAATTACCAATAAATTCTCATTTTGTTATTTTTGATGTTTTTGGCGAGTATAAAAGTGCTTTAAAAGGAATAGAAAATATTTCTGGTTTAGCCTTTAAAAGTTATTCAACAAATCCAAAGGAAGATGATATGCCAGTAAAAATACCAGCTTACTTTTTAGGTGTTGATGATTTGGCACTTTTACTTAATGTTAGTGATTATAATGTTATTCCCGTTATTGAAAACACTTTAAGATTAACTTATATTTTTACAAGTAAAGATCCAGATACAGTTAAATATAAAGATTATATTATTGCTTCAACACTAATGGATATATTATCTTGTGGAAAAACAGCGGCTGCTATTCGTGACCAGATAATTGCTGCGTTAACTAAGTTTAATACAGTTAACATTAGTTTAGATTCCATTATTCATCAACCAGGTTATGATAGAACTTTGCGTCAATGTTTACTTATTGATAGTCAAGGCAAAATGAATGCCATTGGACCCTTAACTGATTTTGTTAAATCTTTCTTAAATTTTGATTTAAATGAATTAAAAATCAAGCCTAATTTTATTTATACATTAGAGGATTTACAAGTTGCATTAGATTTTTCTTTACTTAATGAAGGGGTATTAAATTCAAGTGTGAGATATGATAAATTAAATACTTTGAAGATAAGGTTAAATTCTATTATTAATAGTGAATATAAACATATATTTGAATTTAGTGAAGTTGTTTCTAAAAATGATTATATTAAACAATTTTTTAAAGCTAAAGACGGTAAGAATGCTCAAATAATTAATATTAATTTAAATGGAGTTGATGATAGAATGATTAAAATTCTATCAAAGATATATGGAAAAATGTTTTTTGATTATGTAACTAATTTAGATAAAAGGGCAAGTTTTCCTATTCATATGGTAATTGAAGAGGCTCATAGGTATGTTCAAAATGATCATGATTATGAGATATTAGGATATAATATTTTTGATAGAATTACTAAAGAAGGTCGTAAATATGGAATTCTTTTAGGGCTTATTACTCAAAGACCTAGTGAGTTATCAACAACTAGTTTATCACAATGTTCAAACTTCTTAGTACTTAGACTTCATCATCCTGATGATGTTGATATTGTAAGTAGAATTAGTGCTGCTGTAAATAAAAATATGTTAGAAAGAGTAAAAACTTTACGTTCAGGTATGCCATTGTGTTTTGGAACAGCCTTTAATATTCCCGTAATTGTGGATATGACTTTGCCTAATCCAATGCCTACTTCAACTAGTGTTGATGTTGTAAAAGTTTGGTATAACTAAAATGGAAAATATTGTATATCATGGATTAGTACTTCTGATTTAAAGGTTTTAGAGCCACATAAATCTACACATGGAAATTTTGTTTATGCAACAAACTATAAAGAAATAGCAACTATTTTTGCTAAAAAATATGGTCATGATTTAACTTATGGTATTGGTAGAAGTAATAAAGATGAACCTTGGATAATAACAGAAAGAGTACCAGGGGCTTTTGATAGAATGTTTAATAATCCGTTTTCTTTGTATACTTTGCCAATAGATACTTTTAAAGATATAAAAACTGGTTTTGCTAAAGTTGTTTCTGATACTAGTGTGAAAGTTTTAAAAAATGAACCTTTCTTAAATAATGGTATTAAAGTAATATTAGAAACTTATCCAGAATTAGAAAACTATGTTAAACATTCTTTAGAAATAAATAATTTTAATGAAGAACAATTAAAAGATTTATATGCTAAAAAAGATGAGTTTTTAAGTAAGAAAGATTTTGAACTATATTTAACTGGAAGTGTTTTTAATAGTTTAGATAAACCAGCTATTATCGATTTTGGAGCAGGGCATTCTATTTATAGGACACCTCTTGCTTTTTATGAGTTTCAAAGGTTAATGAAAAAATTTAAAAATATTGTTTTTCTGGTACCTAGTGAAGATAAGAGTGAGGCTTTAAGGATAATAAATGAAAGAGTAGCAAAACGTGGTCAAAATAATGGTGTTGATTATACCAAAATTAACAGTGGTCATTTAGAAAGTCCTTGTAATGATATAATAGCTACTATGAAAATATGTACTAAAGGAATGAACTCATCTCGAGTTGCTAGTGAGATATTAAGAAGAATTCAAGAAAGAGAAGAAGATATTGATATAAAAAAGTAAGATATTTATATAATCATAGATATGTCTAATTGTTTGTAAAGTAAGATAAAGTAAAGAAAAAATAATTTTCTTTTTAAATTAAGTATGCTAATATTAAGGGGAATAGAGATAATAGATTAACAAAATTACTATTCAAAGTTTAATAACTATCATAAGAGGAGGAAAAATTATGGGATTTATTAAAGCATTTGCAGGAGCAATAAGTGGTACTTTTGCAGATCAATGGAAAGATTTTTATGTTCCAAGTAGTAATATAACAGAAACATCTGCTGTTTATCCTGCTGTATTAAAAAGTACAAATAATGGTAGAGGAGAAAACTATAAAGGTAATGCTAATATCATTACTAATGGTAGTAAAATTGTTGTACCAGAAAATACTGCTTTGATTACAATGCAAGATGGGGCAATTACAGGCTGTATTACTGAAGCTGGTGGTTATGAATTTAAGTCAGATGATGTAAATTCAAAATCAATGTTTGCAGGAGATGGAATATTTGGTCAAACAATTAAATCAACATGGGAAAAAGTAAAATTTGGTGGCATTCCGGGAAGTCAACAATTAGCATTCTATGTTAATTTAAAAGAAATTCCTAATAATAAATTTGGTACTCAATCTGAAATTTATTGGGATGATGCTTTTTTAGGAACACAAGTTGGTGCTATTACAAGAGGTACTTATACTTTAAAAATAGTTGATCCACTATTATTTGTTAAAAATTTTGTCCCAGCTAAATATTTAGTTGTTGATGCACCAGTATTTGATTTTGGTGATATGGATAATGATGCTTGTGAACAATTATTTAATGAAGTAGTTGGTACTTTATCATCAGCATTTTCTAAGTATACAAATGATCCTGAAAAAGGTAATAGAATTACTAAAATTCAAGCTGATCAAATTGGTTTTGCTAAGGCAATGAGTGCTGCTGTAGAAGAAGCATATCAATGGAAGGAATCTAGAGGTTTAGAAATTGTTAAAACAGCTATTCTTGCTATTGAATATGATGAAGATACTAAGAGATTAATGAGTGATGTTAAGAAAGCTGATGCCCTAAGTGGTGCTAGAGGAAACTCATTTATGCAACAAGCTGCTGCTCGTGGTTTAGAGAGTGCTGGTGCAAATGGTGGTGGTGCTGGTATGGCTTTCATGGGTGTAGGTGCTAATGCTGCTGGTAGTATGGTAAGTAACTTTGCTCAAGAAAACACTCCTTCATCTTATAATCCTAGTTTTGCAAACAAAGAAAGCAATAGTGGAAATGCTACAAGTGAGGATCCTGCTACTAAACTTCTTAAAATGAAAGAACTTTTAGATGCTGGTGCTATTACAGAGGAAGACTATGAAAAAATTAAAAAACAATTATTAGGACTATAAAACGTGGAAGATAATACTAAAACTAATGTTACTGATATTAATAATGAACCAACTATTATAAAGACTGATAATGGAGTAGAAAACGGTCAAAATAAATGTCCAAAGTGCGGAGCAACAGATATATCACCTGTTGCTTCAACTGGTCATTTACGTTGTAATTTTTGTCATTATGAATTTGAGTCAGAAAAATTTGCTGCTATGATGAGTGATATCGATGCTTTAAATGGTGAAGTTATTGGTTCAGGAGCTCAAGACATTGTAAGTGATGCCTCTAATATCGTTACATTTAAATGTAGTAGTTGTGGAGCAGAAGTAGTTGTTGATACAGCTAGTAGTATGCAGGCTAGATGTCATTGGTGTCGTCATATATTGTCTGTAAATGAACAAATTCCAAATGGTAGTGTTCCTGATACCCTGCTGCCTTTTAAAGTATCCAAGGAAGATGCTGAAGGTATAATTAAAGGCTTTGTTAACAAAAGAAAATTTTTTGCTAATCCTAAGTTTAAAAAAGAATTTACAACTAATAATATAATAGGAGTATTTTTTCCTTATATGCTTTTAGATGTAAATGCTCATGCTAATTTTAGCGGGGAAGGTGAACATCAAACTAAGGCTTATCAAGTTGAAATAGGTGATAAAAATGGAGCATATGGTGGAGAAAGTTATCAAAATAGTACAGTTAGGCAAACTCTTTATAATGCTGATGTTTATCATGTTGAAAGAGATTTCAATTTAACAATTAGTAATCTATCTATAGAATCAAGTTCCAATAATCTAAATGAAGTAAGTGGTAAAACTAATAATATTATTAATGCTATAATGCCTTTTGATACAGAAAACTGTGTTAAATTTAATGCTAATTATTTAAGAGGTTTTAATTCAGAAAAAAGAGATGTTAATATTGAAAACTTAAAGGAAACAGCTTATGAACAGTGTAAAGATATAGCAAGATACTCATGAAATGATACTTTAGAATTTTATGATAGAGGTGTTCGTTGGGATAATGAGTCTTTAAATATTAGGGGTGAGCAGTGGACATCTGCTTATTTGCCTGTATGGCTTTATAGCTATTTAGAGGATAAAGGTAATAAAAAACTATTACATTATGTTGCTGTAAATGCAAGAACTAAAGAAGTAATGGGAAGTGTTCCTATTCATATACCAATGTTGTTACTAGCATCTTTTATAGTAGAAATATTTGGATATATAATGGCTAGTAATATTGATTGGGATTACAGTTGGATATTTTTATCAGTGGGATTTATTTATTTCTTTGTTATTTATAATATATATCGTAATAAAAGTGCTCGTCATACTTATGAAAAAGAAACTAAAAGAGATATGAAAAATTTAAAGAAAATAGATAATTTTGTGAGAAGTAATAATGGACAGACTAGTAGTATGATGGATGGCGCTAATAATAGAACTATAAGAGGTAAATTTCATTAAGATAGATAAATGTTAGAAGTTTTTTCTAGCATTTTTTAAATTTTATTTTGGTAAAAATTCTTGATTATCCAAGTATTTTATGATTAAATAATTTTTTGGTGAAGAAAATGAACGTTGAAGAAATGAATAAACATTTTAATAATAATTCTTATACTAATTATTTGGTTAGAGATAAGGATATTATAAGAACTCCATATACTAGTGAAATAAATTTTAAAAATACTTCTCCTATATGTAATTTAGAAGAAATAGATTGCAGCACTTCTGGGGTACTAGAAGATATAGAAGATACTATTTTTAAATTAAATGATATAGATTATGATGCCCTAAGTTTTAGCTTTTGTGGTGGTTTAGTTGTTAAAAATAACAAACATAAAACAGAAAATATTGATGATTTATTCTTATATCGTTTAATTATTTATCCTGTAAAGAGTGTTAATGGTGAGTATAGAAGAATAGGCGGCAATAGGAATATCTATCAAAGTGTTTCTGGGAGCATGGAAAAAATCATTCATTTTGAGGATTTACTAGTTATTTTAAATGGTTTACACATATTACCGTTATATGTTGATAGTGATTATTTTAAAGTATTAACAGAAGGTTTTCTAGGTTGTGGTAAGCCAATATTATTTACTTTAAAAAAAGAAAAAGGGAGAGTACTTAAAAAGAATTAAGTGCTTTTTCCTTTTTTATTTGTTATACAAATTTAATATAAATTTCTTTAAAACATTGTTTCAAGGAAAAGTTATGATACAATAACAATATAAATTGGTGGTGTTTTATGATAAATATATTAATAGTAGAAGATGATATTAATCTACTTAATATTATAAAGAAGAATTTAGAAAGAGAAGGGTATGTGGTTTATACCGCTTTAGATGGGGTATCTGGGTTAGAAGTATTTGAAAATAATCATATTGATTTAATTATTTTAGATTTAATGTTACCTAAATTAGATGGATATGAATTTACGAAGAAAATTAGAAATGAAAAAGAGAATTTACCTATTATAATGACTACTGCTAAAAGTTTAATGGAAGATAAAAGAATTGCTTTTCAAACTGGTGTTGATGATTATATGACTAAACCCTTAGAAATGGAAGAACTATTATTAAGGGTAAAAGCCTTACTTAGACGTAGTAAGATTTTAGCTGAAAGAAAAATAGTTATTGGTAAAGTAGTAGTCGATTGTGATGCGATGACGGTTACCAGAGATGGTGATGTAACGGAACTAACACAAAAGGAATTTGCCTTGTTATATAAATTACTATCTAATCCTAATAAAATATTTACAAGAAATCAGTTAATGGATGAGATATGGGGATATGAGTCTAATAGTGATGATAGGACAATCGATGCTCATATTAATAGATTAAGAAGAAAATTTGAAAATTATCCAGAATTTGAAATTAAATCGGTTAGGGGGCTAGGGTATAAGGTGGTTAAAAATGAAAAAAATTAATGATGATGAAATAAAGGCTAATCAAAAATTAACTGTTTATTTTACAGCTTTAGCATTTTGTACCTTTGCCGCGATTATAATAGCTTTAAGTTTTTTGATATTCTTAGGTAATCAAATACTAGGTTGGGACTATATGATTGATTTGCACCAGTCCCAGTTTTGGGTTTTAGTCTTTGTGGCTATCATTTTAATTGGGGTAATTTCTTCAATTTTAATTGGTCGTCCTATTTTAAAAGGGATTAAAGAGATATCTAACTCCACGAAAAAGATTAGTGAAGGAGACTTTTCGGTACGTATTAAAGAAAATAATACTAAGTTTTTAGGGCGTCTTTCTCATGATTTTAATCAAATGGCTAAAGAATTAGAGGGTGTTAAAATATTAAGAAATGATTTTATTAATAATTTTTCCCATGAGTTTAAAACACCAATAAGTTCGATTAAAAATTATGCAGAAGAGTTAAAAAATAATGATTTATCTAAAGAAGAACAGGATAAATATTTGGATATAATTATTAAAGAAGCAACCAGACTTTCTAACCTTTCTAATAGTATTTTATATTTATCAAAAGTAGAAAAACAAGAAATTTTAACAGACAAAACGAAGTACGATGTGGGAGAACAAATAAGACAAGCTATTCTTTTAGAAATGAAAAAAATAGAAGAAAAGAATCTTGAATTAGACTTAGATATATTAGATTATAAATTGTTGTTGAATGAAGATAGTATTGAACAAGTATGGATTAATATTTTAGATAATGCAATTAAATTTAGTGAAGCTGGTAAGACTTTAAAAATTACTAGTAAACTTGTTAATGGTTTTTATGAAGTAAGAATTAAAGATGAAGGAATTGGTATTGAAGAAGATGATTTACCATTTGTTTGTGAAAAATTTTATAAAGCCGATAAGTCACATTCTGAAGAAGGTAATGGTTTGGGTCTTTCTTTAGTAAAAAGAATTCTTGAATTGCATAAAGGTAGTATTGAAATAAAAAGTAAAGTAGGTAAAGGAACTTTAGTTATCGTAAAATTACCAATTAAATGATTTCATATTCAGTTCATTTTTTAATTGTATAATAAATTTGTTTTGCATAGGAAGTGATTACTTATGAAAAAAAATTATGACTATTATAATAATCCAAAGATAAATAGTTTTAAAGATTTAATGAATTTAAGTATTAAAAAACCAGATGATATAGCTTTTAAATATTTGGATAATAGTAAAGTTTTAATTAGTAAGACTTATAAAGATTTTTATGAAGATGTAAGACTTACTAGTAATTATATAGCTAATCTTTATAATAATAAACATATTGCTTTAATTGGAAAGAATTCATATAACTTTTTAGTGTTATTTATGAGTATTGTTATCAGTGGTAATTGTGTAGTTATTATTGATAAAGATTTAGATGCTAATGATATTAAAAAGATGCTTAAGAATACTAGTACTAATACTTGCTTTTATTCTAAAGAATATTGTGATAGTTTAAATGGGATTGTTAGTAAGATGTATCCGATTGAAGAGATAGAAAATTATAAATTAGAAAAAAATTTTATTAGATTTACTAATCCTAAAGATGCTAGTGTTATTTTCTTTACTTCGGGAACAACGGGATTTAACAAGGCTGTTTGTTTAAGTGAAGAAAATATTTGCTTTGATATTTGGTCTTTAGCTAGTCTATTTAAACCGAATGGCGGTGTATTTGCCGTTTTACCATTTCATCATTCATTCGGACTTATTACCGGTATTTTAAAACCATTCTATTATCACGTTCCAATATTTATTAATAGTAGTCTTAAGTCTTTACAAAAAGAAATGAAGCTAGCAGAGGCTAATACAATGTTTGTAGTGCCAGTATTTATTGAAACTTTTTATAAGACTATTTGGTCAACAGCTAGAAAGACTAAGCAAGATAAAAAGTTGAAATTAGCGATTAAGTTATCTAACAGTCTTTTAAAAATTGGTATCGACTTAAGAAAGAAATTATTCAAATCAGTTACTGACCAGTTTGGGGGAAATTTGGAATATTTTATATGTGGTGGGGCTTATTTAGATAGCAAATATATTAAATGGTTCCGTAGTATTGGGATTGAAATTTTAAACGGTTATGGTATTACTGAGTGTAGTCCAGTTGTAGCAGTTAATCGTAATTTGTATGGTAAAGATGGTTCTGTTGGTCTAATTGGTCGTGATATTGATGTTAAAATAATCGACAATGAAATATGTGTTAAAGGTAAAAATGTCATGCTGGGGTATTTTAATGATACGAAGGCAACTAAAGAAGTCTTGCAGGACGGTTGGTTTAAAACTGGTGACCTAGGTTATATTGATAAAGATGGATTTTTGTTTATAACTGGTAGGAAGAAAAACTTAATAATTTTATCTAATGGTGAAAATATTTTACCAGAAATGATAGAAGAAAAACTAATGAAAGATAAAGGTATTATGGAAGTAGTGGTTAGTACTTTAAATAATCAGTTAGTAGCCTATATTTATCCAAGTGAGGATTACTTAGGTAATACGACTTATTTTAATAATTTAATTTATAAATATAATAAGATAGTTCCTAAAAATCATCAAATAAGTAAGTGTATTTTAAGAACTACGGAATTTAAGAAAAATAATAATCATAAAATTTTAAGAAATAAAATAATGGAGGAATAAAAAATGGAAAATAAAAAAATAATGGTTGGAGAAGTAATTAAATTAATTAGTGAGGTTTGTGAAATACCGGAAGAAAAGATTAGTGGTAAATCTAATTTAACAACGGATTTAGAGTTAGAATCTTTAGATATTGTTACTTTGATTAGTGAATGTGAAGAAAGATATCATATAACCGTTCCTGATAAAGATATTAAGACTTTCCAAACTGTTAATGATATTGTGGAATACTTAAATAAGTAATTGTTAATTTATAAATTAATAATTAAGATTTTAGAAAAATGAATAAATTATATATTGAAGAAAATGTTAGTAGTAATGATATTATAAAAGAAATTGCTATTGATAATAATTTAAGTAACTATGTAGTTTTAAAAAATAAAAATGGTAAACCTTATTTTAAAGGTAATGATATCTATTTTAATATAAGTAATAAAGATAATATAACAGTTGCAGTTACAAGTTTTAACCCAGTTGGTATTGATATTGAAAAATTAACTTTTAAGCTCTCGATAGTTAAACATTTTTTTAGTAAAAATGAACAAGAAATAATTAAGAAAAGTTTAAATAAAGAGTTAGACTTTACAACTATATGGGTAAAAAAAGAAGCTTATTTAAAATACTTGGGTTTAGATTTAACAAGTATTAGAAAGATAGATACAACTAAAATAAGTGGTTTTACAATAAAAAAATATAAAGAATATATAATAGGAATTAAGGAGTAAGGATGAATTTATTATATTGTGGGGATAGTAATATTAAAGACGGTCTATTTTTGTCAATAAAATCAATTTTAAAAGTAGAAAAAGAAGCTTTAAATATTTATGTTTTATCAATGGATTATTTAAATTATAAAAAGATAGATAGTGATTTTATTGATTATTTAGATACTTTAGTAAAAGAAGTTAATAAGAAGAGTTTTGTTAAACTAATTGATATGACTAGTATTTATCAAGAACATGAATGTAAGGCAAATAAAGATACTTTATTTACACCTTATTGTATGTTAAGACTATATAGTGATTTAGTTGATTTACCTAGTAAAATATTATATTTAGATACGGATGTTTTAGTCTATCGTAGTTTTAAAGATTTTTATAATATTAATAATACTAATTATGAATTAGTAGGGGTACTAGATTACTATGGTAGTCATGTTTATAAGAAAAATCCTTTTAAGAAAGATTATTTAAATTCTGGAGTATTACTGTTTAATTTGGATTTACTAAAAAAGGAAGATATTTTAAAGAAAGCTCGTAAAATGTGTGCGACTAAAAAGATGCTATTGCCTGATCAAAGTGCTTTAAACATTTTGTGTAAACATAAACTTATTGTTGATAGAAAATATAACGAACAAAAAGCTATGCAAAGTGATACGGTGCTAAGACATTTTACAACGACATTTAAGTTTTTTCCAAGGATTAAAACACAAAAAGTTAAGCCTTGGCAAATTAATAGAATGCATGATGTATTAAACTGTCATGAATTTGATTGGTTACTTGATGAATATAAGGAGTGGTTACAAATGAATAATAAAATTATACCAATATTTTTTACAATCGATGATGCTTTTGCACCTTTTGCAAGTGTAGCAATAAAGTCATTACTTGATAATGCTAGTCAAAATTATTTTTATCATATTCATATTGTTAATAATGGTTTAAGTGAAGAAAATATTACTAAGATTTTAGAATTAGAAACTAGTTATAGTAAGATAATGTTTAATAATATGGATGAAAGACTTAAAGCAATAACGGATAAAAAAGGAACAAGATTAAGAGAAGACTACTTTAGTTTGGCTATTTTCTTTAGAATTTTTATCCCTGATTGTTTTAAGGAATATGATAAAGCTTTATATATTGATGCTGATACTATAATATTAGATGATATTAGTAAGTTATATAATACGGATTTAGAAGGTAACTATATTGGGGGATGTGTTGATACTTCTTGTTTTGGTATTAAAGATATAACTAATTATTTTACCAACGGTGTTGGAGTTGATTACCGTGAGTATATAAATTCTGGTGTTATTCTTTTTGATATGAAAACCTTAAGAGATAAAGGTTTTGCCGATAAATTCTTATATTTATTTAATAAATATAACTTTGGCAATGTAGATCCTGACCAATCTTATATAAATGCGATGCTAAAAGGTAAAATTAAGTATTTAGATGGTAAGTGGGATACTATGCCTACTGAGGGTGGTAAAAGATGTGATAATCCGGGTATTGTTCACTTCAATTTATTTAAGAAACCTTGGCATTATGATAATGTTTTATATGAAGAGGAATTTTGGAGTTATGCTAAGAAGACAGCTTATTATGAAAAAATAAAGGAAATTAAAGAAAACTATACTGATGAAGATAAACAAAAAGACAATAAGAGCTTAGAAGCAATGTTAAAAAGATGTCGAGAAATAGTTAAAGATGAGGTTACTTTTAAAACAGTCTTTGATAGTGGTAAGGAAGATAGATTGTAATGATTATCGGTGGTTCGAAAAAAGATGTAATTAAAAATATTGAACAAAATGTCTTAGATAATGAACTTAATAAAAAAGTAGAAGTTAATGATGCGATATTAAGTGATGAGGAAATAACTAAGTTATTAGATACTTTTTATAAAAATAAAGGTAAGAAAATAAGATATGGTATTAAACATGCAATTGCTAATATGACAGTAAGTAAGTATATGAAAATGCTTGATAAAGATATAGTTATTAATGGGGCTGAAAAGTTAAAAAATGTGGATTTAAGTAAGGGAGCAATTATTACATCTAATCATTTTAATCCTTTAGATACTTTTATTATTAGAAAATTAGTAGAAAAAGTCTTAAAGAAAGATTTGTATATAGTTATTCAAGATACAAATTTAGCCATGCCTGGTAGTTTAGGTTTTTTAATGAATTATTTAAATGTTATACCAGTTAGTAAAAGTCCAACTTATTTAGCGGGAACATTTAAAGAAAATTTAAGAAAAATTCTAAATGCTGGTAATATTGTTTTGATTTATCCAGAAGAAGAAATGTGGTTTAATTATCGTAAGATAAGACCATTAAAAAGAGGAGCTTATCAGTATGCTGCTATTCTTAATGTACCCGTAATATCTTGTTTTACAAAGATAATAGATACAGATATAGTTGATAACGAAGAATTTAATAAGACTACTTATGAGTTAAATGTTTTGGGAGTTTTATATCCTGATAAAGATGTTAGTCCTAGAGTAAATAGTATTAATATGTTAAATGAAGATTATGAGTGGAAGAAACAGGCATATGAAAATGTTTATCATAAAAAGTTAGAATATACTTTTTCTGCTGATGATATTGCTGGTTATAGATGGTAGAGTACTTAGTACTCTTTTTTTTGTATGAATATATATTTATTGGGAATAATATATTCTTTAGATAATATTTTCATAGAGTTAAAAACTCTATGAATACGTATTTTCGGATATTATTTTTACCTTATACCTAAATAATATCATATCTTTAAGCCTTTTTAAAGAATATATTTAAAGATAAATTATCTTTTTATAGTCAAATTTCTAGTCAAACAATATCTTTTAAAACCTAGGTGAATACTGGCTTTGCTAAAAATTATTCTAGTCAGAAAACAAATTTCATTCTAGTCGAAATTATAGTCAAATAGACTTCAAACTCAGTATTCACCTAATATTTTCATAGAGTTTTTAACTCTATGAAAACAGAATTAATGGATATGTATATTATTTTTAATTTTGGTAGGCTATAAGTGTTGCATATTATAGCTAGAAATGGTTTATATTAATATGAAAAAATTTAATAAAGATAAGTATTTAAAGAAATTAAAATTTAATAAGTATAAGAGATACTTATATATAGGAATACCTTGTATATTAGTATTATTAATAGGAATATACTTTGCTTATTCAAAGTTTAGTGTTTTTAAAGAGGAAGAAGTAGTAAGAACTACGGTAGAAAGTTTTATCTCTGATGATGCTGTTATTGGAGCTTATATAGATGGAGAATACTCTAAAACTATTCCTGGTAAGAATGATGGTTATATAGTAGATAAAATAGTCTGTGATAATGATGCAACTGCTTCTTGGAATAATGATTCTTGGGGAATAGTATTAACTAATCTAACTAAGAGAACTAAATGTAATGTGTATTTTAAGAAAGGCATAAAAATTGGTAATTTGACTGCTTTTGTTGATGAGTTAGGTAAATGTCCAACTATCAATAGTGATGGTACAGTTAATGTAACTAGTGCTGAAGCAACGGATGGTTATGTTTGTAGTGCAAAAGACGCATATGGAACAAGTTATTATTATCGTGGAAATGTTACAAACAACTATGTAAAGTTTGGTAAATGGTCTGATGATTTACCGACATCGTTTGTTGATGGTGATGGTAATATATATGATTCTTATGATGATTGTACAAGTTTTGGTGGTGGTGATTGTACTGAGTTAGCTCTTGCTGGAAAAAGTATGTACTGGCGAATTGTTCGTATTAATGGCGATGGTACCGTTAGAGTAATCTATGATGGAACTTCAGCTCATACCAATGGTGAAAGTAGTATGGATAGACAAATTGGAACATCAGCATTCAATTCATATTGGAAGAAGGATAATGTTCAAGAAGCTACTGAATCATATGTTTATGATAATGCTGGTGTTGGCTATATGTATGGTAATCGTGATGCTATGGTAGAAACCACATCATCTTTTATATCAACTAGTTTTCAAAATAATTATACATATTATATTGCTAAAGAGTATACATATGATGCCACAACCGATAGATTTACTTTAAAAGATCCGATTGCCGTATTAGGTAGTGCTATGACCTCAGACTATGTAGGCTATTATACTTTTGGAAATTCAAATGTTAGTTATTCTAATAGCCGATTGATGAAAATATTTGGAGTAACAGCTGGTCGTATAGATGCCGATGTAGAATATGGTTATATCACGTATGGGACTTCAAGTAAAGAAGTAGCTCAGACTAATATAAATGACTCAACTATAAAAGCTTACTTAGATAATTGGTATAAAACTAATATTTTCGGTACGAAAAATGAACAATATTTAGCGGATAATATTTTTTGCAATGATCGCAGTTTTGCATCTAGTAATTCAGGAACTGGAGCTGGAGTAAGTAAAACATATTATAATTGGTATAATTGGCATACATCTAAGTCTAATTTAAAATGCCCACAAAAAAATGATGCCTTTACGGTAAGCGATACTACCAATGGTAATGGAGCACTAACATATCCAGTCGGACTTTTAAGTACGGATGAAATAGTACTAGCCGGTGGATTGGATAAAGAAAATAGTGATTATTACTTATACTTTGGGAACTGGTGGTGGACTTCCTCACCATACGAATTTGCCAGCAGCAGTGCTGACATGCGTTATGTGGCTCAGAGTGGTCTTGCGAGTGCCAAAGGCTTTGGTGCTGCTGATTCCAGCCGTGGTGTTCGTCCAGTTATCAATCTGAAGGCTGAAGTGCTGGCACAAGGCTCCGGGACAGCTTCGGATCCTTATCGCATTTCTTCGTAGAAGAAATTATAAATTGTAAAATAGAAAGTCATAATGAGAAGTTATGATTTTTTAAAGCAATTAAGATTAAGGGGTTAAAAGTATCTTAATATATAGTATTATTTAGGTATAAATTAAAATATGTTAATAATAGTTATGGGACTGTTAATGTGACGAAAGTAGAATCTACATATGGGTATGTTTGTAATGTAACTGATGTTTATGAGACTAGTTATTACTTTAGAGGAAATATTACCAATAACTATGTTAAGTTTGGAGGATTTTATTGGCATATTTTAAGAATAAATGGGGATGGCTCAATTAGGCTTGTCTATGATGGAACTAGTGCTCATGATAATAATGAATCAAGTAGTGATAGAATTATTGGGAATAGTAAATACAATAGTAGTGCGAATGATAATACTTATGTTGGTTATATGTATGGTAGCACTGGTGCTTCTTCATACGATGCAACGCATGCTAATACTAATGATTCTACTATTAAGATTTATATTGATAATACAACTAATCTAAGTAAATATTTTACTTATTATCAGCCGATGAGGTCGTTTTAGCTGGGAATTGGACTGATGCTAATACTAATTATTTATATACGGGTAGTCAGTATTGGACTATTTCTGCTGGTAGTTATACAACGATGACTTCAGGAAATAGATTAATTGATGCTGATGGAGGTTCTCCTAATTTTAGTTTAGTTGATGTTGATATTGGCGTTAAACCTATTATTAATCTTAAAGCTAATTCTTTAACTAAGGTTCTAGGAACTAAGGATAGTCTATATACAGTGGAATAAAAAAACTACAAGTGTTTAAGTTAATTACTTATTCTTGTAGTTTTTTTCCTTGATAAGTATCTCTTTTTACCATTTCTTTATCTATATCATTTAGAACACAAAATTTCTTTAAGACCCATTCGGGAGTAATTAAATCTTCTTTTTTAGGATCTCCTGTTAGTCTATGAATAACCATTTCTGGACGAAGATATTCTAACTGGGAGACTACTATATCAATATATTCTTCTTTAGTTAAGATATGAAATGGCTTTTCTTGATACATAGAAGCTAACTTAGTGTTTTTAATAACATGTAACATATGGATTTTAATGCCAGCTACATTTAAAGAATTTACATATTTGGCTGTATTAATCATCATATCTTTGGTTTCGCCAGGTAGACCATTAATAATATGGACAACTACCTTAATATTATTAGCTACTAACTTTTTAACACACTCGTCAAAGTTTTTTAAATCATGACCACGATGGATTAATTTTAAAGTTTCATCATACATAGATTGTAATCCTAATTCAATAGTAAGATTAGTTCTTTTATTTAAATCGATTAGATATTCTAGGCATTTATCAGAAATACAATCACTACGAGTAGCAATAGAAAGGCCAATAACGTTAGGAATTTTTAAAATAGGTTCAAACTTTTCTTTTAGTATTTCAACTGGAGCATAAGTATTGGTATTAGCTTGGAAGTAACCGATGTAATAGGCATCTTGCCATTTATGTTCCATAACATTTTTAACCATTTCAAATTGCGTTATTAAATCATCTTCGACTAAGCCGGCAAAATCACCACTACCTAATGGTGAACAAAATATGCAACCATAGCCATCTTTTTTATTGGGACAACTGAAACCGGCATTTAAAGAAACTTTAAAGACTTTTTTTCCATATTTAGTTTTATATTCATAATTTAGGGTATGATATCTTTTATTATCGAGAGTATATTTAAACGTGTTTTCCATGTAAATCACCTAGAAGTAGTTTAACATAAAAACTAAATTTTAAAAATAAAAAAAATAAGTTGGAAATTTTTAATTTTAGTCCAACTTACTTTTTGTTTGATGGTATAGATAACATTAATCTACTGATAAAACATAAGGCTTTTCTTTAAGTCCTAATCCAGCTATTAAAGAATCTGCTTTTATATTAATAACTGGTTTTACAGACGCAGAATTAGAATTAATTCCAAAGTTTGGTGTTGAACCATCCTCACTTATTGATCTATTACCTGTTATTCCTATAGTACAACTTCCTGCGGAAGCAGTCCAATATTTATTACCTGTATATAGATAATACCCGTTATTAGCACTATTCCAGCCACCGGCTAAAGTAATATCATCACCAGACAATAGTCCTATTGGATAAGTTAAAGCTCCATTACCCTTACTAGTATCACTTACTGTAAAAGCATCATTCTGTTGAGGACAAGTAAAAGATACTGTCATATTACCATAACTACTTCCATCCCAAGGTCCTCTGGCCAACGATAATAAGTTCCTTTGGTTCCATATCCACTAGTACCATGAGATCCATCTGTATAAGTACTAATCTTACGGTCATTGCAAAAGATATTATCCGCTAGATAAGTGGAATACTGACTTAAATTAGTTGTATACCAATTATCTACAAACTTCTTAATAGTTGAATCATTGGTATTCGCATGGGTCTCTGCATAAGTTGATGCACCAGTTTTACCATACATATATCCTACATAAGCATTATCATTCGCATTACTATTGTATTTACTATCCCCAATAATTCTATCACTACTAGCTTCATTATTATTATGAGCACTAGTACCATCATAGACAAGTCTAATTGTCCCATCCCCATTTATTCTTAAAATACGCCAATAAAATCCTCCAAACTTAACATAGTTATTGGTAACATTTCCTCTAAAGTAATAACTAGTTCCATAATCATCTGGTGCACTACAAACATACCCATCTGTGGATTCTACTTTTGTTACATTAACAGTTCCATCACTATTAACACTTGGACACTTTCCTGTCTTATCAACTGATGCTATAATTCTATCAGTAATTTTACTGGTCTTAAAATAAACATTACACTTAGTTCTTTTCGTTATATGAGAAACATTTAAATCCCAAGTAAGATCATTCCATACTCCTACAGCATTATTATCACAGACTACTTTATCAGCAACATATATAGAATTATCTTTAGGAAACTCTCCTACTAATTCATCATCTAAATAAGCCCCAATAATTACATCTCCATGGATAAAACTTCCTACCGTAGTTTTTACTACTTCCTTTTCTTTAGAGACAAAAAATAAGGAATGAGCAAAATAAATTCCTAGAATACCACTACAAATACAAGATAAGATCATATAGAAGTATTTGGAATAATTTTGCCAAAATTTTTTGAATTTTATTTTTTTCAAATATCTATTGCTATTAAATTTTTTCATATATTACATATCCTCACAAAAATTATTAAGAAGAAGTTATTGATCCTAATTAAATTTTTAATGTTATTTGAATTTAAATATTTAAAGAGATAAAGATAAAAGATATAAGGTATTGTAACTTATTCTTAATTTACACTATAACTATACTATAGAAATTTTTTTAAATCAAGATTAAAAATAGTTTTATAAAATATGAATGATTAATTAATTTTAATACTAAATAAGGTTTAAGATGCTATTATCTTTTTTATTGAAAAAGACTTTTTAGTTTGTTATACTTAAAATTAGAAAGAATAGGGATGTCAATTGAGTACTTTAGGAAATCATTTTTTACCAAATATGAATAATAGGATGACAAATCCTAAGGCTGTATTTAAAGGAAAAAATTATCGTATAAGTATAATTAGTGATATGATAATTCGTCTAGAATATGATGAAGAAGGAATATTTAATGATTATTTAACTGAGAATGTCTTAAATAGGAATTTTCCATTACCACAGTTAGATGTTCAAGAAGATCATGCTACTTTAATTGTTAATACTAAGTATTATCGTTTACAATACTTAAAAGAAAAACCTTTTAAAGGTAGTCTTTTTGCACCTGATTCAACTTTAAGAGTTAATGTTTTGAATTCTCAAGCTTACTGGTATTATGGCAGTGATGAGATTAAAAATATTTCTTGTTTAAAACCAAATTTAGATTTAAAAAAAGAATTTGTTTTTGCTAGTGAGGTTTTAGATTCTTACGATAAGAAAGATAGTAAAGCTAAGGAAGATGATAAGACTAAAAAAAAGGAAGAGTTAAAAAAAGAAAAAGAAAGATATCAAAAAGCTAAAAATAATATATTTGAAAGACAAAAAAGCTTGTATTCTTTAGAAGGTTTTAGTACTTTAGATGACTCAAATAGTATGATAATTGATGATAAGGGTTATATGGTTCCTAGAACACATAAATCAATTGATATGTATGTTTTTGTTTATAATAAAGATTTTCGTTTGTTTTTAGGAGAGTATGCTACTTTAGCTGGTAGATGTCCTTTAATTCCTAGATATGCTCTTGGTATTTGGTGGTATAAAGATGATGTTTATACTTTTGATAATGTTAGAAAATTAGTTTACGATTTTAATAGTCATCACATTCCTTTAAATGTTTTAGTGTTGGGAAGTAATTGGCATATTAAAGATCCTAATGATTTAAAAAAATTTAAGAGTGGTTTTACATTTAATAGGGATAAACTTGGTACTTTAAGTAACTTTACGACTTTTTTACATGAAAGAGGTATTCGTTTAGGACTTAGTCTAGATCCAACTGAAGGTATTCATCCTCATGAGTTTAAGTATCGTGATTATGCTAGTGAACTGGGGGTTAATGATAGTCAAGATTTACCTTTTAATGTTTTGGATACTAATGTTATTGCTGCTTATCTAGATAAGCTTATTATGCCTTTATATAATGATAACGTTGACTTTTTCTTTTTAGATGTTAGAACTAAAGATAGAAGAGTTATGAATGCTCTTAATTATTATCATTATAATGATTATAAGCAGTTTAATAATACAAGAGGGATGATTTTATCAAGACCAGCTTCTTTAGGAGCAATAAGATATCCTGTTCTTTATACAGGAGAAACAGAGGTAAGTTGGGATACTTTAAGAAAATTACCAGAATTTATTAGTAGTTCTTATAATTCAGGACTTACTTGGTGGAGCAATGATATTGGTGGGTTTAAAGGTGGTATTGAAGATAGTGAATTGTATTTAAGATATGTAGAATTTGGTACTTTTAGTCCAATATTTAGATTTGCATCATCCTATGGTCATTATTATAAAAGAGAACCATGGAGGTGGAATAATCAAGTTTTTAGAGTCGTTAAAGATTATTTAAATTTAAGACTTCAGTTATCTAGTTATTTATATGCTGAAGGTTATAAGTATTATAAATTAGGAATTCCCATTTTTATGCCTTTATATCATGTTGTACCGGAAATGTTAGATGAACCAGATTATAAAAATGAGTATTTCTTTGGTAGTGAACTATTAGTATCTCCAATTACAACAAAAAAAGATATGGCAATGCAACGTAGTGTTGAAAAAATATATTTACCAAATGGTACTTGGTATGATTTTAAAACTGGTAAAAGATTTAATGGTAATACTAGGTATGTAATGTTTTTTAATGATGAAGATTATCCAGTATTTGCTAAAAAGGGCTCAATTATTCCAATGTATGTTCCTGATAAAAATATTAATAACATTGGTATAGCTAAGAATTTAGAAGTACACATTTTCCCAGGAGAAAGCAATATTTATAATTTATATGAAGATGATGGGGTTAGTTCTTTATATGAACAAGGTTATTATATTGTAACTAGATTTGATTACAACTATTTACAAAGTAACTATACTCTAATAATAAGACCATATGAAGGTAAGAGTGGTATTATACCCGATACAAGAAACTATAAAATTAGATTTAGAAATACGAGAACTGCCACTGATGTTCGAGTTTTACAAGAAGCTGATAAGAAAGATTTTACGGCTTATAGTGAAGATAGTGACTTTGTTATTGAAATTAATGATGTTTCAACTGTTAAACAGTTAACTATTATTTGCCGCGGTAAAAATATTGAAATTGATGCAACCAGAATTTTAAATGAAGATATTGATGGTATTATTTCAGATATACCAGTAAAAACGACTTTAAAAAATGAGATTGCTAAGATTATGTTTAGTGAAAAAGATTATAGTGATAAACGTATTATGGTTAAAAAATTAAGAACGAAAGGTCTTAGTGATTTGTATATTAGAATGCTTTTAAGATTACTTGAATACACTAGTAATAAAAAATAGATGGCATTATGGAAGAAGAAATTGTACTTTAAAAATTAAATGATACAATAATTTTACTTTTATTCATTGGACTTGCAGATATAAATTATTGTGTTATAATATGAAAGAAAAAAAGAGGAAAAATATGAAAATATATCAAATATTATTATTAATAGGGGTAATACTTGCTAGTATTGCAACATCGTTTTATTTAGTTAAAATGATTAGTTTATTATTAAAAAGTAAGAATAGTAAAAAGATTACAGATAAAGAATTAGATAATGATTTAAAATATATGGTTATATCTATTGTTTTACTTACTATTTGTTCACTAGTATATTGTATTACCAGTATTATGAGTTAGTTAGTGAGTAATGATAAATGTCTATTAAAAAAAGATTAGAATATGAAGATATTGTTAAAGATATCTTAGATAATGAAGAGTTTAAAAAACTTCATTTAGAGCCGCATCATGGTATAAGTAGGTATGAACATGTTTTAAGAGTATCAAAAGTTTCATATTTTTTAGCTAAAAATTTAAAATTAGGTCATTTAGAAGAAATTACAAGGGCAGCTTTACTGCATGATTTCTATTTTGATAAGGATTTAGTAGAGTATGATGCTTATGAAAAATTAAGTATTCATCCTGAGTTGTCTTTAAATATGGCTAGTAATTATTATGATTTAACTGCTTTAGAAAAGGATATTATTGTTAAACATATGTATCCACATACTAAAGCTAAACCTAAGTATGTTGGTTCTTATTTAGTATCTATTTGTGATAAGTTGGTAGCAACTTATGAAATGGCTAGATTTAAAGTATCTTTAAGGTTAGGAATTTATTTAATCTTTATTTATAATGTTGTAAGTATAAGGATGCAACAATAAAAAAATCCTTTTTTGTCCTTGTAGCTCAGCTGGATAGAGCAATCGCCTCCTAAGCGATAGGTCGTGTGTTCAAATCACATCAGGGACGCCATTTAAGAATATAAGAAATTTTACTTTTGTTTTAATATTATAAGTAAAGGTAAGATTTCTTTTTTTATGTCTTTAATTAAATTTATTTGGTTGCATTATAAATAGTGTTGGTGAGTAAAATCATCAACACTATTTGATAAAGAACCCAGAAAGTGGGATTATTTCCTGCTTTTTTAGTGGAATTTTCTAAAAGTATTGACAAACTAAATAATATTTTACTAAAATAAAAGAGAAATCGCTGATATAGAAGAGTAGATAAAATGATTATTTATAGAGAGCAGTAGATGGTGGAAGGCTGTAATATAGTTTTATTGAATGGGCTATGGAGAGACTTGCCGATGTAAGTAGGCTAGTACGGATTACTTAACCGTTAAAATAAGTGTTGTATGTTAGTACAATTTAGTGGCAAGTAAGTATTAAGTCTTATTCTAATTTGTTAGAGTAAGACTTTTTTATAGGAGGTAATTATTTATGAAAAAAGTTATATTGACAGGAGAAAGACCAACAGGACCACTTCATATTGGACATTATGTTGGTTCATTAAAAAATCGAGTTAAAATTCAAAATGAAGGGGATTATGATGAGATGTATTTGTTTGCAGCCGATGCTCAAGCCCTAACAGATAATTTTGATAATCCAAAAAAAGTAAGGGATAATGTTTTTGAGGTAGCTTTAGATAATTTAGCTTGTGGTATAGATCCTAATAAGGTATGTTATTTTATTCAATCAGAGGTGCCAGAACTTACAGAATTAACGTTTTATTATATGAATTTAGTAACGGTATCAAGATTGTATCGTAATCCTACTGTTAAAGAAGAAATTAAATTAAGAGGTTTTGAGGATAGTATTCCAGCTGGGTTCTTTACTTATCCTGTTAGTCAAACAGCAGATATTACAGCTTTTATGGGAACTTTAATTCCCGTTGGGGAAGATCAATTACCAATGATTGAACAAGCAAGAGAAATAGTTCGCAAATTTAATGCAATTTATGGAGAAACTTTAGTAGAACCAGAAGCACTAATTCCAGAAAATGTTAATGAAAGAAGACTTGTTGGTACTGATGGTAATGCTAAGATGAGTAAGTCAATTGGTAATTGTATTTATCTAAAAGATAGTCCAGAAGAAATTAAGAAAAAAGTTATGGGAATGTATACAGATCCCAATCATATTAAGATAACTGATCCTGGTAAGGTCGAAGGGAATGTAGTATTTACTTATTTAGATGTATTCTGCAAGGAAGATTCTTTTCTAAAGTATTTACCAGAATATAAAAATTTAGATGAATTAAAAGAACATTATCGTCGTGGTGGCTTAGGTGATATGAAAATCAAAAAATTTTTAAATGATGTTTTACAAGAAGAGTTAAAACCAATTAGAGAAAGACGTGAAAAATTAGCAAACAATCCAGAATATGTATATCAAGTATTAAGGGAAGGAACAAAAAAGGCAAGAGCTAAAGCTAGAGAAACTTTAAAAAATGTTAAGAAAGCAATGATGCTTGATTACTTTGAAGATTAATAAAAATAATTGTTTTTAGAACATAATAAAGATATAATTATTTTAAGAAAGGTAAAATTAATATGAGAGATTTAAAAATAAATGGTATTTATCGTCATTTTAAAGGGGATTATTATTTAGTACTTGGAGTGGCAATTCATAGTGAGACAAAGGAAAAATTAGTCGTTTATCGTGCTTTATATGGTGATAATTTGGTATATGCAAGACCTTATGAAATGTTTTTAAGTGAAGTTGATCATGAAAAATATCCAAGTGTTAAACAGAAATATCGTATGGAAGAAGTAAACGTAGAAAGTGTTGCTAAAAATTTTAAAAAATAAAAAGGACTTATTTAGTCCCGTGAAGAAGAGTTAAGACTCTTCTTTTAAAATTGTAAGTTTTTAAACTTTTAGTAGCATTTTTACTATTAAAATTAATAGTTTTACTTAAATTTATGATTTCATCATCAGAATAATTATCAAATATTTGTAAATTAAGACAACCACAATTATTAATAATTTCAGGATAATGTTTATATATAAATAAAGCTCTAGTTATATTAATACCGTTATTTAAGGCTTTAGTAAGAAAATACTCAGGAGATATTTTTATATCTAGTAATTCTTCATCACTAAATAATTCAAACATCAGATCATAATTATGATAGAACATGGAAAAATTAGTTTTAGCTATTAAATTATTTAATCTTTTTATAGTATCTTTATTAGGAATGGTCTCTAAGGGTGCAATAATATTTGTTAACTGATCAAGACTAGCACTAAAATAAGTATTATCATTAAAAGTATCTAGTGATTTCTTAGTAAATAAACTATTAACTATTGTTTTAGAGTCTTTTTCAAGTATTTTTAAAGTACAATCTAAAGAAGTAGTTAATTTGATAAATCTTTTAATATAAGTCTCTTTTTCTTTATTATTAAGATCTTTAATAGATAGAAAAAAACTGTGTAAATAAGGTTTATATCTAGTTATAAAGTCTATATAAGAAATATTAGTAAAATGCTTGGTAAAACTATTATCTAAGATGTAGATACCTAAATTACTGGGATATATTCCTAAGGAAAAGTTATTTCTATTTAATAGGGTTAATATTTCTAAATTATCAAAATAAAGTGCTGTATATATTTTAATATAGTAACACTTTTTTTCATCGGTATTTAAATTATTATCTTTTTTTAAAAGGGGAATAATTTTCATATCAATTAATTTTTCTTTTTGGGGATCTAATTTAATTTTTCTTTTTATTTCTTGTTTAATATATGTTAAAAATTCTTGCATAAAATTCCTTCTATTATAAATATATTTATCATCTAAAAAAAGATGTAAAATCATTGTAAAACTTTATTCTTAAAAAAGAAAGACTAAATTTATAAAGTTATATTATTTTCTTAAAAATACATTTAAATTATTCAGAAAATATTAAGTTAAACATATAATTAAGAATTATATAAATTTGCTATTTTCTTTTTTTAAAATTGTGATATACTATTTGAGCTTGAAAAAAAAGAGGGATTTGGATGGAAGAAAGATTAGAAATTGTATTAAATGAAATATTTTTAAAATATGGTTTTTTATTTGATAAGAAAAGTGAATTAGAAGATTTAGTTAGTGATATTACTGATAGATATTTAGAATCAGTTAGACTTGATGTTTCTATTTTTAATACTTATTTAATGGAAATAGAAAGTAGAGTTAGAAAATATTTAGCTTTGAAAATAAAGGAAAATCCTTTTAAGGTTTTAAATAGTTATATAAATAAAAATCTAAGTAATGCTAAAAATAATATAGAAGCTTTAGATAGCATTAGTTATTTGTGTGATATTAGTGGTTATAAAATAAGTAATGTTATGATTAAAGAATTACTTAATAATAATAAAGTTTTAAATAAATTAGTTAGTAGTGCTGTAAAGGATAATATGGTTTATTTAAAAAATAATAATTTAGGTAAAAAAGTATCTAATGAAGTAGCGAAAGAATTTATTTATACTTATTGTGATTTAGAAAATATTGATGTTAATGAAATAAATCCAACTAGTAAATATCCTTATTTTGGTTATGATCTTCCACCTTTTAAAACGGTTGAAGAAGAATTAGAAGTTGTAAATATGGCGAAGATGGGCGATAAGAGTGCTAAAGAAGAGCTTATTTTAAGAAATATTAAACTTATAAATAATGTAGCTATTAAATATCTTAATACAATATTTAATATTGATGATTTAACTCAAGAAGGAATAATTGGGCTTTTAACTGCTATTGAAAAATATGATAGTAGTAAGAAAATAAAATTTAGTACTTATGCTAATTATTGGATTAAAGCTAATATTTTAGGATATATAAAAACAAAGGGTAATGCTATTAAAATTGGTAGTAGTGATACTACTTTGTATACTAAATATTTAAAGTTTCAAGAAAGTTTTTCAAATAAATATGGAAGAGTTCCTACTTTAGCTGAAGCTGCTTTAGAATTAGATGTTGGCATAGAACACTTAGAAATGGTTATTAATTCAAGAAAAAATAATCTTAGTCTAGATGAGTATGTTTATGATGAAGATAAAGAAGCTACTATGGCTGATTTTATACCTGATGAATCAATTGATATTGAGGCAGATGCCGAAGATTTAGAGTTAAAAGAAAATATAAATACTATTTTAAATAATATTGGTTTAAGTGATAAAGAGAAGATAGTAGTTTATTTACGTTTCGGCTTTGATGGTAGTGGGACTATATGTCCAAGACAAAAAATTGCTGATTATTTAGGATTATCACAACAAAGAATTGGACAAATAGAAGAAAGTGCTAAAAAGAGAATAATTAATAGTAAAATTTTTAAAGATTTAATAGCCGATGATTCATTAACAAGAACGTTAGATGTTTTAAAAAAATAAGTATAAGATTAATCATGATTGGAAGTTGATAATATGGAGGAAAAAGTCTTAGATAGTGTTTATAACAAATATGCTTTTCTATTTCAAAATAAGAGTGAATATTTAACTAAAGTAAGACAAGCAATAGAAAAATATGAAAATTGGGCTTTAAGTAGTTCAAATATAGAGTTATTCTTATATGAATTAGAAGTAATTATGCATAAATATTTAAAAGAAAGATTAAATGAAAATCCTTTTGATGTTTTAGATAAGTATATTGAGATAAATTTAAAAAATTGTACGAACTATTTAGGTGCTTTAGAAGATTTAGCTAAATTTTGTGATACCAATTATTTAATATTAAGTACTGATTTAGTAAAGAAATTATTACTTGATAATGTTATTTTAAATAATATAGTTGGTAATGTTTGCAAGAAATATTTAAATAGTATAAAAATTGGTCGTTTTAATAATGAAACTACAAATAAACTAGTTAGAGAATTCGTTTATATCTATTGTGACTTAGAAAAGATTGAAATAGCTTATGAAAACAGTAGTTATTCATATTTAAGATATAGTTTGCCTCCTTTTGATACGAAAGAACAAGAGATTGCGGCAATTAAAAAAGCTAAAGACGGTGATAATGCTGCAAAAGAAGAGATTATTTTAAGAAGTGTTAGGTTAGTTTATAGTATTGCTAAAAGGTACTGTTCTGAGGGAATTAGTATGGAAGATTTAATTCAAGAAGGTATAGAAGGAATATTATATGCTATTAATGGTTATAATTTTGATTATGATATTAAATTTAATTCTTATGCTTATGAATGGATTAGACAAAAGATATCAAGATATGTTATATCAAAAGAACATTATTTTGGGGGAGCATTTACTAATGCTAAGTTATATGGTGAATATGAAAAAGTGTATGAAAAATTATGCTCTAAATTAGATAGAGAACCAACTATAAAAGAAGTAGCAGAGGTTTTAAAAGTACCTAGTTCTAAATTATATATGGTTATAATTAGTAATACCTCTAATGTTAGTTTAGATGAACCAATAGATAGTGATACTCCTTCTAGTATTAGTGAATTTTTAGCTGATGATAGTAGTGATTTTGTTTTGGAACATGAAGATAAAGAATATCTTGAAAATATAGATAACTTATTAGAGAGTATGGGTTTAACTAAAAGAGAAAAAGAAGTTATTAAGTTAAGAAATGGATTAGATGATTTAGGAATTACTAGAACTAAGGTCGAAGTAGCAGAGATGCTAGGACTTACTCATCAAAGAGTTGCCCAATTAGAAAAAGTTGGGTTAGAAAAAATAAGAAGTTATATGAATAGTGAAGAAAAGAATAATAAGAAAAGATTAAAACTTGAGAAAAAAAATTAATAGATTAATTATTAAATTTTTGCTATACTTAGAACAGGTATAAGGTGATAGTATGATTTATTTAGATTATAGTGCAACAACTCCAGTTAATCCTGAGGTTTTAGATAGTTTAGTTAAGGTTAGTAGGGATTATATTGGTAATCCTAATTCTATGCATAATTTAGGGGTAAAATCGAGAGCTCTTTTAAAAAGTGCAACTAGGCAGATAGCAGATTGTCTAAATGTTAAAATGGAAGAAATTATTTATACAAGTGGTGCTACGGAGGCTAATAATACGGCTTTGCTTGGTGTTGCCTTAAGATATAAAAATAGGGGTAATCATATAATATTATCCAAATTAGAGCATCCTTCGGAATATGTACTGGCTAATTATTTAGAGAACTTAGGCTTTAGAATTAGTTATGTTAATAATGATTCTGATGGGTTAATAGATTTAGATGATTTAAAGAGTTTAATAACGGATAAAACCATATTAGTAAGTATTGTGGGAGTTAATAGTGAAGTAGGAGTTAGACAACCATTAAAAACTATAAGACAAATAATTAAGAAAGAAAATCCTAATACTATATTTCATAGTGATTTAACACAAGCCTTAGGAAAAGTGGCTATTAATTTAAATGATGTCGATTTAGCTAGTTTTTCAGGTCATAAAATATACGGTCCAAAGGGAATCGGCTTACTTTATAAAAGTGAAAAAGTCGATATAGTTCCGTTAATTCATGGTAGTAGTAAAGATTTTCCATTACGTGCTGGAACACCTCCTCTTCATTTAATCGTGGCTTTATCAAAAGCTATTAGATTATGTTTAATTGATTTAGATAAAAAAGAATTATATGTTAAAAAATTAAATGAAAAGATTGTAGATGATTTAAGTCATTATCCTAATTTGAAATTTAATAATACTAAGTATTCAATATATAATGTAATTAATATAAGTTTAATGGATATTAAGCCGGAAAGTTTTGTACATGCCATGGAAGATCATGAAGTATATATAAGTACTAATACAGCTTGTTCATCAGGAGAATTATCTACTTCAGTTATGGCTTTATATGGTGATAAAAAACGAGCAATGACTACTATTAGAATAAGTTTATCATGTAATACTACTATGGATGAAGTTAATAAGTTTTTAACTTTCTTCCATGGGGAATATCAAAGATTTATAAGATTAAAAGGTAAGTAAGTAAAAAAATCTCTAGAATTAAGTTAAGTTTTAGGGGTTTTTTAGATGTACTTAAGTATGGCATAATTTAATGAAAAGTAAAAATAAAAATGTTTAATACGTAATATTTAAAATGTTAAAATGGTACTATGAAGTGGGTGTTTTCATGTTAATTAATAGTAAAGAAATAGGTAAAAACTTAAAAAAAATAAGAATAGAAAAAGGGCTATCTCAGGAGCAACTGGCAAAAAAAATAAATTATACTAGACAAAATATATCAAAGTGGGAAAATGGCATTTCTTTTCCAGCAGATGATATTATTATTAATAAATTATCAACTATTTTAGAAATTTCCAAAGAAGAATTATTAAATTCCCAAAAAGAAAAAGATATTTTGAAGAATAAAAAGAATATTTATTATTGGTTATTTGGCTTATTAATAATTCTATTGTTAGTTTTAGGGATAATTTGTTACTTTATTTTGAATCAAAAAATTTATAAAATTAATATAGATGGCATTTTTTCTGGAGTATATACTAGTAATTTTAGAGAAAGATATTTAAATTTATATACAAATGGATATATAGAAAATTTGAAAGGATTATATTTATATACTGTATATAATAACGAAGAAAAGTATATCTTAAAAACTGCTGAGAATGATATTAATGTTTATGAGAAGGGGGATTCCTATGAATACAATTTAAGGTATGTTTTTAAGTGTGGCTTACATTTAGTTCTATTTTATCAAGATGAAACTTATGATAAATATGATTATTATTTAAATAATGATAAGGCTGATGATACTTGCGACTATGAATATGTTTATAAAAACAATTCTGTTTTAGAAAATTATGGTTTTGTAAAAGATGGCTTTAGTTATATTTATACTTTTGATAATACTAAGTTAATTTATAATGGTTATGGTTATCACTTGGACTTAATAGATAATGAAACAATTGAAAGTGTTGAAACTCTTGGTGAATTTCACTTTTTATATGAAAAATATAATAAAAGTACGGGTAACCAACAAGACGAAATAGTTGAAATTAAAGAAGAAAAAGACTGCATAGAAGAAAAATGTGCAACTTATGAAGATTATGCTAAGTTTATCAATTTTTTAACTAATGTTAATAGATAATAATTGCGGGTGCAACTAAAAAGTTGCACCCGCAATTTTGTATTTTAGTTTATAATTTTTGGGGAAAAGGATAAAATTATGAAAAAAATTGCAAGAAACACATTCTTAGTTGGATTAATTGTATTATCTATAGGTATTGTTAAAGCAACAGAAATTTATTATCAAACTACGGTTACTGTTGGATGTCCATACAAATTAGTAGGACAATATAGAAATTTTGGGGCTGGTGAACAAAAAATCGAATTAAATAAAATTAATTTAGGCACTGCTGAAAGGCAGGAAATAGAAATTGAATATCAGCAAAAGACACTTGTAGGAAGTACAAAGTTAGGTAAAGAAAGACTCGAAATTGTGTATTCAGAGCCAATGAACTTTTCAAAAACTTTTCAATTTGGCAATCAGAAAAAATCTGGAAAAAGAAGATATATATTTTATAACAACTTATCTGGACAAAATAACACAGCCATCTTTATTGATGACGTAAAAATGTATCCAAGGGCATAGTTAAAGCCAAAGACAGTTGCTTTAATTTCTGTCTTTAGCTTTATAATTAAAAAAGAAGGTATATTAATATGAAATTTATAAATACAATTTTTAAATATATAGATACTTATAAAAGAAATATTTTAGTAATAATGCTTATTTTAATAACGGTAAGTGGAATACTTGGAATATCTTATTATATGTTTTTTAATAATAAGATAGAAAAATATCAAAAAAATAATTATATGTTTAAAGTTTATCATGCTGGTTATATAGATGGTGATTATAGTACATATAACAAACTAAAAGAAAGTAAGTACGTAGTTGATATATTTAGCACAAAAGAATACACAGCATCCGTTATTTTTAAAAATGGATGGACCGTTGATTTATTTGGAACTATTCCAAATAATATGAATATGGTTGATGGTCGTACCTTTAATATAGATAGTGATGATGAAATAATATGCCCAGATAATTTTAATGATGATGAAACTGAGTTTTTAAAAAATAAAACAAAGAATATTTCTCAATATTTAAATAAAAGTCTTATTTTAACTGATTATGATGATAATGAAACGAAAGTAAAATTAGTGGGAATTTTTGCTTCTAAAGATGGTGTTTATGAACCAACATATTGTTTTGCATCACATAAAACATTACAAAAAATAAATGAAAAAATGCCCCAATATTATAATTCTGAAAGTATTTATATTCAAATTGATGATAATAGTAACTTAGAAAAACTAAAAGAACAATTTCCAACAATTAACTTTTCTAAAATACAAGAAGCAAATAACGATATCAGAAATTTAGTCTGTGGTATATGTTTATTTATTTATGTTGTCAGTTTATTTATTATAATAGAAATAATGCGAAAAATTGCAGTAAATGTCAAAGCTCAAGGTAGTATTAAAAATAAAATAATATCTGTTTTAAAATTAGAATTAAAACCATTAATAATTGGCATAATGATTGGTCTTGTTATAACTTTTATTATAAATTATTTGGTTATTCCTAAATTAATTCCAAGTATTTATTTATTTTATAATAATTATGCTGAGGTTAAAATTATATATGTTCTTTTAAATATTTTGGTAACTGGTCTTATTGTTGTAATGAGTAATCTTAGGAGTGTCATGAAGATAGAGGTTAAAAAATGAAAAAAGGAAAAATATTTCAAGAATTATTTAAAATTTCTCTTGTATTATTAGGAGTTTATCTTTTAGAAGTTATCTGTTTTAATTTATATGTCAATATAAAGATATTTATTATTTTAGTATTTCTTGTTTGTATTAATATTTACTGTAAAAATTATTTTTTAGTAATTGAAGATAAAGACTATTCGTATGTTGAAAAAATGATTTTATTTTATTCTGTAATTTATTTTTTAATTTTATTACTTGTTACTAGTTTTTTTCGAGGTCAAAGAATTGTAACTTCAAATTTTCATCAAGTTAATTTTATTCCAATTATAAATACTATTAAAGATATAAAACTAATATTATTTTCTAAAAAATTGTGGATGTTAAGTACTATTTTGGGTAATATTGTGATGTTTATTCCTTTTAGTTATCTCTTACCAAGACTTAAGAAAAATATGAATTTTAGGAAAACTATAATGTTAATATTAGGATTATCTTTTCTAATTGAATCTTTTCAATATATGTTTGGAACTGGTGTTTTTGATATAGATGATATTATTTTAAATGGAGTTGGAGCAATTATTACTTATCCTTTACTAAATAATAGTCGTTTTTCTAAAATTGTTGATAAATTTATTCTGCTTAAAACTTTTAAATTTTCAATTAAAGACTATTTAGAAATTAGTATTATCATTCTTTTAGGATTATTTTTTCTAATCTTTTTAATATCTTCATATTGGAAACTAATTTAAAAGAAAAATTTTAGTATGCAAAATAAAAAGGTTTAGTGTTTCCGCTAGACCGTTTTATTTTGCATATAGTGCAAGAAAAATGAAATAGTTAATTATTTCTCTCTACACGATTTGTTTACTTTTTATAAAATTAAGCTGCAATAGGCTCAGTTTCAGCACTTTCATCCTTTTTTACAAATTCGATAGTGTTGTCTTTTGCCTCTTCAGCTAATTTGATTGCACTAACTGGACAAGAATCAATGGCATTTTGTAGAGTATCACTTTCAAGGTTATCTTGACTCTTTACTTCTGATAAACCAGCATCATTTATGGCGAAATGTTCTTCATCCATAGCAGCACACATACCGCATCCCATACAAACACTATCGTCTACTATTAATTTTTTCATATTATTTCCTCCTAAGTAATTATATCAATAATTGTGTAAAAAAGTAAATTAGTAATACCAAAAAATTACAAATTATGCTATTATGTTATTGATGGATAGTAATTGAGGTAATGATATGAACAATGATTATAATGATACTACACCAAGTCGTGTTAAAAAAAATGCAAATCTTTATAGAAGAATAGATGCTTCTACAATTGATGATATTGAGATAAATCAACCAGAAGAAGTAATTGAATCAAACACATCGACTATTGATGTAGAAAAACTAAAAAGTATGCTTGATAAAAAATATCGTGATCCTAGTAGTAATACTTTAAAAGATGTTGATCATAAACCAGTTGATAGACAAATAAATTTAGAAGAAACTAGAGAATATAATTTAGATGAGATATTAAATAAAGCTAAAGCCAATGATGATACTGATTATGGTGTTGAAAGACTGAAGAAACTAAGTGATACAAATGTTTCTATATTAGATGGATTAAATATTAAAGATAATGATACTTCTAAAGATGAGATTAATGGTGCTGAAAAGTTAAGTAAGAGTAAAGTAAGTAGTGATTCTAAAAAATTAATTGAACTTATTGATACCATTAATTTAAAAGAACAAGAAGGTTATGATGCTTTATTAAATGAATCTAATAATAATTATGACGATGATACTAGAGATGATAATAAAAAAGCTAGTTTATTAGATGATTTTGATTTAGAAGATACAACTTCTAATGAACCACTTGATATGTTAAGCGAATTAACTGGTACTGATGAAGATACTAAAGTAGTGGGAGCATCTGAAATAGTTAGTAATAAAGACTTAGAAGATGAAAGTCCTAAATTAGATAATAAAGATGATAAATATGATGATATTGATTTAGAAAATAGTGATGATGATTTTGATACTACAGAAGTAGTTAGTAGAGATGATACTGATGATTTTACTGATAGTATGGAACTTACAACTACCCAAATATTTACTAAAGATGACTTTGAAGATTTTGATGATTTAAAAGAGGCTACTAAACCGCGTATATTTGTTAAAATATTAATATTTTTAATAGTTATTGCCGTTATTATTGGTACTGTCTTTGTTTTAGATCGTGTATTAGATTTAGGTATATTAAGTAGATTAGGTATAAATATATAATAAAAAATAGAAGAGAAGAAAATTTAAAAATAATCTTCTCTTTTTTATTATGGGTTAATATATTTTAATATGAAAAGATTTAAAAAACCTAGAGATATTAATTTATTATGGATATATACAATATTAATTTTAATAGAAGTTATATGGTCTATTAATAGTATTGGCAAGTTAATAAGTCCTAAATTAATTAATATAGTTAAGAATAATATAGTATATTATGATAATTTATTAGTAGAAGAATATGTTGATACTAAAGAATTAAGAAGTAATTTAGTTGATAATTTAATTACTTTAGATAAGAATAAAAATGAAGAAATAATAAATATTAATATTGATACAGCTAAGTCTTATGAATTAATGGCAAATATTGTAAAAGAGTTAAAAGGTAAGTCTAATAATTATGGTGATGTTGATTCTTATGCTAAAAATAAACGAGGAAGTATGGTACTTAGGTATCCAATAGGACTTGCTAGTTCTAATATATTACTTAATAATTTAGGGTATCGTATTCCTTTAAAGTTAATACTTAATAGTAATGTTTTAACGGGTATTAAAACTAAAGTTACTAATTATGGTTTAAATAATGCGTTAATTGAAGTTTATCTAAGGGTAAGTTTTGTTTCTAATGTTATTTATTTTAATATGGATGAGGCACTTAAAAGTGATTATGAAATTCTTTTAGCAAGTCGGATGGTAATGGGGAGAGTTCCAGATATGTTTAATGGTTATTTAGAAAAAAATATTGAAAATAATAATATTAAAAGTTAATAATTTAAAATTTAAGGAAATATCATACATTGATAGATTTGTACCGGTTATTGTGGTACCATATTTGTTAGATACATTTGATTGTTAGATGTTTTGACCTCGGTCCATATTTTAATTTTTTAGAAATGGAAGGAGGTTGGTCCTAGAATGAAGGAAAAGGATGGAGTATTTGGTTGCTCTTATTGTTATATTGGTCTTAATCGACAAAATAACAAATTCCAACAAAAGGGATTAGTTTTTAACTTAAAAAAGGGGGAAACTAAAAAACATCTACTCAAGCTTATGAATAGATGTTTTTCACACTTTAATTATTAATGGGCTGAGAAACATCTAACATGCAAAAATCAAATGTATCTCTTTTTAAATTTTAAGAACAACCAAGTTCTTTCACTAAGTAGTATAGCATATTTTTTGATTTTTGCAACTACCTGGGGTCCATTACTATAATATTTAATTTCAGAAAAAATATACATTATCATTAATAAATTATAAAATACAAATTTTACTTTAGATAAATTTATTTTCTACTTTTAAAAGCCTAAAATTATGGTATACTATTGGTAGAATAGTAGGTGAAGATAATGGATATATTTATTTCGATTGGTTTTGATACTGCTATTAAGAAGTATGTTTTGTTTACTGAAAAAAATCATCATGATTTAGCAACAGATTATTTAGTGTATGTTATGATGATGCTAATATTTATATATGGTAAAGCCGATATTATGAATCCTTATCTTGCTCGTCATAAAAATGGAGCTGCTAATCTGTTGCATAATCTTACTAAATATGGTTTAAGTGAAGAAAAAGTAAATAAATTTTTTAATGATCTTAATAACTATTTAGAAAGAGATAATTATAATAAAGTTTATAATTTGTATAAAAATCCATATTTTCTAATAATATTAGAAGATTTAATAGATATGTTTTATTTAAAAACTTTGTGTGTTGATGTTAGTAAAGAAGAAATGAAGAAGTTTAAAAATCTATTATATTCTTCAAAAAATAGTAATTCAGCTTGTCGTAAGTTAAATGAATTATATAATACTAATCCAGATGGGGCTTTAGTTTATTATAGTAATATTTTTAGTAGAAAAGATTATGCTTTAATGATGATACCTAAGAAAGATAAAATACTGGATATGAGTGTTTATAAACTATTTAATCTTAGTGAAACTGATATAGTTAAAGTAAATAATGCTACTTTAGAAGAAATTAATAATGGGATATATAATTATTTTCATATAAATCCGATAGGAATAAGGGCTTATGATAAGTTAATGGCTAAGGTTAATAAACTTAGTAATACTAAGTATCGTTTAGCGGATAATAGTGGTAGTATTAATTTAATTATGTTTGCTAGTTTCTTTGGATTTGTTATAATTCTAGGAATTACGATAGGACTTATGTTAGTATGAAAACAAAGGTAATTAATGATATAACTTATTATGTTATAAAAGATGCTAATGATATATTAAGTAATATGGATATAAGTGAGAAATTAACAGAGTATTTTGATGATTTTGATTATATTGTTGGGGATATAAGTTATAGTGCTATAAGACTTAAAGGGTTTTATCGAGATAGTAAGAGTAATAATAAGTTTAATAAAATAAGTTTTTTAGATAATTATTTGGAAAAATATTGTTCTTATGGAGCAAAATGGTTTATAATTAGTAAGATTTATAAAGATATAAAATAAGAGTAAAGGATGGTTAATGTGATAGAAAAAATTGAGATATTAAAGGATAATAATGATAAGTTAATAGTAGATGCCATAAGTGCTTTTAGTATTGAATTTAATAATTTAGTACATAATTTTTGTATTGCTACAAGTAATGAATTAGATCAGAATGGTTTAGTAAAACTTTTAGTTAGTGAAATTACAGATAATGGTCTAATTAAAATAAGCGATGAAGGCTTATGGGGCGAAGTTAAAAATGTTATGCGTGCGATTATAAGTGGCAGTAGCTATAATTATACTTATACGAAGATGCCAAAAAGTATCAAAGCTACTAATGATTTTTCAAGAATAATCGCTGTTCAAGAAGCTGCTAAAACTCAGTTAATTAGTGATTATATGGCAAAGAAACCTGCTGATGATGTAGTACCAGTCGTTTCTGATAGTTTAATTAATAATCCAGCTATTTATCCAACAGAGACTCCTGATGGGGCAATTGGACAAGAAGTGACACCTGGTATTTCGGTTGATACATCAACGGTAGCTGGTCAACCTAAAGTAGAAGAGGCAGTAAAACCAGTTAATGTTATGGATGTACCTCAAGTAGATACGGTATCAAAAGAACCAGACGTTTCAATGGATGATTTAGTAAAACAAGCTATTGAAAAAAGCGAAGAACCAACTGCCTTTGATAGACAAGAAGAAGAAAAAAATCTAGCTATTGATGCTACTAAATTAGTTAATGAATTAGAAAATTATATTAGATTAGTAGTAAAAGATGAAATTAAAAGTAATAAATAATTAAGAAAGTTTTACTTGTGGTAAGACTTTCTTTTGATATAAAAATGGATTTTGAAGAATATTATTTAATTGATATTGCTGGTCATTATAAAAAATGATAATATAAAAACAAATAGGGTTATTAATAACTTTATGATTATGGGAGTGAATGTTATGGGACCATTAGTATTTTGGCTAGGAAGTATATTGGAATCTTTTATTTTTACTAGGCTTAATTCGAGAAGGTTATATAAAGATTTAGCTGATAGGGGCTATAAGCTTAAGTATATGGATGGTCAAAAAATAAAGTTAAAAGAATCGCCAGTATGTATGCGTTTTATTCCTTTTTTTAATCTTTTAGATACAGCTGATAGTATTTTGGAATATAACTATTTATTGGATAATACAATAGAGTATTTAAAAAATGAAAATATGATTTCATTAATGACTCAAAAAGAAAGAGAATATTATAAACAAAATCCTACTATTAAAACGGCTTTATTTATAGCTGAAAAAGATTATGAACAAAGAAGATTTGGCAATAAAATTATTTTAAAGGGTGATACTTCTGACTCAGTTATTACTTACTACTATGATTTTACTGAAAATAGTATTGAAATTTTATCTTGTACAGGTGAAATTACTAAGTTAGATGCTGATGATATTATGGAAATTACTATAACTCTTTTAGAAAATTGTTTATATGAGTATTATGCAAAGTATGGAGGGGTTGATAAGTATTACCAAGCCATCATGGATGGTAGAGAAAAAAATAGTATTATTATAGTTAGAGGAATAATAGAGGCTTTAGATGAAGCTGATTTAGAATATGAGAACCAAAGAAAATTAAGTAAAAAACCTAAAGACAATTAGATTTTAAGGAAAGGAGGTCATACTTATGAATTATTTTGCTTTTACTTATAAGTATAAAGATGTAACTTATAAAGAGAAGAAAGAAACGGAAATAGATATATTATTATTAAGTCAATTAGCTTATTTACCAATGGATAATATTAATTTTAAAAATAATAAAAAATATTCTTTAAAAGAAATAGCTGATAATATTGATAGACAAGTATTTTTAAAATCACTTATTGCTCAACGTAATGCTTTAAAGTTATTAGATACGATTAAAGATTTACCGAGGTTTAAGGATATAAAAGTAACTTGTTATGAGTATGAAGCTGATATTAATTCTCAATTTGGGGCAGTTACTTTTTTGCTTCCTAATAAAAAAATTATTATTGCTTTTCAGGGGACAGATGATACTATTTCTGGCTGGAAAGAAGATGCTTGCCTTTCTTATTTGTATCCAACCACTTCTCAAGAAATGGCAGGAAATTATGTTGAAAAAATTATTAGTAAATTTAAGCACCCTGTTATTATTTGTGGACATTCGAAGGGTGGTAATTTGGCTTTAGTAGGAGCTATTAGAACAACTATTTTAAAAAAGTTAGCTATAAAAGAAATCTATTCTTTTGATGGACCTGGTTTAAGAGAAAAAGAATTTGAAAGCTTAAATTATAAATTAGTAAAAAGCAAGTTACATAATATTATTCCTGATGAAAGCTTGGTAGGAGTATTATTTAATCAAGAAAATTTGGATGTTGTTAAAAGTAGTGAAGTAGGAATTATGCAACATGCTGCAAATACTTGGCAAGTAGAAGATGATAGATTTGTAAGGACAACTAAGAGTGCTTTAAGTGATAATTTAGATAAAGCTATTTATGATTGGCTTTTTAACTATGATCTTGAAACTCGTAAGTTAATTATTGATGAGACTTTTGGACTTTTAGAAAAGAGTAATATTAAAAGAGTTAGTGATATTAGTGAAAACTATTTAAAGAGTTTATTTGAAATATTAAAAGCTAGTAAAACATTAGATAATAAATCAAAAGTAGTAATATTTAACTGTTTAAAGTTATTAAGTACTACTTTATCAAAGACTCTAATTAATATGGAACTTACTAAGTTAAAGGAAAAAATAAATTTTAATAAATAATATGTTTTACTTAAGATAAACATATAGAAAATAACTATTTCCAAGTCATAAATAATTTGCTATAATCTAGTTAGAAGATAAGGGTGTAGTAAGATGAACAATTTCTATAATGCAGATAAATACTTTTTAGTTGATACAGTTCGTGGTAATTTAAAGGCTAGTAATATTAATTTAGTGCCACTTAGTAATGTAGCAATTAATTTATACAATCGAAGAACTTTTAAAGTTTTAAGTAAAAAGAGATTAGTTGATGAAGAAGCTGGTAAGGAATCTTTCATGCCTATTGAATCTCTAGGTTTTTTACATACTAGTAATAGTCCTTATCAAGATGATTTAGATGTTATTGATTATGAAGTATTAAAACTTTTAGGGATAAATGCTATGCCTGCTTTTCATTTGTTAACACAAGATAAACAAAGAGGTTCTATTCTTATAAGTGCCTTAAATTTAAGTGATGAGGTTTATACTTTAGAAGATTTATCGAAAAAAATAGTTATAATGATTAGAGAACAAAAATTAACTATTCCCGAGTTTTTAACTAATTATATTCATTTAAATGGTAGTAGTAAAAATAGTCCTATTATGGATATGAAAGATATAAAAGAATTAATTGATTTTCCTATTAATATAATTAGTTATGTTTTTAATTTAGATAGTAAGTCTTTATATAAGATAAAATTAAATTATATTAATTACTTACTGGGAATGTATGCGGTTAATCAAAATAGTATTGAATTAAATACTTATGGTGTTTATAAAAGTAAGACTTCTAGCATAATATGTATGTTACCTGCATTTAATTATTGTAAGTCGATGGAAAGAAGTAGTATTATTAATTTAAATAATAAGTATGTTGATAAAGAAGCTTTTTTAAATACTTTATTTAATAATTATTATGAGTTCTTTAAGGATATTAGTAGAGGACTTATGGAAAATGTTTCGGCTTATAAAAAGAGTATGAATATGATAATAGATAATAATACTTCAAAAAGAGATGCTGCTTTTATTACTGAGCTTATTTTTGATGCTATTAATAATATTGTTTCTCTAGAAGAAGAGCATCGCTTGAGTTTTGGAGAGTCGAGAATAGATATGGCTCTTACCCAAACTAGTATTAATTTAAATGCAGTTAATCATAATCAAGAAGTAAGAAATAAATACGAACAAGTAGAGGAACATTATAAAGTTATTGGGGATGTTAATCCTAAAGAAGAACCAGTAGTTGAAAAAGAAATGGTCAAAGTAAAGGTGGAAGAAGAAAAAACTCCTAAAAAAGGTCATTTGGGTTCTATTGTTTTAGCTATCTTTATTATTCTAGTTATAGTTGCTATTGGTTTTGGAGCTTATTATTTCCTTACTAATTATATAGATTGATTTTTTGTTATTTTTATGATAAAACTTAGGTAGGTGGTTATTATGTTGATTACTGTTGAAAAACAAGAAATAGGTCCCGTTTATAAAAAAGTTTTGGAATTTAAAAAAAAATATCATGGTGGTATTCATTGGCGTTTAAATAAGCATGCTGCTGTTATTGAAAGACATTTAAATCCTGGTGAAGAAGTATTGTATGCTTTTCCAGCTCAAAAAAATGAATCACATAAGGACATATTTAGTACTTGTGTTTTAGCTTTAACAAATAAAAGAATTTTAATTGGTCAATCAAGGGTTATAGCAGGTTATGCCCTAACTTCTATTACTCCAGATTTATTTAATGATTTAGAGGTATATGAGGGACTTATTTGGGGAATTATAACAATTGATACAGTCAAAGAAATAGTAAATTTAAGTAATATTGATAAAAAGGCATTACCAGAAATAGAAACTAATATTACAGAATTTATGATGGCAGAAAAGAAAAAATATGTTATTAAAAATGATTAACATAAAATAATAATGGTCATATCCTACTAATAGGATGTGATTTTTTATATGTATGATAAATATACGGTAGGTTATAATGAGACTTTAAATGATATTGCAGGTAAGTTTAATACAACAAAAGAAGAATTATTAAGTATTAATAATATTTATAATGAAGAGTATTTAAGAGCAGGTATGGATATTGCGGTTCCTATAAGTAATGATTATTTTACAACTTATACAGTTAATAGTGGAGACAATTTATATGCCATAGCAAGAAGATATAATATAAATCCAACATTACTAGCAGCTTTAAATGGGTTAAATATGGATGATTATATTTATCCTAATCAAAAAATAATGATTCCTAAAAGTGGGTATAGTTTTTATATAACTAAAGATGGTGATACTTTAAGTACAGTAGCTGATAAGTTTAAAAGAAGTATTAGTGAACTAACTAGTATGAATGGAACAATTTATTTACTTCCAGGACAATTAATGATTAATAGAACTAAGTAAATGGTTTAAGGCTGTTTACTTTTTATATTTCTTTTAGAAAAAAAATATGACTTGCTTAAAAGATAATGTTTTGATATATTTTAAGGGATAGAAAGTTTTTATGGTTATTATGGATGATTTAAAGTATAATGAATACTTTGTTGAAAAGTATTATGATGCTGTTGAAAAGTATTTAGGAAAAAGTAATACTTCTTATTCTAAAATGGCAGGTAATATCTTTGCAATGATTATTAAAGAATTAATAGAAAGTATTATAAAAGAAGGAAAGTTTCCTTATAAAGTATCAATAAATAATTCTTATATTAAGAATCACAAGAGTGAATGGGACTTGTTGATTGTAGGAAAAAATGCTAGTGACCATGGTGTTAATGTGTATGATGAAGATGATATAAAAGCTATTATAGAATTAAAGACAGCTTCTTATTTTCAAAATACTAGTGTTAAAGAGTATCAGTCTTTAAGAGGGAAAGAATTAGATGATAAGAAAAAAATAATGTTTGATAATATGAATAGTTATTTTAAACATATTAGTAAGGATTTAATTGGTAATGATAAGATTAGATATCTTTATATAACTTTGTTCCAGAATATTAATTATAGTGATGAGTTAATTAAAGCTGTAAATAATATGACTAATAATAAAGGGAAGATTTCAGTCTTTATTTTTAATAAAGATAATGTTTATTATGATAAAGGCGAAAAAAATTTTAAGAATGATAAGTATTTGGAAGAGTCATTTAGTAAGTTTATTATTAGTGTTTTAGGATAGAAAAGTTTTACAAATATTAATTGCAAGTTAAATAATTATTATAAGTAAATCGCAAAAGACTTGTAAGTTTTAAAAACTTGTGATATAGTAGCAAATCAAAAGAGGTTGATTAAATATGAAAAAGAAAATTTTAGTGTTAGTAATGTCTTTATTACTTTTAAGTGGATGCAATAAATTTAAAGGTACTTGGTGTAGAAGCACAGAGGTTTTTGGAACTATTATAGTTACGAAAACAGGGGTTACTGATAAACAAATTAGTAATATTGAAAATAAAATTAAAGAATTTGGCAATTATAAGTCATATGATATTATTGATTCTATTGAAAAAGGTAACACTTCTATTACAACATACTTTACTGAAAATGCTAAAGCAACAGAGCTTGTAGAGCTTGTTAAAAATTTAGATGGTGTTGATAAAGTGGAAAAGAAAAGTTTTATTGTTACTAGTGAAAAGTTGGAAGTAAAGGGTAAGAAACAATTTATTTATAGTACTAATTTAGATAATGTTGATGCTTTAGTAGAAAAGGGCGAATATTCTTTAAATGATGATGGAACTTTAAGCATTTATGGCGATAGAAATTTTTACTTAAAAGATAAATTTGTTTGTACTGATGCTGATTGTAATAATATCTTAAGAAAGAAAAGCAAAACTAATACTTGCAAATAAAGGAAGGTCATAAAAATGAATAATGGAATTTTAAAAAAAGGTATAGATTTAGGCAAAAAGATAAGTGATACTCAAGTTTTTGAACATTACTTACAAGGAGTTGATAGCAATTTTAAAGATGAGGTTACAAAATATATAAAACCAGATTCTTTGGTTGTTTATAATTTATGTGTAGATGCTTGTTGTAATTATAAATTGTTTAAGGTTAAGGGTAAAAAATATATTAAGATTACTTTAACTAATCATTTAGATTATGCTATTAGTGAAGAAGATAGAGTATGTATGCCTTATCTGGAGAATCTAGATTTTCCTTGTAAGACTATTACTATTGATTATGATGTTTTTTTGAAAGCATTAGAAATAAATAAGTTTACTTATTCTATTGATATTGATAAAGATAATTTTGAGATGATAGATGGTGGTAAATTAGATTATATTTATGGTCAATTAAATATTACTAAAAATCATTTACAAATGCCTAAAAGAACTGCTAAAGAGCAATCAAGAAGAAGATTATTGTTAAGAAAACTTTATCCAGATGATAAAAAATGGTTCTAAGTTATTGACATTAGAAGAAAATAGAAATAAAATTAATTTAACAATTTTGATTAGGACGAGATTATTTAAAAATCTTTTTAAAGAGAGTTTACTGGTGGTGAGAGGTAAATAAAAGAGTTAAATAGTTACTACCTATGAATTGGCTAGCAAAACTAGTCCGGCATAGCCGTTATAGTAATTAAGTATAATGAAGGATGGTACCGCATTAATTGCTCCTTTTGGTGGGGCATTAGTGCGTTTTTTTATTGGAGGTGTAAAGTTGACGTTTGCGGAGGAACAGAAATTAAGAAATTTAATAGAAGAATACAATGTTATAAGTAAGGCCTTGCTTACAGCTCCAACACTAAAAAATAAAATTGCTCTTTATGAAATGTTAGAGGAAGTAAAAAGTGATTTATCCGTTTTTAGTTACGAGTATAATGCTAAACCATTAATTAAAAAAATATTAGAAAGAGGAAAATATTATGATAAATATTAAAGAAGATAAAAATTTGAGTGTATTAAACCATTCATGTGCTCATTTAATGGCACAAGCTGTTAAACATTTATATCCAAATGCTAAGTTTTGGGTAGGACCAGTAGTAGAAGAAGGTTTCTATTATGATATGGATTTAGGAGATACAGTTTTAACCGAAGAAGATATTGAAAAAATTGCCAAAGAAATGAAGAAAATTGCTAAAGATGGTAAGAAAATAATTCGCCATGAAATTAGTAAGAAAGAAGCTTTAGAAATTTTTAAAGATGACCCATATAAGATAGATTTAATAGAAAATATGCCAGAAGATGAGGTTATTTCTTGTTATAGTCAAGGTGATTTTACTGATCTTTGTCGTGGACCACATGTTGATAATGTTAAGTTACTTAAGAATTTTAAATTATTAAAATTTAGTGGTGCTTATTATAAAGGCGACTCTAAAAACAAGATGTTGCAAAGAGTATATGGCGTTTGCTTTGATACACCAGAAGCTTTAGAAAAACATTTAGCGGAGTTGGAGGATGCTAAAGCAAGAGACCACAGAAAATTAGGTAAAGACCTAGGAATATTTATGTTTAGTGATTTAGTAGGAAAGGGACTTCCTATGTGGTTACCAAATGGCTTTATTGTTCGTCGAAGTTTAGTTGATTATATTATGGATAAAGAGATTTCCCTAGGTTATCAACATGTTATGACACCTTCTCTTGGTAATGTTGAACTTTATAAAACTTCTGGTCACTGGGACCATTATAAAGATGATATGTTTCCTAAAATGGAACTTGATGATGAAGCTTACGTTTTAAGACCAATGAATTGTCCACATCATATGATGATGTTTAAAAATAGATTACATTCTTATCGTGATTTACCTATTAGAATTGCGGAGATTGCTAACGATTTTAGATATGAAGCAAGTGGCGCAGTATGTGGTATTGAAAGAACTAGAGCCTTTACGCAAAATGATTCTCATATTTTCTGCCGTCCAGACCAAATTGAATCTGAGGTTAAAGGTGTAATTGATTTAATTTTAGATGTTTATAAGGATTTTGGCTTTAAAGATTTTAAATTTAGATTATCACTTAGAGACACAAAGAACGTTGATAAATATTTTGGAAATGATGAATTATGGGAAAAGAGTGAAAATGCCCTAAGAACTATTTTAAAAAATACAGGACATGAATATTATGAGGCAGAAGGTGAGGCTGCTTTCTATGGACCAAAGATTGATGTTCAAGTAAGAAGTGCCATTGGACATGATGTTACATTATCAACTGTTCAATTAGATTACCAATTACCAGAGAGATTTGAATTAGAATATATTAATGAAGATAATGAAAAAGTAAGACCAGTAGTTATTCACCGTGCTATTTTAGGTTCACTTGATAGATTTATTGCTTTCCTTTTAGAAGAAACAAAAGGCTATCTACCATTATGGCTTGCTCCTCATCAAGTAAATATTATTCCTGTTAATAATAATTATCATTTAGAGTATGCTAAAGAAGTAGAAGAATTATTAAGAAAGAATGGTATTAGAGTAAATCTTGATGATAGAGAAGAAAAAGTTGGTTATAAGATGCGTGAGGCAATCATGAGTAAGTATCCATATATTTTAGTGCTTGGAGATAATGAAAAACAAAATAAGACTATTACTTATAGAACTAGTCAGAGTGAAGAAAAAGTTACTATTACTTTAGATGAATTTGCAAATAAAGTTGAAGAAGAAATTGAAAATAAGACTAGATAGTTTATTGTGATTAAAAAAGCAGGGAAACCTGCTTTTTTAAGTATTAATTTCATGAAACTGAGAATAATAAATTTTTTTGAAATTTTCATAGAGTTACATACTCTATGAAAGTGAAATTTCATTATCTATTTTTAATTTATATATTAAATATATCATAAAAATAGGCTATTTACTATATAATTTTTTTCTTTTTATGGTCAAAATTGTGGTCAGAAAAAAATGTAAAGAAGCCAGTTATTATAGGGATTTGCAAGTGTAAAGTTAGAATTTATTTCGTTATTCTATTGTGGTCAAATTTCTAGTCAAAAGTACTTTGAAACCAGTATTCACCTAGGTTTATCATAAAGTATGTAACTCTAGGAAAAGTGTAAAGTATGTAAACTGGTTATAGTAAGACAGGTTAGTATTATTTATTTTTAATTGGTAATAATAGTAGTAGTTGGTGGCTTTATGGAAAATAGTATTGGTAAAAAGAAAAAAGTAATTATTTTAGGAATAATTTGCTTAATAATTTTATTGAGTATTGGAGTGTCTTATGCTTATTGGAAGTTTGTATATATGCAAAGTGATAAAAATTTAGCAGTTAGTAAATGTTTAAAGTTAGAACTTTCTAATGAAGAAAACAATATTAATTTAACTAATATATATCCAATCAGTGATGACGAAGGAAAAAAATTAACTCCTTATACTTTTACTTTAACTAATACTTGTACGATATCAGCAAAGTATAGTGTTAATTTAGAAATGTTGGAAGGAACAACTTTAAATAGCAAATATTTGGATGTTTTAGTAAATAATGGTGATATTAATTTACTAAGTAGTTATGACGAGACTAAAACAGTTGTGGCTGGTAGTGTGGAATCTCGTACTTTAGTTAGTGATATTTTAACACCAGGAGCCTCTAAAGATTATAGTTTATCAATTTGGATGGATAAAGATGTAACCTTAGATGATGATGCAGAAAATAAAATATTCCAATCAAAAGTAGTTATCGATGCCATAGCAACCACAACTATTGTTGATAATATAGTTTCACAGTTAGAGACTACAGGTAAGTGTCCAACAGTAAATGAAGCTGGATTTGTAGTAAAACCAGATGGAGAATCAGAAAGTGGTTACTTATGCAGTGCACCAGATGTTTATGGAACAAGTTATTATTATCGTGGAACAGTAGATAATAATTATGTTTATTTTGCTGGATACTATTGGCGAATCGTAAGAATAAATGGTGATGGTTCCATAAGATTAATATATGATGGAACTATTCTTCATGAAAATGGTGAAGCAAGTGATGACCGACAAATTGGAACAAGTGTTTTTAATGTAAATATAGATGATAATGCAAGTATTGGTTATATGTATGGTAATCATTATGACATTTTGGAAGATTCAGATTATTATTCTACTTTTACTTGGTCAAATAAGGATAGTTATTATATATCAAAAGAATACATTTTTAATGATATTACAAAAAAATTTGAATTAAAAAATCCTATTGCAATTTTGACTGGAAATTTAAATAATGATTATATTGGTTATTACACTACTAATAGTTTTAATCCTTCATCAAACAATAATATATTGTATAAAATAACCGATATCACGACTGATGATTCAGAAACCAGAATTGCTTTTAAGAGAGTTTATTATGGTACAACTAGTAAAGAACAAGCTCAAACTAATGAAAATGATTCAGATGTGAAATTATATTTAGATGGTTGGTATGAAAATAATATAAAGGGTAGTGAATATGACCAGTATGTAGTTGATAATATATACTGCAATGATAGAAAGGTAGTTTCAGGTTTAGGGTATGGCAAAGAATATACATCGTATAGATGGATTAGCTATTCTAGTAAGTTACTATTAACGTGTCCACAACAGAACGATGCTTTTACAGTAAATGATATTAAATATGGTAATGGTTTTCTAAAGTATCCGATAGGCTTATTAAGTGCTGATGAATTTTGGCTAGCAGGTGGTAGTGGTTCTAGTAATTCAAATTTTTATTTATATACTGGTAATTTTGAATGGTTGATGTCACCTGTTCTTTATACTCGAAGTAGTACTCAAATGCGTGGTCAAGGTGATAATGGAAGTTTAGGTTATAATGATGCTATTAGTAAACATGGTATCCGTCCTGTTTTAAATTTGAAGTCTGATGCTTTAAAATACGGGGATGGTACCATGAATAATCCTTATCACATATAAAATTTAGATAAAAAAATTATAAATATTTTGCTATAAAAAAGTAGATATTTATGACTTTTTTTATACTTTAATAATATAAAAAAAATTTATATTTAATTTGAATTTCAATGTATATAAACAATCTATTTTTCTTAGGTAAAAAGGCACTTTTTTAAAAAAAATATATCTATTAAACTTGGAAAAAATTTAAAATTATGGTAATGTATTAAGTGGTGATAAAAATGGTAAAATATGATGAATCAAGCATCAAGATATTAGAAGGCCTAGAGGCTGTAAGAAAAAGACCTGGTATGTATATAGGCTCAACAGATAAAAGAGGATTACATCATTTAGTCTGGGAGATTGTAGATAATGCTATCGATGAAGCCATTAATGGATATGGTGATTATGTTAAAATATCTTTAAATAAAGATGGCTCTATTACGGTAAGTGACCATGGTCGTGGGGTACCAATTGGTATGCATGAGTCAGGCAAATCAACTCCCGAAGTTATATATACAGTACTACATGCTGGTGGTAAATTTAGTGAAGCTGGTTATAAAGTATCTGGTGGTTTACACGGAGTAGGTGCATCGGTTGTCAATGCTTTATCAAAAAGAATGGACGTTACAATTTATCGTGACGGGGTTATTTCCAATATTAGATTTGTTAATGGTGGAAATGTAGAAGTACCACTTCATACAATAGGAAGTACTAATAAGACAGGAACAACTGTTACTTTTTTGCCTGATGATGAGATATTTAAATCAACACAGTTTTCTTTTACAACTATTGCAGAAAGAATGCAAGAATCAGCTTTTTTGCTTAGTGGGATAACTATTGAAGTAGTAGATGAAATTGATAATAAAGATGTCAAATATCATTATGAAAATGGGTTAGTGTCATTTATTGATTATATGAATGAAAATAAGACTCCATTACATAAAGTTATTAATTTTAAAGGTCTAAAAAATGGTATCGAAGTTGAAGTAGCTATGCAATATACTTCTTCTTATCAAGAAGAAATCTTGTCGTTTGTTAATAACGTTAAAACTAGTGATGGTGGTTCCCACGAAGTTGGATTTAAGACTGCTATTACCAAAGTATTTAATGATTATGCTAAACAAAATAATATTTTTAAAGGAAAAGATAGTGTTTTAGATGGCAGTGATGTTCGTGAAGGATTAACTGCTGTTATTAACTTAAAAGTTCCTGAGGAATTGTTACAATTTGAAGGACAAACTAAGGGTAAGTTAGGAACTCCAGAAGCGAGAGTAGCTACCAATGATGTTGTTTATGAAAATTTACAATTCTTTTTAGAGGAAAATAAAGAGATTGCTTTAACAATTTTAGAAAAAGCTCAAAAGAGTAAAGTGGCTCGTGAAGCGGCTAGAAAAGCTCGTGAAGAAGCTAGAAATGGTAAGAAAAATAGTAAACAAGAAAAAAATTTATCTGGCAAACTTGCACCAGCTCAAAGTAAAAATCCAAAGATAAATGAATTATTCTTAGTCGAAGGAGATTCAGCCGGTGGTTCTGCTAAAGGTGGTCGTGACCGTAAATTCCAAGCTATTTTGCCTTTGAGAGGTAAAGTTTTAAATACTGCTAAAGCTAGTATGGAAGATATTTATAAAAATGAAGAAATTAATACTTTGATTTATACGATTGGAGCAGGGGTAGGTGCTAACTTTGATGCTACTGAGTCTAATTATGATAAAGTTATTATCATGACTGATGCCGATGTTGATGGAGCTCATATTCAAATCTTACTTTTAACTTTCTTCTATCATTATATGCGTGGTTTAATTGAGGCTGGCAAACTTTATATTGCTCTTCCACCATTATATAAATTAGATTATGGTAAAAATAAACAAATTTATGCTTATAGTGATGATGAATTAAATGAAATTAAAAATAATAATTCAGGTAAATATACTATTCAAAGATATAAAGGTTTAGGTGAGATGAATCCTGAACAACTTTGGGAAACAACAATGAATCCAGAAACTAGAACTTTAATTCGTGTTAATATTAATGATGCAGCATTAGCACAAAAACGAGTAGAGGTTTTAATGGGAGATAAAGTCGAACCAAGAAAAGAGTGGATTGACGAGAATGTCGAATTTACTTTAGAAGATAATTATAGAGGGTGAAGAAAATGCAGAATGAAACAGTAAAGAAAATTCAAGAATATGCTTTAGAAGAAATAATGGGTTTGCGTTTTGGAGCATATGCTAAAGAAATTATTCAAGATCGTGCAATTCCAGATGTTCGTGATGGTTTAAAACCAGTTCAAAGAAGAATTCTATATGATATGTATATTAATCATAATGATTCAGCTCATCCTTTTACTAAATGTGCAAAAACAGTTGGGGATGTTTTAGGTAAATTCCATCCACATGGCGATTCATCTGTTTATGATGCCATGGTTCGTATGTCACAGTGGTGGAAACAATCAATGCCTTTAATTGATATTCATGGTAATAATGGGTCAATTGATGGTGATGGTCCAGCGGCTTACCGTTATACAGAGGCTAGACTTTCTAAGGTTGCTAATGAATTATTAAAAGATTTAGATAAAGGAACAGTAGAGTGGGCACCAAACTTTGATGATACCTTACTTGAACCAACAGTGTTACCGGCAAAATTTCCAGCTCTTTTAGTAAATGGTACTAATGGTATTTCGGCTGGTTATGCAACAAATATTCCACCTCATAATTTAGGAGAAATAATTGATGCTACTATTAAGAGAATAGATAGTCCAAATTGTCGTTTAGAAACAATTTTAGATATTGTTAAAGGACCTGATTTTCCAACTGGTGGCATTTGTATGGGTAAAAATGGAATCATTGATGCTTTCTCAACTGGTCGTGGTCGTGTTATTGTTCGTAGTAAATATGAAGTTGTAAAAACTAAAGGTAAAGAACAAATTATTATTACCGAAATTCCATTTGAAGTTAACAAAGCTATGATGGTTGCTAAAATTGATGCTATTAGAATTGATAAAAAGATTGATGGTATAGCTGAAGTTCGTGATGAAACTGACCGTACCGGAATTAGAATTGCTATTGATTTAAAGGCTAATGCTAATAGTGATTTAATAATTAATTATTTACTTAAAAATACTGATTTACAAGTTTCTTATAACTATAATATGGTTGCTATTGTTAACAAACGACCAATGACTTTAGGTATTTTATCTTTACTTGATGCTTATATAGCTCATCAAAAAGAAGTTATTACAAGACGTAGTAAGTTTGATTTAGAGGCTTATCAAAAACGTTTAAATATTGTTGATGGTTTCTTAAAAATGATGGATATTTTAGACGAAGTTATTAAGACTATTCGAGCTTCAAAAAATAAGACAGATGCAAAAGAAAATTTGATGAAGGAATTTAACTTTAATGCTCTCCAAGCTGAGGCGATAGTTGTTTTGCAATTATATCGTTTAACTAATACTGATGTTTTAGCCCTACAAGAAGAACATGATAATTTAGTAAAATATATTAAAGCTCTAGAACTTATTTTAAGTAATGAAGAAAAATTAAAAGAAGTTATGAAATATGAGTTAAAGAAGATTAAGAAAGATTATCCAATGCCAAGAAGAACAGAGATAGTTGATGAAATTGTAGATATTAAATTAGATACTACAGATTTAATTACTAAAGAAAATGTTATGGTAGCACTATCTAACGAAGGATATATTAAACGTGTTTCGATGAAGAGCTATACTTCAAGTAATGGTGATGAAACAACTTTAAAACCTGGTGATTATTTAAAATATTTATTTGAAGTATCAACTTTAGATAATTTAGTAATATTTACTAATTTAGGACAATATTTATATGTACCAGTTCATACTATTTTTGAAGGCAAATGGAAAGATTTAGGCAAACATATTAATAACTTAGTTACTGGTTTATCAGAATCAGAATATATAGTAGGAGCCTTTATTCTTAAAAATCCCAAAGAAAAAATTACTTTTGTAACTAAGAATGGTTTAGTAAAACAATCAATTCTAAAAGATTTTGTTGTTAGTCGTTATTCCAAAGCTATGCTTGCTTTCAAATTAAAAGATAATGATGAAGTAATTGCTGTAAATCAAAGTAAGCCAAGAACTGTTCTAATAAGCGAAGCGGGTTATTATGTAAATATTGATACTGAGGAAATTCCTGTAGTTGGTGCTCGTGCTTCTGGTGTTAGGGGTATGAACTTAAAAGATGATGTTCTGGCAGCTGGTTTATCTTTAGATTCGAGCGAATACTTAAGTATATTTACTAATAATAAAACAGCTAAGAGAGTTAAAGTAAGTGAACTAGAAACACATAATCGTGCTAAGAAGGGAAGTACATTAATTAAAAAAGTTAAATCTTTTGATTATAAAATTATTAAAGCATTACTTACTGATGGTAAAGATGAATTATTCTTAAAATGTGATAATGAAATTACCAAGATAAAAAATACTGATATTTCCATTTTAGATTTAAAATCAACTGGTGGGACAATAAGCAGATATAAAATAGATGATGTATTTACAAGTACTGTTGTTGATAGTAGCTTAAAAAATAATAAAGATGCAAACGAAGAAGTTAAAACTTTAGAAGAAAATACTGATAAAGTTGTTGAAGAAATACAAGAATCGGAGATAGAAGAGAAAAAGGAAGAAAAACCTAAAGAAGAACAAGTTTCTTTGAATGATTTCTTCGATGAATTTAAAATTTAGATAAATAAAATCACTTACTAATAAATAAAATTTAGTAGGTGATTTTTTATGGATAAAAAGGAAGCATTTAAAGAATTTTTACGAGCACATCCAAAAATTACAGAATATTTAAAAAATAATAAAGATAGTTCTATTCAAAAATTATATGAAATTTATGATATTTATGGTGAAGATAGTACTGCTTGGAGTCCATATTTAGATTTTACAAGTAAGACATCAAATAGTAGTAGTAATGAATCAATTGGCAGTATTAAAGATTTAATGAAAAACATTGACGTTGATAGTTTGCAAGAACATATCAAGACTGCTCAGAAAGCTTTAGGATTTATTGAAGAATTAACCAGTAAAGGGGCAAGCAATGTTGGAAGCATTCCAAAGGGACCAAAAAGTCCTAGACCATTAGATAAGTTTTTTGGAGATTGATAATGGAATTAGATTTACAGTATAAAATTAAGAATACAAAGAATTATTATAATTATTTAAAAGAAAATTCCTATTACATAAAGAAATTAAACCGTAATAAGAATGAGTTTGAAAATTTTAGCAATTTTGTTAAAGATAAATATGGTTTAAGAGTTACTGATAAGATTAGTAAGACTATTGATAACATTGATTTAATAAGTACACTTTTGAGTACTTTAAAGTAATTTTTGAATTTTTTTTTAGAAATGGAGAGGCTGTGGTCCATATGAAGGAGTCTTCAAGTGGAGTACTTAGTTGTACTTATAATCATTCTTGTTTTAATTGCAGGAATATTAAATTCTGGCAACAGAAAAGAATACTGACTTTAAGTCAAACTAAAAAACATCTACTCAACCTTGTGAATAGATGTTTTTCATTACAAATCTTTTTGGACTAAAGAAACATCTAACGACCAAAGTCAAATGTATCTCTTTTGGTACTATAAAAG
>HF993084.1 GCA_000433475.1 Mycoplasma sp. CAG:956
GTTTTTTTATAACCTGAGTATAATTTATATTCATAATATTCCAATCCCTTACTATTACTATTTTTACAACACAATTATATCTTATATTTTTTAAAATTACCATATTATTTTAAAATTTAGTCTATTTCTTAATTTATTTAATTTTTAAAATATTTACTATATAAATAAGGAAAATATTCTATAAACTTATTATATTTTATAGATATATAGACTACATTATATCCTAAATTTTAACAAGTAGTTTTATTAAAACTAGTGTAAAAATTGCTTGCAAATAAACTTATAAATGCTATACTAAATATTGAAATCCTTTAGGATTTAGGAAGGAAATGAAATTATATGGAATTAAAAGGAAGCAAAACAGAACAAAACTTACTTACAGCATTTGCAGGAGAATCACAAGCAAGAAATAAATATACTTTCTATGCTTCTAAAGCTAGAAAAGATGGTTATGAACAATACGCAGAAATCTTTGAAGAAACTGCTAATAACGAAAAAGAACATGCTAAATTGTGGTTTAAAGAATTGCATGATGGCAAGATTCCTACTACATTAGAAAATTTGGAAGATGCTGCTAATGGCGAAAATTATGAATGGACTGATATGTACCAAGAATTTGCTAAAACAGCTCGTGAAGAAGGTTTCCTAGAATTAGCTAAAAAATTTGAGGCTGTTGGGGAAATTGAACGTCATCATGAGGAAAGATATCGTAAGCTTATTAGTAATATCGAAGGTGGAGTAGTTTTCTCAAGTGATGATGATAGAATTTGGCAATGTCGTAACTGTGGTCATATTGTTATTGGTAAATATGCTCCAGAAGTTTGTCCAGTATGTAATCATCCACAAAGTTTCTTTGAAATTAAGAAAGAAAATTATTAGTATTTTAAAATTAACAGGATTATCCCTGTTTTTTTTATTTATAATTTATATCTTTAAAACATAAAATTACTTGGAGGAGATGTAAATGAATAAAAAATATAATTTTTATAATGTATTATTTATATTTATTTTAGGAACGTTACTACATTTTACTTATAATTGGTCAAATAATAATTTTATTGTTGGTCTTTTTAGTTCTACTAACGAATCTATTTTTTCACATACTAAATTACTTATTTTACCTACTTTTATTTTCTATATATTATTTTATAAAAAAAATAAAGTTATATTAAATAAAAATAAGTTTTTTAGTAGTATGATTATCCAATTAATAAGCAGTATCTTAAGTATGATTTTAATTTACTATACAGCAAGATTTGGATTTAATATAGAAAGTCTTTGGTTTGATATATTCTTATTTTTCTTAAGTATTGTTATTGGTTTAACTTTGAGTATTCATTATTATAAATATAGTAAAAAAAGTATTAATTATAAAATATGGAGTTTGATTATTATTGGTTTAATGATTATTTTTACAATCAATCCTTTAAATTTTCCCTTTTTTATATTTTAAAAAAACTAGGTTGCCCTAGTCTTCTTTTTTTTCTAATTTGTTTATGCAAGCATTAGTAACTTCGATTGCTTTAAGTCTTAAGGATTCAACAGCATCTTCTAAAACTGGAGTACCTTTTTCTTTAACATAATCAACTAAGTCAGCCATAGAACGTTCAATTTCTTTAGCTTTCTTTTTAGCAATTTTAGCTACCTTTTCCATGCTTAAGTCATCTAATTCTTTTTTGATTTTTTTGATATTTTTGTCAACATATTTTTTAACATCATCAGCATCAATATCTTTTACTTTGTTCATAAAATCATCAAATGCTTTTTTTAAATCATCTCTGGTTTCTTTTCCAGATTTAGGAGCAAGTAATACTCCAAGAGCAGCACCAGCGGCAATACCACCAACTAAAGTTGCAACAGTTTTCTTTTTCATTATATATCCTCTTTTCTATTAATATAATTTAATTATACTATATTTTCTTTTTTAGTATATGAATTTTGTGTGAATTTATACATTTACATGTAAATAGTCTAAAATTTTAAAGATGAAATATTTGATATTGATAAGCACTTATTTCTTTTGTACCATTTAATAAATTTTTTTGATAAGGGTTATGAATATGACCATGAATATGATAAGGAACTCTATTTTTATATAAATAGTAAGTTATCCCAAATAAACCTTGATGAGCAGGATCATTACTACTTAAATTGTTAAAACCAGTATCATGACTAACTAAAATATCAGCTTCTTCTTTGGAATTTAAAAATTCAATACTTTCTTTTTGGGAAAAAGATGGAAATTTACTAGGTTTATAACGAAAACTACCCATTATGCCAAGAATTTTAATTCCTTTTATAGTTATTATTTTACCATTTAAATCATTTAAACCATACTCATTAATATAGTTAGTATCATGATTTCCCAGTAAGGCATATATCTTATCTTTAGAGACATATTTTAAAATAATTGGTATATCAAGATACCCAAAATCACCAAGTAAGAGGCATATATCATAATTATTATTAGTTAATATAAAGTTTTTAAATTCTTTTTCATTTAAAGTATTATGAGTATCGCTAATTACTAAAATACTAATATTATTATTTAAAATACGGGCATTACCATATATTTTATAAAGAAGTGGTTCTTGATTAGCATAACTAGATTCATAACCATATTGGTTTATTTCATTAATATTTATTAAGTTATTATAATAAGTTTCTTTAGAAATAATATTTTCTTTTTTCTTAAATAAGCTAAATAGATGCATTATTTTTGGGTATCCTTATCTTGTAAATCACATAAATATATGTATACTTCAATAGAACTAAGGCTTTTATTTTCTTCGTTCATAATTAGTCCTAACTATTTATATAGTCTTACCTTTCTTACTATTATTATCAAGTTATATTGTATCAAAATATTTATCTTTTGTCTTCTTTATTAAACACAATTATAAACTTATTAAAATTTTTTTACTATTCTTTTTTAGCTTGGAAGCAAGAATATTCTTAATCATTAATTTACACATTAAAAGAGAAATGCTATAATGAATATGTTGAAAGGAATAATGCTATGCGATACGTTTTAAATTTCTTTGGTCATTTACATACCATTAATAAGCACCGATTAAAAGTATTTATTCTGTGTTGTAAGGCTGGAATTCCAGTGCAAGGATTGCTCCATGATTTATCTAAGTATAGTCCAACGGAATTTTTTGAAGGGGTTAAATATTATGCTAAAGGTAAATATTCACCTATTCTTAACGCAAAAAAAGATCAAGGATATTCTAAGGCTTGGTTACATCATAAAGGACGTAATAAACATCACCATGAATATTGGTTTGATTATGCTGCACCCTTAAAGGCTCCGGTTATTCCTTATAAATACGCAGTAGAAATGATTTGTGATATGATAGCAGCCTCGAAAAATTATCAAGGTAAGAAGTATACAGATATGGCGGCTTATTACTATTGGAACAAAGTTCGTGATAACTGTATGGTTAATAGAAAAATTCAAGGTTTTATGACAGAAGTCTTTGAAACATTAGGAGCAAATGGAGAAAAATATACTATTAATCCTAAATATTTAAGAAGTGTTTATGATAAATATACGAAGAAAAAAGAAAAGGAAGATAAAAATGAAGAAAATAGCGAAAAAAATCGGAACTGATACAATTTATTGTGGAAGTAATAATTTTGCTGGTAGTATTATGGATTATCACTTTTTAATAAAGTATGATAGTCAATCAAGTGTTTATACATTAAGTTTCAGTGTAGAATTAGACAATGATATTACTAAATTAAATAATAATATTAAAAAAGAAATTAAGGATGCTATTGTAAGTTATAATAATAAGAATCTTAATATAGTTGGTTCAGTTACTGATAAAAAATATTTACCTGAAATTATTAATCCTTTATTAGAAATTATTGGAAAGTATTTAAAAGATAATAATGCTTTAGAGGTTTGTAGACATTGTAAAGAAGTTAAAAAAACTTTTCTAGTAGATAATGACTCAGAGATTAGTTTTTATTGTAATGATTGTTATAAAGTTGTTAAGAAAGCTGCTAATTATAAGAAAGAAAAGTATAATAAATCAAAAGAGAATATTTTATTAGGAATTATTGGGGCAATAATTGGCACTATTCCGGGAATTATTTTATGGATTTTATTTGGTTTTATTGGTATCGAACCTGGTATTGCCGGGATTGCCATTACTATGGGTTCAGCCGTATTTTATAAAAAGTTTGCTCATAATATTAAAATTCCAGGAATTATTATATCGACAGTTGTGGGTTTATTTATGGTTTTAGTGGCTCATGAGATTAATTGTGCTATCTATATTTATAATTTATATAAAACAGATTATATGATTAAATTAATTGATGCCTATAAAGCTATTCCTTATTATTTAAATACAGTTAAAGAGTTCCATAAAATATTTAATAACGGTCTTCTTACTGGTTATCTATTATCTATTATTGGGGTATTTACTTCTTATAGTTTACAAAGACAAAACGTAAATACTTACGAAATTAGAAAGATAGGTGAAAAATAATGAAGAAAAGTATTGGTAAAATTAGCTTAATTTTTATGGGAGTTTTAATGCTTAGTGGTTGTTCTCTTCCCTTACAAAGTAGCAATTATCCAGCTTGGAAAACTAAAAATTTAATTACTGATAATAATTCTGGTAGTGGCTTTATGGGATTGTATGTTGGGGATACAGCTCATGTTACTGATTTTGATATAACTGTTGGAAGTTATGAAGAAGTTGATGATAAATTAAATATTGTAGTTAAAGTTAAAAATATTACTGATGCCAAAAAAAATATTAGTAATAAAGATTTTCCTTTAATGTGGAATTTAGATAAAGATAAATCATCTTATACCTATGCAATTGATGATAATAAAAAATATACTGTTAATAGTAATGAAGAAATAGTTTTAAATATTTCTTATGAACTTAAAAGTAATATGAAGAAACCGCTTGCTATTTATTATGGTGAAGTATATGAGGATAAAACGGATGGAAATTCTTATTACTTCTATATTAAATAAAATTAAAATAAAGATTACATTTTATACTGATGTAGTCTTTTTAATTTGGTTAGTATTGCAATTATAATTAGTTTTTGATATTATTTTTAGTACTTAGATATCTTTATATGGATTAAAAAGGAGGTATCATTATGGATGATACGGATTTAAAAAGATATCTAAGTGAAAGAAAAACTTCTAGTTTTAAGGAAACTTTATTTAGTTTAATTACTAAGTATAAGCTTACTGATGTAGAAGTTTATAAAATGGCAGCACTAGATAGAAAGTTATTTTCCAAGATTCGTTGCAATGGGGATTATGTGCCAAAGAAAAGTAATGTCATAAAGTTAGGACTTGCTCTTAATTTAGATAAAACAGAATTTGATACGTTACTCAAAAGTGCTGGTTACTCTTTAAGTAGTAGTAGCTTTGATAGTATTATAGCTTATTGTTTCGATAATAAAGTTTATGATACTAATTTGGTTAATAATTATCTTTATAGTTACTGCGAGACCACTTTGTAGTGGCCTTTTTTGTTTTATAATGTTAAATATTATTAGAATTTTAAGATATTTATGAAATTTTAAAGTATAGAAAAAAATTATTAAAGCAAATAATTTTATGCAAAGAATAAAAAAAATCCAAAAAATGTATTTGTCGCTTTTAAAGCGACCACTTTTATATTTTTTTATGATATAGTTAAGCAGAAATGAAAGGAATGATTATATATGAAACTAAATCTTACTACTTTAATGAGTAAAATTAATGAAGAGGAGGAAAATCTAAATAATTTAATGTCTAATATTCGTTTGCATATTTTTAGTACTTCTATTAAAGAACTTGATGGTTCTGAGACTATACTAGAAGATTATAAAAGTGATTTAACAGAAGAATTAAAAAATTTGGAAGAAACATATGAACTATTAACTAAACTTAAAAAATTACAATTTGAAAAGAATAATTCTTATAAGCTAGATGATGGTCGTACTATTCAACAAGCCATTTCAGATAATAACTATTTAAGAAAACTTAAAAATTTTTATAGTTCAATTGTAAATAATAGATCAACTAAGACTAGAATTACCGAAGTTAATAATTCTTACTTTGAGTGTCATAATTTAAATTATGATTCTAAAGATATTCAAAAACGTATAGATGAAATTACCAAAGAAATAGAAGCAACTGATTTTGAAATATCGAAGTTAAATTCAATTGAATTTGAAATTTAATTTTAGGGTCTTAACAATTGAGTTTAAGTTAAATTAAAATATGTTTTTAAGCCCTAATCTTGTTTTTCCTATTGTTTTTTTAATAAAAAGTTAATTACTATTTATAACTTATATTTGATTTTTTATATTACCACTAATTATTTACATTTTATCCTTCAATTATAAGAAGAAAAATTATTTGGATGGTTTGATTATAAAAAGGGAAAAACGAGAAAAAGAACCATTTAGTAAATGGACTAGATGGTTCTTAATTTTTTCTAAGATAATTTACCAATTTTATTGAATGGAAAAATTCTGAAATTAGCAATACCAGTTATATCACTTTTTTTAACAGGACCGAAGTATCTACTATCCAGAGAATCTTCCCTATTGTCTCCAATTAGAAAGTACTCGTCATCACCTAAAATTGTTTGGGGAAAATCAAAGGAAGTTCCATATCCGTAATTAGATACCTCTTCATTATTGACATAGATAATACCGCTGACACATTTGATTTTATCACCAGGAATTGCCATAACACGTTTAATTAATTTATCATTATTATGATTAGCAACTACGATATCATAGCGATTAATTTTGTTGGTAATGCGTAAAATTAGTATATCATTTGTATGTAGAGTTTCTTGCATAGAAGGTCCATTAACAATTACTGGAGTTGCAATAAAAGTTCTAATTAAAATGACAGCAACAAAAATTATAATGTAAGGTAATATCTCTTTTATTTTTTCTTTCATATCTATCACATTAAAAATTATATCATAAAGTCAAAAGAAAAACTCTACTTGATGTAGAAGTTTAACGATTTTTTTTCTTCTTTTTTTGTTTGCTCTTCTCATGCATGATTTTTTGAGCATTAGCAACATTCATTTTTATTTTAACTAATTCTTTCTCTTTAGTTTTTTTATGTTTAAATAAAATATCGGTTTTCATAACAATGAAAAGTAGAATTAACATTAAAATAACGTAAATAGTCATCGCAATTTTTTGATCACCGAGAACGAAAAAGATAGAAACAGCACTAAACATAATAGTAATACCATAAATAATTAAAATTGAAGTTCTTGGTGAAAATTTTAATTTTAATAATTGATGGTGCAAATGGTCATGATCAGGAGTAAATATTCCTTTATGAGATATAGCTCTTCTTAAAATGGCAAAAAGAGTATCAAAAATTGGTATAGCCATAATTAAGATAGGAATTACGATACTGGTTAAAGTAGTAGCTTTAAACCCTAGTAAAGCAATAACACCGACAATAAATCCTAAAAAGTCGCTACCGCAGTTACCCATATAAGTTTTAGCCGGTGGAAAATTATAAACTAGAAAACCAGCTGTTGCCCCAAACATAATAAGAGCTAAAATAACATCTAACCCTTCCATTTGCGTAAATACTAAACCAATAATGGCAATGGTTGCAAAATAAATAGAACAAATACCGCCTGCTAAACCGTCTAGCCCATCAATTAGGTTTACCATATTGATGAATGCAATTAAGAAAATAATAGTAATTAGATAATTTAGTGGGTATGGAAAAGTAAAATTTAATCCCAAAATAGAAACATTATTTAATACTAGCCCACCATATACGGATACTGTAAATGCAGCAATAAAATGGGTTAATAGTTGATATTTAGCTTTAACAGGATTAATAGAATCAACAAAGCCAACTAAAACCAGTAAGAATGATGCCATTAAAATTGATAACATCATTGTACTTTCTCTTGCAAAAAGCATGTAACCGACCATAAACGATAAGAAAATAGCAATACCTCCTAAACGAGGCATTGGTTTCTTTTGAAATTTTCTAATACCATCAGGATAGTCCATAGCTCGAACATGTATTGCTACTTTCATCGTAGCAGGTACTAATATAACACTACAAACGAATGTTATTAAAACTACTAATAATACATTGTGTCCATTAACAACTAATTCCATAAATCCCCCTAGTCTTTCAAAATATTGTAGTTTTCAGTCGTATCATCTAAATCGTCTTTTTCACTACTTGTAGATGTTTCAGACTGACTAATTTTAATATTACTAGTCTCCCCATTTATTTCATTTTTATCGCTTTTATTCCTTTTTTTGTGTTTATTATTATAATATATTTTTTTTATTTTCTCAATTTCTTTATCTTTATGTTTTATTTTTTCTTCTAAAACGATTGCTAATTTACGAGCTTTTCTATTTTTACTAGAAAGTATCATTATTGTAATTAAGCTTAAAATAATTATGCCAGCTGCTCCACCTAGTATATATATGAAGAACATATAATCTTTATATAAACTGTTATACAAATCATTATCAAATAAAGTGTAAGTGTTATCACTCTTATTATAAAGATAAGTGTGAATACTATTATCTTCTAAATTACGACCTTCAAAAACAAAGAAGTCATTATCTAACTTTTTGTACTGATATGCCTTTACCTTGTTATCATTAATCGTTATCTCTTTTTCAACATAGCCTTTTAAGTTTAAAGAATTGTTAGTGGGCATAATAATTAAGTTGTCACTAACTAATTCATAATATTTTGTATATTTATTATCTTCATAAATAAAGAAGTTAGTAACTCCTAAGTTATTTTTTAAAGCTACTAAAGTTATGCTAGTATTTTCATTAATAAAGCAAGGGACTGTTTCCTCTTCGATAGTACATGTTGTCTCATTATATAATGAAGGAATTTCTAAATTTCTTGAAGTTTTTAAAATAGTATATTCTTCATTATCAACATTTACTTTAATAGGATTTTCATCTGTAACAGAAACATTAATTGTGTAGGTACGCAAATCACCATTTTGAGCTTTAACGTCTATTTTAAATTGATTGTCACCTTCAGTAACTTCAAATTCACCAGTACCACTAACAGTGGAAGTACTATCCTTTTTTGTAGCACTGATATTTATTTTTGTGGTATTTGGTGGAACAACAACTGAATATTCTAAAACTTCACTATCAAATGTTGGTGATAAATCAAAGCCATCTATTTTTAAACTACTTAAGGTATTAATTTTAGAGTCAGGTGCTTTTTCTTTGACAGTTACAGTTTTAGTGCCACTTAAATTAACTGTATTCCCAGCCTCATCAGTAATATTTCCTTCTAAACGAAAGCTGATAATACCAGTACTATTGGCTTTACAAGCAGTTGTGGTAAAAGTTTTAGTAATATTTTTGGCATCAGCAGTAGCATCTGCCCATTTGCCTGAACAACCTCCCGTATTTCCAGAACTAGTGATCTTAATTTGCCAACTGGCAGCTCCACTTACTGTTACTGAGGCAGTTACTTTACTACCGTTAGTAATGCTACCACTAGATACTTTAAAATTATAAGAAGGAGCAGCATTAATAGTTGTAATACCGATACCAAATAAAGCTAAAGTATATAAAATATGATTTTTCTTCATTGTATATGTTTTCTTTAGAAAAATTCTAAGTTAAATTTTCTAAATATCCTTTCTTTTTATATTTTTATAATTGATTAATATTAGTTTGACCTAATAAGTACTGTCTTAGTTTAAGTAGGTCAGCTGAATTTATTTGTCCATCGCCTGTTAAGTCGGCAGCTTCTTTATATGCTCCGGTTAAATCTTTAGTTGCTAGTAAATATTGACGAAGACGAAGTAAATCAGCTGAATTAACAAGTCCATCGCCAGTTAAATCACCATAAACAATAGCAGTATATGTTTTTCCATCATTAAATGTCAATTTAGTTCCCGTAGCTATTAGATTATCACTACTATAAGTTACACTTAATTCTTTAGACTTAAGACTGCTTATAGTTACTCCAATATTAAAACCTTTTAAATACTCACCGTATTCTTTAAGACCTAAATTATCAATTATAGTTTTACTGCTTGGAATAATTACAGTATCATCTTCATTTGAATTATTATTATCATTACCATTATTATTAGGGACATCAGGATTTACTGGTGCTACATAATCACCACATATTTTACAGTAGCCATTAGCAGCAAACATCAAACCGTCATAAACGCCAGTATAAGCACCGATATTAAAGAAATTATAAATACCTTGATATTCATTACCATTATAAGTAAATTTTTCACCACTACTAGCAATGCTTCCTTTAGTACCTAACTCTTGACGAGCAAGTGATGCTAAATATAAAGGTGACATATCATAAGTTTTACCAGCTTCAACAAAGATGCTTTTATAACTTTGTTTATCAATAAGGCTATCTCCATTCATAAAGGTATTATTTAGAACACCCTGAACTAACTCTTCGGTATATTTTTCATCATAATTCAAAGCTTCAAATTGAAAAATGTACTTTTCAGTCAAGAAATTACGAGGATCCATATAATACGCTGTTGCAGCGGTAGTTGGAATATACCATCTTCTACCCTCAACAACTTTTCTTGCCTCATCGTAGTAATCGCTCATGTCGATAGCACTGACCCATTTTTCACTTTCAACAGCATAAGTAAAGTCCTCACCAGTCTGCATTCCTTTAAATTGCCACATAGGATGAATAGTATGTAAATATCTTAAAATTCGTTTATAACTTTCAGGAAATCCTTCGTTATTTAAAGTATTTTCAAAGTCTTGATCAGTTACGGTATCTTGAACAGGAATATTAGCTACTAGATTTTTAATTTGTCTATCAGTACCAAATTTATCATAACCAACATAGCGGTCATATCTATCAGCCATATTATTAAATATAGGAATATTAAAAACAAATTGTAAATCTAAGAATCCTTGATTTTTATATGCGTTATAAGTAGTAACTGATTCACTTGATGGAGCAGCAATATTTGTTTGATATTGGTGGTTATAAAGGGCACTATCGGCTTTAGGGTTTACATTAAATTTTTTTAAGTAAGAAGTAAATTGACCACGAGAAATGTATCCTGAGCCAATCCATTTAGCTCCACCCATAATGGCTTTTTTAGGGGTATTCCAAGGTCTATCATATAACTCTTTTGGAAGTGTTTCACTTAAATAACCAGAGCAAATATAACCTTTAATATCATTATAAATTATTTGTTTCCACCCTTTTTTACAGTTACTGGTGCTAACGATTTCATCACTTACGACGGTTACAATTGATTTGGCATCAATACTCGTTATTATATTAAGGTTGCCATCTGCCGTATTATTATTGGTATTAGGTTCACGTCGAAAATTAACATCACCGGTAGTATAGGCTTTATAATTAGTTTTAGCATCAACTCTACTAAGTCCACCTAAAAAATAATTAGTAATAATACCTACAACTAGAATGCTACTAATTACCTTCCCCATTTTATTCTTTTGCACTGTTATCACCTACTTTTATCTTCTTAATTATAACAAAATATTCTATCTTTTTAAATAGTTATAGTTTTTATAATGTAAAGCTATAGACAAATTTTAGATTTTGATACTAAAAAACACCTATTATTATATTTTTCATATAATAAATTAGGTGTTAATATATGTGTAATAATCGACCAAGAATCCCCAATTTTTTTACTATTTTAGCTATAATTGGACTTTCTATCCTCATTTTTTATCAAACTTTAATAACCCTTATTTTACCATTAAGATTTAATATATTTATTCTTTTGATTGAAGTATCAATTCTCTTCTTTCTCCTTTTTAGAATAATATGGCCTTATTAATTTTTCGGTTCTTTTAATATAATCAACAATTAGAGCTACATTACATGTATTATTAAATTCTGTATCTTCTTCTTTTATTTTATCAGGAATGGACAAAAGAATAAATAACAATTTTTCTTCATCATTACTTAGTTTAAAATTTCTTAAATATTCTTTTAAAATACCGCTAAAATCACAAGTTAAGTATTCATTTTTATATAATTTAACAATATCTATTATTGGTGTATCAAATGTATATTTATCCCAACTTAGTAAGTAACTATCCATACCTTTAACAAAATGATCTAAAGATAAATTATTGTGAACTAAGCATACGCGTTGGCGATTTTGTTCTTTAACAAGATTAAACCATTCATCTAATTCACTTTCAATAAAAGCTAAATCATTATTAATTAGACTATAGTTAAGAAGAAAGTAATAATTAGATGGACTACTATATATTTCATTAAAAGCTTCGTCATACTTTTTACTATAATAATCTTTTAAAAATAGTATATTACTTTTGATATTATCATATATTTCTGTGTATTTGTCTTCAGTTACTTCTTTAAAGTAAGCTGTTTTATTATGCAGTTTACTAACAACAAGTATCATATCAAGTAATTGTTGCTCTTTAGGAGTATCTAGGGTGTTTACATATTCATAAGTAACATATTTATCATTTTGTTCTACTATCTTAGGAAAATTAGAAAAATTACGTGAACTTAGATATTTAAATAATTCATTGATGTTTTTGTTAGTTGGTTTTATAACATAGTCACCAGTAGTACTAAAAAGATTAATGGTTTTACCTTTTATGGTATACTTTAAGGGCTTATATTTATCTATTAAAGCTTTTAAGTCATTATTCATCTTGAAATTCTGGAATAATTACTTTTTCGCCCATAACCCATTCTAAGTTAGAGTTATATTCATCAATTAATTCTTTATTAACTTTATATTTATTAATAATAGTATTAATATCTTCACCATCACTTAAAACATGGATATGATATGTTACATAAGTATTTAATGCATTATTAACATTATTTAGAACAACCTCTTTATTATCATTGGTTGTTAAGTTTTCTGTTGTATTTTTTGCTTTAACTTCAATGTTATTATCTGTTACTGCATTATCTTTAATATTTGTATTATCTTTTAGCTTATTATCACTTATTTCATTATTTAATTCGATATCATCAAGAAGATTATTTAATTCAATTGTAGCTTTAGTCTCTCTTTCTTTAGTATCTTTATTATCTTCATATTCTTTATTAAAAGTAACGGCTTCTTTTACTTCAATTTCTTTATTTTCTTCTTTAGCTATTTTATCTTTCACAACTTCATAATCGATACCGAACTCAATATTAACTTTTAAAGTATCATCATCGATTACTTCATAAGTAAAGTTATTAATATCATATTTGATTGAATCTCTAATAATATCATCTGTTAGGGAAACATTAAAAGGGATACGATATTTAAACGGTTCTTTATTAACACTTAACTCGTGAATTTTATAATCGCCAGAAATAATAAATTCGCCTTCGATATCTTCATCAAGAACATTAGCTTCATATTCTAAAGAAATAGAAGTAATATCAGCAATTTTGGTATTAAAGATAATTTCTTTCTCATAAGGTATATTCATTTTCATAAAATCAATTCCTCTCTAAAAAATAGTATGAAAAAGATTTTATTTATATTACTTAAAAAATTTTGTAAAAAGAAAAAAGTCTAAAATTAAATCTAGACTTTCCAATAATAATTAGTATAATTTAGCACCAGCAGGAATACTGTTACTTACCATAAGAAGATTTAGTTTTTCTTCGCCTTCTTCTTGATGAACGGCTGATAATAACATACCACATGAATCAATACCCATCATAGCTTTTGGAGGCAAGTTAGTAATTGCGACTAAAGTTTTACCAATTAAAGTTTCTGGTTCATAAAAACTGTGAATTCCACTAAGGATAGTTCTATCAATACCTGTGCCATCATCTAAAGTAAATTGTAATAATTTTTTACTTTTTGGTACAGCAATACAATCTTTTACTTTTACAGCTCTAAAGTCACATTTAGCAAAGTTATCAAAATCAACATAATCTTGAAATAATGGTTCAATTTCTACTTTAGAAAAATCAATTTTTTCTTCTACTGGAGTAGCAGTTACGGTTTTTGTTTCATTAGATGTTGAAGTACCATTTTCTTTTTTCATAGTTGGGAATAATACAACATCACGAATTGATTCTTGATTATAGAATAACATCATTAAACGATCAATTCCAAAACCTAAACCAGAGATAGGAGGCATACCTTGTTCCATAGCACCCATAAAGTCTTCATCAAGTTCCATTGTTTCATCGTCACCTTGACTTTTGGCTTTAGCTTGTTCTTCAAAGTTTGCTCTTTGAATTTCTGGATTTACTAACTCAGAGTAAGCATTACAAATTTCAGTACCACAAACAACTACTTGGAATACATCCACAGCATTGCTATCATTATCATTTCTTCTAGCAAGTGGTTTTAAGACAGCTGGATAATTGTAAAGAATAGTTGGTCCAACTATGTTAGCACGAATCTTCTTTTTATAAACAAAATCAATGATTTGGCTAATAGATTTATATTCAGCCATATCAGCCATAGTAAATAAGTTCTTGCTTACAACTAACTCTTTTAAAGCATTAGGATCAGTAATAGTTAAGAAATCATCACCTAAAATTTCTTTCATAGCATCAATATAATTGATTCTATCCCAGTTGCCATCGAAATTCAATTCATTACCACGATAATTAATAGTAGTTTTACCAATAAGTTCAAGTAAAGCATTTTTAATAAATTTTTGGAAGAAAACAATAGTATCTTCAAAATTCCAATAAGCAACATACCATTCAACTTGAGTAAATTCTTGTAAATGTTCAGTATCCATTCCTTCGTTACGGAAGCATTTAGCAACTTCATAAACACGGTCAAAACCAGCTGCAATGCATTGTTTTAGATAAGTTTCAGGAGCAATTCTTAAATTCATATCTAAATTCAGAGCATTATGGTGAGTAAAAAATGGTTTAGCTGCAGCTCCACTGACAGCAGTTTGCATAATTGGGGTTTCAACTTCCAAGAAGCCATTTTCTCCTAAATAACGATGTAAAAAAGCATAAAATTTACTACGACCTAAGAAAACATTACGTGATTCTTGGTTCATAATTAAATCTACATATCTCCTACGGTATTTAAGTTCAGTATCTTGTAAGCCATGAAATTTTTCTGGTAATGGTCTTAGGGCTTTACCAAGAAATTCAAATGAATGAACTCTTAGAGTTTTTTCACCAGTTTGGGTTGTGAAAATTTCACCAGTCGCCCCGATAAAGTCACCTGAATCAATAAGCTTTTTAAAGAAATCATACTTTTCTTCACCTACTTCATCAATTCTAAATTCTAATTGTAAGTCACTTTCTAATTCTCTAATACGAACAAACGATAATTTACCCATTTTACGCATAAAAATAATACGACCACAAATGCTAACATCAGTAGTGCCGTCACTTAAATTTTTAGCTTCCTTTAAAGTATGTGTTCTTTTAAAACTATCAGGATATGGATTACATACCTTAGCTATTTCTTTTAATTTTTCTCTTCTTACGATCTCTTGTTCTGTTAATTTTTGCATAGACATCACTTCTTTCTATCAAATGATAGCAAAATTAGTGAAATTAGTCAATTAATTTGCTACAATAATCCTGTGATATTTATGAAAAAACAAGATCCAAAATTTTATGATAGTTATACGGAAGATTTTGTTACTTCTAGTAATCAAGATTGTGAAGTTAAAGATAATTATAAATGGTTAAACAATAATATTTTTTATAAAATTATTTCTTCTATTTTGTACTTTTTAGCTTATTTAATAGCTCTTATTTATTGTAAATTAATATTATGTGTTAATTTTAAAAATAAAAAGGTTTTAAAAGGGTATAATGGATATTACTTGTTTAGTAATCATACACAAATGATTGGAGATGCACTTGATCCATTACTTTTAACTTTTCCTAAGAAAAATTATGTTGTTGTTAGTAGTGCTAATCTAGGCATTCCTTTTTTAGGGAAGATTCTTCCATTTGTAGGAGCATTACCAATTCCTAAAAAAATTCATGAAAAAGAAGCATTGTTTGATGCTATGCATACTTTAGTCCAAAATCATTCCATTACTATTTATCCCGAAGCCCATTTATGGCCTTATTACACCGAGATTAGACCCCTTCCAATTTCGTCATTTCGTTTTCCAGTAAAAGATAATGTTGCTTCATTTGCGATGACTACTACTTATCAAAAGAAACGTTTTGGAAAAAGACCAAAGATCACCATATATATAGACGGACCTTTTTATCCAGAGACGTGTGAAACCCAAAGAGAAAGTGCTACTATTTTAAGAGATAAAGTTTACCAACAAATGGTTTTAAGAAGTAAAAATAGTACATATGAATATGTAAAATATGAAAAAAGAATAGATACAAAGAAAAATAATTCTTAAAATCTATTCTTTTTAATATGCTATTTATAATAATTTCTAATATCTTCTAATAGCGATGAATTAAATGCTTTATTTCTTATCATACTTATTTCAAATTTATATGGTGGGTATATTTTTTCTTTTTCATTATCCTCTTTACAAACGTATGGAGTTTCTAAGATAAACGGAATATTTTCTAAACGTTTACTATAAATAACTTTTATTAAATTATCAAAACCGATAGTACCAAGTCCGATATTTTCATGACGGTCTTTATGACTATTGATTGGATTTTTACTATCATTTACATGAACACAACCAATTTTTGAAAGTCCTATTAATTTATCAAAATCATCTAAATAAGTATCAAAATCGCTTATAGCAACACCAGAGTCATTTAAATGACAAGTATCTAGACAAACTCCTAATTTAGTAGCATCTACTACATTTTTTAAAAGATAATTTATTTCTTCTAAATTTATGCCACATTCGTTACCCTTACCAGCCATTGTTTCTAATAAAATTTTAACATCATAATCATTATCTAAAACGGCATTTAAGACTTTTACTATATTATTTAAGCCTTCTTCTCTTGTTTCGCTTACAGCACTTCCTGGATGTAAGACCATTTGTTTTATTCCCATAAGATTGCATCTTCTTAATTCTTCTTTTAAAAAACTAATAGCAAATTCTTGCTTTACTGGGTCATTACTAGCAGGATTAACTATATATGGTGCATGACAAATAACTTTATTTATATCAATATTATTTTCTAACATTAATTTTTGAGCTTGTTTTGTTTTTTCCAAGTCTATATCTTTTCTAATTGTATTTTGTGGAGCACCTGTGTAAAACATAAAAGTATCTGAGTTATAAGAGATTGCTTCTTTAACAGAGGTAAGAAGTTGGTCTTTGCCAAAAGATACATGTGAACCAATTATTATCATTTTAAAACCTTCTTTCTTGTTTAATTTTATCAAATTAAAGGCAAAAGAAAAAGACCTTTTTAGGTCTTAAGCAGCTCCTAAGGCAGCATTAGCATGAGTAGTTAATTCAGTTCCTTGTGCTGTATAGCAAGCACTTCTAGATAACTCAAGTGAACTACTATTTAAGAACGCATAATCAGTTTGAGTTGTTTTTTCTTCATAAGATTTATTAGCAAGTTTATTAATTGACAAGCCGTTAATTTGATAATTTCCGTTAGACATATAAATTACAGTTTTTGAGGAAGTACCATCAGTTGGCATATAAATCTCAAAAATTCCTTTATAATTATCACCATTAGACTTTTGGATAAAACCACCACTTACTAACTTAGCATAACTTACACAATAATAATCATACGAAACATTGTTAAAAGTTTGACCTGTAATAAGAGACTCATCTGCACTGTTAGTAATAGCACCACTAATTTGACTATTAGTATATGAAGTTTGAGCATATGTAACAAAGTTTTCAACTTCAGTAATAAATGCATTCTTTCTTGAATCGTTCATTAATCTTGTAACGTTTGGCATTGCAACTAGGGCAAGAACAGCCAAAATAACGATAACTGCTAGTAATTCTACTAATGTAAAACCTTTTTTATTAATATTTCTTTTCATTTTTACTCTCTCCTATATTAATAATTATACATTACAGATTTTTTATTTGCAATATTTTTTTATTAATAATTGGAATTAAATTGCTAAAATATAAATATTTTGATATACTATACTTGCATTTAAGAACTTGAGATTAATGTATTTAAAATAATGTTTTTTATACTTTCAAAAAAAATTGATCTTTAAAGTTCCAGGCTTATGTTATATTTTTGTCGTTTATGCGGGATAAAAAACGATTTTAAAAATTATAAAAGCTATTTTATCTTGTAAAATTATTTTAATAAATTTAGTAATCATATTATATATAAAATTTTTTAAAGAATTAAATATTGATTTATCTTTGATGTATTGTTGGATTATTAAAATGACAATTATTGATACTATCTTAAAGATAGATAACATAAAAAAGCTTATTAGGATATGAACAAGCCGAATTAATGCCTGTGAAAACTTATTGATTTTAAGTCGTTTAAACAGGAAATACATATTAAATGGTAAAGTTCAAGGAAGGATAGATATGAAATTTGAAAAAGATGCTACTTATGTAGTAGCCCTAGGCGGACTAGGTGAAGTCGGCAAAAATATGTATGCTTTTATGCATAATAATGAAATATTTGTTATCGATGCTGGAGTTATGTTTCCAGAATCTGATCTTTTAGGAGTAGATTATGTTATTCAAGATACATCTTTCTTAAAAGAAAATGAAGATAAAATAAAGGGGCTAATTATTACTCATGGTCATGAAGATCACATTGGTGGTATTTCGTTTTTATTACAAAATGTTAATATTCCTGTAATTTATGCTCCAAAGATTGCGGCTGATTTAATTCAAAAGAAATTAGTTGATCGCAATATTACTTATGATAATATGGTTATTTTTAATGAAGAATATCGTATTAAAACTAAGTTTTTTGATATAGAGTTTGTAGGTATTACCCACTCTATTCCAGATAGTTATGCGGTTGTCTTACATACACCGAATGGTACTATTTTTGAAACTGGTGACTATAAATTTGATTTAACTCCAATTGGACCAATGGCTAATATTCATAAAATGGCTAAAATTGGTAGTGAAGGGGTAAAACTTTTAATGGCTGATTCGACAAACTCATTAAGTGAAGGTTTTTCGAAAAGTGAATCTGTTGTTGATGAACAAATTACGGATATTATCCGTGCTCATAATGGACGTGTTATTATTGCAACATTTGCTTCCAATATTTATAGACTTAAACATATAATTGAATCTTGTCAAGAAAATAATCGTAAGATAATTACTTTTGGTCGTTCGATGGAAAATGCAATTGAGATTGCCTTAAATAATGGATTAATTGAAGATAAAACAATTTTTATTGATGCTAACCAAGCTAAGGAAATGAAACATAATGAAGTATGTATTTTATGTACAGGTACTCAAGGTGAACCTTTAGCAGCTTTATCTAGAATCGCAAACGGCACTCATAAGCAGATTAGCTTATTGCCTGATGATTTGGTAGTATTCTCATCAAGTGCCATTCCAGGAAATGCATCAAGTATTAACAATGTTATCAACAAGTTATATTTGAAAGGCGTTAAAGTATTTACAAATCAGGATTTAAGTAATGTTCACACATCTGGACATGCTAACCAAGAAGAACAAAAATTAATGATGCGTTTAATTAAGCCAGAATATTTTATGCCAATGCATGGTGAATATCGTATGTTAAAAAAGCAGGCTGAAACAGCAACGTTATGTGGTGTTAAACCAGAAAATACATTTGTTATGCAAAATGGTGAAACCTTAATTTTAGATAAAAAAGGTGTTAGAAGGGGACCAAGTATTCAAGCTGGTGATGTTTATGTAGATGGTTCGAGAATTGGTGATATTGGTTCTGTCGTTATTAAAGATCGTAAATTAATGAGTAAAGATGGTATTCTTGTTACCATTCTTAATATTAATCCATTTACTAAAAAATTATTAATTAAACCAAATGTTACAACAAGAGGATTTGTTCTTGTTAATGAAAATATTGAATTGATAAATTCTATTGAAAGAAAGATCAGTGAAATCGTTATTAATTATTTAAAGAATAATGATTATAATTATGTAGATTTAAGAAATACTATTATTTTAGAATTACATCCATTCATCAATAATTTAACTGGTCGTAGGCCAACTATTATTCCTGTTATTATGGAAATCAAAAAGAATCAAGCATAATATTGAAATGCACCCTTTAGAGTAGACATTATAAA
>HF993085.1:0-1645 GCA_000433475.1 Mycoplasma sp. CAG:956
AGAGTTCTTTTTTTATTGCATTAAACAGCCATTTATGGTATAGTTTATTTATAGTAATAATAGAGGGACGGATAATTATGAATAAACAAATTATTTTAGAACAGTGTGATAAAATTAAAAATGTAGTTACGGAAGCTACGCAAAATGAAGAAGAAGCAAGAAATAATGCTGAAAAGTTTAAAGGTATTAAAGAAGAAAATACTAAATTATTAGATTTATTAAATAAAACTAAGGATATTTATTGGGAAATGGAGAGAATTCTAAGAATTATCGAAATTGATAAAGAATATGACAATACTGATAATGAATTAGAAAATCTAAAAATTAATGTTAAAGATTTAATTGATAAATTAAGAGAAAATACTGCTGAATTAGAAAAATATGATTCTGTAAAAGAAACTGTTGGATTCTATACTGAAGCTTTAAAAGATGCCACGGATTTTATTTCTGGTAATGATACGTCTTCGAAAAAGAATGAAGAAAAAGAAGAAGATAGTGAAGTTCCTTTTAGTTTTGATGATAACAATGATTTTGATTTAGATTTTAATAATGATATTTTTGGGTCTGATTCAGTTGATGATATTAAGACAGATACTGAGAATACTAAAGAAAATATATCTTTAGATAAAGAAGATGATGATAAAGCATTTGATTTTTCAGCTATGTATGGATTTGCAGATGAAGACGAAGATGATGCTCATACTGATAAACAAAAGGTTGTTAATATAACTGATTTTAATGCTGATGAGGATAGTGAAGAAAAAACTGATCATCAAGAAGAACAAGAAACATCATCTGTTACTGATGAGGATAATTCATTAAGTGAACTAAATGATTTATTTAATTATTTAAATAATGATGATAGTTTTAATAATTAATAGGAGTTATTTATGGGCTTGAGAACTAATACAATAATTACTTTGGAAAATAATGAAAAATATGTGGTTTTAAATGAGACTATGTATGGTGGAACTAAGTACTTTTTAGTAATGGGAATTGACGATAATTTAGAAATGGTTCCAAATAAAGTAAAAATTTTAGAAGAAATAATAGATGGTGCTGATGTGTATGTAGACAATGTAACAGATGCTAATTTAATTTCTATATTGACAAGATTATTAAAGGCACAAATGTAGCCTTTTTTTGATGAGAAAATTTAATTATATAAATGTTTAATGCCGAGTTTTTGGACGTTTATATATTTATTTATAATGTCATTTATATCTTTTAAGATTGGGATATATAGTAGATTTTGAACCGTTATTTGTGATGGAATATTAATTAGAGTTAAATCGTCATTAAAATAAATATTATTATGTAAATCGAGAAATAATTTATTATTATTTTGAAAAATACAAACGACAACATGGTTAGCGTTTATAGCATTTACTTGGTGCTAATCATTTTTATTATCAATATAAATATATTGAATAATAGGGTTTAATCCTAATATATTTAGAAAATCAAATAAAAGAATATTTGTGTATCGACATATTTGAAAACCATATAAACTTAGGATACCATCGCTTGGAAGATTGTAAAAATGAGGAATAAAAGTATCTGAAGATTTTACTTGCAATTGTAAATAAAAGTTATGAATATAAGAGATAGCATTTGCAATTGTTATTTCATAGTTGTTAATAAA
>HF993085.1:1678-1894 GCA_000433475.1 Mycoplasma sp. CAG:956
TAATAAATTCAGTTTTTAATAAATTCAATAAAGAATTGTATAAAGTGGCTAGTTTTGTATAATCTTCATCTAATAAGTACATTATTTATCTCCTTTTCGAACCAAATTGATATTACTTTATAATAGAAAGTGTTGGTTGTAAAGTAATTTAGGTAATAAAAAAACTAGAATTTTATTCTAGTACGTAATATTTAGTACTCAAAAATTTGAGTTATT
>HF993086.1 GCA_000433475.1 Mycoplasma sp. CAG:956
GTTCGAGTCCATCCGAGGCAGCCACTTATTTAATTTACATACGTCTCGTTAGCTCAGTAGGTAGAGCATTTGACTTTTAATCAAAGGGTCGGGGGTTCGAGTCTCCCACGAGACACCATTTAAGAAGTAAAAACTCCAGTAATGGAGTTTTTTGAATTATTAAAACTAATTTTTTTAGTATACTGATATTTAGAAGGCATTTTTGATGATAACCATTAAAATAAAAAAATTTAAATGAAAAGTCATTAAAACTTATCTAAACGATTACAAATAGTAAAAAAAAGCTAAAAAATCACAAAATTTGCATAATATTCTATTAAATGTCATAATATTTAATTGACTTTGCTTAATTTGTTATGCTATAATTTATTTGTTGCTGAAAAGCAAATGGAGGAATACCCAAGTTGGTTGAAGGGACTGGTCTTGAAAACCAGCAGGTCGTGTAAGCGGCGCTAGGGTTCGAATCCCTATTCCTCCGCCATTTCTTATTTATATATCGCGGAGTAGAGCAGCCTGGTAGCTCGCGAGGCTCATAACCTTGAGGTCATTGGTTCAAATCCATTCTCCGCAACCAAATGGTTCGTTAGTCTAGAGGCCTATGACGCCTGCCTGTCACGCAGGAGACCACGGGTTCGAATCCCGTACGAACCGCCATTTATGGCTTCATAGCTCAGTCGGTAGAGCAGAGGACTGAAAATCCTTGTGTCGCTGGTTCAATTCCCGCTGGAGCCACCATGGAGATAAATAATACCCCTTAATTGGGGTTTTTTGATACCTTGCACTAAAGGAGAATTTTATGAAAAAAGTTGTATTTGTAGATATTGACGGAACAATTAGAAATAATAATAAAGAAATTACCGAAGAAACAAAAGAAGCTATTAAAAAGGTTGTTGCTAAAGGAGTAAAAGTAGTTATTTGTACGGGAAGATCTCGTGATTATGCTATAGAAGTAAGTAAAGAAGCCCTAGCAAGTCCTTATGTAATTGCATCAGATGGTGCCTATGTCTATGATTATCATGATAAAGTAGATTTATATACCAGCAAAATTAATAAGACAACTTTACAAGAAATATATACTATAGCTAAGAAATATAATGTTAATATCACTGCTGATACTACCACTGGACAATATACTAATAATGCACTAGAAAAAAGTCCTAGCGTAACTTATAAAGAAAACTTTTTAGAAGCTGTTATTAATGAAAAAATTATTCATATTCATTTAACTAGTAAAAATGGTAACGATATGGAAAAAGCACTTGTAGATATTAAAAAAGTAAAAAATATTAAACTAGCTTTTGATGAAGTTTATCAATTTTATAGTAATTATTTTATTTTTATAGCTAATCCTAATTCTAATAAAGGAGATGGCATTAAAAACTTCTGCAAAGCACTAAATATATCTTTAGAAGAAACCGTTGGTATTGGTGATGATTATAATGATATTTCTATGTTTAAAATGGTTGGTACTAGTGTTGCTATGGGTAATGCTTATCCTGAAATTAAAGAAATATGCGACTTCATAACAGATACTAACGAAGATAACGGTGTTGCTAAATGGTTAAATAATAATTTCTAATATATTTTAAAAAAAATGGGTTTTCCTACCTATTTTTTTTAATTTCTTGTAACTTTTTAAAGATAATATGATATCATGTAACTAGAAAGTGGGATGCTTATGAAAAAAAGAAATATTATAGGACTAATTTGTATTGGAATAATTGTTTTAATGATAATAGGAAGCCTTTTCTATTCTAAAAATGATAAAAACACTCAAGAAAATAATTCTGTAACTTTTTTAGCTGATAAAACTAATGATTGTAAAGGCAATAAAATTTATGCCAAAATGTCTAATTATCAAATAATAAGTTATTGTTTAGATAACATTAAAATTATTGATAGTAATACTAAAGATTTAGTTGATTATTTAAATAATAATAATATTATAAAAGTAGTAGATAGTTGGAGTAAAAAAGTTCTAAATAACAACAATGGAACTTTATATTATAATAATGATTATAAAATAGTAAAATGTAACTTAGATGACAATAAAAATTTATATGTTGGTACTAACGAAATGCCTGTTGATGATTTGTGCACTAAAAACAATAAAGACTTAACTTTTAGAAGAACTTATCAAGTTTTAAATATTACTGATAGTGATACTGAGGAGTATTGGTATTTAACTTTAAAAGAGTACCAAGTAGATGATGTTGTAACTGTAAAAGTAAAAAAAGAAATTAATCCTAATTTAAAAGAAAAACATTCTTATGTTTTTAAATTTGCTTATAATGGTACCTGTATAACTGATGTATTAAATTGGATTTTAGAAAATGCCGAGATTGTAAGCATTAAACAGACTGATAAAATTGGCATGGATGCCATTCGTGATGAAGTAAATGCTTGTAACTAAAATTAGATAGGAAAATTATGGATAAATTTGTTTGGCAATTAACTGAAGGAATATTTCTAAAGAATCCTTTATTCTGGATATTTATTATAGTTGTTATTATAGCAGTACTTTTTTACAAACAAATTGTCGGTTTTATGGGGGAGTTATGGACTAAAGAAGCTCTTCTTAAACTAGATAAAAAGGAATATAAAATTTTAAATAATATCATGATTGAAGTTGACGGTATTACTCATCAAATCGATCATATAATTATTAGTAAATATGGTATCTTTGTGATTGAAACTAAGCAATATAATGGTTATATAACTGGTAGTGAATATGATAAAAATTGGAGCTTGAAAGCTGGAAACAAAAAAATTTATATTAACAATCCAATGCATCAAAATTATGGTCATGTTATTGCACTTAGTCAAAAATTAAATTTACCTCAAGATAAGTTTATTCCTATTGTCTGTATTCCTAGTACAGCTAAAGTAAATGTAAAATCTAAGATACCAGTTGCTAGAAATTATAATTTAGTAGAAATTATTAAAAGCTATCAAAATGAAATTATTGAAGAACCAGAAAAAATAAAAGAAATGTTAATAAATTCTAATATTACCGATTATGAAACACATAAAAAACATATTAAATATGCCGAAAAAGTAAAATCAAGAAAACAAGAAGAAAACATTTCAAAGTGTCCTAAATGTGGTGGCAACCTAGTTTTAAGAACTGGTAAATATGGCAAATTTATAGGATGTAGTAACTATCCTAAGTGTACATATACCAAAGAAAAAAAGTATTAACCAAAAGTGCGTTAATACTTTTTAAAACTTTTTTAAAATTTTAAAATGAGCAATGATTACTTTCTCATCATCTTTAAATTCTTTATTTTGATAAACATCTTTTATCTCTTTATATAATTTAATTTCTTCGTTAGTAAATTTTATTAACAATCTAATATTATCTTCCATATCAGATACTAAAGCTTGTTTTTCAATTAAAACAGTTTTATCGTGAGTTGGAAACCATCCAAATATCATAAAATCTTTTTTCTTTTTTAATACTTGTTCGATATAAAAATTATTAAAACGATATATTCTAAGATTGGCATATTTTTCTTGATTTTTATTTCTATATCTACTTACGGGAATTTTTTTAGTATCATCAATATCTTTCAAGCCAATAAATAACAAGTATTTTTGTACTCTTCTTAAATAATGCAATTCTTGCTCACTATAAAACTTTTCATCTTCTTTTGAAATACTAAAAGATTCAGGAAAATCGTATAAAAAGCGAACAACTTCATCAAATAAATGAGCATGATTATGTTCGATTGTGATTTCTTCACCATCATCTGTATTAAGAATTTCCTTACAATTAAAAGAATAATATAATCCTGTATATGCTATATCCGCTAATGCATCGGTGAGTACAGGATTAACTTCTGGATATTTTTGGCTATTTTTATTAAAGATATGATTAGAATAGTAAACATACTCAAAAGTTTGTCTTTCATCATCAAAGAAAGGGGTAGGTAAGTTATTCTTTTGAAATTTCTCATATCGTTTTTCAAATTTTATAAATTCATGTTTTTTCATAGTATCTTCATGATTTTACCAGTTATAAATAATATTTAATACTGATGCTAATCGTTTCCTCCTTAATTAAATTTTAATTTCTATTTTAGTATAACATAGTAATAAATTAAAGCAAAATAAAAAACAATCAAACGATTGTCTTAAATAAATGGTGCCAAAGAAGGGACTTGAACCCCCAACCTTCTGATTACGATTCAGCTGCACTACCAGTTGTGCTACTTCGGCAAGAAAAAAAGAGAAGCAATTAACTTCTCCTTAATAATCTAAATGGTGTCCCCTTAGGGATTCGAACCCTAGACCCACTGATTAAGAGTCAGTTGCTCTACCAACTGAGCTAAGGAGACATACTCGTTCGTACAAGAAAAATTCTAACACAAACCTTAAATTAATGCAAGTACTTATCTTGCGTTTTTTTTGTATTTAATATATAATTTTCTTACGAAAGAAGTGATTTTTATGTTAGATGTATTATTAGATGGGTTAATAGATACTATAAAAGTATTTCCTTTTTTGCTTATTTCTTTTATTATAATAGAAATTTTAGAACACAAAATTAATTCTAATCAAAAATTAGAAAAAGCCGGTCATCTAGGTCCTTTATTTGGTAGTTTACTAGGTACTATTCCGCAATGTGGTATTGCTAGTATCGCAACTAATCTTTATGTAACAGGTATCATTACTATGGGAACTTTAATTAGTGTTTTTCTAAGTACTAGTGATGAAATGATACCCATTTTGTTAAGTGAGAATGTTAGTATTAAATTAATTTTAATTATTATAGGAATAAAATTTATCGTTGGTTTAATAAGTGGTTTTATAATAGATTGGCTTAGACCTAAAAAGATAAAAACTCATTATGAAGTCTGTGAAGAAGAACATTGTCATTGCGAAGAACATCTTTTAATATCCGCCTTTAAACATACTTTAAATATTACTTTATTTATCTTAATTATTAATATAGTTTTAAATTTTATCTTTGAATTTAGTTTAAATAGCATTTTAAATAATATCTTTTTACAAAACAGTTTCTTAAGTCCTCTTGTTACTAGTCTTATTGGATTAATACCTAACTGTGCTTCTAGTATTGTTATAACTAAGTTATATTTAGCATCATCTATATCTTTTGGTTCTATGATAAGTGGTCTTTTAACTAATTCTGGTATTGCTTTAGTAATTTTATTTAAAACTAATAAAGATAAGAAAGAAAACCTAACTATTATAGGTTTAACTTATCTTATTAGTATAGTAATAGGTATTATTCTTAATTTACTTCATATTGCTTTTTAATTAGTATTAAGTCGTTAATCGGCTTTTTTTCTTGCCATCAAATAAAAAGATGTTATAATTTAAATTAAGAAGACAAAAGAGCATAAAAAAAGCGACTGTCTAAACAGTCGACCGAAGTCATTTAGGGCTAAGCCTTTATTTTAACTCTCTATGTCATCTTAAATGGTATTAAGACGATTTAATAATACCAAATGTAGGAGGGTAAGTCAATGGAAAATTATAATATCGGATTAGATATTGGAACAACATCAGTAGGTTGGGCAGTTGTAAATGATGCAACAAATAAAGTAATGAGAAAAGGCGGCAAAGCTTTATGGGGAGTAAGACTTTTTGATCCAGCCGTTACTGCCGAAGATAGAAGAGCCAAAAGAGGAACAAGACGTCGATATGACCGAAGAAGAGAAAGAATAAAACTTTTACAAGATGAATTTAAAGATGAAATTAATAAAGTTGATAGCAATTTTTTTCTAAAGTTAGAAGAAAGCAAATATACTTCTAAAGACATAAAAAATAAAACTGTATTAATTAGTATGGAAGAAGAAAAAGCCATAAAGAAATATAATCAAGAGTATCCAACTATTTATCATTTACGTCAAAAATTAATGAATTCTAATGAACAAATGGATATTAGATTAGTTTACCTTGCTATTCATCACATCATTAAATATCGCGGTAACTTTATATATGAAGGTAACTCATTTAGTGTTAATAATTTAAATATAGATAATAAACTTAAGGAGATATTTCTATCATTGAGTGAGGACGTTGATGAATTAGATATCTCAGAAGAATGTATAAATAATATTAATTATAAACAACTAGCTAATATTTTTAATGAACAATCAAAAAATGATTTAAAAGTTAAATTAACAAGTGAATTAACAAGCTATTCTTTAAATAAAAATTTTATAAGTGAATTTTGTAAACTAATTATTGGCAATAAATTTAGTGCGAAAAAGTTATTTAATTTAGAAACTGATAATGATGTATCTTTAAGTTTTGATGGTACTGATTTTGAAGATAAAGCCGGTGATTTAGAATCTTTACTTAATGATTATTTAGAAGTTTTAGAACAACTAAAAGAATTATATGACATGGTTTTTTTGAAAAAAATCTTTGGTGGTAGCAAAGAAACAACGATATCAGGTTTAATGGTTGAAAGATATAATCAACATAAAAAGGACTTAAAATTATTAAAAGATACATTTAGTTCTGATAGAAAAATATATAATAAAATATTTAGAAGTAAAAAAGATATTAAAGATGATAAAGATATGTGTTTATATGATTTATATATTCATAATAAACTAGAAACTACGGATTTTCTTAAAGAAATAAAAAAATATGTCAATACAGATAATTTTATTATCACGGATGAGGACTTTTTAAAACGTTTAGAAAATAATGAAGTATTACCAAGAATAACTAGTAAAGAAAATGGTAAATATCCATATCAATTAAATAAAGATGAGTTAGTTAGTATCATTGAACATCAAGGAAAGCATTATCCATTTTTATTAAATAAAACAGATGATGGTATATATAAATTAGTGCGATTATTGGAATTTAGAATTCCTTACTTTGTTGGTCCATTAGTATCTAAAGATATGTCTGAAAATGCTTGGATGCTTAGAAATGAAGGAATGCAAGGTGTTCATATTACTCCTTATAATTTTAAAAAAGTAATTAATTTAGATAAAACTGCGGAAATATTTATTAAAAGAATGATATCTCATTGTACTTACCTTTTAGATGAAGAAGCCTTACCTAATAATTCTATTCTTTATTCCGAATTTAAAGTATTAAATGAGTTAAAACAAATAAAGGTTAATGGGGAACATTTAACCAAAGATGAGCAGCATAAAATAATTGAAGAACTATTTATGAAGACTAGTGGGACAATCACCGAAAATAAATTTAGAGAATTTTTACTTAATACTTTAGATTACAATTTCTATGAGAATGAATTGAAAATAACAGGCTATTCGGCTGATTGTAAGTTTGCTAATAATATGCAAAGTTATATAGATTTCTTTGGTGAAAATGGTATTTTTGAAGGAACAAGTTATAATACTAACGATGCCGAAAAAATTATTGAATGGATAACTATTTTTGATGATAAGGATATCTTAAAAAGAAAAGTAGAAAATGAATATCCTGAATTAAAGAGTAATCAAGTTAAAAATATTTTAAATAAAAAATATAGCGGTTGGGGTCGTTTATCAAGGAAACTTTTGTTAGACCTTAGAGTTTTAGATAAAGAAACAGATATTCCAAAATCAATAATGGATTTAATGTATGAGACTGATGAAAATTTCATGCAAATTATTAACAATGATAAATACAATTTTCAAAAATTAATTGCTAAAGAAAATAAGATAGAGAATACTAGCAATGATTTATCATATGATGTTGTAGAAAATCTTGCTACATCGCCTGCTACCAAAAGAGGCATTTACCAAGCTTTGAAAGTCGTTAAAGAAATAACTACTTATATGGGTTATGAACCTAAAAATATAATGGTAGAAATGGCCCGTGGTGATGAGAAAAAGATAAGAAAAGATGACCGTAAAAAGTACTTACAAAAATTGTATGACAATATTAAAGATGAAGTAGATAGTAATTATAAGAACTTAAAGAAAGAACTTGCTAAAGAAGAAAAAATCGATACTGATAAATTATATTTATATTATTTACAAGAAGGTAAATGTTTATATTGTGGAAAACCTATTAATGTTGATGATTTAAATACTAAAAATAGTTTATATGAAATCGACCATATCTTACCAAGAACTTTGATTAAAGATAATTCTTGGGATAATAGGGTATTAGTATGCCGTGGTTGTAATCAGAAAAAGGCCGCCTCTTTAGTTCTACCAAAAGAATTTAGAAACGATTATACGAAAAGTATTTGGATAAGATTAAAAAATAATAAGTTAATGAGTAACAAGAAGTTTTATAACTTAACAAGAAAAAGTTATAGCGAAGAAGATATAAAAGGTTTCATTAATAGACAGTTAGTTGAAACAAGACAAATCACTAAACATGTTGCTAATATTTTAAATTGTTTTTATCCTAAAACAAAGATAGTTTATTTAAAAGCTAATATTTCCCATAGTTACCGTGATAAATACGATTTATTTAAATTTAGAGATATAAATGACTATCATCATGCTCATGATGCTTACCTTGCTGCAACTCTTGGAAGTTATCAAGAAAAATATTTACACTATGATTTAGATTATAATAAAATAAATGAATTTAATGAAAAATTAATAAAAAATGAAGATTACAAGAGACTACATTATGGTATTGTAGTTAATAGTCTAGATGAAGAATTTCAAAGTGCCTTTGCTGAAATTGCTCCAAGATTAATAAATGAGGAAACTGGTGAATTATTATTTAATGCTAAAAAATTTAATGATTTAGTTGAAGATACTTTATATAGAAATGATATTTTGATTAGTAGAAAAACGGAAATAAGAACGGGTAAACTTTATAAAGAGACAATTTATAAAAGAGGTAAAGGAAATATCAAAATAAAGGAAAATATGCCAACAGAAACATATGGTGGTTATTCTAATATGGAAACATCTTATTTAACTTTAGTAAAATATGGTAACAAGACTAAATTAATTGGAATACCTATGAGTATTGCAAATAATAAAGATGTTAAAGTAAAACTTGATTTTATCAAAGAACATTTAGATTTAAAGTCTTTGGACAATATTGTAATTTTAAAAGACAATATTCCTTATGATGTAAGTATTAATTATAAGAATCAAGATGTTTATGTAAAAGGATATAGTACAGCTAATAAAAACTGTGAATTATCTAACGCTCATCAATTAAAAATAAAAAAAGACATGATGAAAAAATGTAAATATGTATTAAATAAAGTTTATAAAAATAAATATGATGATATAACTAATATGGACATTGAAAATGCAATTACTTTTATAAATTACTTGTTTGAAATAAAAATAGAATTCCCTTTATTTTCTAAAGAAATAACAAAGATTCAAGATAATATAAATTTAACCGAATGTTCATTTGAACAATTAGCTAATATAATTAAACAATTATTAATAATTTATCATTGCAATAGTAAAAATGGCAACTTAAAGGAATTTGGTTTAAGCGACAGAATCGGCCGTCTTTCTGGTGCTAATGTAACTGGTGGAGATTTTATATTTACCTCAGTAACTGGTCTAAAAGAGAAAACAGCAAGTTATGATGGTGAATAAATGAGCTTTCGAACAGTTGTAATAACTAGACAATCTAAAATAAGTTATAAAAATAGATTTCTAGTAGTTAAACAAGATAATGATGAAAAATATATTCATCTATCAGAAATAGATACAATTATAGTTGATTCTATCTCCGTATCTATTTCTGCTTATCTTTTAAAAGAAATTGCTGATGCCAAAATAAATATGATATTTTGTGATGAAAAACATAACCCTTTTGGCGAACTATCACCGTATTACTCTAGACATAATTCTAGTAAAAAGGTAAAAGAACAGATTAAGTGGACTAACAAATGTAAAGATGACTTATGGATGAAAATAGTTAAAAATAAAATTCTTAATCAAAGTTTAATGTTAAACAAAATAAAAAATGATAAATATGATTTATTAACAAGTTATATTGATGAAGTCGTAAGCGGCGATAAAACTAATAGAGAAGGACACGCAGCCAAAGTCTATTTTAATGCTTTATTTGGTAAGGACTTTGTTAGAAATAATAATGATAATATTAATGCTGCCTTAAATTATGGTTATGCTATACTTTTATCTACTATTAATAAAGAAGTTATTTCTTGTGGTTATCTTACCCAACTGGGAATTCATCATAAAAATGAGTTTAATGAATTTAATTTAAGCTGTGATTTAATGGAACCGTTTCGAGTAATTGTTGATAATTTTGTTTATTTTAATCAAGAAAGAGAATTAAATACTAATTATAAATTGGATATAGTTAATATTTTAAATAACTCCTATAAATATCAAAATAAAAGTTATACTTTAAAAGATATTATCGGCTTATTTGTTAAAAATACTTTAAATAATATCAATAATAGCGATGAATATAAGGATTTTATATATTATGAGGGATAGAATAGTGCGAACAATAGTATTTTTTGATTTACCTAATATTTATGCCAAAGATAAAAGAAATTATTTAAGGTTTCGAAAATATCTGTTAGGAGAAGGATTTATTATGATGCAAGAATCAGTTTATTCTAAATTAGTATTAAATAATAATCAATCCGAATTATTACTTAGTAGATTAAGAAAAAATGCTCCTAAAAAAGGGCTTATTCAAGTTTTAACTATAACTGAACAGCAGTATTCTAAGATAGAATATATAATTGGTGAAAGTAATAGTAAAATTATAAATAATGAAGATAGGTTAATAGTATTATGAATTTAAGTGTTGATTATTTAGATAACCAAATAGTATTTGCAAATGAGTATATAAATGCCGTTGAAATCGAAAATAAAAGATATTTTTATCGCTTTGTTAATGATTTATATTCAGTATATATAAATGGCTATAGTGATAATTTAAAATTTATTCAAAATAATAAAGAAGTAAACATGAATGGTAAAATTAAAGTATTTATTAATTATTTCGACTTTCAGTTTGATTCTAAAAAATATACTAATGAAATATCTAAGTTTGTAAGTAATTATATAAACGAAGAAGATACTAAAGATTTAATCAATTTATATGGTAAAATGACTAGAATTTATAAGAAAGCTTTAAATGATATAGATTTACCTTTATATGTTGAAAATGATATAAGTATAGATAATATTAATAAATTAGTGAAATTGGGAATAAGTTCTAAAGAAGAATTATTAGATAACTTAATGTTACTAATTGATTTAGAACATACTTTGAAAACTAATAATTTCTTAGTATTTGTAAACTTAAAACAGTATTTAACTAAGGATGAAGTAGTAGAATTATATAAATATGCTATTTATAATGAAATTACGATTATGTTAGTAGATTCTATATGTCATGGTGTAACTTTAAAAAACGAAAAAAAGTATATAATAGATGAAAATTTAGATGAGTTTATGTTATAATGGGCTTAGTTGATATAGAAAAAAGGTACCATTTATGTAACATTGTTCTATGGATGTTAAGATATAGTTCTAGAATTTGAGGTTTTAGTTCTATGTCATCTTAAATGGTATTAAAACTGCAGAAAATAATATAAAGAAAATTGCTGAG
>HF993087.1 GCA_000433475.1 Mycoplasma sp. CAG:956
TTCTTTTTATAAAGTGTCTATTTTTACTTGACTACTTCATTTTGTAGTTCTTTTTTTCTTGGCTAAATAATACTATTTAATGGTGATATTCGTGATTAAAAAAGGCGACTATATTACAAGAAATAGTTATGGTAATGATACTGTCTTTTTAGTATTAAATATTAGAGGTGATACTGTTTATTTAAAAGGAGTTTATGCTAGGCTTTATGCAGATAGTCCTATAGATGATTGTGTTAGCGTCGATAAAAGTACGGTAGAAGATGACTTTCGTCCCAGTAATTTTATTGATGAGGTAAAAAGCGATGATAGAAGTAATTTCTTTTATTTGCCAGCACGTATTTTACATTTAGATGGAGATAGCGAGTATTTAAAAAGATGTATGGATTATTATAAACAAAATAAAGTATTTGCTATCGGAAGAAAAATTGATGAAGAAACTGTTAGCGATGATATAATTTCTTATTTGAAAGATGCTAAGCCTGATATTGTGATTATTACTGGACATGATGCTTATATGAAGAAAAAGGGCGATAAAAAAGATTTAAGAAATTATAAAAATTCTTTAAATTTCGTTAAGGCAGTTAAAAATGCTAGAAAGTATGAAAGCTCTCATGAAAAGTTGATTATTATTGCTGGAGCTTGTCAAAGTAATTATGAAGAACTTATAAAAGCTGGTTCTAATTTTGCTAGTAGTCCGAAACGAGTAAATATTCATGCCCTAGATCCGGCAATTATTGCTTGTAATATAGCTTTGACTGAAAAAAGTAAGGAAATTAACTTAATTGAACTTTTAGAAAAAACAAAGAATGGAGAGATGGGAATGGGTGGTATTATCTGTAACGGCATGATGTATGTGGGGTATCCAAGATGAATATAAGTGATATTAGAGATGAAATTAAATCTTTAGTTAATAAAGAAATTATGTTAAAGGTTAGTGGCAGTAGAGCAAAGACAACGATGATGAAAGGAATAGTTAATGAAGTATATTCTAATATTTTTACAGTTTTAGTAGACGGTGTTAATAAAAGTTTTACTTATGCTGATGTAGCAATTGGGGATGTTTGCATCTATCATATGTAAAGTAATTGTCGAGTAATATCAAGATGCTTGATTTTTGGTAATACTTGGTTTAAAATTAAGATATGTTGTAATAGACAATAGAAGGAGAATTTATATGCAAGTTACATCAGTTACAGTTCGTAAAATCGAAAAAGAAGGTTCAAGAATGAGAGGAATAGCATCAATTCTTTTAGATGACTCATTCGCAGTACATGATATCAGAATTATTGAAGGAGATAATGGCTTATTTATTGCAATGCCAAGTAGAAAAACTGCTACTGGTGGATACAGAGATATAGCTCATCCAATTAATCCTGATGCAAGAAAACAATTAGAAGATGCTATTATTGCTGAATATAAAAAAGCAGAATAGTTTATTATGACTACTTAGATTATCTAGGTAGCTTTTTTGTCTAAATAAAACCCTCGGATAGTCCGAGTCCTTTTTGTCTAAATAAAACCATCGAATAGTCCGAGGGTTCGGTTTAGCTTTAGCGATGAGTCTTTAAAATTAAAACTCCTTTGTTATAATATGTAATGCAATCTGACAAAATGCATTAAAAATAACAAAGGAGGGATGTCCAATGAAGGACATGAATAGTTTATCACACACAAAGTGGAATTGTAAATATCACATAGTATTTGCACCAAAGTATAGAAGACAGGCATTTTATGGCTCAAATAGACTAGAGATAGGTGCAATTTTGAGGGAATTATGTAGGTGGAAAGAGGTAACAATAATAGCTGCTGAAGTTTGTCCAGATCATGTTCACATGTTTTTAGAAATACCGCCAAAATTGAGCGTATCGACATTTATGGGATATTTAAAAGGCAAAAGTAGCGTGATGATATACCAAAGATTGGGCAATTTGAAATATAAATATAGAAACCGTTCATTTTGGTGTCGAGGATATTATGTTGATACAGTCGGAAAAAATGAAGTAGTAATACAAAAGTATATAAAAGAACAATTGAACGAAGATAGACAAGCAGAACAATTATCCATGGATAATATAGACCCGTTTACGGGTAGCCACAAGTAATTTTGCAAGTGTCAGATTGTTGTAGTGCTTTTAAGCGAGGCAGTAATAAGAGCTTTATAAGGCTACAGAGAAAGACCACCGGCTAAGCCGGTGGTTGTTTAAGTCAATTTATAGACAGATGTCTAAAATTAAGAAAATCGTACACTGTGGGGCTAGCTTTAACTGCTCTCGAAGCCAGTGTTTACAAGGCTTTAAGAAAAACTGTCAGCTAGTAAGTTCATTTTTCAGAAGCCCATCGGCTTTATATATTTCCTGCCAAAAAAATTTTCACCCAAAATGAGGAATCATTTTGGCTTATAACTGGACAGTTTTTTTAAGTATAAAAAAACAGAT
>HF993088.1:0-1535 GCA_000433475.1 Mycoplasma sp. CAG:956
TAAAGTCTTACTACTAGAAAAGCTAAGAAAACTAAATGTTGATGTTAATAGTTACGCTAAAACACATAAACTAAGTGCTAAAACAACACAAGAAGAAGCTAAAACCTTATTGGACGAATTAGAAAATGGGGTGTTGGAATAATGCAAAATGTAAAAGTAGATAGAGATAAATATATAGGTGGTAGTGATATTCCAATATTAATGGGAATTAGTCCATTCAAAACAAGATGGGAATTATTACAAGAGAAAGCTGGTTTAGTTCAAAATGAATTTGAGGGAAATCAATATACTGAATATGGAAATATTTTAGAACCAAAAATAAGAGATTATATAAACAAAGATTTAAAAGATAAATTTGTTGAGGGAAAAGATATTGTAGATGATATTAGATGTCATACTGACGGAATCAATAAAACTACGGTGTTAGAAATTAAAACCACTTCTAAAATTCACAGCAAATTAGAAGAATACAAATATTATTTGGTTCAACTTCTATTTTATATGAAATACACAAATAGAAAAAAAGGAATTTTAGCAGTATATAGGCGACCTGAAAACTTTGATGAAACATTCGATGATAGTAATTTGACAGTTTTTGAAATTAATATTAAAGATTTTAAAAATTTACTTGAGGAAATAGATATAGCTGTAGATGAGTTTAGAAACGATTTAAGAAGAATTAAAGATAATCCTTTCTTAACTGAAGCTGACCTAGAGCCTAAGGAATTAACTGATATTGCAAAAGAATTAGAAGAAGTAGAGCAAAAATTAGCTGGACTAAGCGAATTAACAACTAAGAGAGATGAATTAAAAAGCAAATTAAAAAATAAAATGGACGAAATAGGAAAGAAACAGCTAACAACTAGTAAATACAAATTTACGAGAGTGGCTGATGGTAAAGATTCTATTACGGAAGAATTTGATGAAGTCAAATTTAAAGAAGAAAATAATGACTTATATGAGAAATATTCTCAAGAAGAAGTGACAGTTGTCTTCAATTTAGACAAATTTAAAGAAGAACACGAGAATGAAGCTCAAAAGTACATTATTAAATCAGTAAAAAAAGGAAAGGCTGGATTCATAAGAATGTCTATTGTTGGAGATGACATTGATGAATGAGAAACCTGAAACTTTAAGAAAAAAATTAGGTATAAATGATTGGCTTGAGCTTATTAAAGAGGATAAAAATTTAAACGGAGCTTATATTAGCATTGCTCAATATATTTACTGTTTAGAAAACACTCTTGAAGAATTAAAAGCCGATAAAGAACATCTTGAAGAAGAATTAAAAGATTTAAAACAAGATTTAGAAGATAATTATAGACCTATTCCAGTTGCTGAACAGTATGGAATAAGTGATAGAGATTTTATTTAGGAGGAGAAATTATGAAAAAAGAAAATATTGAAAAATTATTAAAAGGAGCGGAATCAGTAATGATTGTTACTGACAACGGCTTAGGTGTAGAAGGAGACTTAGTAAGTACATTAAGAAATTTATCACTTTTAATTAGTAAATTAAGAGAAACAATTCCAAA
>HF993088.1:1688-2929 GCA_000433475.1 Mycoplasma sp. CAG:956
AAAAAATAGCCAAAGCTATTGTTGGCGATTTAAAGGATTTATTAGGAGATGATAAAAATGAATAATACGACATTAGTAGGAAGATTAGTAGCTGATCCTGAATTAAGATATACAAAATCAGGTAAAGCGTATGTAAGAGTAACCGTTGCTGTTAATAGAAATTTTACCAATGACTCAGGAGAAAGAGAGGCTGACTTTATTAGTTGTGTATTTTGGAATAGTACAGCTGAAGCATTAGCAAAATATACGAAAAAAGGTCACCGTATTGGTATTATTGGAAATATAAGAACTGGAAGCTACGAAAAAGATGATGGTACAAGAGGTTATACAACTGATGTTTATGTTAATCATTTAGAATTTTTAGAAAATAAACCGAAAGATGATAGACCTGAACCTGAATATTCAAGCTATGAAGCTCAACAAGATGTACAAGAAGAAAATGACCCATTCGCTAATTTTGGAGAACAAGTAGAAATTACTGAACAAGACTTACCTTTTTAGGTGATATATGAGGCTTGTAGGTAATTACTCTCGTAGTGGAAAGAATGAAAATTTTGAAACTGAAATAACACTTACAATACGAGAAAAATATAAAAATTTAATTCAAAACTTAGATAAGAATGAATTATATTCGATAGTAATATCTAAAGCTAAAGACAAGAGAACTGAACAACAAAACAAATATATGTGGGCTCTAATAGGTGAGATAGATAAAGCTCGTAACGGTGATAGGTCAAATGAAGATTATGACATTTACATTGAAGCTTTAATCAGGACTGGAGCTAAATATACTCATCTATTAGTCGAGCCACAAGCTGAAACTATGTTGAGAGAAAGTTTTAGAGCAATACAGCTAGTTAGAAAAATACAAGTTAAAGATAAAATCTTTAATGATTATAAATGTTTTTATGGAAGTTCAAAAATGGATAAAAAAGAAATGCACGACTTAATAGAAACAATATTAGATATGGCTAGTGAATGTGGATTAGATATTATCTATTGGAAAGATGTATTAGATTTTGAGGATTAGAAATGGGAAAGATAAGTCAAAAAGATATTGTGTTAAATCATTTAAAAAAATATGGAAGTATATCTACTATGGAATGTTATGAAATATATAGAATAACTGATTTACAACACGCAATATATCTTTTAAGAAAAGAAAATTACAATATTACTGATGAATGGATTAGTAGCAAAAATAAATTAGGTTGGGCTAATAAATATAAAAAATATACTTT
>HF993089.1:0-34275 GCA_000433475.1 Mycoplasma sp. CAG:956
TATTATCTTACTTTATTAGATGGTTTTAGTTCTATGTCATCTTAAATGGTATTAAAACAATTTGGACTATGTGGCATATCTGAATACAGTTTTAGTTCTATGTCATCTTAAATAGTATTAAAACTTTCACTTAACCAGTTATCCTTTCTTTCATGTTTTAGTTCTATGTCATGTCAAATGATATTAATAAAGAAAATAAACTACAATGAAAAGCACTTTAGAAAAAGAACTAGTAAATAGAAAAATGATTATTTAAAAGCTCAAGAGAAACTTTTAAAACAATATACCCTTAATAACATCTTAAAAAATAATTATCCTATTAATAAATTACAAAAAAAATTTTGGCAAAAGAAGATTAAAATCTATCAAAAGCATAATAAACTGTAATAATTACTGGCTAATAACGGCTAGTAAAATTACAGTTTTTTTACAGTTTTGAAATTTATAAAAGTGCTAAACTATAAAACAGGTGATTTTATATGACAAATAAAGAAATGACATATCTTTTAAAAAACAAAATATATGCGGTATTTACAAATACATACTTACTTAATGAAAACAAAGATCCAAAACTAGATTATTTAAAAGTAAGAAATCTTCTTTTAAAACTTCTTGATAAAGATACTTATGATTATTCTATTAAAGATTTTACTTATTATTATGATTTTAATAATCCAATTATTTTAGAAGAAAATAATAATAATCAAGAAATAAGTGATGATGTAATTAGGGGAAGTATTTTCCTAATTAAGAGTGTGATAAACGAACTTATTATTCATACAACTTATTATCCAAGTGATATTAAAAAAATATACTTAGAATTTTTAAATACTAAAGAAAACCAAATGATAGAAAAATTGCAAGAACTAAAAAGACCAGAAACGAAAATATTAGCAAAAGTTATTTAAAATTAGTGCATATCTCTTCATTTTTTGATATAATCACTTAAGCAAAGAAAGAAGTGATTTTATGTTACCAAATATGATTGATGCCAAAAAAAGAACTAAAGATGAAGCCGAAGTAATCTATCTAGAAAATGATGAAAAAAGTAATTTATATGCTGGTAAAAAATACTTTTTAAGAACTTATGGATGTCAGATGAATGTTCATGACAGCGAAGAAATCAAGGCAATTTTAGAAAATTTAGGTTATACAGAAACTGATGAATTAGAAGACAGTGATATAGTCGTTTTAAATACCTGTGCAATAAGAGAAAATGCTCATGATAAAGTCTTTGGCTATCTTGGTAGATGTAAACATTTAAAAGCTACTACGAAAAAAGATTTGATTGTCTGCATTGGTGGATGTATGGCTCAAGAAGAAGTCGTTGTAAATGAACTTAAGACTAAACATCCTTATGTTGATATTATCTTTGGTACACATAATATTCATGAACTAGCAACCATGATTAAAAATGTAAAAAATGTTAAGCAAGATATAAAGGTATATTCTATACAAGGTAACGTATATGAAAATATTGATTATAAACGTGATTCTAAGATTACCGCTTGGGTAAATATTATGTATGGTTGTGATAAATTCTGTACTTATTGTATTGTCCCTTACACAAGAGGCAAGCAAAGAAGTAGACGTGCTTGTGAAATTGTAAGAGAAGTTGAAAAACTTGTTAAGGATGGTTATCAAGAAGTAACTCTCTTAGGTCAAAATGTTAATGCTTATGGCAAAGATTTGCAAAATGAAGTATCCTTTGCTGGTCTTTTAGAAATGGTTGCCAAAACAGGCATTCCAAGACTTCGTTTTGTAACATCACATCCTTGGGATTTCACTGATGAAATGATTACCACAATTGCTAAATATCCTAATATTATGCCTTATATTCACTTACCATTACAATCAGGTTCTTCTAGAATTTTAAAATTAATGGGTAGAAGATATACTAAAGAAGAGTATTTAACACTATTTGATAAAATGAAAAAAGAAATACCTAATGTTGCTATTTCAACGGATATCATCGTTGGCTTTCCTAATGAAACAGAAGAAGACTTCCAAGAAACTTTAGAAGTAGTTAACCATTGCAAATACGATGGAGCCTACACATTTATCTTCTCGCCAAGAGTTGGAACCCCAGCTGCTAAAATGGAAGATAAGACTCCTTTAAAAGAAAAAGAAGAAAGATTACAACGTTTAAATACTATTATTAATAAATATTCTTTGGAAAATAATCAAAAATTATTAGATAAGGTAGTTCCTGTTTTAATTCAAGGTATAAGTGAAAAAGGAACAGATAAAGTATATGGCTATACTGATACTATGAAACTAGTTAATGTTACTGGTCCTAAGAGTCTCATTGGTAAAATTGTTAATGTTCATATAACTGATGCTAAAAGTTTTAGCCTAGATGGCATAGTAGAAAACTAGAAACTATCTTAAATATCAGAATTGTGACTTGAAGGCACATGAAAAAAGTTGTACTTTTCAAGTTATTATAAATATGCTATAATTTTTAGTATGAGTTTTAATTGACAGGGGTGGTATGGCTAAGCAAGTTGCATGGAACCAAAATGTTGTTGAGGCTTTTATACATGAAGGCAATCTCAATCGCCGTCAAGAATATATCATTCGTACAAGAATACTTGGTTATTCCATAGCACGACAAGCCAGTGATTTACATTTGAGTATTGACCAGGTAAATAAAGAAATACGTCAGATGAAACGTATTTATGATAAAGCTCAAGCTAAATCATCCATACTACCTAAACGTCTCCATAGACGTGATGATATCTTGTAAACCAATTCAAAGTCTATGTGTTAAAAGGGTAAGCATCCACATTTAAGATGCTTACCTTTTTAAAAACTTGCAATTAATGATTGAACCGATACATCCTAAAATAGTTAGCATTCCTAAAATATGGAAAGTATAATGATAAAGAAGCAGAATATGTTGATAGTTATTAATAAAGAAAAAATATACAAAACATAAATGTAAAATGCTAACTATATATAGCCATTTACCGTTAAAGACTTTATTAATTAAAAGTCCAGCTATCAAACTAGTAATTAATAAATCATTAAACCAAATAATAGATAAAAAAGTTTCTAAATGTTCAAACTGATTAAACAAATTAACTTTTTTTAGTAAAATATATTCAGGATAACGAAATAACAAAGCAAAGTTACCCCCAAATATTCCGATTATACACAAAATCATTAAAAAAATAGTAAAACTACCTATCAGATATCCTATGATTATTGCTTTCTTATTAACTTCATCACTCTTTAAAAAAGAAAGCTCCAAAATTATAGGGCTAACACTATAAAAAGCACTGCTTATAATACATTTTAAAGTATCAGTCTTATCTAATATTTCCATTGGTAAATAATTATTAAAATCAATATTTTTTTGAATACTTAAAATAGCTATAATACCAGTAATAATACTTATAAAGATTAAAATATCACTTAATCTTAAAGTCGCAGCCAAACCTTTTTTAACTCCATATAAAATTAAAATAAATAGGGGAACAATAATTAATATAGGTGGAGTATTTATTAAATAAAAATTACTTCCTAAAACAGCAACAGCAACTAAACAATTATTAACTAAAAAGAAAGCCATACTAAGAATAATAATTCTTCCTAATAAACTTTTAAAAAAATTATTCCAATCTCCCTTTAACATCAACAATAATAAGATGAAACCCAAAATAAAACCAATTAGAAAATTAATAATTGTAAAATTATTACCATAAGCTAAAATATAAGAAATACCAACTCCAAAATACAAAACTCGACTTAAAAATATACTTAAAATGCCTTGTCTTTTGCTATTCATTTGTAACTCCTCTAACTGTAAGTCCTGGTTTATTAATACCTATATTAACTTTAACTTTTATTTTTGTTTTGCTAAAATAATTTTCATCATCATTTCGGGTCATTAAATAATGTTTATAATTGATACCCAAAATATCCGTCTTTTTTTCTTGCAAAAATGTAATAAACTTATAAAGATTTTCTTCTAAATTAGTATTAAAAGTACTTTCTAACTTTTTAAAATCATCATTATTTCGTAAATTATACTCACTATCTAGTGCTAGAACTTTAGCTTTCAAACTAAAATTAATATCAATGTTATCTTTTAAATTAATCTTCATCTTATTACTATAAAAATTTATACTATTCTTATCATTACTATAAGAAAAATTTTTTTCTTGCAATAAATACTTATACATTTCCAAGTTATTATCATCTAAATAACAGATAAAATTATTTTTATGATAAAGACCATAAGTCTTAAAAATAATTTTTTTGTCCAGTTCTATTTTTGGTAATGTTATATCAATTTTGTTAAGAATTTTACTAACCTGAAAATCAAAGTAATTACTCATTTTAGTATAATTAATATTTTTTAAAATATCATAAACATAATTAGCATTGATAACTTTATCTTCACTAGTAAATTCTAGTATTTCTAAAGGATTATCAGCTAATGCTAGATAAAAATTAGTTGATATCATATTACTTCTTAAAAGATAATCACTTATTTGCATAATATCAATATTAGTATCTATAAGCATAACCTTTATATGTTCAAAATAAGGCTTTTTATTTAACTTGCTATTAGCACTTTCAATAGCCTCACTTAAATTTTTGCCAGTCCCTGAAACAACAAAACTTTTTTTACTATCTGTATTATCTTTATCTAAGTTAGTATTAATAACTTCGTAACTTACCTTATATTCATTATCACTAAAGGTAAGCCCAATTCCACTTATAATATCTAAACTATTAAGTTCATTATAGTCGTAGCACCCACCAAATATCAAAATAATACTAAATAACAAAACTACTTTTGATAATCTTTTAATCTTAATCACCTTCTTTACGAATATTTTTCCTTGTTAATATTTTAGAACGAAATTTATCATCTTTTTTTGTACTTCGAAATACTGTTTTGTTAAAATAAACTTTATCAAAAGGAGCTAAAGGATAAGTATAAGGTCTATCTAAACTAGTTAAGCCACATAAATGAATTAAAGTAAAAAAGACACCCATATAAAATCCAAAAAGACCTAGCAGTGAGACGAGAAAAAGTGTTAAAAATCTTACATGGCGAAAAGAATTAATCAGTTCTACATCAGTAAAAACCATGCTAGTTATATAAGTTACAGCAACCACAATAATCATAATCGGACTAACTATACCAGCTGAAACTGCCGCATCGCCCATAACTAAAGCTCCCATAATAGAAATAGATGACCCATAATTATTAGGAAACCTTATATCACTTTCTCTTAAAATAGCACACAGCGTCAAAATAACTAAACACTCTACAATCGAAGTAATGGGTACACTACTGCGTTGCATAGCAAAATTAATTAACAAATCTAAAGGAATCGAACCTTGATTATAACTAATCAAAGCAATATAAAATCCTGGTAAAAACAAAGTAATAAAAAAACATAAAAAACGTAAAGATTTTACAAAATTAATATTAATATTCTTACTATAAGTATCAACACTTGGATTAATAAAATCGACTAAAAAAGAGGGAAGACTAATAGCTAAAGGAGAGGCATCAACTAAAATAATAATTTTTCCTTCCAATAGGTCAGCAGCTGCTTTATCTGGTCTTTCAGTTAACTGACTAGTTGGAAAAGCACTTCTATTTTCCTTACCAATTAATTGTTTAATATTACCAGCATCTAAAATACCATCAATATTTATCTGATTAAGTCGAGATTTTACTTTATTAACTAAAGAAACTTCGGTAATTGAACTTATATATAAAATACTTACCTTTGTTTTCGAGTAAAGGCCAATATTCATATCAATGTTAATTAAATCTGGTGATTTGATTCTTCTTTTAATTAAACCTAAATTAGTTTGAATTGACTCATTAAATGAATCTTTCGGTCCGTGTAAATCTGACTCTGTTGTTGGTTCTGTAACACTTCTTACTAAATCTCCCTTTGTTTCTACTGCATAATAATTATTACCTAAAACAATAGTAAAACCATTAAGTAAAAGATTAACTATTTCTAACTTATCATTAACTTCCTTAGTATTCGGTCCAACTAAAATATTATTTAAACCATGATTTTTCTTTTTAGACAAACTAAGTACTTTTAAAACATATTCATTAATTTTATCACTAGAACATAAACTTTCTAAAAAGATAACATCAATATCATTAATAGTTTTAATTATTAAATCACTACTATCTTTAAATTCCTTTTTTATATCATTTAATAATTCTTCCTTGTTTTTTTTATTCCTTATAAAATTAGCTAAATTAGTCATTATAATTCACCAGTTTTAGTATGTTAAAAATATAAAAAATTATGTGATAAATACCATTAAATAAAAAAGTTTTATAAATTCACTAAATTTATTAATGCTATCAAGAAAATATGTTAAAATTAAAAAGAACCAAAATTTAATTAAAGGATTGATTTAAATGAAAGCTAAAATATTAAGATTAGATGATTATGGACGTGGTATTTGTTATATAAATGATAAAATAACCTTTGTTCCTAATACTTGTATTGCTGATGAAGTTGAAATTGAAATAATAAAAGAAACTAAAAAATATAATATCGCCATGGCAAAAAAAATAATATCTTCCAATCGTCAAGAATCATTTTGTCCTTATAGTAATACTTGTGGTGGTTGTAGTCTAAGTCTTATGAAATATGAAGATACCCTTACATTTAAAAAACAAAAGTTAGAACATATCTTTAAAAAGTTTTGTAATTTAGATATAAATATCCCCGTAATTGCCTCACCAAATACTTTAGAATATCGTAATAAAATAACTTTACATGTTAAAGAGGGAAGAGTTGGTCTTTACAAAGAAGAAACTAATGAAATAGTAAGTATTGATGAATGCAAACTAGTATCATTTAAAGTTAATGAATTTATTAAACTAATTCCTGATTTTAAAATAAAGAATGGTACAGTAGTTATCAGAAATAATTATAATATGGAATTTTTAGCCAATTTTATTACTGAAGATAAGTTAGAATTTCCCAATTTAACTAATTTTAAAATAGTAGGTATCTTACAAAATGGTCATATTTTGCGTGGCGAAGATTTCTTTATAGAACGTCTTAATAATATGTATTTTAAAGTATCATATGATGCTTTCTTTCAAATTAACTTGGGGATAACCGAACATCTTTTTAGTCTTCTTTTAGAACTTGCTCCTAAAGATAAATGCGTCCTTGATTTGTTTTGCGGAACTGGTACACTAGGACTTACACTAGCACCTTTTTCTAAAAAAGTATATGGTATTGAAATAAATAAAAATGCTACCATTAATGCTACATATAATGCTAAGATAAATGGGTTAAATAACTGCTTTTACTTATGTGGCGATGCCAATGAATTAATTTCTAAAATAAACGACAAAATTGATTTAGTAATAATTGACCCACCTCGTAGTGGTATGTCTAAAAATGGTATTGAACTTTTAAAAAAAGTAAATGCACGTGATATAATTTATATAGCATGTGATCCTATAACTTTAGCAAGAGATATTAACTATTTAAAAAGTGATTATAATATTAAATCAGTTATTGGTCTTGATATGTTTAGTTTTACTTATCACGTTGAGTGTGTATGTGTTTTAAGCCTTAAATAAAGCCTTATATTTCAACAAAAATCAACTGTTCAGGGCCTATTAAAAAAATGATAAAATTTTATGGAGGATGTTTAAGGAGAATAAGTTTACTTATACTATATTAGGTGGTAGTGGTGTATATTGATTATAAAGATGTTACAGAAAGGAAAATTATTTATCTATTTAAAGATAATGATGGTAATGAGTAATGAATTATGAATTAGTAAAATCTTCTAATAAAGATATAGATAGATTGATTGAATATAAAAAAAAGACTGTTTTCGAGTATGCTAAAGATTTAGCAAGAGAAGATATTGATAGGATAAATAATTATATAATAAAGGAAATTCCTAATTTAATTAATGATTATTATAATATAGTAGTTAATAGCAAAATTGTAGGGTGTTTATTATTAACAAGAAAAGATAATGTTAATTTGTTAGATGAAATTTATATTGAAAAAGATTATCGCAATAAGAAAATTGGTACAAGCATAATAAAAGATATTTTAAAAAATAATGATACTGTCTACTTATGGGTGTACAAAGATAATAAAAAAGCTATATCTTTATATAAAAGAATGGGATTTAACATTTGTGAAAGCACTGATACCAGATATTATATGGGTTTTAAGAAAAAGTGTGATTAAGAAAAAAATATAGGTGATCAAGCTTTATCTTTAAAAATTAGTAAATATATGTATAATAGTTAGTAATTAGGAGGTAATATGTCAAAGGAACAAGATGTAATTAATTATTATGTTTTATGCAATAAATTGAAAAATGTTATAAGAACTGGGTGGCTTGACTGGAAAGTTCAAAAAAATAGGTTAGAAAGTATTGCTGAACATATTTATGGGGTGCAAATGCTGGCTATTCATGAGTTAGGAGAAACTATAATTGGTGATTTAACTCAATTTCAAATTAGTAAAGAAGAAAAAGAAAAAATGGAACATGAGGCTGTTCATAGTATCTTATCATCTCTAATTGATGGGGATAAAATTGAAGATTTGTTTTTAGAATTTGATTCTCATGCAACGGCGGAGGCTAGATTTGCGTATCAATGCGATAAATTAGAATGTGATATTCAGTGCAAATTATATGATCAAGAAGGTTGTGTGGATTTAAAACAACAAGAAGGCAATGCTACGGCTGATAACGAATTAGTAAAAAAATTATTAGAAAATGGTCAATCTTGGTCAGATATGTGGTTAGAGTTTGGGCAGAGAAAGTATCCGTACGATAAAAATTTTCGGGCTGTATCGGAGTATGCCAAAAATAATTATATTGAGGAAGAAATTACAAAAAAATTAATAAAAAAAGATAAATAAGAATTGAGATAGATTTAGTGGTAGTCTATCTTTTTTGGGTTTAAAAATAAAGAAACTATGGTAAAATCAAATGACTTTTAAAGTAGGGTATGGTACAATTTTTAACAGATTTAAGGAATATTAGAAATAAAAATTATTAAAGATTAGGGGGGATTCTAACTTATAATAAATTGAAATTTTGGATACTATGGATGATAAAAATGGCAACAACTTGTTGCTAAATTACCATTAGTTATAATTTTACTACAAATTAAAAAATTAAAGGAGAATAGCATGAAGATGATTGAAAATGATATACTAATAGTATTTTTGAAAATATAAAACGTATAGATGATTATGAAAATGAATATTGGTATGCTAGGAAATTGTCAAAAGTTTTAGAATACAAGGATTGGAGAAATTTCTTAAAAGTTTTAAATAAAGCCAGAGAGGCTTGTAAAAATTCTGGATTTAAGATATAAAAAAGAAGTAAAACTAGATTTATTATGCTATAATTAACTTACTTGAAAAAGAATAAAAAGATTATACTTTTTAAAAGTAGTGAGGAAAATATGGAAGAAGTAAAAAATAAAGAATCTAAGACTCCCAATCGTAGCATTTGGAAAAATTTTAAATCAACTTATAAATATGCTAAAACTGGTCGAAAATACTTATGGTTATTCTTAATAATTAATATTATAATGACTATTGGTTCTGTTATTGCCCCAATTCTTGTGGCTCAAAGATTACTAGCTTTAACTAGTAATAATTATAGTAGACTCTTAGTAATTATTATTTGTATCTTTATTATAGAAATAGGTAATACCTTTTGTCGTTTAGCTTATAATTATTTTTACAATAAATTTTATTATGATGTTAGAAGAAATTTACAATTAGAATTAGTAAGAGAAACTCTAAAAATTACCCAAAAAGATTTAAGTGATAATTCTAGTGGTGTTTTTATCGAAAGAATTAATGGTGATACCGACAATTTAACTGATATTTTTACATCTATGATTGATTATTTCAGTTGTATTATTGGTAGTATTGGTGTTCTTATAACTGTATTCTTTATTAATTGGATTCTAGGTTTAATCTATGTTACTTTAATGGTTATCGTATTTTTATATAATAAGTATGCTAGTGGTATTAATTATAAAAATCGTAAAGAATGGCGTAAGAGTAGAGAAAGAACCGGTGGCTTTATTTCTGAAATCGTAAGAGGTTCCAAAGATGTTAAAATTTTAGATGCTGAGGAATCATTCTTAGCTAAAGCAGACGAATATATGTCAGAAACTAATAAAGTTTCTTATAAGTATCAAAGACAAAGAGCAATATTACGAGCACTTGGTAGTTCTATTAAAGATACTGGCGAACTAGTTATTAATTCCTTTATTTTTATGCTTCTAAGTTTAGGTATCTTAAGTGTTGCAAGTGCCATTATTATTTATAATTATAATGATAGAATCTTATGGACAGCCGATTGGATAGAACAAATATTTGAAATTATTAAACAATTTAATTTAGCAGCTAATCGTATATTTGGTATCTTAGAAGAAGATGAATTTGCAAAAGAAAAATTTGGTACTAAGAAACTAAAGAAATTTGAAGGTAATATTGAATTTAAAGATGTTTCTTTTGCTTATGAAGAAAATCTACCAGTCTTAAAAAATATGAACTTTAAGATAAATGCCAATGAAACAATCGGTTTTGTCGGACCATCTGGTTCTGGTAAAACGACCATCTTTAACTTAATTAGTGCCATAGAACGTGTAAATAGTGGTACGATAACTTTCGATGGTATAGATATCAACACTTTAGAAAAATCTAGTATCCGAGGTAATTTATCAGTAATTAGTCAAAATGCTTATATCTTTAATATGAGTATTATGGATAATTTAAAAGTTATAAAGAAAAATGCAACTATTAAAGAAATCAAAGAAGCTTGTCATTTAGCTTGTTTGGATGATTTTATTGAAAAACTACCTAATAAATATGATACTATCGTTGGTGAGGGTGGAGTAACCTTATCTGGTGGTCAAAAACAACGTCTTGCTATTGCTAGAGCTCTTCTTTTAAAAACTGAGATATTATTATTTGATGAAGCAACAAGTGCCTTAGATAATGAAACCCAAACTAAAATTCAACAAGCTATTAGTAACTTAAAAGGCGAATATACTATTCTAATCATTGCACATCGTCTTTCAACCGTAATAGATGCTGATAAAATATTCGTTATTAATAATGGAGTAGTTGAAGCTAGTGGCAGTCATAAAACTCTTTTAAAAACTAGCAAAACTTATAAAAAATTATATGAAAAAGAAGCTAGTGAAAATAAAGAAACTAAACAACAAAATTAGAAAGTAAATCAAAAAAGTGAAGATATATGAAAATAATATTTCTTGATTTAGACGGTGTTTTAAATAACTGGTATCATCCCGATTTAATTGCCCCTGAAAACCTTAATATCTTAAAAGAAATTCTTATCTTAAGTAAAGCTAAAATAGTATTAACAAGTGCTAATAAGTATCAATTTCAACGTCAAGGTATTAAAACTTTACAAGGTAGTTATTTAGAAAAATATATCAAAATTTTAGAAAGTAATAATATAAATATTTATGATTTAACACCTTATGTAGAAGAAAATCGAAGTATGGAAATTAAAAAATATTTAAAATCTAATCCCAATATAACTGATTTTGTTATAATTGATGATGATTTAGTAGACGATTGTTTATTAAAATACCAAGTATTTCTAGATTGGGATAGAGGTTTACAAAAGATGCATATAAAACCTGTTTTATCTATCTTAAATGGTAATTTAGGGTTTTATCCTAAAAACTATAATACAAAAGAAACACCAGAACAAAAATTAATAAGAATAAATAGGCATTATAATCAAAATAATCATTAATAAGATAAGGAAAATACATGTATGAAATATAAAACTAATATTAATTTTACTTCTTTTTTTAAAAATGACGAAACTTTTACTAATCATCTAAAACAGTTAGAAACCGAAAACTTTGATATCGAAGAATTTAAGAAAAAATCTTTAAAGGACCAACTTGATTGGTACTTTGCTAAATACTTAGAATGGGAAAAATTTTATAGTTACAATGAAGTAAACTCTGATTTAGACTTAGAAAATCAAAATTATAATCAAAATAAAGATATAATTAATAAAATAAAGACAAAATTGGATGAACTAAAAAAAGTAATTAATAGAGAAATCTTAAATATCAATATTCCCTTAGATGAATATTTAGAAAAAAATCCAGATTTAAAAGAATATTATATGACTTTCTATAATGTTTTAAGGAAGAAGAAGCACTCGGAAGATAGTATCTTATTTGCTAAAATGTTACCTTATATTAGTAGAATAAATAGTTTATACAGTACCATAATGAATGTTGAGTTTCCTAGCAAAGAAATAATTTTTCGTGGCGAACCTGTAAAACTAACTACAAGTAATTATAATCGTTTAATGTTAAACGCAAGTAGCGAAGAAAAGGCCGCTTTAGCATCTACTTACTTTGCAAGTCTAGCAAAAGTAAATAAAACGGTATCTAATTTACTTAATATGCGCTATCAAATATTTCAAGACCTAGCCGAAGATGCTGGCTATAATTCTATTTTAGAACATACTTTAGGTGATGATGATTTAAATTTAGCAATTACTGATAATCTTTTAAAAACTACTAATTTACATTTAGATGCTTTAAAAAAATATTACAGTTTAAAAAAACAAACTTTAGGTCTTGAAAAAATGCACTTTTATGATAGTCGTGATAGTAAAACGGAAGTTAAAATGTCTTTTGATGATGCTATAGATAATGTCATTAATGCTCTAACTCCTCTAGGACCAACTTATATCGAACATCTAAAAGCTTTATTAAATACTGGTATAATGGACGTATACCCAAGAGAAAATAAATATTTAGGTGGTTACCATTTTCGCAACTATACCCAATCTTTAATTGTTATGAATAGTCATGATTATCAAAAAGATAGCTACACCATGGCTCACGAACTAGGTCATGCCGTTAATGCTAGCTTCATTAAAGAAAATCAAAAATTCAGTAACTTTCATTTTTCTAACTTTCTATCCGAAGTTGCTTCTTTAACTAACGAAATTTTAATGGCTAATTATTATTTAGAAAAAGCAAGTACTGATACTGAAAAAGAAATCATTTTAGAACAAAAAATTAAAAAGTTTATAGCTAATGTTTATAATTCAATGATGTGGTTTGAATTTGAAGATAATATTTGTAGGGCTATTAAAACCAGAAGACCATTAACTACCGATGCCATGCTTAGTATTTATCAAGAGCTTTATATAAAATATAATCCAGAAGTAGTAGTAGATGACTATTTAAAATATGGTTATATTACCAGATTACATTACTTCTTAGGATATTATCGTTACTATAATTTTCAATATGCAACTGGTATAATAATGGCTACCAAAATAGCTAATGATATTAAAAATAATATTCCTGGTAGTAAAGAAAAGTATTTAGAATTCTTAAAAACAGGAGGCTCTCTAAAGACTTTAGATGCCTTAAAAGTTGCTGGCCTTGATTTAACTGATGATAAAATAATTGCTGACGGCTTTAAATACTTCCAAGAAGATGTTGCTTCTTACGAAAAATTAGTTTTACAAAGAAAAAATAATTAGAAAAATTTAAAATAACTATCATAATAAGATAATTTATGATAGTATATAAAAAAGAAACGGAGTATATATGGAATACATAGTAGTAAAAGATGCTGATAAAATAGTAAATCGTAGTCCTTATGTTGTTACTAATCCAACTACTTATATAGGTAAATGGAGTAGTCTATTTAACAATAACAATCCTATCAAAATCGAAATAGGCATGGGACGAGGCGACTTCATTATTGAAATGGCTAAAAAATATCCTAATGTTAACTTTATTGGTATTGAAATTAATTCATCCCAAATGGTAAGTGCCATAAGAATACTAGATAAAGCTAAACTAAATAATTTAAAACTTATTAATATGGATGCTGGAGATTTAGATAAAGTATTTAAGAAAGAAATAGATACAATTTATTTAACTTTCCCAGAACCATGGCCAAAAGCTCATGATGAGAAAAGACGTCTTACCCATGTTAACTATTTAAAATTATATGATAGAGTATTTAAAAAAACTAAACATATTATTTTAAAAACTGATAACAAAGGATATTTTGCTTATTCTCTAATGAGTCTATCTCAATATTGGTATACATTTAATCGTGTAAGTCTCGATTTACATCACGAAGAAAAACCAATTCCTAATGTTTTAACAAACTATGAAAAACAATACCAAAAAGAAGGAAGACCAATTTATTATTTAGATGCCACTTTTGAAAATTAGGACTTGCTTTTTAGATAAAAATAATATAAGATATTTAGGAAAGTTTATTCCTGGCTTAAACCACTCATCTTTCGGATTTTTGCTAAGATTAAACGGATTATTAGAAAAGGAGAGATAAATATGGCAGTTTCAAAAGAAACAAAAGCAAAATTAGTTAAAGAATTCGGTAAGGAAAAAGGTTGCGGTGCAACTGAAGCTCAAATTGCTATTCTTACATATGAAATTAATGATTTAACTGAACATCTAAAGACTCATATTCATGACTATCATTCAAAAAGAGGATTACTTATGAAGGTAGGTAAAAGAAGAAGTTTATTAGATTATTTAAAGAAAAACGATGTAGTTAGCTACAGAGAAACAATTAAAAAATTAAATATCAGAAAGTAGGCACTTATCTTTATAGTGCTTTTTTTCTTGAAGAAGAGATTATTAAAGTTAAAAATGTTTAAATTATAACCTATTAATAGTAATTTATGGTACTATAAAATAGGATTCTTTATAAAAGATTATAAAGGTACAAAAAAATTAAGGAGTAAATTATGAGTAAAAGAGTATTTGAGTATGATTTTTTAGGTAAAAAATTAATAGTTGAAACTGGTGAATATGCTAAACAAGCTAATGCCTCTGTATTAGTTCGTTATGGTGATACCGTTATTTTAACGGCTGTAGTTATGGGTAATACCCCAATAACTCAAGATTTCTTTCCATTAACTGTTTTATATCAAGAAAGATTATACTCTGTAGGTAAAATCCCTGGTGGATTTATTAAAAGAGAAGGAAGACCAAGTGATGCAGCTACTTTAACAGCCCGTCTAATTGACCGACCAATAAGACCAATGTTTGATGAAAACTTTAGAAATGAAGTTCAAGTTATTAATACCGTTTTATCAGTTGACCCTGATAACTCTCCAGAAATGACTGCCATGTTTGCATCAAGCTTAGCTCTATCTATTTCTAATATTCCGTTTGACGGACCAATCGCTGGTGTTGTTGTCGGTAAAATTGGTAAGGATTATATTATTAATCCTGATACTAAGCAAGCCACTGAAACTACGTTAAGTGTAACTGTTGCTGGTAGTAAAGATGCTATCTGTATGGTTGAAGCTGGTGCTAAAGAAGCTAACGAAAAAGAGATGTTAGAAGCTTTAATGTTTGGTCATGAACAAATTAAAAAACTTTGCAAATTTCAAAGTGATATCGTAAGTGAAGTAGGACAAGAAAAAGTTACTGTTGATTTAGCTTCTATTGATAAAGAATTAGAAAGCCAAGTAAGAGAGTATGCAACAGATAATATGTTCAAGTGCTTCGATGTTAAAGGAAAACTTGCTCAATATGAAGCTATTAGCAATGTTAAGGAAAGTACTATCGGTCATTTTGCTGAAATTTATGCTGGCAATATAAACATTGAAAATATTATTAAAGATGTTAAAAAATTAATAGATAAAATTGAAGGAGAATGCGTAAGAGACTTAATCACAAAGAAACATGTTCGTCCCGATGGACGTGCTATGGATGAAATCCGTCCTTTAAAAGCGGAAGTTGATATCTTACCAAGAACTCACGGTTCCGCAGTATTTACAAGAGGTGAAACGCAAGCCTTAGCAACTACAACTTTAGGAGCCTTAAATGAACATCAAATTTTAGATGGTCTAGGCTTAGAAGATACTAAACGATTCATGTTACATTATAACTTCCCAGCTTATTGTGTTGGTGAAGTAGGTCGTTATGGTTCACCAGGACGTCGTGAAATCGGTCATGGTGCCCTAGGCGAAAGAGCTTTACTTCAAGTTATGCCAAGCGAAGAAGAATTTCCATATACTGTTCGTGTTGTCTCAGAAATTATGGAATCAAATGGTTCTTCATCTCAAGCCACTATCTGTGCTGGTTGTATGTCCCTAATGGCTGCTGGTGTCCCAATTAAAGATCCCGTTGCAGGAATTGCTATGGGTTTAATAACTTCTAATGACGGTAAAAAATACACAATTTTAACCGATATTCAAGGCTTAGAAGACCACATGGGTGATATGGATTTCAAAGTTGCTGGTACAAAAAAAGGTATTACTGCTTTACAAATGGATATCAAAATTAAAGGTGTAACTGAAGCTATCTTGAAAAAAGCCCTTGCTCAAGCTAAAAAAGCTCGTTTAGAAGTTCTAGATGTTATGCAAGAAGCTATTGACTCTCCAAGAAAAGAGTTATCACCATACGCACCAAAAATTGAATGCTTTACTATTAATCCTGAAAAAATTAAGGACGTAATCGGTAAAGGTGGCGAAATGATTACTAAGATTATCTTAGAATGCAGTAATGTTACCTCAGTTAATGATAAAGATGCTGTTAAAGTTGATTTAGAAGATGATGGTCGTGTTATTATTTATCATCAAGACAAAGATATTATAAATAAAACAAAAGAACGTATCTTAGCAGTTGTTCGTGAAGTTGAAAAAGATGCTATCTATACTGGTAAAGTTACCAAAGTAGAAAGTTTTGGAGTTTTCGTTGAACTATGGCCAGGTGTTGAAGGCTTATGTCATGTTTCCCAATTAGATAATAAACGTGTTGAACATCCAAAAGACCTATTTAAAGTAGGAGATGAAATAACGGTTAAATCTTTAGGCTATGATAATAAAGGTCGTCTAAACTTATCAAGAAAAGAAACTTTACATAAAGAAAATGATAAAAAATTAAAGGATAAAGAGAAAAAATTAAATAAATAAACTTTTTAAATTAGTCACAACTGACTAATTTTTTTCTATATAACATCTTCTTATGATATAATTCTATTATAGAATAGAGAGTTTATTTATTATGAACAAAAAAATTAAAAATATTATTATAATTATAATTTGCATCTTACTAATTATTTTTGATATCTTTGCTTTATCTTTAAAACCAAGTAAAACTGCTGATAATCAAAATACTCCTAAAGAAAATAACAGTATCAATGAAGTACCAATTAGTACACAAAAAAATCCTATTACCGATACTTTTTATATAAATGGCTATATGTCTTTTAACAGTGATACTACTTATTTAACTAAAAATGCGTCCGAAAAAAAACTAAATATTGAAGCTAGTAAATATAATTTACCTAATATTTTTACAAACTATAAAAATGATGTTTATTTTCAAATTACTTATAGTGGCGATGATGATACCATCTATAAAATATTAGTTTTTAATAAAGAAACTAATACTGAAATAACTGATTTTAGCGAAGAAAATCTAAAAAAATTATTAGATATAGGTTACGATAAACCAATTAATAATGCTACTTGGAGTCAAGATATTAACTTATCTAACTTAAAAGAAAATGAAATTTACCTATATAAAGCCACTAGTCCTAGCAATAATGCTCCCAAAATTAACAATGATTTAAAAGATAACTGCCTAATTTATACTAGAAGTACTAAGAATAACGAAACAAGCAAGTGGAGTAAAGAAATAAGTAATAGTATATCTTTTAAAAGTAATAATATAAGTTTTAGTTATAATAGTTTTAATACCGGTGATACTTATGAAGTTATTTATAAAAAAATAAATAATAAAGAGTTACTTAATTTAATTGAACAGGGTGATATTATCTATTTAAGTGATTATCATGACAATGATACTATCAGGAGTAATTTTGCTAAATTTATTTATAATGATACCAATAATAATATAACTATCGAAATTCCTAATGATAGTCCTAAAACTATTCCAGCTGGGGCAATATATGGTTATGACTGGATGATCAGTAATGCCAAAGTTAAGATAAATTAAAAATTTATATAAAATAAAAACTTAAATAATAAGAATCTAAATAAGTTCTATTATTTAAGTTTTTTTTAACGCATAAATTGTTTCATCAAGAAAGTTAAACTAGCAACTATCGAAATAGCAACTAAAGCCACAACAAAAGCATAATTTACCCAAAATGGCATTTTTTTACCAGCATCTTTTTTTGGAATTTCTACTTTAATAACACTACTATTTTCCAAATCCGTATTATTAGCCTTATCATTACTAGTATCATTAACTACAAATGGTCTTATTTCATCATAAGAAACTTCATTATCTTTTTTAATCAAATTATTTAAATTAACATTAGAAAGGGGAGCTTCATTATGATTAACATCTTCTAAATTAAGTCTTAAATCAACCAAAGTATTGTTAATAAGATCAAAATATTTAGCATCTTCCATTAAACAGCCATCATCACTATCTAAAGATGAGGTTTTATTATCAATATCTTTTGCCTTGCTATCTTTTCCATCATTAAAAACAAAAATATCTTCCAAAGCTACCATATCATTTTCATTAAACTTCTTATTATCAATAGCATCCTTTATTTCTTTAACACCATTATTATTAGTTACTTCTGGGGCACTACTTTCATTAAATATTTCATCATATAAAGTTTTTCTTTTATCTGTATCGTTCATAACTACTCCTTATATTCTTATATAAAAAATTATATCATAAATATTTAAAAATAACACTAATAATTTAATTTAAAAAATATAATAAAAGAATGAACTATTTTTTTAGTTCATTCTTTATAAATGTTTTCTTAAGAAAGATGGCGTAGATTTAATTTGCTTTTTGCTCCATAACCAGTCTCGTCATAATATTCATCACCATTAACAGCACTTTCTAAAGCTTTATAGCAATTATAATTAGGAACAGATAACATCTTTAGCTTTGGAAATTTCTCTAAGAGATTTTTTATTGTTGTTCTATTAACTCCACCAACAAAATAATCATTAAAGCTTATTAACCAGTCTTCATCATTATCCTTTTCATTATATTGTAAATAAATATCATTTAGACTAATATCATAACGTTTACTTAAATACCTAAAGAATATGTCTTCAATTTGTTTAACACCTTGATATAACTCTGCATATAAATAATAATCAGTCGTTGTAAAATCATCACTATAATCTCTAAGAGTAGCACTTGTTACAATCTTATTTAAATAGAAATTATAAAGTATTAAATTTTCTTTTAAACTTAAATCGTTATTAGTTTCGTTATATAAAATTAAGTTTTTAATACTTAACTTTAAGATATCAACATACTCCATATTTCCTAAAGTATCAATAAATTTAAAATATTCTTCATCAGTAAATTCATCTGAAAAATTATATAACTGACTAATTTTTTGAAAATAATCATTACGACCATAAAAGGCATCAAAACTATACATAATTTTATTTATTAAAATTTTTTCTTCATCGGTACTAGCATTTAACATTGTATATATTTTATTTTTATCATTATTATAGATAGCATCATAAAATTCGCTTATATCAGTATTACTATCAAAGGCATTAATACAAGCAATTAAATTTTCAAATTCACAGTAATTTCCATATAATTTAGCTTGCAAATAGGCTATATCATTACTATCATCATGATACCTATAAGCCGGGTTTTTATCTTTTAATTTTCCGTAGTAAAGATCATTTTCAGCATTGGCTTCTAAAAATGTTGAAATAAAATCGCCGTTTCTAACATCAAATTTAATACTTTTACCATTTTCTATTTCGTCTTGACATGCCCATTCTTTAGCATGATTCATTTCATGCATTACAACTAATTTAGCAGCATCATTTAAAAACGTTTTATAATTACAATCTTTATATTCATCATAAACACTTTTAATCGCATCAATTGATATTTCTACAAGATTATCAGTATTAGTATATAAACCAGTAGTAGTTGACAAATCGTTTTTAAATAAAGAATTATTAAAAACAATTTTTAATGTTGAAAATTGATGAAGTTGGTGTTGATCGTTATTTGCAATAGCAGTTTGTATTTCAGATATTATTCCGTCTCGAATCCCTTGCATTATCTCTAAATTGTAATATCTTTCATCATCAGAACTTGCATAATTATCAACATAATAAAGATCAAAAACAGAGTGCACTTCAGGATGATCTAAGGCATACTGATTAGAATTTTCTTCAATTTTTGCAAACAATGTTTCAAAGTCCCATTTGGTCTTATCAGTACACTTGATAGCATCATCAGTATTAAGATAATTTTCTATTTCTTCATTACTAAATTCGATTTTATCCTCAATTCCTTTAACCTTACTAAGTTCATCTAAAAAAAATTGTAAAGTTTTTGTTATATCCTCTTCATCATCTTCATCTTCTAATACTTCGCTTGTATTATCAAAAGAAGAGGCAACTACACTAGAACTTATCTCATTACCACCATTTTTAACTTGCATACAAGCTGTATTTTGAATACAAATTGTTAAAGCTAGCAAAATTGAAGCTATTTTCTTATTTTTCATAACCAAACCCTCTAAAGCATTCCTGCTTTTCTTAGCGCATATTCTAACATTAAAGAGTACATTTGTCAATTAAAATTTACAATTGTTAAACTATATGAACGTACCTAAAAAAGAAACCTAATTGCTAGGTTCCTCATTATTATTATTATTATTTACTGTTTCCTCTGGGTTACTTACCTGATCCCAGATAGCATTAAATAAATTATTCTTAATATCTAAAAGCTCATCTTCAGTAATGTCATCAATTAAAACTGCATCCGTATAATCAAACTCATTACCTTTAATATCCCCAAAGACTAAATCCATTTTAATTTCTGCACTAACATCATTATTATTAGTATCTTTAAAACTAAACAAGAAACTACCCTTATTATTATCAAATTTAGTAAGAACTACACTACCTTGATAATTATTTAGAATATTGCTAACTTGGAAATCTAAGTTAATTAAATCATTTTTATTTTTATTACTTTTTATATCAATTAACTTAATATCATCAACATAAATTAAGAACTTATCATTACTAAGATTAATACTTAATTTTTTCTTACCATAAATATTTAGAGTAGTATTACCATCTGTTAAATACTCTAAAATCTCTTTATCATCATTATAAATATCTAACCCTACAAATGTTTGTAAAATACCTTTAGTATAAATCTTTATTTTATAATTACCTTTAAAACTAACATTTGTATTAAATAAATCATTAACTGTAACTTCATCAAGTCCAATGTCTTTAGCTATAGATTTTAACAACTCACTATCATTTGCAATCGCATTTAAAATTTTTTGAATACTGTTATTAAAGTCATATTCTGAAAAATCTAGGGTTAAAACATTAAGCTTTTCTCCATTTAATTCTTCTTTACCTTTATTACTACTAGTATAGGTAATATTATTAGTTAAATAATTTTTAATAACTTCAATATTATTATTTAAATTACTATAATTAATACTTAAAGGATTAACTTTAATAGGATTATTAATCTGAATAGGAAAGTAGTATAGTGGGGTTGCAATATAAAGATTCTTATCTAAGTAACTATAAGTATTATTAATTGTTTTATCATCCTTTGAAAGCTTTATATTACCATAAAAATTATTATTCTTATTATAAAGACTAAAATCATAAGTAAAATCTTTTAAGGAAGCATACAAACTACTAGTAGTATCTAGAGTAGCCGTACCCGTAATACCTTTATTTAATTCTTCTTTAATAGTATTAAGTTCACTTAAAGAACTAGTAAGATTATTATTAATATTAGTAAGAGCACTATTTATAATAGCACTATCTTTAGTAAATAAAATAAAGTAAAGACCTAAGAAACATAAAATAAGTAAAATGATAATAATAAATGGTTCAAAAGAATTATACTTTCTTTCTTTAATTAACATTTCATCTATTTCGTTATTTAACTTTTCTTGATTATTTGCCTCTGTTTTAATAGCTTCTGTTATATCATCAGTATCCCATATAGCCTTAGCAAACTCTTTATTATTATTAATATCTTTTAATTCATTTTTATAATTTTTATTTTTTACTAAAGAATTATCATTAATAACTATTTTTTCATTAGGAATCTTTTTACTAGTTTCTTTTATAACATCTTTTATACTCTTAGGACTTTTAATTTTTTTATCATTAGTATTTAAAATAGTTACTTTTTCCATTTTAGAAACATCAGTTTTAGAAACAGTATTATCATTTTTATTTTCTAAACTTTCTTCTATTATATTTTTATTTTCTTTTTCTATAGTTTTATCAATACTAATATTATTAACATTATCTTTTACTTCTTCTTTAATAGCTTTATTAATATTATTATCTTTATTTTCTTTTATTTCTTTATTTATTTTAGAACTTATCTCTTTTTTAGTATTATCTTTACTTTCTATTTTCTTCTTATTATTTTTCTTTACCGTATTTGTGGTTTTAGCACTACTAATTGTCTTGTTTTTAGTGGTAGTATTTTTTTTCTTAGCTGCTGTATTAGTAGAAGAACTTTTTTTACTAGTAGATTTTGTTTTTTTACTTGTATTTTTAGTTTCCGTTTTTGTCTTTTTTTTACTATTTTTTACCAATTTGTCATCTTTTAATTTTGGCAATTCTTGCTTATTTTTTTTATCATTATCATTCATAAATTAAATTACTTAAATACTATTTTTATAGAAAGATATAGTATTTAATACTCCTTTTGTCTATATTTCTTTCTCTAGTTTTAATTGTAACATAAATCTAAATCTTTTAGGAGAAAAGTATAAAATAAGTTTTAAGTTTTTATTATTTTAAATTTTGCTTTTCATTAAAAATTGTTTATAGTAAAATAAAAATGTAGAAAGAAGGTAATATCATGAGCATATTAGATGGTAGACAAGTGAAAATTCAAATTTTAAAAGAATTAAAGGAAAAATTGCTAAAACTAAATGAATCAATTGGGCTAGTTGTAATACAAATAGGGGATGATGCGGCAAGCTCTGTATATGTTCGTCAAAAAAATAAAATGGCTACAGATTTAAATTATAAATTTCAACATATAAAATTACCTAGCAATATCAAAGAAGATGAGTTATTAAAAATTATAGAAAATCTAAATAACGATGATGTCGTAGATGGCATTTTAGTGCAAATGCCAATTCCAAAACATCTGGATGCTAACAAGGTTCAAAATAGTATTTTATCTTGTAAAGATGTTGATGGCTTAACAGATATTAATGCTGGTATGCTTGTACATAATAAAGATGGATTGATACCATGTACCCCAATGGGAATCATTGACTTATTAGATCATTATAATATTCCTATCGAAGGTAAAAACGTTGTTATTATTGGTCGTAGTAACTTAGTTGGCAAACCATTAGCTAATTTAATGACTAATAAGAACGCAACTGTAACATTATGTCATTCTAAAACCAATAATTTACCATTCTATACAAATAATGCCGATATATTAGTAGCATCAGTTGGGATACCAAATTTCATTACGGAAGATATGGTAAAACCAGGAGCTATTGTTATAGATGTTGGCATTAACAGATTACCTGATGGTTCTTTATGTGGAGACGTTGATTTTACAAACGTTAAAGAAAAAGCTAGTTATATTACACCAGTTCCTGGAGGCATCGGACAAATGACTGTTGCCGAGTTAGCAGTAAACACTTATAAAGCTCATATTTTAAAAAAAGACTTAACTAAATGAGTAGGTAAAATAATTTGAATGATTAAAAGTCATTCTTTTTCTTTTAGTCTAACCATATTAAAGTAATAAACTTTATTTTCTTTCATAAATTTTAATAGAGGTAATTGTTATGAAAAAAATATGTTTTTTATTAGTTTTATTTCTTTGTCCATTTTCTGTTTTCGCAATTGATTTAGCTAGCAATGCTAAAAGCGCTATTATTATTGAACCAACTACCGGTAAAATAATCTTTGAAAAGAATAGTAATGAACGTCTAGAACCTGCTTCAATGACCAAAATAATGACTCTTTTACTCACTTTTGAAGCTATTGATAATGGTCGCGTTTCCCTAGATGATATGGTAAATATTTCTAAAAGAGCAGAGGATATGGGTGGGTCGCAAATGTTTTTAGAAGCCGGTAGTAATATTCGCTTAGAAGAAATAATTAAAGGTGTAAGTATTGCCTCCGCCAACGATGGAGCTATCGCCCTTGCAGAATTTATTGGCGGCAGTGTTGAAAATTTTGTTGATATGATGAATAAAAAAGTCGAAGACTTAGGACTTTCTAATACTCATTTTGCCAATCCTCATGGCTTACATGCTGATAATCATTATAGCTCTGCTTATGATATGGCTATTATGGCTTCTAATCTAATAAGTCATGAAAAAGTTTTAAATTATACATCTATTTATGAAGATTATTTTAATAAACCAGATGGCTCTAGAACTTGGCTTGTTAATACCAACAAACTAGTACGTTTTTTAGAAGGAGTAGATGGACTAAAAACGGGTTATACTAGTGAAGCTGGCTACTGTTTAACTGCCACTGCTAAAAAAGGTAATGTTCGTTATATAACAGTTGTTATGGGTGAACCATCTAGTGATATTAGAAGTAGTGAAACAGCTAATATGTTAAATTATGCTTTTAACTCTTTTAAACTTAATACTATTTTAGATAAATCTCAAGAACTAGGAACCATTTATATTGATAAAAGTAAACAAAAGACCGCTAAAATTGTAGTTAAAAATCCCGTAACTGAGTTAATAAGTAAAGAAAAAGATATTCCTAACTATACTTATAATTTAAAAGTAGAAAAAATTACTGTTCCTATTAAAGCTGGTACTAAAGTTGGAACAGTAGAAATCTTAGATAATGAAGGTCTAATAGTAAGAGAAGAAGATGTAACTATATCTTATGATATTGAAAAATGTAATCTTTGGGAAACTTTTTTAGAAAACTTAATGACTATTATCAAAGGTAAAAAAATAAATAAAATATAATATGACAATAATAGAACTATTTTTAATAGCTGTTGGTCTTGCTTGTGATGCTTTTGTTGTATCTATTACTTTAGGACTTAAATATAAGTATCTTAATCTTTTTAACAAGTTGAAAATTGCCCTTACTTTTAGTATTTTACAAGTCTTGATGCCATTATTTGGCTTTATGGTAGCCTTTAACTTTGATTCCCAAGTAACTTTCTTTACTAAATTTATTGCTTTTTTAATTCTTGATTTAATTGGACTTAATATGCTTATTACGAAAGAAGAAGAATTAAATTATAATATTAGCATCAAGAATCTTTTAGTTCTAGGAATTGCTACCTCATTAGATGCCTTTGCAGTTGGTCTTTCCTTTGCTTTTCTAGATGTTAATATGACAATTTCTTTAAGTTTAATCGGTCTAGTTACCTTTTTAATGTGTTTTATAGGTCCTTATTTAGGTAATTATTTTGGTAGTAAAATAGCTAATAAACCCCAAGTAATAGGGGGACTTATCTTAATTGTAATAGGCTTTAAAATACTAATATTTTAATCAAAACCACCTTTTTATGGTTTTTAATTTTTAGAAATAGGACATTTTTTAAATAAATCAGTTCTTAAGGGAGCTGATTTTTAATCTTATAAACAAGATTGCTATTGACAAAATGTAAATCTTGCCTTAGAGTAATACTCACTTATGAGGGGAGTCTAACTATGAATCCATATCAAATACTAGGCATTTCTACAAATGCTACTGAAAATGAAATAAAAAAAGCTTATTATAAATTAGTAAATGCTTATCATCCTGATATTCATCCAGAAAACAAAGCTTATTATGAAGAAAAAATGAAACAAATAAATGCTGCTTATGAAATAGTAATAAAAAATTTAAAAAAACATTCTAACACAAGAGATAATAGTAGGACAAATAATCAAACAGATACTAAAAATACTTCGAATACTAATACCAACTATAATTATCAGTATGGTTATCAAAATAGTTACCAGTCTACATATTATAATCCTGATTTAAACCCAGATGGCACTTATCATTTAAATTATTGGCTTGCCAGCCAGCTTTTTGGCATTTATATGCAATTTGACAAAATTATGGCTGTTTATACTAACTTAAAAATTGCTAATGAATCATTAAAGGATAAAAATTATTTAAATAGATTATGTGAAGCCTTAAATGAATATATTAAAAGAGTAGAACCATATCTTAATTATCGTAATAATTATAATCATCTAAATATTTCGGATTATCAAAAACTTAATGAATATATTATTAAAATGCAAACAATTAATATTAATTACTTATCCTATTTAAAAAGAACAATTATAACAGTATCAAAAGAAGAGTTATTTCCTGTTATAAGATATACTAACCTTTATCAAGAATTTGAAAATAATGTTATGGCATCTTATAATATTGAAAATATTCTTTTATATTTATCTATGTATTCTATTAAATTTGCTAGTAGTAGTGAAATTTTATATACGGTTAATCCTAATTGTAGAAATTATGATAATACAGATTATTTTATTAATGTAGAAGCTAGAAATTTTTGTTTTTTTAATTCTTTTAATTATGATGTTAATAATACTTTAGGAATAACAACCAAAACTCATGCATTTGATGATTATGTTAGTAAAGAAGAAGAGATATTTAAAAGAAAAAAGACAAAATAAATCAGTCTATTTAGACTGATTTTTTTAGATAAAAAAAGTAAGTTTTAAAACTTACTTATGCTGGAAAACCAGGATTAGCTACGAATTCTACAGGTTCATAAACAGTTCCCGTAAACCATACTTCGCCAGTATCCTTATCACGAATAATAAACATATAAGGATTAGCAAAAGTTAAATCAATTTTTTCAACAGGAACATCAAACTTATAATTAAATTCACAACTACCGCTACCTGCACCACCAATACTAGTTGCCGCAGCAGCTTTAATACCTTCGTTAGAAAATTCAATATTAGCTTTATGTTTAGCATTACTAATATAAGCACTATCACTTGTTAAATTAGAAAGATTAGCTTTATCTTTATCAAATACATCTTTAATTCCTAAAGTATTTAAATCATTAACTAATTTTAATTCATAATCAAATTTAAACATAGGAATATAACCAGATATTTCAGTAATAACTCCATCTTTAAAACTATTAAGTTCAATAGACTTTAAATTACTAATTAAACTATTTATTTTATCAGCATTAATATTTTTAATATAAGTACTTAGATTATCTTGAGTAGGCATAATACCAATATATTGTAGAGTAGTACCATTATAAGTTTTTAAATCTTTAGCAAATACTTTAGTTTCACTATCAACATAGAACTCAAAATCAGTTGAACTACTAATTTTTTTATAATTTTCTTTTAATTCTTTAATGTATTGATCTAAATTTAATTTATCCGCATCATCTAAATTATCTGGATTACCACACATACTAGATTCTTCATCACCATTTTTTAACCATTTGTTGTATTCATCAGTTACTTTTTTACGAATATTATCTTCACCTAATTTACTAATAATGTCATACTTATTAGCAACTGCTCCAATTTCTACTGCTTTGGCTTTTTTATTATATCCAGTAAAATTAATACCTGTATAATCAGCAAGAGTTAAAGAATCAATTACTTTATTAAATTTTTCATGAGCATAATCTACATAATAAGAATAATCTTCATCTTGAATCTTTTTAACCCATTCCATATCAATACCTAGAGCATTAGCTAAGATAAAATCGTTATCTGTAACATCATCATATAAATTATTAATTAATTTATAAGTTTTATCACTAACCCATTTATTAATAGTATTAGCATTTTTAAAATCATCATAAATAACTTCAGCATTATATTTATTTTTTAAAGTATCTATATAAGAAGATTTAATATTATTCTTATAACTATTATTTATAAATAAAGCATTAGCAAAAGACATATTTTTATTACTAATATATTGTTTATTAGTATAGGTTCCTAAAATATCATCTATTTGATATTTAGTTTCCTTATCAGTACCACTACTTAACATTTCAAGTGCATACTTAATAGATAGGGGACTATAAACCATATTTTTTTTATCATTTTCTAGTTGTAAAAAGTAAAGATCAAAATTAGATAGGGTATTATCTTTTAATTGATAAGCACTATACTTATTTTCTCTTTTTACTTCTGTTTGGTTTTGATTATTATTATCATCATTACTATTATTTTTATTACTTCTTACTTTAAAGAAGATAACTAGTCCAAGTACTATTATTAGTAAAATAACAGCTGTTATAATAATCCATTTCTTTTTATTATTCTTATTCTTATTTTTAATAATATCTTCGTTGTTATTTAGATTACCAGTATCATTATTTATTACTGGTTTTTCATTATTTTCCATATAAAACAAACCTCTTTCTATCTTAATAGTATCATTTACTTTATTTTAAGTAAATATATATTTTTTTAATTCATAATTTTTTAATATTTGGTTAAAATATTATATAAAAAAGAAAGCTTTCATAGAATATCAAACTCTATGAAAGCTTATCTTCAGTATCTATTTTTAACTTATATACTAAATATATCATATAATTTAAGTATTTAAAAGCTTAAATTAAATTCTATTATGGTCAAATTTCTAGTCACTTATTTTTAATACAATCCAAGTATTTATGGGACTTTATTCATATTTTAAAAACAATTTTTCAAAGTATATTGTGGTCGAAATTTATGGTCAAAATTTTTAGAAATGTAGGTGAATGCTGGCTTTAAAAGCCATTTTTCATAGAGTTTGATACTCTATGAAAACTTAAATACGGATTAGTAGTTATAGTGAGTCTACTAATTTAGTAATTATTTTTAAAAATTTGGTAATAATAAAAGTAGTTAGGATTTGGGATTATGCAAAGAAAAAGTAAATTAAATTTAATTATTTTGGGATTATTTATTATATTAACAAGTATAGGTTTATCATATGCTTATTGGCGTTTTACATTTATAAGTGATAAAGCTAATAAAGGAACATCCGGCTGTTTTAATTTAGAAATGACTGATCAAAAAGATGAAATTAACTTAGAAAGTACTTATCCTATAACGGATGAAGAAGGGTTAAAATTAAAACCATTTAGTTTTACTTTAAAAAATACTTGTACAATATTTGCTCATTACTATGTAAATATGGAGATGTTAGAAGGTACTACTTTAAATAGTAAATGGGTAGCGGTAAGAGTTAATAACGAAGCAATAAGTACTTTAGATACTTTTAAAGAAACTAATACATCTATTAAAAATAGTACAGAATCCAGGACTATTGCTGAAGGTTATTTAAGTGCTGGGGATAGTGTTGATTATACGGTATCATTTTGGATGGATGAAGATGCCACAATTGATGATGATGTCATGAATAAAATGTTTAAAACTAAGATAGTTGTGGTATCAGAACCTGGTAATTATAGTCCAGTTCAAGCTGGTTATGATACTTTACATGATGCCATTCTAGCTAATGAATATCAAACAACTCCAGAACTAGCTAAAGAAAAGATTGCTGCAAAAGGGATAGCTGACTTAAGTAATACAGCACCCATTATTAAGTGGACCGAAAAGACTGGCTCTATGATCACGGAAAATTCTACTAAACCAGCTAGTACAGCTATTAAAAGTGACGACCAAACTAGTGACTTAACGGAAGATGATACTAAAATAGCCTTATTTACGACAAAAACATTTAATAGTGAAACAGCCACATATTCATTGTCAGATCCCGTTTATGTTGACCCCACAACTATAGATTTTAGTGGTGATATTAAATATTATTTTTTGGAAGAGTCTGTTGGGTATAATCAATCAAATAAAAAATTGCATGTTAACCGTGGGCTTGGAGGTACCACTATATATCAAATAACAGGAGCAACTAAAACTAACGGAACTACAATATGGAACGGTGTTTCTTATGATAGCATTACTTATAACCTAAATGCTATGACTTTGACAGAAACAGAATTAGAAACTGATAAATCGGATAAAGGAATTTATCAAGGAACTGATGATTATGGTACAACTTATTATTATCGTGGTAATGTCAAAAATAATAATGTTTATTTTGCTGGGCATTATTGGAAAATTGTAAGAATTAATGGCGATGGTTCAATTAGATTAATGTATAATGGAACTGAAAAAAATGCTACTGGTGAAAATCAAACTATTGGTACTTCAGAATTTAACAGTTCGTATAATGATCCGGCTTATGTTGGTTATATGTATGGTAATCCGGATGGGACAACATTTGATGAGGTACATACCAACACCACGTCATCGACTATAAAGACGACTGTTGATAATTGGTATAAAACCAATATTGTGGATAAAGGTTATGGCAGTTATCTATCTAATGCTGTTGGTTTCTGTGGCGATAGAAGTCTTCCTGCAGGCATTTGGGGTACAAATTTTTTTAAAATTTTATTTGCTAAAAATAAATATAGTGTTATAATAAAATACGGGTGTAACTGACGATTAAATTATGGAAATAAAATTTAAATTATTATCGCAAACTGAGAAAGCTTTAGCCTATTTAAATAGGTTATTACCTAATTTACCTAAAAAGGCTATTAATTTAAAAAAACATATTGAAGACTGTCAATATGAGATGATGGAAAATATATTTGGATATAATCTTCAAAAAACTAATAGAATAAAAGAAAAATATCTTTATGATTATTTAGTAAAATTATCTATGTATGATTATTATACAAGGGAATTGTATCATAAAAAATATATTAGTTCGCATCAATTAGAGTGCTTATCTAATATAATAATAGAGGCTAGAAAGATTGCTTATGGCATTATTAAAAGTTTTGAATCTAAAGAACCAATCTAGTCTTTATGATTCAATTGTAAATATTCCTTATATAGAAAATATGTATTATGAAGTAAGGTTAAAAACTAAACATCGAAGTAAGATAGTTAATTTTGAAAACTATTATATGAGTAATATTATTAATATATATGAAACTTTAAAACTAAGATGTTATAAACATAGTAATTATAATGTATTTTTAGTAAAAGAGCCTAAATATAGAATTATTATGAGTGAGAATATCTTTGATAAGGTTGTAAATCATTTAATAAGTGAATACATATTATTACCCCTAATAGAGCCACGACTTATTCCTATGAATGTAGCCACTAGAAGAGAAAAAGGGTCAAAATCGGGACTTATGTATACTAAAAAATATATAAATGTTTTAAGAAGAGATAATCCTAATTTTTATATATTAAAATGTGATATTCATAAATACTTTTATAGTATTAACCATGAGATACTAATAGATAAATTAAGAAGAATATTACCAGATGAAGAAGTAATAGAGGTTATTAAAAGTATTTTAACATCTACTTATCAAAATAATACCAATAAACAAATAAAAGACTTAGTAGATAAAGAAAGCAATATTTTAAGAAAAGCTAATAATCCTTATATGAAAAAAAGATTTGAAGAATTAAGTACGATTCCTTATTACGAAGAAGGAAGAGGTCTACCAATAGGGAATATGACTAGTCAATTATTTGCTATTTATTATTTAAATGATTTAGATCATTTTATTAAAGAAAAATTACATATTAAGTATTATATAAGATATATGGATGATTTTATTCTTATGCATCCTAATAGAGATTATTTAAAATATTGTTTAAATGAAATAGAGAAAAAAGTAGCAGAAGTGGAGTTAAAATTAAATAATAAAACGAAGATTATTTCTATGAAAGAAGGATTAAATTTCTTAGGATATCGCTTTGTTATTAAAAATAATAGATTATTAGTTCTTATTAATAGTCAAACGAAAAGAAGAATAACTCATAAGTTGAATAAAATGGCTAAGAATCCCCCAGAAAATTATGGAAGTGTACTGGCTAGTTATAAAGGATATTTAAGTAATTGTTGTAGTGGTTCTTTTATAAGAAGTCATTCGTGGTTTGATGGAATTGATATGAAAGTAAAAAAGAAAAATAATAACAAAGTTATAGTTGTTAATTAAAGGAAAGTGGTAGTATGTTTATAGAATTATATAAAAATGATGGTAAGTTTATTACTTGTTATAATGATGATGCTTATATTTTACATAGTATATTTGGTTATAAATTAGTAGGAGAAGGTAAAAATGATAAATTAGGTTTTCCTAGTACTGTAATAGATAAAATAATAGATAAATTAGATAGTTTATCTATTAATTATGAAATATATTATAAAAAAGAATTAGAAAGTTCTAAAGACTTTAAAAAGAAAAATAATTATCAAAAATATTTAGACCAAGGGTTATTACAAGTAGAAATAGATAAGAAAGTAGATTTAATTAAGTATAAACTAAGTAGATTAGATTTAAAAGATGTAAATAAGGAATTGGAAAAAATATTGGATATTCTGAAATAAGATTTACTTTTTTTAAATTATGTGTTATTTTAGTAATAGATAAAATAGAGGAGTATGAAGTGTTATGAATGATAAGAGAATGAAAAAAAAGACACCGAATAAATACCATGTTTTTATGCTGGTGTTAACTTGCTGCGTTGTTGGTTTATCAATAATAGGAGTATCATATGCCTATTGGCGTTTTACCTATGTAGCTGATAAAACTAACAATGCAACCTCAGGATGTTTTAATATAGAACTTACTGATCAAAAAGATGAAATTAATTTAACTAATGCTTATCCGATTACGGATGAACAAGGTCTAAAGTTAAAACCATTTAGTTTTACTTTAAGAAATACTTGTAGTATCTTTGCTCATTATTATGTTAATCTAGAGATGTTAGAGGGTACTACTTTAAATAGTAAGTGGGTTGCTACTAAAGTAAATAGTGATGCCATTACGACGCTTGATAAATATAAGACGACTACAACAACTATGGCTGGATCAACAGAGTCTAGAACTATTGCGGAAGGGTATTTAGGTTCTGATGACAGTGTTGATTATACGGTATCTTTCTGGATGGATGAGGATGCTACTATTAATGATGATGTTATGAATAAGGTTTTTAAATCTAAAGTAGTAGTGGTTTCTGAACCGGGTAATTATAGTCCTGTTCAAGCTGGTTATACTAAGTTAGGTGAAGCAATACTTGCTAATGAATATCAAACAACACCTGCCATTGCTAAAACTAAGATTGCGGCTAAGCAAACGGTTGATGTTACTAATACTGCACCAATTATTAATTGGATTGAAAAAACAGGTAGTGCAACAACCATAACTGCTGTTAAACCAGCAGAAAGCGTTATAAATACTTATAATAAAGATACGGGTACTGGTGATAAAGCAACTCAAGCTAGTGATTTAACTTTAAATGATACAAAATTACGTTTATTTAAAACGAAAACATTTAATAGCGACACTGCTAGATATTCTTTAAGTGATCCAGTCTATGTTGATCCAACGACATTAGACTTTAGTGGTGATCAAAAATATTATTTTCAATCAGAAAGTATTTATTATAATCAAACTAATCAAAAGTTAGCAACATCTTCTGGTAGTAGTGATATAACTATATACCAAGTAACAGGTGCTACTAAAACAGCTGGTACAACAACTTGGAATAATATTAGTTATGATAGTACAACTTATAAATTAAGTGTAACAACCTTGACAGAAACAGAATTAGAAACTGATAAATCTGATAAAGGTTTATATCAGGGTACTGATGATTATGGTACAACCTACTATTATCGTGGTAATGTAAAGAATAATATTGTAAAGTTTGCTGGCTTTTATTGGCAAATAATAAGAATCAATGGTGATGGTACTATTAGATTACTATATAATGGTACCGAAAAGAATGCATCTGGTGTAAAACAATCAATAAATAATCGAACATACCAATTTAATAGTTTATATAATGATCCAACTTATGTCGGATATATGTATGGTAATCCGGATGGGACAACATTTGATGAAGTACATACAAATACTACATCGTCAACTATTAAAACAGCAGTTGATAATTGGTACAAAACCAATATAGCGGATAAAGGATATAGTAGTTATATATCTAATGCCGTTGGTTTCTGTGGCGATAGAAGTCTTCCTGCAGGCATTTGGGGTACAAATGATAATGGCGATGGAATTCAAACAGATAAAAATACAAATTTCGGCGCTTATGTAAGATATGTAAAGAATGTTGCACAATTTACTTGTCCAGAACCATCAAGAGATTTATATACCACTACCGATTCTAGCATAGGAAATAAAGCTTTAACTTT
>HF993089.1:34321-37599 GCA_000433475.1 Mycoplasma sp. CAG:956
TTGGTTTAATAACTTATGATGAACTAGTTTTTGCTGGTATGGATAATAGACATATAAATAAATTATCATGGGCTTATTCTACGCAACATTACTGGACAATGTCCCCTTCTGGCTTTGCTGAGGCAAACAACATTGCTTTTGAGTGGTATCAAAGTAGTGCTGGTAATCTTACTAACGGTTGGTATGTGGCTGGCTTGTATGGTGCCCGCCCAGTTATTAATCTAAAATCGGACGTTAAAATTTCTGGGGGAATTGGTACATCAAATGATCCATTTATCATAGATACAAATAAATAAGTAACTGGGGCCAAAATAAAAATAGTAACTTCAAACTTTATTTATTTTATAAAAATTCTCTTATCAAAATGGCCCCAGTTACTTATTTATTAGAAAGAATAGTTTTATGAAAAAGAAAAATATATTGTTTATAAGTGTGTCTTTAGTATTAATATTATTACTTGGAATAGGTATATCTTATTCAATGTGGAATATAACCACTAGCCAAGATACAACAAATACTGCTTATACTAAATGTTTTGATGTTTCAATAACAAGCCAAAAGAATAGTATAGACTTAGAAAATACATATCCAATAAGTGATGAAAAAGGTAAAAAATTAACACCATTTAGTTTTACTATAACTAATACTTGTGATATCTTTGCAAGTTATACAGTAAATTTAGAAAGTTTAAAAAATACTACTTTAAATAGTAAATTCTTAAAAGTTATGCTAAATAATGAAGAATTGAAATTGTTAAGTGATTATGAATCTACTGATACAGTAAATACAGGTAGTATAGAAAGTCATATATTAGCTAAAGGTTCTTTAGGTAGTGGTGATAGTGAAGATTATACTTTAAGACTATGGATAGATTATGATACTACTTTAGAAGATTTAGATAATGAGACGAAAACTTTTAAATCTAAAATTGTCGTTAAAGCTCAACCTAGTACATGGAATCCCATTAAAGAAGGATATACCACCTTACATGATGCAATCTTAGCAAATGAATATCAAACTACACCTGCTATTGCTAAGACCAAGATTGCTAATAAGCAAGAAGTTGATTTAAGTCAGACGGCGCCAGTTATTAAGTGGGTTGAAAAAACCGGGAGTACTGTTAGTAAGGATTATACTAAACCAGCAGAAAGTGTTATAAATACTTATAATAAAGATACTGGTACTGAGGATAAAACTACTCAAGCCAGTAATTTGACTTTGAATGATACGAAGTTACGCTTATTTAAAACAAAGAAGTTTGATAGTTCAACGGCAAGATATTCGTTAGTAGATCCAGTGTATGTTGATCCAACAACTTTAGATTTTAGTGGTAATCAAAAGTATTATTTTCAAACAGAAAGTATTGCATACAATCAGACAACTGACAAATTGTATACTTCTACTGGTGGTGGTGATATAACGATTTATCAAGTAACAGGAGCAACGAAGACAACTGGGACAACGACATGGCATGATGTTACATATGATAGTGTTACATATAAACTTACTATGGTAACCTTGACAGAAACCGAATTAGAAACTGATAAATCTGATAAAGGTATATATCAAGGAACAGATGATTATGGAACAACCTATTATTATCGAGGTAATGTAAAAAACAATATTGTTCAGTTTGCTGGCTTTTATTGGCAGATTGTAAGAATAAATGGGGATGGTTCCATAAGACTTATTTATGATGGAACAGAAAAAAACGCCACTGGTGGAGAACAAACAATAGGCAATTCGCAATTTAATATCAATTATAACGATCCTGCTTATGTAGGCTATATGTATGGTAATCAAGATGGGACAATGTTTGATGAGGTTCATACTAACGCAACGTCATCGACAATAAAGACGACTATTGATAATTGGTATAAAACAAATATCGCTGATAAAGGCTATGACCAATATGTTTCAACTGCCGTGGGCTTCTGTGGTGACCGTAGTTTATACAGCAGTAGCAGTGGTGATGGTGTTCAAACGGATAAGGATACTACATTTGGTGCTTATGCTAGATATCTAGCAAGTGCAGCCCAATTTATTTGTCCGGAGCCAGCAAGAGATTTATATACTACAGTAGATTCCAGCGTAGGCAATAAAGCCTTAACTTATCCAGTTGGTTTAATAACTTACGATGAAATAGTATTTGCTGGTATAGATCAAAGACATATAAATAAATTGTCATGGGCTTATTCAATTCAACATTACTGGACCATGTCGCCATCGGTATTTTATGCAACGAAGAGTTATGCTAGAGAGTGGAATCTAGTTAAAGATGGTTACCTTTATATTGGATCAAGCGTTGGTGGAAGTAACGGTGTTCGTCCTGTTATAAATTTAAAATCAGATGTTAAAATTTCTGGTGGAACTGGAACTGCAAATGAACCATTTATTATAGATACTAACTAAATAGGAGACCATATCCTATTTTTTTGTTATAATAAAGTAGGTGATACTTATGATTTTTCTCTGAATAGCTGACAGTTTTTTTCAAAGTCTTATAAATACTAGGTTTAAGGCTGTCAAAAGTTCGCCCACCTACTTAGTATTTTGGCAAAATAATACAATGTTTAAGAAAATATCTAAAAAAGCTGTGTTTTTGACACAGCAACGCACTCCGCCTTATGGTGGAGTTTTAAAAAACTCGTTTATAATGTGAATTTACTATATGTCATAGAGTATAAATTTAAAACTTAATTTTACATATTTTAGAGATTCAAAAGCTCGATGGAATAAGGTTAAGCCTGTATTAAATAGCGACTTTATTCTGATTTTAATGCCACGAACTTTAGTGTGAGTTTTAATCTTAGTATGCTTATAACATCTTGTGTTTTTAGAATAGTCAGATCCTAGAATAGTTAAATATAGGATACCAATACAAGCAAAACAATACATTGATTTGAAGTAATCTAAAGAACAATTAACTGTATTTTCAAGATAAAAGCCATTAGATTTCTGATTTTTAAATACTGATTCTATACCGCCAAAGCGATAACTGTAATCTTTAATGGCACGTTTAGAATTTCCATTTGTAACAAGAATCCAAGGATCATCAGTATCAATGGAATCACTTATGACAATGTTGGTAATATACTTATCTTCTGTAAATTTAATTTTGTTGAAAGATTTGGCATGATATTTGTATTTTGGCAATTCATTTAGCCATTTCCAAATTTTATGACCTTCTTTTTTGTCGAAGTGTAGTACTTTGATGTTTTTTTTTAGTCTCAAAATATAGGTGTGTCCGAGAGAATTGATATGTTTCATTAAGCCAA
>HF993090.1:0-17998 GCA_000433475.1 Mycoplasma sp. CAG:956
TTCTTTTTATAAAGTGTCTATTTTTACTTGACTACTTCATAAAGGTTCTTAATATCAAAATGGCTGCCTAGGTAGGACTCGAACCCACGAAATGTCAGAGTCAGAATCTGATGCCTTACCACTTGGCTACTAGGCAATTCCTATAAACATTTTAACGCAAAAATACTTTTTTGCCAATAGAAATATTGCTAAAACTAGATAATTACTTTATACTAAAAGATGAAAGGTAGGTTTGTATGTTAAAGAAGAAATTTAAAGATTTTAAGTTAGATAAGTTTTTTATGAATGCTAGTCTTGTTATACCCATTTTTTTAAGTTTAGCTTTTCTTATTAGTAATAATTTATTTTTAGGACTCCTTTTAGTTATAAGTATTATTTTTATAATTAGAAAATATAAGGGTAAATGCTTTGTTCTTTATTTACTTTTGATTGGTCTTATTATAAGAATTGCAGGTATAGTTATTTTTAATGTTCCTCAGACTAGTGATTTTGCGGTTTTACTGGAGGCAGCTAGAAAGTTTAATTTAGGTGATTATAGTTTTAGTAAAACTGGTTACTTTAGTATGTGGCCTTATCAAACAGGATTTGTTTTATATGAAGCTTTAATGTTAAAAATAATTAATAGTGAAGTTTTCTTAAAAGTTTTAAATATTTTTTATGAATTAGGTTTAACTTATTTTATTTATAAGACTGTTAAAAAGTTAGTAGGAGAACGCGAAGCTAGAATAGTATCAGCTTTATATGCTGTATTTCCTTTTTCAATTTATTCAGCCACAGTTATATCTAATCATCATTTAAGTGCTTTACTTAGTTATTTAAGTATATATTTTCTTTTAAAGAATAATAAAGAAGATGAATTAAAAAATTATATAATTGCAGGTATTTTACTAGGACTTGCTAACGTTTTAAGACCAGAGGGAATAGTAGTAATATTTAGTTATTTACTATATAGAGTATTAAAATTAACTAAGAAGGATTTTAAAAAGAGTAAAAAATTAGTACTTACGGTAGTAAGATGTAGTATCTTTGTTTGCTTTTATCTTTTAATTAATATAGGAACATCTAGATACTTAGTTAAAAATAATATTAATGAAGATGGACTTAAGAATAATAATCCGTTATGGAAATTTGTTTTAGGAACTAATCTGGATACTTGTGGTAGATATGATACGAATGATGAAAATTACTTAGGGGATTGGGAAAAAGAACTAGAGGTAATAAAGGAAAGAACAAATAATCCTTTAAAAATAGGTAAGCTCTTAGTATGTAAGACGAATAATTTTGTGTTAAATGGTTCTTTAGAATCTAGTAGTGGTATTTATAATGATAAGGCTATTTCGGTTATGGGAATAAGTATTTCTTATAAACTCTTAGAAGATCTAGTATCAGGTGTTAATAAAGTTATATATGGGATAATGATTCTAGGACTTATAGTAGGAGTATTTTTAAAGAAAAAGGATATTTTAAATAATAATTTATTTTATTTTTATATTTTATTTATTACAAATACCTTAGTTTATATGTTAATAGAAATTCAACCAAGGTATACTTATTTTATTAATGTTACTGTCTTTATCTTAGGTAGTGTTGGTTTAAAAGAGTTACTTAAACTTTGGGATAATAGACATAAGCTTGTTGGTTATAAAAATTAGAAAATAAAAAATCTGTTTGTATGTGTTAAAAAGTTATAATTTTTATCCTAATTATAGCTTTTTTTGTTATAATAAGCACTAATTTGGAGGACTTATATGGAAAAAAGGGTAGAAAAGATAGAAAGTCTTAATGATTTAAAACTATGTAAGGAAGGATATCAATTAATGGATAATAATGATATTTTTTTAGTAGATTTGATGGGACTTGATAATATCATTAGATTTGAAGAAGAAAATCATTTATTCTTTATTAAACAAGGAGATATAAGTATATGGGAGTATTTTAATGAAAGAAAGTTTTTCTTTAATGATAGAACTTTAAAAAATAAATTTAGGCAAGTTAAAACTGATGATGATTTTAATGAAGCAATTAGTTATATGCTTGCCGAATTTAGAAAAAATAAATATTTTGGAAGAAGCTTTTTAGAAAAAGAAATATTTAGTTATCATATAATAGATGGTGTTTTTAAGAGTAAGTATCCAAAACTTTTTATATCTGATAAAGCTAGTTTTAAAGTAAGAAAAGCATTTTATGAAAATGATGGTTTACTTGATATTATTAGTAGAAGTCCTAAAGATATGAAGTATTTTTATGATAAAGATATATTAGAAGTTTTTGAGATAGATATACCTTTTTATCAAAAATATTTAGCTACTTATGGCAAAGAAAAGTTAGTTAATTTAATTAAAAATTATGGACCTATGCTTAAAAGTATTGATATTCCTGATAATATAGATAATATTGATTATGAAGAAGTAATTTTAGAAAATACTTATTTATATATAAAATATAATAAGTGTGATTATACATATCTTTATAAGAATAAGAGCTTTAGAAATAAATATCCACAAATTTTTTTAGACTTTGAAAAGTTTGGAGTAGATAAAATTACTAAAAAAGAAATAATGAATATTTTAAAAAATGATGATTTAAGTTTTAAAGATGTAGCTAAGTATCCTATTTTAAAAGAATTATTAATTGGTAAAGATTTAACTATATTATTTGGTAAGGAAGCTTATATAAGTTATAAGTATGCTAAAGTTTTACAAAAGAAACCAATACTGGAAAGTATATTAAATTGTATAACCGATAAAAAATTTTTAGATATTTGTGAAATTTATCAAGAATATTTAGGATATATATTAAGAGATATAGTTACTCGTTTTAATTTTCAAGGAGATTATACTTACGAAGGTTTAAGAAATCTGTTAGATGATAATTTGTATGAACAAATATTAAATGGATTAGTTTATGATAAAAAGGTAAGAAATATTTCAGATAAATTTAAAAATGTTAGTTTGGATGCTGAAGCTTCCTTAGAATTACAAAGAGTTTTTTATGGAGAAAGAGGTCTTAATTTTAAAAAATTAGGTAATTATTTAAAAGATGAAAGATATCGAAATTATTTAGAAGATAAAGATTTACGACCTTTAATAATAAGAAGTCATTTAAATCCCACAGAAAATATTAAACTTTTTTTAACACTAGGGTATCAAGATACGATGAGTATGGGTCTTAAATATCCTAAGTTAGTTGATAGATTGCTAAATGAAAATAACGCAAATCTTCTTCTTAAATGGTATTTAGGTTTAGATAAAAAGTATTTACCTGGTTATAGTGTAATGGTTGCTTTAGAAAATGATATTCCTTTATTTAAGAAAAATGAGAAAAAATGGAGTAATTTGGTTAAGATATGTAATGTTTCTGTTTTAGATGATGATATGATGGATGGGTTTATTAAACTTAGTTATGCTTTTGGAATATTTCATGGAGATGATAGAGGGTATAATTTATTAATAAAATTGTTTAGTTTACCAAATATTTCTAAAAAATATAGTCTACAAATGCAATCTTTCTTAAATTATTTTAATCCTAAGTTTAAAGATGTATTACCAAATAGTATAGCTATAGCCAAATTAAAATTAATATTTATAAAAAATGGATATCCTTTTTTAGATGATAAAAATAATATGTTAGAAATTTATAATTTATGTAAAGATGGAGGGTATCGTCTAGATTCTAAGTGTTATAACTGGCAAGATTTAAGTGATATAAAAGATATTATGGCAGATTTTAATTTACCAGTTTTAAATACAAGTTGTTTACATAATTTATGTGGTGGTTTTAAATTAGAATATCATCCTGCTTTTAAGGAGTTCTTTATTGATAACTTAGAAAAAATTCAAGCTAGTGATGATATTAAGGCTTGTATTGGACTAATCCAGGCTCAGTTTCCAGAAATTTATACTTTTAATAAAAATCGAAAGTTAACTTTAGAAAGAGCATTAAATTATATTTATACTAAAAATTATCAGCATATTGAAGTTGGCAATGATAAATTAGCTACCTGGGCGATGCGAATTGGTTATAGTGAGACTAGCTTTATGACATTACAAAGAATGTATGCGATGACAAAAAAAAGAACTTTTAGTACGATTCCAGAAGTTTTTGGTAGTGCGTATGGGTATACTTATAAAACTTTACGTTTAGATGATGCTTTAGGATTTGTTGTTGGCGAACTTACCAATTGTTGTCAAAGGATAGGCGATTTAGCTGAAGTTTCTATGGAACATGCTATGACTAGTAATAATGGTAAAATATTTGTCGTTTATAATAAGCTTGGCGAGTTAGTTGCCCAAAGTTGGGTATGGCGCAATGGTAATATGTTATGTTTTGATAATGTTGAGGTACCTTGGAATTTTATTAGAAAGCATCTTGATAAGGACTTATTAGAACTTTATAAAGTTTATTTAGTGGGTGCAAATGAGTTTATTAAACAAGATAAAATTGGCTATGCCAAGGCTTTAGAGGAAGGATTAATTGATGAGGCTAAAGCACATCAATTAGTTTTAAATAAAGTTACAATGGGCACTGGTAATAATGATTTAAATATGTCTAATGAGATTACAGTTGAAGATCCTTTTCCAAGGTTTTTAGGACATTATAAGCCAATGGCTAATATGCCTCATTATATATATACTGATAGTGATACTCAAGTAATTTTAGCTGGTAATAATGATAATTTATATTGTGGAACTGCTCTTAATTTATATTGTGATACTGTAGTAGAAAAAGATACTTTAGAGCATTCAGAAATAAAAATGTTACAAGATTTAGAAAGAGTAACTAAGGGTAATGTTAGAATTCCTAGTAGTATAGAGGACTTAAAAAGATGGTATTGTTTCCATAATTTAAAAGTAATATTAACACCCAATATTGGTATTATATATGATGATTATAATGATAAAATAATACTAGGAGATATCTTTATTAATACAGTAGTTAATACAGAACCAAAAAAAAGTGAAGAATTTATGGTAGAAGAATGGAATAGTACTGGTTATAAAAATTATGATAGTAAATATATTACTTATGATTTACCGAGTAATATTGATATAACAGAGGAAGTATTGATTCAATTAAAAAATATTATAGATGTAATAGAGGTTAATAAGTTAATAGATGCAAGTAAGTTAGATAATATATCTTTAGATATTTATAATAAGATAAAAAGACAAGAAAACTCTTTAAAAAGAGTAAATAATTTAGATAAAAGAAGTATTGATAAGTAAAATTATTAATACTTTTTTAACTTTAGTTTTAAAAGAAACTATGATATTATTATTTTAGATAGTAAGGTAGGGAGTTATATGAAAAATAAAAAGTATGGTTTTACTATTCCAGAGTTACTTGCTGTTATTGTAATAATAGGTATTTTAATAACTATTGCTACGGCATCTTATACGAAAATTAGTAATAATATGAAGCAAAAAACTTATGATAATAAAATAGATCTTATTAGAACTAAGGCCTTGGAGTATGCAAATGATAATGGAGTAGATGCTACATTAATTAGTGTAGCTAAATTAATTAGTGATGGTTATTTAGAAATAGAAAATGATACGGAGAAAAATGAAAAAATAAGTAATCCTTTAGGAGGCTATTTAGATTGTTATCATATAAAATTAAATAGAAATTTAGATGAACATGAAGTAGAAGTAATACCAAGTGATGATTGTAGCCTAGCAGAAGGTGATATATTAGCTTCTAATATTGATATTTATGCTTATGGTGATGATGGTAATTTTTTAAGTGATGATAATATACTAGGAAAGAATAATGATACAAAATGGACTAAAAATGATGTTTATTTATATTTAGATCCTGCCTCTTTAGGGGGTCTAAGTGATAGTAAAATGACTATTACTTGGAGTATTAATGGTAATAATGATATAAAAAATGGTAATATAACTAATAGTCCTAGTAAAGATACTGGCTATGCTAATATATATAAGTTAGAAACTAGTTATTTATTAAATGCTGTAGTTACTGCTAAAGTCGAAACAACTAAAGGTACTTTAGTTAAAAAGGTTAGTGTTAAAATTGATAAAGAAGCTCCAAGTCTTACTTTAGATACTAATGCTTCTTATGAGACTAGTAAAAAGATAATAACTTTTAATGGTAGTGATAAAGATGGTTCGGGGTTTTTGGAGTATGCTTATGCTCTAACGGAGTCTTTAGATGATACACCAGTATTTAATATTACTAGTAGTGATGCTAAGATAGAAGTTTATGAAAATAAGACTTATTATGGGTATGCGATAGATGTTGTTGGTAATATTAGTAATCCAGTTGAAATTGCTATTACTAATATTGATAATTCAGTTCCAGTATGTAAAAATCCTGTTAATAATGCTAATTGGTCAACTAGTTATACTTATTCTTATGGGTGTAAGAGTGATACAGGAAGTGGCTGTGCCATGGCTGATGTTTATGAAACCCAAACAGAACAAAGAGAGTTTAAACAAGTAAACTGGACAATTAAAGATAATATTGGTAATGAGACTTCTTGTTCTTATAATCTTAAAGTTAATGTTGATACTACGGATCCAACTTGTGAGATTAGTGTTGATTCTAGTAGTAAGAAGGGGTTAAATAATTGGTATATTAGCGATGTTAAACTAAATTTAGTGATGAATGATGAAATAAGTGGGGTTAGTGAGTTTGGCATAAGTACTAATCCAAATCCTCTCTATAATGGCTTAAAAACAATTACTTTAAATAAAGATACAGATAGATTGGGAATAACTTATTATGGTTATGTTAAAGATAAGGCTGGTAATACTGGTAGATGTAGTATTAATGTTAAACGTTTAACAGAACTTCCTACTTGTAATTTAACTGTTAATGGAACTCAAGGAAATAATGGTTGGTACCGCTCTAATGTTGTTGTTAAGGTAACAGGAGGTGGCACGGCTGCTACTTATGGTAAAATTACGGTTCCAAATGGTGTTAGTAATAATGATACTTATACAATTACCTCAGATACTAAAGGAATGGAAGTTACGGGAACTTATTATAATGAGGCAGGCTTATCAAGAAGTTGTAGTAAGACTATAAAGAAAGATACAACGGCTCCTAAAGCTACTCTAAGAATGAAATTAATTGCTCATCATTGTGTTCACAAGGTAAGTAAAACAACCTCTGGTGATTGTGGAGATAGTACTTCAGAAGTTGATATCGATTGCAATACATGGAACCAAAAAGGTTTAAGTAATAATAATAACTTAAAGAGTTATTTAGGAAATCCTAAATCATTTTATGATAAAGGTGTTAATGAGTGGGATGAATTTTCTACTAATGAGGCTGAATTAGTTTGTGATGATGCTACTAGTGGTGGTTATTCTTATAATATTAATAATAAAAATGGTCCAATTTATCAATTTGCTAATGATAGTTATGCTAAGAGTAATCAATATTTTACTTATAAAGGTATTTGTTATGATGCAGCTGGTAATACTTCTTCAACTGCAACTGAATTTGATAGATATGAAACAGAAAGAGAAGTAGATGATACTCATGATTACTTTGGTAAGACTGACTGTGAAACTGACGAAGTTACTTGTGCTGAAATAACAGGAGATTGTCAAAATGGCACTGAGGAAAAATGCGTTTATAAAAAATGCGATAAAGATGGCAGTTGGAAATGTGATAAGCCAGATCGTAATGATGAAGTAGTTGGTTCACATACTGAAGGGGAATATAAATGGAGAGTAAAATAATTATTAAAAAACAAATTATTATATGGGGAATAGTACTTACGAGTGCTATTCTTCTAATTATTGGTTTTTTTCTTATTTTTAAGATTAATGAACCTAAAATAAGTTATGAATATTATATAAATGATATTAAAAGTGATATTTTAGGTACTAATTTAGTTAGATATGATTGTAATAAAGATATTACTATTCTCTATGATAAGGATGTTAAAGCTATTAGTCATTCAAAATTAGATAGTGATACTAAATGTAATCTTTATTTTGAAGATAGTTTGGGTAATTATATTTTTAATTATGCTTATGCTAAAGATGATGATACTATTTATAACGAAATGGATAATGTAATAGGTTATACTGGTGAAAATCCTAATAATTATGTTTATTTTAATTGTGATGATTATAGTAATAAAGATACTTGTGAAGTATGGCGGATTTTAGAAGTAGTTAAAATAACTAATGAAGAAACGGATAAATATCGTCTTAAATTAATAAGAAATGATGCTTTAATGTTAGGTGATATTACTAAGTTTATTTGGGCAAATAAAGGAACAAATGAAGGTTTTAGCACGGCAAATATTGGTACTTTATTAAATAATGGATACTATAATGCTCTTAGTGATTATGAGTATGCTAGTGATACTACCGGGCTTAAATTAGATTTTAGTAAAATTGGTTTAAAAAATGATAAAACGAGAAATATGCTTAGTACTGGTAATTTTAAAATGATTAGCGAGCATTATAAAAATGGCAGTGCTGATGGCTGGTATAAAAATGAGACCTTTGGTATTAATATTGATGTTTTAGTTGGTTTACCTACTATTAGTGATTATGTTTTAACAAAAATGGATACTTGTAAAAACGTGGCAATTTCTAATTTTAAAACATGCAGTGAAAAATCTTATCTGGATAAAAATGAAGGTATATGGTTATTAAATTATGATACTACTAATAATGGTACTTATCCATTTCATTTAGAAAATGGTAGTATTAGTTCACTTAGTCCTACTTTTAAGTATTTAATTTATCCAACTTTATATTTAAAGAGTGATGTTATATATAAAGGTGGTAATGGTACACTAGATAATCCTTATCTTTTAAATTATTAGGAGTAGTTATGGATACAATTTTAACAACTATAGGTGGAATATTCTGGGTAATTACTTATATAGAAATAATAAGATGTGGACTTAGAGATAAAACTTGTAGTATGCCTTTAATTGCTATTGGACTTAATTTTTCTTGGGAGTTAATCTTTTTATTAAATAATGGTTGGGATTCTTCTAGATTGTTAGTTATAATTAATCTTATTTGGATAATTTTAGATGGTGCAATTGGTTATTTACATTTTAAATATAATAAAAAAGATTTTCCAAAACCTAAGTATTTCTTTTCTTATAGTGTTTTATTATTAATTACGGGCTTTGTTTTTGAATATGCTTTTCATTTAGAATATGTAAATAAAATACCAGCATCTTCTTGTGCTTCGTTCTTTCAAAATGCCCTTATGTCAATTTTATTTTTTAAACAACGTTTTTTAGATAATAAGTTAAAGGGACAATCTTTAATTTTAGCTTTTAGTAAAATGTTGGGAACTTTCTTTATGGTAATAGCTAAGAGTGCTTTTTTACAAATTAATGCTTTTATATTTGCTATTGGGATTATTTGTTATACTTTTGATATTTTATATATTTTATGTTTTTTTCCTAAATTTAAGTCTTATTGTAATGAGTAGATAAGACTTTTATTTTAATTATAATTTGATATAATGGATTAGAAGAGGTATTTATGGAAACAATTAATTTAAGCTTAAATGATTATAAGAAAATGAAGAAAATAATTAAGAATGATAGAAGCAATTATCAATATACAGTTGATATTTTAGATAAAGAGTATCCTTATGATACAAAAGAGTTTTGGATGCTTAAGATGGTTAAGGCTCTAAATTATAAGAATTTAAGTGATAGATACAATTATATCTATGATGAAATGTGTACTATTTTAGATAATATTAGTCATAAAGTATGTGATTTTAAATGTGATAAATGTTATGGGAATAGAAGTGGTAAATGTTTTGCTACAATTAATGGGTGCTGCTATTTCCATAAGAAACCTTGTCCTTATTTAATTAAAGGAGTATGTCAACATAGAAGTATTAGTTGTAAGATATTTTTATGTAGTCCGATAGAAAAGAAATATAAGTTTAAATCGAAGGTTGATACTTATCCTTTATTAAACTATTTCTTTAATAGAAAACAAAAAGACATAATACATTATAGTTATAGACAAACTATAGATGAGGTTGTACCAAAGTTAGTAGATTATGCTACCGAATTAAAATGATTAAAAGATACGAAGGAGTTACTAAATGAATGATGATAGAATTAGTAAACATATAGAGTTTAAGGATAGTCTTAAGGCTTATAAAGAATATTTAAGTAAATTAAATATGGAGGCTAAAAAGAAATTAGATAATCTTAATAATAAAGATTTAAACTTGAGGGAAAAAATACTAGGAATATTAGATAAAAGAGATTTAAAGAAAAAAATTAAGAAAAGAGAAGAAAAACTAGAGATAATTGGGGAGATTATTAATTTAGATAGTAAGGCTCATTTAAGTGGGGATGTGATATACAGTCAAAATGAAGCTGTTATTGCGGCTTTGAATGCCTTACCAGTTTTAGATGAAATGGCCGAAAAAAAGATTAGTGCATCTTTCGTTAATGAAGAAAGTAAAATTTTTGATGCTGAAAAAGCATCTATCGAAGAGGCTAGGAAAAGGGAAAGAGAATTATTATCTAGTATTACTCCTAGTTCTGGTTTTGTTAAAGTTGGGGATAATGAATATAAAAAATTGGCAGATTTATTTGGCGAATCTTTAGGAGATTTATCCGTATTTGATTTAAAAATTAATGCTAATCATCAAAATGTGGATGCTAAATTAGCTGAAAGTTTAATTGCTAAGGAAATATCTTTACTTAATGATTATAAAAAATATGTTTTGGAAGGCAAAATGGCTGAGTTAGAAAGTTTACCTGTAAAAACAGTTGATAGAGTAAAAGATATCCTAACTTTGCATGCTAAAAATAAGTTTTGCTTAGATAAATTAAAAGAATTACTTGGTATTATGCCAAAGAAAAATACCGAAACTTGTAAATTAATTACGGAAAATATTAATTATTATCAAGAAAAAGTGGACCGCGTTTTAAATACCATAAATATTGATTTTAATAATTTAGCGGCTATTATTGAGAAAATCGAGGCTGAAGAACGAAGAAAAAGGGAAGAAGAAAGAAAAAATCATAAAAATTATTCGTTAGCTGAACAAGAAGAAGCGGCTAAAAAACTGGCTATCTTAAGTTTTTCGAAGATTGATTGTATAAATAAAGGCGAAGATACTTCGGCAGTAGATGAAGAAATTACCGAATTATTAGAAAGTGATATAGGTAAATCTTTGGATGCTATTAAAATTTATGAGGCCCGAAGAGCGGGGGCAGAAAGGTATGCCTTCCTTAAAAAAATACCTTTTGATGAAGAAGTCTTTAGGGTTAGTTTAGAAACTAAAACTGTTAAAAAGATGAAATAAAAATAAATAAAAGAAAGAGGAAAAATTATGAAAAAGATGGAAAGTAAGAAAAATATTATTATAGGATGCCTGATTGGAGGCTTAGTTGTTTTAGCGGGAGTTATATTTGCAATTACTAGTAATAAAGAAAGTAAAACTAACGAAACTCTCCAAACTACAGGGGATATTAAAAAAATGCTAAAAACTATTTATAAAAATTTAGCTAATGAATTACCAGAACTTACTACGGAAGAAATAAATTTAAAAGAAAGTGAACTAGTGGAATCTTTAACCGGTTTAAAAAGTACAGATGATATTAATACCTTGGTAGTATCTGAACCAGTAATGGGTTCCCAAGCCCTAGAAGTTGCTGTAATTAAAACGAAAGAAAAAACCGATATTACTAGTATGATGCAAAATATTAAAGATAATGTTGATATGAGTAGATGGATCTGTGTTTCGGCGGAAAAACTTTACATTGTAAATAGTGGTGATGTTATATTTATGGTTATGGCTGATAGTGATTGGGCTAAGAGTATTTATGATGAATTTGTAAAATATATGGATAATAAAGTTGGAGAAACTCTAGAAAAGGGTGAGACTTTAGAAGAATTGCCTGATGAATATAATGGAGCAGTAGCAGAATAGGCTTTCTTAAGGAAGGCCTTTTTTCTAAATAAGAAGGTGATATTATGTTATTTACAAGTATTAGTTTTTTATATTATTTTTTACCAATAGTATTATTAGGATATTTTATAGTACCCAATAAAATAAAGAATTATTGGTTATTAATTAGTTCATTAATATTTTATTTATATGGTGATAGTAAATATTTATTATTAATGATTAGTGAAATATTTATTTGTTATATTGGGGGCTTAGTATTAGAAAAACATAAGAATAAGTATTTATTAGCATTATTTTTAATTATTCATTTAGGATTATTAGGTTATTTTAAATATATTGACTTTTTAATTAGGAGTATTAATAATATATTTAATAGTAATCTTAAGTTATTAAATGTATTATTACCTATCGGGATATCTTTTTATACTTTTCAAATAATTAGTTATTTAATTGATGTTTATCGGGGAAAAATAAAAGCCCAAGATAACTTTTTTAACTTAGCCACTTATGTTTCTTTATTTCCCCAGTTAATTGCTGGTCCTATCGTAAGATATGAAGATATTAATGATAATTTAATAAAGAAAGATATTAGCTTAGAAAATGTTGCCGTGGGTATTAAAAGATTTACCATTGGTTTAGGAAAAAAAGTTTTAATTGCTAATGTCTTAGGAAGTTTTTGTACTAGTTATTTAAATAGTCCCGATAAAAGTGTAGTCTTTAGTTTCTTTTATATGCTTTGTTATACCATGCAAGTATTCTTTGATTTTGCTGGTTATAGTGATATGGCCATTGGTTTAGGAAAAATATTAGGCTTTAATTTCTTAGAAAACTTTAATTATCCCTTTATTTCCAAAAGTATTACCGAATTTTGGCAAAGATGGCATATTAGTCTTGGTTCTTGGTTTCGAGATTATGTTTATATTCCTTTAGGAGGTAGTAGAGTAAACAAATACAAATTAATAAGAAATATTTTAGTTGTTTGGGCTTTAACTGGCCTATGGCATGGAGCTGCTTGGAATTTCATAATTTGGGGACTTTATTTTGGCATTATTTTATTAATTGAAAAACTAGTTTTAAAAAAATATTTAGATAAGATGCCTAATATTTTAAAACATCTTTATGTTTTATTAATTGTAGGTTTAAGTTTTGTTATTTTTGGGGCCGATAATATGACTAGAGCATTTGATATTCTAAAGAATATAGTGGGCTTAAATGGTTTACCATTTTATAATAAGATAACTGGCTATTATTTAAGAAACTATATAATAATTATTATATTAGGTATTTTATTTAGTACCCCAATTATAAAAAATATTATAGAAAGATTAAAAAAGAAAGATAGTATTAAAAAAATTATTAATTTAGGAGAAATAGTCTTAATATTAATTATTTTCTTATTAGTGACATCTAGTTTAATTGATAATTCTTATAATCCTTTTCTTTATTTTCGCTTTTGAGGTTAATTATGCAAGATAATTTAAAAAACAAAGTAGTAGTTATTTTATTTGGACTTATTATTTATGGTTTCTTTTTTCTAAATTTAGTAACACCCGATAAGAAATCATCAGTTTCCGAAAGAAGAAAATTAGAACAATTTCCCAAAGTATCTTTAAAGGCAATTGTTAGTGGGGATTTCTTTAAAAAATTTGATAGTTATAGTATGGATCAATTTTATCAAAGAGAGAAGTTTAGAAAATTAAAGATTAAAACGGATATGTTAGTGTTAGGTAATTATAATAATATGCAAATAGATAAAGATTATATTTATGAAGCTTTATATCCTCTTAATGAAAACTCTGTTAATAATTTAGTTAGTAAAATTAATAATATAATAGATTCATATCTTGATGATACTAATAAAGTATATTATTCTTTAATTCCTGATAAAGGGTATTATATTAATAATTCTTTAAAACTAGATTATACTAAGTTAGTTTCTTTATATAAGAGTGTTAAAGGTAATTATATAGATTTATTTAATATATTAAGTTTAGATGATTATTATAAAAGTGATACCCATTGGAAAGAAGAAAATCTATTAAAAGTAGCAAAAGAACTAGCCAGGAAAATGGATTTTACTGTTGATGATAATATTAGTTTTAAAGATGTAGTAGGTTTTAATGGGGTATATGGTAGTAGATTAGTGTTAGATAAAGATTTAGATAAGATTGTTGTAGCAGAAAATGCTTTTATAAATAATGCTGTAGTTTATGATTTAACTAGTAATAAAAAAATAGATGTTTATAATTATGATAAAATTAATTCTTTAGATAAATATGATATATATTTAAATGGTGCTAGTGGGTTATTAAAGATAGATAATTTATTAGAAAATAATGGGAAAAGACTTATTATATTTAGAGATTCTTATACTAGTAGTTTAGCACCTTTATTAATTAGTGGTTATAAAGAAATTATTTTAGTAGATACTAGGTATATTTCGCCTAAGATTTTAAATAATTATATTAATTTTAAAGATGCGGATATATTATTTTTATATGGAGCAATTATGGCTAATAATAGTTATACGATAAGATAAATGTAGTAGTTATTTGTTATATTAATTCATAAAATACTTTAGGAGGTAATTTTATGAATAAGGGAGTAGTAAGTGGTTGTTGTCTAGATGTCGATAGATTACTTGCTTTAGCAAGAACTACTGGTCCCACGGGACCAACGGGTCCTAGTGGAGGACCTACAGGTCCAATAGGCCCAACTGGACCTCAAGGTATACAAGGACCAACCGGACCAACTGGTCCAACAGGTCCACAAGGAGTAGCAGGACCTCAAGGAATTCAAGGTATACAAGGACCGACTGGCCCAACGGGTCCACAAGGTGAAGCCGGAACTCAAGGTATTCAAGGACCGACTGGTCCAACGGGACCACAAGGTGAAGCCGGAACTCAAGGTATTCAAGGTATTCAAGGACCGACTGGTCCAACAGGTCCGCAAGGAGAAGCTGGAACCCAAGGTATTCAAGGTATACAAGGACCAACTGGTCCAACGGGACCACAAGGTGAAGCTGGAGCCCAAGGTGCCGCAGGCGAAACTCCAACCTTATCAATTGGAACTGTATCTAGTGGAGAAAGTGCCTCAGCAACTATTACTGGTGCCGCACCAAATTATGTTTTAAATTTAGTATTACCAATTGGACCAACGGGTCCTACTGGTCCAACTGGAGCCACGGGATAGAAAAAAAGCATCACTTGGATGCTTTTTTACTTACGATGAAATTTATCATTAAACTTATCAATTGGACTTAAATTGTCTTTAGTACGGCTTAGAATAAGAGGCATCTCTTTAATAGCTTTTTTAGCAATACTAGGAGTGTGTTCGTTATTAATAATAGTATCTTCTGTTTTACGATTATTGTTGATATCATAATGAACATCACTGATGGCTGCCATATTTAAACTTGGAAGCAATTGTTTAATATTAACATGAGTTATTACACCCTTATTAAAATTAAAGGTTATTTCTAAGGCAGAAGGTGTAGGGCAAAGAATATCAGAAATAGTTGGAATATAAATACTAAGAATACCATTGTTAACAGTGGTTTTATAATTATGATAATGACCATTTAAGATAATACTAGCACTGTTACTTAATAGACAACCAGTTTGGGTTGGATGATGTAAAACAATTCTATCATTTTTAAGACAGATTGTTTGTGAAGTATAATTTTTCATAACAATATCTTGACGGTAATTAGCAAGAATATTTCTTAAATCAATACCTCTATTATTTAAGGCTGAAATATCATGATCACCACCAACAGCATAAGTAATTATACTTTTATCAAATGGATAATTTTTTAGAAAATATTCAATTTGTTCATAGGGCTCACTAATGGTTTTTTCACCCTTAGAAAAAGTACCATCAATAATATCACCACCACATAAAATAGTATGAATAGAATTTTTAGCACAGTAGTCAAATACTTTATCTAAAAGTTCAGGATGCTCATCAATATTACCATAATGTATATCAGAAATAGCAACAACCTTAAGAGAATAAGAACCAGGAGTAGTAAATAACACAATGTCTTTTTCTGTATTAAGTTCATTCATTTCTCCTGAACTAAAAACTTGCTTATAAAGAATATCCCCTGTTTCATAGTAAGCTTTTTTAAAAGTTATGCCTTTATTTTGAAGGACAGTTAAATAATTATATAATTGTTTATTAGAAATATTTAAAGTTTCACAAATTTCATTACATGTTTTTCTTTGTTTAATTAAATTTAAAAGTAATTCTGTTTTCTTATTCATTATAATCCCTCTTTTATAAGTCTTTATATAGTATCATACTAGTATTTTAAATGCAATTCATTTTTTTGAAAGTTTAAAATATCATATATTAGGTGATAATATTTGAAAATATGTGTATATGCTATTTGTAAGAATGAAGAAAAGTTTATAAAAAGATGGTATGATTCGGTAAAGAGGGCGGATGGAATATATGTTTTAGATACAGGTTCTACTGATAACTCTGTTAAGTTATTAAAGTCTTTAGGAGTTACGGTTAAACAGAAAATAATAAAACCCTGGCGTTTTGATGTAGCCCGCAATAAATCTTTAGAAATGATACCTGATGATTATGATGTCTGTGTTTGTCTAGATTTAGATGAAGTTTTAGTAAGCGGTTGGTATGAGGTTGTACAAGCCCTTTGGAAGGATGGCTTAACGAGAATTAGATATGTTTATAACTGGTCATTAGATAAGAATAATAATCCCATAATAAGTTTTTATGGCGAAAAAATTCATGCGAGAAAAGGTTTTACTTGGGTTAATCCAGTTCATGAAATATTAAAATATAAGGGGGAAGAAAAATATTTATATACTGAAAAAATAATAGTTAATCATTATCCTGATAGTACGAAAAGCCGAAGTTCTTATTTACCCTTATTAGAACTAGCGATAAAAGAAAATCCTGAAAATGACCGTAATATGCATTACTTAGGAAGAGAATATATGTATTATGGAAAGAATGAAGAAGCCATTACTACTTTAGAAAAACATTTAAATTTAAAAAGTGCTACTTGGAAGGATGAAAGATGTGCCTCAATGCGTTTTATTGCTAGGTGTTATATGAAACAAAATCGTTCTAAAGAGGCTTTAATGTGGGCAAATATGGCTATAAAAGAAAGTCCTTATCTTAGAGATCCATATATGGAAAAGGCCTTAATTACTTATGAATTAAAAGATTATAAAGAAACCGAAAAACTATGTTTAGAGGCTTTAAAAATAAAGAAACATCCCAAAACTTATATTAATGAGGTTTTCACTACGGATTTAAATATATATGATATCTTAGCTGTGGTTTGTTTTAATAATGGTAAATATCGAAGTTCTTTAAAATATATAAATAAAGCTTTAGAATTAGATAAAGATAATGAAAGATTAATTAATAATAAGAAACTAATAGAAAAGTATATAAACCAAAGTTAGTGTGCTATAATATTTTTGAAAGTGAGTAGTTTATGAAATTAGAATATACAATAACACCTAAATTATATAGAGAATATGCTTATAAAGTAAGATATAAGAATCTTCTTATATTAGGCAGTGTTATATTTTTGATAGAGTATTTTTTAGGAATATATATTATGGACTTTTTAACAATATTAGTAAGTATAATAGGTTTCTTAATTATTTTTAGTCTTCCTCTTATTGAGACAAAACTTCATTTTTTAATTAATAAAACTTATTTAGAAAATTATACTAAGTCCCGATTGTATTTTAAAGATAATATTATTATAGAAGATGGTAATAATCATTTAGAATATAGTTATAGTCTTATTAAAAGTATTAAAGAAACACCTAATTTATTAGTCTTAATATTACCTTATAATCAGGCTTTATTAATATCTAAAGTAGGGATGAATATAAAAGAAGTAAATAGTCTTATTAATTTTCTTAATATAAAAATGAATATTAAATTATAGTGTCAACTAATTTGTTTACTTATTGTTATTCTTGCTTAGATGCGATATAATTTTAGTATTAAGAAAGTAGGTATTATGAAGATAAGTGTAGGAGTGTCTAATAGACATTGTCATTTAACAAAAGAAGTATATGAAAAGTTATTTGGAAAGAGT
>HF993090.1:18034-25082 GCA_000433475.1 Mycoplasma sp. CAG:956
GTGAATTAACTTTTAAGAGAGCTTTAAATCAACCAGGACAGTTTGCATCAGAAGAAACAATAATTATTAAAGGACCAAAAGGTTCTATTGAGAAAGTAAGAGTACTAGGACCTTTTCGCTCTTACAATCAAGTAGAAGTATCAAAAACAGATGCTTATAAATTAGGGATAAATCCACCAGTAAGAAAAAGTGGTGATTTAGAAGGAGCAAGTCTTCTTGAATTAATTGGACCTAAAGATAAAATTACTTTACCATGTGGAATAATAGCTAATCGTCATATTCATATTTCTGATGATCTTGCTAAAGAATGGGGTGTTGTTGATGATGAGCCAGTTGGGGTTATTATTGATGGTGAAAAAAAAGGATTAGTGGAAGCTTTCTTTAAAACCAGTAGTGATGGTTATTTAGAGATTCACTTAGATACAGATGATGCTAATGGTTTTCTTTTAAAACAAAATGATACAGTAGAAATTAGATTTAAGAAAAGAAATTAAGTAATGGTTAATCCATTACTTTTTTTATTGCAAATTAAAATATTTTACTATTATAATTAGATTTGATATGGTAGAATATTTAAAGTAAGGTAGGTGAGTAGTATAAAGACAATGCTTGTAATTTTAAAAATGAATAGAAAGGGTATAATATTTTGAAAAAATGTAGTAAAGGTTTTTCTATTCCAGAATTGTTAGCGGCAATTGTAATAATGGGTATTTTAGTTACAATAGCAATTGCTAGTTATAATGGAATTAGTAAAAACATGAAACAAAAAACTTATGAAAATAAATTAAGTTTAATTAAAACTAAAGCTTTAGAATATGCTATTGATAATGAAGTAGATGTAGCTACAATAAGTGTTGCTAAATTAGTTGATGAAGGCTATTTAGAAATGGAAAATGATACTGATGCTAATGAAAAAATAAGTAATCCTTTAGGAGGATATTTTGATTGTTATAAAATAGATATTAATAGAAATCTAGATGATTATGATATAAATGTTAATGATAGTAATGATTGTGCTTTAGCAGATAGTGATACTTTAGCATCTAATATTAATATTTATGCTTATGAAGATGATGGCAATCCTTTAGGAGATAATAATAAATTAGGAGTTAATAAGGATATTAGATGGACTAATAATAATGTTTATTTATATTTAGATCCAGCTTCTTTAGGTGGACTTGCTAGTCAAGAAATGACTATTACTTGGAGTATTAATGGTAATAATGATATTAAGAGTTCTAATGTTATAAATTATCCTAGTACTAATAGTGAGTATGCTAATGTTTATAAATTAGAAACTAGTTATTTATTAAATACTAGAGTTACTGTTAAGGTACAAACTAGTAGTGGCTTACTTTCTAAAAGTGTTAATATTAAGATAGATAAAGAAAAACCAAGTCTTGCCCTAGATACTAATGCTTCTTATGAGACTTCTAGTAAAGTAATTACTTTTAATGGTAGTGATGGTGCTGGTTCAGGCTTTTCTGAGTTTGCTTATGCTTTAACGGATAATTTAGATACTACACCAGAATTTAGTATTAAGAGTGGTGAAAATCATATGGAAGTTTATGAAAATAAAACTTATTATGGTTATGCCATTGATCGTGTTGGTAATGTTAGTAGTCCAGTTGAAATTAATATTTCTAATATTGATAATTCTAAGCCAGCTTGTAAGAATCCAGTAGATAATCCAGGATGGTCAACTAGTTATACTTATACTTATGGTTGTTTAAATGATTCAGGATCAGGCTGTGCTAATCCAAATATTACAGAAACGCAAACTGATGAGGCTCGTTTTAAAAATATTAATTGGACTGCTAAAGATAATATTGGTAATTCTAGAGAATGTTCAGCTACGGTTGCTGTTAATGTTGATAGGACAGCTCCTACTTGTAGTATTACTGTTGATCCTAGTAGTAAAAAAGGTGATAATAACTGGTATATTGGGGATGTTAAATTAAATTTAACTACTAGTGATAACTTAAGTGGGGTTAGTGAAGTAGGTATTTCAACGAGTACTTATACAACTTTTAATGGTCAAAAGAGTGCTACTTTAAATTGGGATACTAATAGTAGTGGCGTAACTTATTATGGTTATGTAAAAGATAAGGCTGGTAATGTCGGTAAGTGTAGTATTAATGTTAGGAGGTTAACTTCGCATCCAACTTGTTCAATAAGTATTACATCGGGTACTAAGGGTACTAACAACTGGTATGTATCAGATATTAATGCTAGTATTTCGTCTCCATCGGCTTATGTTAAGAGTAAAACTATTAATGGTCAAGCTAATTCTTATACAGTAAACTGGAATACGGCAGGACAAGCTTTAAATGGTACGGTTACTAATGAAGCTGGATTAACTGGTAATTGTAGTGGGGAAACAGTAAAAAGAGAAGTTGGTGGACTTGATTATAAAACTACCGCTAGTTCAGGTAGTACTTATGGCTGCGGATTCTTGTGGTTAGGTAAATGTACTTGGACAACTTTTGGAATGGAGATACTTCAAACACCAATTAGTGGAATTGCATCCAAATCTCAAAGTTGGGATGGCAGTAATTATAATTTGGGTGATTCTGTTGGTTTTGAATTAAGTGCCAATAGTTCAGCTACTATTTTTCAGCGTGTGTGTTCTAATGCTGGAAACTGTATATATCATCAAGCAACTGCTTCATCAAATGGATGTGGTGCCGTCGAAAATTTAGGTGTAAAAGTAGCATCAGGCTTAATTTTAGCAGCTGGTATTGGTATGTTATTCGGACCTATAGGTGCGGTAGTTGGCGGTATTATAGGCCTATTTATATCATGCAATTAGGAGGAATATGAAAACAAAGGATAAAAAGATTAAAACTATAACGATTATAAGTATTAGTATCATATTAATATGTTTAATCTTAGTACTGGTACTTGCTTATCTTAATAAGACAAGGATATTTAAAGAAGTTGTTAGTAATCTTGATACTAGTTTAATTTCAGAAATTGATAATAAAAATATTGATTTTCTAAATGTTAATGAACCAACAAGATTTAACTTAACATTTAATGATCATAATAATCCAGAAGAAACAATAAATGTTAAAATTGATGCTGATAATACTAAGAATACTTTAGGTATAAATGCAAATTATAATTCTTTATATGATATAGGATTATATCAAACTAAAAATGGTATTTATTTAAAATCTGATACTTTATTAGATAAAATATATAACCTAGATTTAACCCTAGATTCAGGATGTCAAGAAAACTGTGAAACATCGTTAGATAGTTATGTTAATAATTTAACTTCTAATTTTACATTTAATACTGAACAGTTAAAAGAAACATTAAATTCTTTAAGAGATACTATTAATAAATCTTTAAAACCTAAGTATGTAAGTATTAATAATAAAGATAGTATTACTATTAATGATACTACTATAAATGGTAAAAAACATAGTTATAAATTAAATAAAGATTCTTTAGAAGTATTAATAGATAATATTGATAATAATAAAGAATTAAAGAATAAATTATTTAACTTATTTGCCAATTATTTTGATAAGAATAATATAACTAAGGATAATTTTAAAGATATAATTTCGAAGATATCTCAGGAAGGTAGCTTTGATATATACGAAGTAAATGGTGATATTAAGTTAATTAAAATTAATTATGATGAATTTGCATACTTAGAAATAATACCTAATGGTAATACAGTAAATATTAATGTTGGTGGTGACTTTATTGGTCTAGATTTTAAAATTAGTGTTGATAAAGAAAATCAAGTATATAATGTTAGTATTTATAATTTAAAAAAATTAATATATGACATTAATTTTTCTAAAAAAGATATATTTGAACTTAATATAAAGTATCATTATAATGACAAAGTATATCCAATTAGTATTACTAATAATTCTAGTAAGGATGGTAATATAACTAAAGGAATTGTTACTTTTAAGTATAATGATTATGTTTATGATATTAATTATACTATTGAAAAAAATATTACTTTAGATAATTATGATTTTACTAATTCTTCTAGTATTAATGATTTAACTAATATAGATACTTCTAAGTTAGAAAGTGCTATAGAGGTAATAAGGGAATCTAATTTAATAAAGAGTTTATTAAATTTATATCAAGAATTATCTTAAATATAAAAAACTAATAGAGGATAAATAATGGCTTCTATTAGTTTTTTGATTTTAATAATATTTATGGTTTTAGTAAGTATTGGAGTTTCTTATGCATATTGGAAATTTGTTTATATGCAAAGTGATAAGAATGTTGCAGTTAGCAAGTACTTAAAGTTAGAACTTTTTAATGAAGAAGTCAATATTACTTAACTAACTATATATTCAATAAGTGATGAAGAAGGAAAAAAATTAAAAAAATACAAAGAAACATTAGGCTTTTATTCAATAGTTGCATCTGAAATAAATTTGAAGCTGATAGTAATAATTATAAATTAAGAAAGCCAACAGGTGATATACAAAAACTTATGAAAATATATGGTAAAGAAGATTTTAATTTTATGCTACCTAGTTTGGATTACTAAGATAAATTTTGGTTTAAATTCTTAGTATTTTTTTAAGTTTTATTTTACTTGGTAGAAAAGGCATGGTGTGCTATAATTAGTAGCGAAGTGATTCTTAAAGAAAGGAAAAACTTTATGGATATAGGTAATGTACATATAAAAAATAAAATTGTAGTAGCACCGATGGCTGGGGTTACTAATACTTCCTATCGAAAGATTTTAAAAAAGATGGGTGCTGGTTTAATTTATGCCGAAATGGTAAGCGATAAGGCTTTATGCTATAAAAGTAAGAAAACTTTAGATTTACTAAAGATGGATGATAAAGAGCGACCAATTAGTCAACAAATTTTTGGGAGTGATGAAGAATCTTTCATTGAAGCTGCTAAGTTAGTAGAAAATTTACAGCATCCTGATATAATTGATATTAATATGGGATGTCCTGTTCCTAAAGTTGCTATAAAAAATCAAGCTGGTAGTGCTCTTTTAAAAAACCCAGAAAAAATCAGAAAAATAGTATCTAGTGTTGTTAAAGCTGTGAATGTTCCAGTTACTGTAAAAATTAGGACTGGTTGGGATAATGAACATATCAATGCCGTAGAAGTTGCTAAGGTTTGTGAAGCAGCAGGTGCAAAGGCAATTGCTATTCATGCAAGGACGAGGTCCCAAGGTTATTCAGGCAAAGCTGATTGGAGCATTATTAAAAAAGTAAAAGAAGCAGTATCAATTCCGGTAATTGGTAATGGAGATGTGACTGATTGTTATTTAGCTAAAAAAATGTTAGATGAAACTGGGTGCGATGCTGTAATGATTGGCCGAGGTCTTTTAGGAAATCCATGGTTGATAAGGGACTGTGTTAATTATTTGGAAAATGGCAGTTTACCAAAAAGAGTTTCTAATAAAGAAAAGATTGATATGATGAGATATCATTATAAATTGTTATGTCAAGATACCAATGAAATAAGTGCTTCCTTAGAAATTAGAAGTCATATTTTATATTATTTAAAAGGAATGCCTAAGAGTAAAGAAATAAAAAATAAAATATGTAGTTGTAAGGGTGCTACAGAAATATTTGCTTGTTTAGATGAATATGAAGCATATTTAAAAGAAAGTGAAGAGTTAGATTAATGAAAAAATTGAATATTATATATGAAGATAAAGAAATCTTAGTAGTTAATAAGCCTAGTAAGTTATTAACAGTAGGGACTGATAAAGAACGAGAGAGAACTTTATATCATGAGGTTAGAGAGTATTTACATAAGAAAAATCAAAAAGTATTTGTTGTACATAGATTAGATAAAGATACTTCAGGATTAGTTTTATTTGCTAAGAATCCTAGATTAAAAGAAATGTTGCAAAATAACTGGCTTCGTTATACCAGAGAGTATGTTGCAGTAGTAGAGGGAAAGCTGCCAAAAGAAAAAGATACTTTAAGATTTTATTTACAAGAAGATAAGACACATCGTGTTTATGTTAGTAATAAAGGTTTATCTAGTGTAACGGAATACGAAGTCTTAGATACTAACTCGACGCAAAGTTTAGTAAAGGTAAGAATTAAAACGGGTAGAAAGAATCAAATAAGGGCAAGTCTTGCTTACATTGGTAATCCGATTGTTGGGGATAAGAAATATGAAGCAAAGATTAATTCTTTAAGTCGTTTGGGGTTACATGCTAATAGATTAGTAATTAAGCATCCTTTGACAAATAAAGAAATGACTTTTATTTGTGATGCTCCAACTCAGTTTTATCTCGGGTTCGAAAAATATAAAAAATAAGGAAGTTTTTTTGTATGGCTAATATTAATGATTTGTTAAATTTATTTTCGGGAGAAATGGAGAAAAAGGCTCTTGCTGATGCTTATGATTTTGCTGTTAGTAAAAATAGAAATATGGCAGATGGCTTTTTTTCGGCAATATATTTTTTTAAAATGGCTAATCCTAAAATTCAATTGGTTTATAATAGTGGTATATCTTCTTCATATTATTTAGCATCTTCTAATACGGTTTATTTAAAGAATCCATATGATTTATTTCATGAATTTACCCATTTGTTATCTTTTAATTATAGTAATGGGGATGTTCCTGATGAGTATTATACTTTTAAAAGAGCTTTTTTTACTGATAATCATAGTACGAGTTTAATTATGGAACTTTTGAAAATTTGTAAAGAGATAGAATTAGATGAATTACTTCAGAATTTTATTCAAGCTAAAAAAGATGGTGATATTAATAGTTATTCATTGAAATCAAATTCTAAGACAATTAATCGTTCTTTTACAAAGATATCTAGTACAGTATATAAGATTGAAGATATAATAGATGCCATTTATAGTGGAAAAGCCCTTGATGGTGGTATTATTGACATTAAGGATAACAATACTATTGTTGAAAAAGCTCCTAAAATGACCGCTGGACATGGTGAAAGTTATTATCAAAATTCAGAAGTTAGGCAATTTGAGGAAATAATGGCTAATTATATGGACATTAAGTTAACTGATCCTAATAATAAGTTGTTTTCAACTTTAAATACTAT
>HF993090.1:25128-54442 GCA_000433475.1 Mycoplasma sp. CAG:956
CTAGGGAAAGAATTTGTGGCATTCTTAGATAAAAGATGTAATGCTATATGTTTTAATTTATTGAATCATGATTATATAAATAATATATCTATATAATAAGAATAAATTTTGTTTTAGAAAGAAGAAATTATTGTAAGAAAAAAATGGTGAGTTTTAATTCACCATTTTTATAAAGTTTAGAATAGAATATTATTATATGAAGAAAGATTGGATTTACAATAAAAAAACAGTCTAGAAGACTGTAATTAACATAAATGGCGCCTGATGTAGGACTCGAACCTACGACCTAACGGTTAACAGCCGTGCGCTCTACCGACTGAGCTAATCAGGCATCAATTACTAGTTAATTGTATCCCAGATAGGCTAATAAGTCAATACAAAATAACTAGTTTTTGTAATTTTTTTTTTAAAGCAGCTTTAAATTCACGAAATGATAACTTTTGGAACAGAAATATAACCTTTGAAGTCATTTTTAGTTTTATTTAAGACAAGAAAGTTAGCTTTTTCAATAGAAGTTGTAAGACAATCATTGGTTCTATTAATATTAATATTAGCAAATGTAGTAAAAAGAGAAGTTCTAATAATGTCTGCACGCATATTACTAGAATAGTCTTTAGAAGAACTAATGATTTTTAAACTATCAGGATTTATTGTATTAAAACTTAAAACAGCTATAATTTTATCAGAAATATTATCACTTCTATATAAAGTATCATCAGTAATTCTTACTTCATAATTAACATCATCTGTTGTTTTACTTTCAACTTTAATTGTCATCGCACCATAATTAATTTTATTAGTTTTATGTTTACTAGATTTCAAAATTGTCCCCTCCTTTTTGGAATTATTATTTTATCAAAATTAATTTTGATTGTCTAGTCTTTAGTTTTCTTGTATAATATTTTTGGTGAATTAAATATGGAAGAAAAAAATATAAGTTTTTTAGAAAGATATGCAGAAAATTTAGTGGCAAGAGATTATATAACTGATCCTGCTATTGGTCGTGAAGAAGAGATTAAACAAATGATATTAACTCTTTTAACCCCAGAAAAATCACCATTACTAGTTGGTAAACCTGGTATTGGTAAAACAGCGATAGTTGAAGGACTTGCTTATCGTATTAAAAATAATATGGTTCCTAATGCTTTGTTTGGTTATGATTTATATAAGCTTAATGCTTCATCTATTATTGGGGATTATGATATTGCTGGTCAAAAAGAGACAAGAGTTGATGTCTTAATTAAAGAACTTGCAAAACGTGAAAAGACTATTGTATTTATTGATGAGACTCATTTACTTATTAAGGGCAATGATACAACAACAGGTATGGATTTAGCTAATATTTTTAAAGCTGGACTTGACCGTGGGGAAATTAAGATGATTGGTGCTACTACTACTGAGGAATATGAACAATACATTATAAGAGATAGGGCTTTTTTAAGAAGATTTCAAAAAGTAGAAGTAAAGGAAGCCGATAGAGATACAACTATTAAAATTTTAATGGGAACTTTACCTAAAATAGAAAAACAAATGCATTTAGTTATGCCTTATACAGATTTTATTAAAGAAAAAATATTTGCTTTTATTGTTGATATGACAGATGAGTATAAAAGAATATATGAAATTTCCTCAAGATATCCAGATATTTGTTTAACTATTATTTCTAATGCTTTTAGTTATGCTTTATTTGATAATGTAAAAGAAGTAAGATTAAAACACATATATGAAGCTATTTGTAATACAAAAAGTGTTTATGAAGATTCGCTAAGAAAAGATATAGAAAAGTTTAAAGTAGAGTTTAAAGATATTGCTTTAGAAGAAGGTTTAGATTTTAATAATATTTAAGATAATAATAAAAAACTGATTACAAAATATCGTAATCAGTTTTTTTGGAATTATTTATATTTTCTAAAGTAGGTAAGGGCTTAGAATTATTTAAAGTTTTTTCTGTAGGGGAAGGGGTTACATCGGTTAGCAATTTTTTCTCTGGCTTAGACGGAAGTGTATTTAATTCTTCTGTTTTTTGAACCCCAGGATTAGAACCTAAAGTTTCTTCAGATTGGTTTAAAGTTTCAGCAACTTTAGTATCCTTATTATTTAGTGGCAAGGTATCGGTTGGAGTTGTTCCTAAAACTTCGGTTAAATTACCAGTTATATTATTTAATACGTTAGCATCTTCTTCTTCTTTTTTCTTAGTTTTACCTAGTAAGGCATCTTTAAGTTCTTGCTCATCTTCACCAAAGTCAGATTCAACATCAATAATTTGAACAATTTCATCGAAAGTGGTGTCGCCACTAACAACTTTTTCTAAACCATCTTGAAGTAGGGTAACAGTATGACCTTTTTCATAAACCATTTTACGTAAATGTTCTTTAGATGCATTATTAACGATGGCATCACGAACATCTTGGTTTAACATTAAGACTTCATGAACAGCAATACGACCAATAAAACCATTGATGCAATGTTTGCAGCCAACAGCTTCATATACTTCCTTAACATCTAGTCCTAAAGCTAATTTAAAGACTGTTTTTTCATAGTCAGTAACAGGACGTGCTTTACGACATTTAGGACATAATTTTTTAGCAAGTCTTTGGGCAATAACACCAGTAAGGGCAGAACCTAAAAGGTAACGTTCAACATCCATATCAAGTAGACGTTCGATAGTATTTAAGGCATTGTTGGTGTGTAGTGTTGATAAAACTAAGTGACCGGTGATTGAGGCACGAACGGCAATACGGGCAGTTTCATCATCACGAATTTCTCCAATCATTATAACATCGGGGTCCTGACGTAAGATACTACGTAAGGCAGCTGCAAAGGTAAGCCCAATTTCACTCATAACTTGAACCTGATTTAGACCAGGCATTTTCATTTCGACTGGATCTTCAACGGTAATAATATTGGTATCAACACGATTTAGTTTTTGAAGCATGGAATAAACGGTTGTTGATTTACCAGAACCAGTAGCACCAGTAACTAAAATAATACCGTTTGGGACACCTATCATACGCATAACTTTATCATAATTGATTTTTGATAAACCAATGGTATCAAGACCAGCCATACTTCTTGAGTAGTCTAAAATACGGATAACTATTTTTTCGCCATCAACTATTGGCAGAGCAGAAACACGCATATCAAGAGGAGCATCATTATGAGTCATTTTGATAGCGCCATCTTGAGGAAGACGGGTTTCAGTAATGTTCATACCAGAAATGATTTTAATACGAGTCGTTAAGTTCTTTTTAACACTAGCTGGAACTTTAGCATATAAAATCAAGTCACCATCGACACGAATACGAACATTTAAAATATCAGGAGTCGGATCAAAGTGAATATCGGATGCTCTTTTTTCAACGGCATCATTAATCATTTGATTAACTAAATCAACAATAGGAATTTTATCATACTCAAATTCTGTAAAAACAGTATTTACTTTAGTAGTTGCTTCTTCTTGTGTAAAATTTAATTTACCGTCGTCACCAACGTCAACAACGGTATTTGTCTTATTATTTGTATCCATAGTACCAATCCTTTATTCTAACTATTAAAATTATACTATAAAATTAGTTTTCTTACAATTTATTTTAATATTTTTCTATTTGTCTTGTTACTATTTTCCATAATCACTTAACATGAAAAATTAACTTTTAGAAAAATAAATATTTGTAAAATAAGCATCAAATCAAAAAGAAGATTGTAAATTTTAGAGAAAATATTGCTCTATATACTAAATATAGCAATGAAGAAATGGTATTTAATACTAGATTAGCTAATGCTACCGAAGCACTGAATAATTTGGAAAAGAACTAGATTTAAAGGAAACCCAAATTGATATTGCTAAAAATTTTATTAAGATAATTTAACTAATGAACAGATTTCTAAAGGTACTGGTTTTACTTTAGAAAAGATAGAAGCTTTAAGAAAAGAAAAATAATATTTTAAAAACATAATTTTAAGAAAGAAGTGTAATAATTATTTAAAAAAGATAGTTATACACTTCTTTTTTCTGAAAGTTATTGACAATTATAAAAGAAATGATAGAATAAAAAGCCCTAGAAAAAAGTTTACTACTAGTAGTTTTTGATTATTGGCTATTGGGAGGTAGTAATAATTATTTAAAATTTAAAAAAATTAATAATAAGAAGGAAAGATAAGAATGGAATATAAAATACCTAAAAGTACAATAAGAAGTTTTATAAATGTTTTAAAAGATATGAAAATAAATTTAGAGGCTATTAAAAAAGAAACTTTAAAAGATAAAAAAGAAGTAGAAATGGATTTTTTTATTAGTGAAAATAAGGATAAGAAAAGAGAACAGGATGATAAGGTTAAGTTTCAATTATACAGTCTAGTTTTAAATATTATTAATAGATTAGAAATAACTATTGATAAATTAATTGTTTCTTATACACGAGGTAAGTTAGAAGAATATATTCCTTTATTTGATGTTATTGTAGCAGGGTTAGATACGCAAAATGACTTTGTTATAATGATACTTTTAGATGTTATAAAACATAATGCTAAGTTTAATAAAGATAAGCATAATGAGTCTTTAGAAAAAGTGATGGCATCTTTAGTATGTAATTATCAAATCAAAGGTGATGATCCTTTTACTAAAAAGGAAAATAAAGAATGCTTTTTAGAAGCTTATCGTAAATATTTAGAAAAAGGTTATCAAGTAATTGCCTATTTAAATGGTTTTATTGATAAAACTAAAAAACAAGAAAAACAAGTAAAATTTATGCAAGATAGCTTAGAGAGTTTACCTCATAGTTATGAAATATATATTAAAAAGGTTTCTGAAAAGAAAGAGTATGTTCCTAATAATAGCCCAATTTTTACGGAAAGTAACGAGGTTAAATATTATCTTGATGGTGGTAAGGTGTTACATATGTGTGATCCAAAAGAGTTTAATGACCTTTTAATCAAAAATGGTTACAGCACTAATGCTAGATATAGTATGGTAGGTAAAATGATTAAAGAAATAAGTTGTTTTGAAGATAAAGAACTTAAGAATAAATTAGTTGGCGATACTTTTAGAAAATTAGGTCAGGAATATCAAGAAAAATGGGAATATGTGTGTAAAAAAGCCATTTATTGTCCAAGGGATATATTAAAAGATATTTATGATTATTTTTATATGATACCTGGAGTTGATTTAGGATATGGTTATACTAATGATGATATATATAATATGATGATTATAGAACTTCTTGATGTTTATGATCGTCTTAAAGAAACAAGTTTAAAAAGGGATAAATAGGAGGAAAAAATGAAATACGTTATACCCAATTATGCTATAAAAGATTTTAGAAGGAATTTAGATTTAACTATTAAATGTTTTGATTTAATGCAATTAAGGTTAAATAATACTATTGGTATCTTAGAACTTACTTATACGGGGAGTTTAAAGGATGATGCTTTGATTGAAATACAATCACACTATTTAGATTTAGTCAAATTAACTATTAAGACTTTACAAACATTAAAAAAGGATGTTGGTAAAATTAATACTAAAAAGATGGATTATCCAACATTTTTCTCTTTTGCAGCTTTGATTTGTCCAACTAATCAAGATAGTAATATGATTATTTTAAAGATTATTAGTGATACTGTTTTGGCAAGAGAAGACCAAAGAAAGATGCTTAAAGGTAAAAGTGAAATTTATGATGTTGCTAGTGAGTTGGAAAATGAAATTGCTAAGTCTTTAGATGGTTTAGTTATTAAGCCAGAAAGATTAGAAAAGTTAAAAGAAGCTTATGCAGAATATATAAAACAAAGTATGGATGCTGTAAGTTTATTTGCTGATGTAGTATGGAAAGATACTCATGAACACGATGAATTTATAAATAATTTAGGAGTTATGGTAGATGCTAGTAAAGATGCTATGCAAGATTATGTAGATAAGTTTTATAGTGAATATCAACATGATTTAGAAGTAATGGAAGAAGAACAAGAAGTTAAAAAAGAAGCTACACCTTCTAAGGCTTTAGCTTATACCGAGGTAAGTGAATTAAAACAGTATATTTATGGTGGCATCGTTCTTCATTTATGTGCACCAAGAACTTTCGATGAATTACTTAAAAGAAATGGTTATAGCGATAATGCTAGAATGAGTTTAGGAAAACAAATGAAAAATGCCATTTTATGGGCTCCTTGTGAAGAAGTAAATGCTTTAATTGGTAATTATTTGGCTAGTATTGATGTTAGGTATCAAGAAATGTGGAATTATTTATTAGAACAAGATGAAGTTTTAAAACAAGTTTATTTAGGCGATATTAGAAAATATTTTTATGCCTTACCAGAATTAGGGGAAGGATATGGCTATACTAAAGAAGACTTTGATTACTTTATGATAGATGCTCTAAAGAGTAATTATTACTTAGCTAAAAAACATAGTAAGGCTCTTGTTTTACTTAAAAATGGTAAAATTAATGAAAAATATGGTAAAACCGCTAAAAAATTTAAAAAAATTAACTGATAATTTAAAATTTGTGCTAATATAATTTATACGAGAGGTGATTTAGATGGAATTAACAGATAGAGAAAAACAATTATTAATATTATATAAAGCCTTTTTTGCTAAAGACTTTGATGTTTTAGATTTGGATAGTATACAAGATTTTCAAAATATGTATTGTATTTTACAAACATTACCTAGTAGTGTTGGAACAAGGGTAAGTAAAATAACTGATTTTAAGCTTAGTGTTGATGGAGTATTTTCCAATACTTTGGATACAGAGCTTACTAAATTAAGTCAAGCTTGTGATGAAGTAAAAGAATTTAATGAAAATATTTCTAATGCTTACTTTATGCCTATAACAGTAGCTTGTACTAATCCAGATATTGATTTATCAAGTGATCAAGGTATTTTGACTTCTAAAGATTATGCTTTATTTGCTAAGGCTTGTTTGTTTAGCCAAGGGACTCGTAAGACTAAAAAAGAGTTAGAAGACTTTTTGGAAGAGGAAATGAAACCAAAGACAGAGGAAGAAGAACTTATAGATACAATTAAGGGTAAAAGAAATATTCATTTGGCACATTATATTGTCCAATTATTAAGAGGATATGGGGTGATTGATGATTATCCATATATTCTAGAAGAACAAGGAAAATTTAGAGAAGACCTACCAACTTTAAGTAAGAAAGAAAAAGAATTATTAAGAAATTATTATTTATTCTATGGTCAATATTTTGATGCGGATTTAATGTATAATAGAAATAATGCGGTAAATGCTAGTTGCATATTACAAAGTTTTCCAAAAGAAGTTGGGGTTGAGTCAGAAAATAATTATGAATTTTTAAAAAGTAGAATAATTGACCGCATAGAATCGCCAAAGTTAGAAGAAGTTATGGACGGGTTAAAATTAAAAAAAGAAGATATAGTTGCCTACTATAATAATGCGACAGTAAATCAAGTACCAATTAGTAAGATTTTATTAGAATCAGGTTTTACAACTGTTGATTCTTTAGGAAGAGTGGCTAATGCTTGTTTATTTGTAAATGCTCATTCAGATATTTCAGGTGAAGAAGTTTTGGATTATTTAAATAAGTTAGATCATGATGATGGCTTTTTAAATAATTCTGATGATAATTTAAATAAGAAAATTGTTAATATCTTAGAAAGATATGGCTTAATTAAAAGACATATGGGTAAAAAAAGTAAGTGTGAGACTTGCCCATATCATGAGGAACTAAAAAAAGAACAAGTTGGGGTTGTTAAAAAGTTAGCCAGAATTTTTGGTGGACAAAAGTAAAAAAATTATTTATAATACGAAATAGATATGTTGAAGAAGAGGAGTATTACTTATTTAATATTTTAGAGAGCTTGTGTTGGGTGCAAACAAGTTATTGGATAGTAAGAAGGTTGCTTTGGAGTATAAAACGTTTCTTCGCGTTAAGAAGTAGAGTGTATGATTAGTCATAAAATAAGGTGGTACCGCGAGATTTCGTCCTTATATTTATGGCTTTTTTAAGTTTTAGAAAGAGGTATAGATATGTTAGAAACAAAATATGACCATTTAAGTGTTGAAGATAAAAAATATGATAATTGGGTAGATAAGGGTTATTTTAAAAGTGGCAATACTGATAGACTTCCTTATTGTATTGTAATTCCACCTCCTAATGTAACTGGTAAATTACATATAGGACATGCTTATGATACAGCTATTCAAGATGTAATTATTAGATATAAGAGATTACAAGGCTTTGATTGTTTATGGTTACCTGGTATGGATCATGCGGCGATTGCAACTGAGGCTAAAGTTGTTAAAAGATTAAAAGAACAAGGATTAGATAAAAGAAGTATTGGCCGTGATAAGTTCTTAGAAGCTTGTTGGGATTGGACTAAAGAATTTGGTGGTAACATTAGAAGTCAATGGGCTAAACTAGGTTTATCAGTTGATTATAGTAAAGAAAGATTTACTTTAGATGAGGGATTAAATAAGGCTGTTATTAAGACTTTTGTTGATTATTATAAAAAAGGTTTAATTTATCGAGGAGAGAGAATAATTAACTGGGATCCAGTGGCCATGACAGCCTTGTCAAGTGAGGAAGTTATTTATAAAGAAGATAAAGGGGCATTCTATCACTTAAAATATTATATTGAAGGGGAAGATAGATATTTAGAAGTAGCAACGACTCGTCCCGAAACTTTATTTGGTGATACAGCGGTTGCCGTTAATCCAAATGACGAAAGATATCAGGATTTAAAGGATAAAAAAGTTATTGTTCCTGTTGTTAACCGAGTTGTACCTGTAGTATTTGATAATCATGCGGATCCAGAGTTTGGAACAGGTGTTGTTAAGATTACACCAGCTCATGATCCAAATGACTATGAAGTTGGTCTAAGACATGACCTACCTAGAATTGTTTGTATGAATAAAGATGCTACAATGAATGAGGTTTGCGGTAAATATCAAGGGTTATCAAGAGAAGAATGTCGTGAAAAGTTAGTTAACGACTTAAAAGAAGCAGGATTACTTATAAGGGTTGAAGAAATCGTTCATAATGTTGGTCACTCTGAGCGAACAGAAGCGGTTGTTGAACCATATCTTTCTAAACAATGGTTTGTTAAAATGCGTCCTTTAGCGGATAGAGTTTTAGAAAATCAAAAGAATTCGGATACTAAAGTTAACTTTATTCCTCCACGTTTTGAAAAAATTATGAATCACTGGATGGAAATTACTTATGATTGGTGTATTTCTCGTCAATTATGGTGGGGACATAGAATTCCAGCCTGGTATCGTGGGGATGAAGTTTATGTTGGACAGACAGCTCCAGAAGGTGAAGGCTGGGTTCAAGATGAAGATGTTCTAGATACGTGGTTCTCATCAGCCTTATGGCCTTTCTCAACCCTAGGTTATCCAGAACAAACTGATGATTTAAAGAGATATTTCCCAACTGATTGCTTAGTAACTGGTTATGATATTATTCCGTTCTGGGTTAATAGGATGACTTTTCAATCACTAGAACTTAATGGAGTTCGTCCATTTAAAGACGTTATTATCCATGGTCTTGTAAGAGATAAAGAAGGCCGCAAGATGAGTAAGTCTTTAGGTAATGGTATCGATCCAATGGATATGATAAAATTATATGGTGCTGATAGCTTAAGATATTATTTAGTAACTGATTGTGCTTTTGGAACTGATCTTCGTTTTGATGAAGAAAAATTAAAGGCAACTTGGAATTTTATTAATAAAATGTGGAATGCTTCTCGTTTTGTTTTAATGAATATTAGTGATTTAAAAGCCCTAGACTTTAGTAATTTAAAGAAAGAAGATAAATGGATTTTAACAAAGTTTGAGACGGTTCTTGATAGTACTATTAAACATATGGACAAATATGAATTTAACTTAGTAGGTAGCGAGATTTATAACTTTATTTGGGATGATTTCTGTTCTAATTATATTGAAATGGCTAAGTTTAGTAGTAGTGATATAACAACTAAGAGCATTTTATATAAAGTTTTAGAAGGAATAATTAAGATTATGCATCCATTTATGCCATTTGTAACTGAAGAAATTTATCAAAATTTACCATTTAAAGATAGCAATTCAATTATGATATCAAGTTATCCTAAGTATGAAAGCAAGTATATTTTTGATGAAGATACTAAAGAAGTAGATAAGTTATTAGAGTTTATTACTTTATTTAGAAATAAAAAGTTAGAAAATAATATTGGTAAAGACTTTGAAGTAGAAGCTGATTCTTTAGATGATTTAGCTGTTAAAATGTTAAAATTAAATGATAAGATAGTAAGTGTTAGTAACAAAAATACTAAGATTTTAGTAAGCATTAATGATATTACTGTTTATATTTGTTATGATAATAATATCGATAAAGAAGAAGTATTAAAAGAACTTACTAAGAAAAAAGAGACTTTAGAGGCAAGTATTAAGAGAAGAAATAATCTTTTAAGTAACGAAAATTATGTTAAGAAAGCACCAAGTAATATAGTTGAAAAAGAAAGATTAGACTTACAAAAAGAAACAGATATGTTAAATAATGTTTTAAAAGAAATAGAAAATTTGGGGTAGTTTAAAGATAAAATATAGGTTATCACAAATTATCTAAAAAAACTGCCACAAATTACCTAAACAAGTGTAAAATTAAGCTTTAATAAATATATAAAAATATATAATTTAATATAAATAAAACAGATAAAATGATAGCGATGATACTATAGATATGCTATACTAAAAAATAAAGAAAAGAGGAATATTATGGCAAATATTGTAAGAGATATAACAGATAGAGAAGTCGATTTTGCTCAGTGGTATACTGATGTATGCAAAAAGGCTGATTTAGTTGATTATTCAAAGAATAAAGGTAGTATGATTATAAGACCATATGGTTATGCTATTTGGGAAAATATGGTTAGTATTTTAGATAAAGAGTTTAAAAGATTAGGACATGAAAATGTTCAAATGCCAATGCTTATTCCAGAAAGTCTACTTAATATTGAAAAAGAACATGTTGAAGGTTTTGCTCCAGAAGTAGCTTGGGTAACTTATGGTGGAGAAAATAAGTTAGAAGAAAGAATGTGTATTCGTCCAACTAGCGAGACTTTATTTTGTGACCATTTTAAAAAGATTGTTAATTCTTATCGTGATTTACCAATTCTTTATAATCAGTGGTGTACAATTGTAAGATGGGAAAAAACAACGAGACCTTTCTTGCGTAGTAGAGAAATTTTGTGGCAAGAAGGACATACACTTCATGCAACAGCCGAAGAAGCTAAAAACGAAACTTTACAAATGCTAAAGGTTTATGAAGATTTTCAGAAGTATTATTTAGCAATGCCAGTTATTGTTGGTAAAAAAACGGAAAAAGAAAAGTTTGCAGGTGCTGAAGATACTTATACAATCGAAGCAATGATGTGGGATGGCATTGCCTTACAGAATGGTACTAGTCATTATTTTGGACAACATTTTGCTAAAGCTTTCGATATTAAATTCTTAGATAAAGATAATACTTTAAAAACTCCTTATCAAACTTCTTGGGGGGTAACAACCAGAATGATTGGTGGACTTATTATGACTCATAGTGATAATAATGGTTTAGTATTACCACCAAGAATTGCTCCAACTAAGGTAATTATTATTCCAATCGGCGATGTTTCTGAAAAATTAAAAGAAATTACTCAAGGCTTAGAAAATGCTGGCATCACTTACAAAGTTGATAACAGTGATAAAACCCCAGGATTTAAATTTGCTGAGGCCGAGGTTAAAGGTTATCCAATTCGTTTAGAATTAGGAAAAAGAGACCTAGATAATGGTTTTACAACTATTGTTAGAAGAGATACTTTAGAAAAAATTAAAGTTGATGATTTAGAAGGTCTTGTTGGTGTTATTAAAGATACTATGGATATCATGCAAAAAGAAATGTATGAAAGAGCTTTAAAACGACGTAATAGTATGATGTATGAAGCAAGTACTTATGATGAATTTAAAAATATTGCTAAAAATAAAAATGGTTTCATCAAAATTACTTGGTGTGGCAGTATGGAATGTGAAGATAAAATTAAAGCTGATACGGGTTTAAAATCAAGATGTATTATTGGTGATAATGATACTAGCATTTGTCCGGTATGTGGTAAAAAATCTAAGTATGATATTTATTTTGCTAAACAATATTAAAAGAATGCTTTATTTACGAGCATTTTTTTCTTTGACTTTAAACTTACCATTACTAACTAGGCTATTATTTAAAATTTTATAAAGAATGGTTCTCATTAAATAATAATCATCTAAAGTATAAGAATTATAATCTGTTAATTTGGCTTGAAATGATGAATAGATATGAATTTTATTGCGTAAAGTTTTTAAGTTATAAAGAAGTTTGATATCTTCAGAAGTTAATTTAAGAATATTTTCTTTTATGATATTTTTAAATAGGTAATTAAAAGATACGGGATGTTTAAAATTGTAAATAGGATTTAGTAAAGAATAAAATATAGCTTCAATAATAGAAATAGAATTTATTATATAATCTTTAATAAGAAGTTTAGTTATTACAGAAGTGTTATGCTCAAATAAAATATTATTACTTAAGTATTCGATGTACTGATAAGTATAAGATATATTACTAATTAAAGGGTAATTATTTTTAATTTTAAAATTATGACGGATAATATCAATGTTGGTAAGTTGCATAAGATTCCTTTCATGAATGGTATTATAATATAATTTTAAAATAATTGGGATAAAACTTATATTAATTTAGTAGAAAAAAGATTGACTAGTATTAATTAAATATGGTAAGATATTCTTGCTTCGGAAGAGTTTCCGTAGAAAATCCGCTTATTTAAGATAAATAATGATTTTAAGTGATATTATATAGAAAGGAATTAGACGTATGACAAATTTAGTTGATAAAATTAATGCTAAACATGTAAGAAAAGATATTCCTGAATTCCGTGTTGGTGATACAGTAAGAGTTAACGTTTGGGTTATTGAAGGTAACAAAAAACGTATCCAATCATTTGAAGGTTTAGTTACTGATATTAATGGTGGTTCTGTATCTAAGAGATTTTCTGTAAGAAAGAAAAGTTATGGTATTGGTGTAACTCGTATTTTCCCAGTAAATGCTCCAACTATTGATTCAATCGAAGTTGTTAAAAAAGGCTACGTAAGACGTGCTAAATTAGGCTTCTTAAAGGGATTAAGAAAAGATTACAAAGTAAAAGAAAGAAATTAATTAGAAAAGTGCTTATAATGGCACTTTTTTTCTTTACACTCTTTATTTTTTTGCATAAAATGGAAATAGGGAGTTAAATAATATAATGAGAGAAAATATACAAGTTAATGAAAATATTAAAAAGTATCAAACAATAGAAATGATGGTTTCTTTAGAAAAAGGTATATCAGTAGAAGAGTGTGTTAGACAAGAAAGAAAAAGGTTATTTTTGGAATATACTGAAGATGTAAAACTTTTGGATACTGATGTTAATTTTGATAAAACAATAAAGAGATTAGAAAGAGAAAAGTTTAACTTAGTTAAAACTAGGGATGCTATTAAAAGTGAGATTGTTGTTAAAAAAGCACTTAAAATTAATTTAAAGAAAACTAATTCTAAAGAAGCTAAAAAAATATTACTTAGTTTTGAAAAAGAATTATTTATTTTAAATATAAATTGTAATTTATATAATGATGCTATTAGATTAAAAAGAAAAGCTATTGCAATGTTTAATGAGAAAAAAAGCCATATGCATCGGGGAATGAAAAGAATGCGTACTTGGGAAAGACATTATTTAGAAAGTACTGCTTTTATAGAAAATGATGATTAAGAAATATAAAGATAAGAAGTGTTGTAAATGTTTGGATTTAAAAAGAAAGAAATAATAAAAACTGATTGTGAGTATAGCAAGTATTTGCCTTGTGGAAGTATAATTAAATTAAATAATGATGATGATTTATATATGATATATAGATATTTAGGTAATATGTGTATGAGTTTTAAAGATACAGATATTTCACTTTGCAAGTCTAGTGTTTTTAATGATACTAAGTTAGGTGATAAAAAATATTATCAAGTTGATTATTGTATATGTAATTATCCTATACCTAAGGATTCATTTTATATAAGAGTAAGTGATATTAAAGAAGTTATTTGGAGTGGGTACAGTGATTCTATGCGTATGGATATTTTAAAAAATATAGATAATTGGAGTAAAGAAGTAAATGAAAAATAGTATTTTACCAATTGGTAGTGTGATTTTAAAAAATGATAAAAAATATATTATATTTGACTATGATTTTAAAGCTAAAAGTTATGTTTGTGCGGGATATCCTAGTTATTTTTTAATAGATTTAATACCACCGAAGAAAGTTAAGGAGTATAAGTCTAAGTATAATAATTATAATAGTGATGATTTTATAAAGTTTGATGATGTTTTTGAACTTGTGTGGATGGGATATCGTAATACAGACTTTGAAGAACAAATAAAAAAATTTGCGGATTAAATGATTTTTGGGTATGCTTAAAGTAATAAAGTATACTTTTTTTATTCTTTATCTTTTTAGAAAATATTTACCAAAAAAATATTCTGTGTTATTCTCTATAATAGATGAGGTGTAAAAATTATGGGTAATAAAGAAATAGATGTTGTAAAAACTGCTAATTTTAATAAATTGGCTGAAAGAATCCAAAATCTGACAGGTTTAAAAATATATGAGGATGGTAGCTTTTCATTTGAACTTACTAATGAGAATGGTGATGCCAAAAAAATAGAATATATTGGTATTCCACATAATGATGATTTAAAAAAACTTTGTAATATGTTGGGATACATTGATATTGCTACAGCAGATAAAGATAATGAAATAACAGTTATTGTATCTGAAAGTTATAACTATAACCATATAAGAGTGTTAAATCACGGAAAAGATGTAACTAAAGAACTTTTTGGTTTGGCAGATGATTCCTATCGAAAAATCGTTAATGGATACTTAAGGGAAATGAGCGAATTAAAAGTTAGATATAGTGAAAATTTTCCTAAGTTTTACTATGAATATAGGAAAGCTAACAATTCAGAGAATAGTGATGCAAATAATGATACTATCACTATAGATTTGAATGCTGTATTAAGTGAAATAAATACGGAAAGAAAGGGATTTTATGGTTTCGAAGAATTAGAAGAATATTTGAAAAAATCAATTTTAGATATTATTGAAAAATATGGAAATGTTAGAAGCATAACTATAGAACCATTAGATTTAACCAAAATTTCCCCTAAGGAATTGCTGTTTATTAGTAATTTTTTACATACAGTCAACGAATTATTAGCAAAATATAATAGTATTAATGATAACGAAAATGTAAAAAATGAACTAGAGAGTATGCCATTATATGACCTTATTGTTAAAAGTGGATTTAGATTCACTTCTAATCCTGAAGTGGTTTGCAATCCTGAAATAAATAAAGATTCCGATGTTATGATTAATTTACAGCAACAACAAAATGAAATGCTTACTAATCAAGAAAAAGAAAGTTTAATACTTTATAAATCTTCTCTTTATAGTATTATTAATTCGATAGTGAGATATGTTCGTAGCAAAGGAATTTCATTAGATGAAGCTATGGCAAATGATGAATATAGGGAATATATTATGACAATGTTAAAGCAATCCTATGCTACATTTAATGTGAATCAAAAAGAAGATGTTGAAGCTGGAGTATATACCAGTGCTGATATGCCAGTTGCAATGAAAAATATATTTTCTAGGTATAAAGATTATTTATTAACTGAGGAACAATACAATGATTTAGTATTGACAAGTATTGGACAAATTGAATCTGCTCTTTCAAAATGTAAGCTATCGGAAGATATAGTTGTTTATCGTGGAATTGCTGATCCTACCAAGCAATTAAATTGGGACCATGGGTTTGTATCGACATCATTATCGTTTGAAGTTGCTAAAGGATTTACTAAGGAAACAGATCGTGGTTATAAAGGAAATCTTACACCAGAAGTTACCCAAATTGTAATACCTAAGGGATCAAATGTTATTTGTTATGGTAATAGTTTATTCCGCAAAGACAATTCAATAGGCTTTGTGGAACCGCAAAAAGAAATTTTAATAGACATTGATCAATATGAAGCAATATGTACATATTCTAATGTTGATAGAATAAATTTCCGTTTAAAACAAAAGAATTTAGAAAAAGAATTAAATGAAGGTAGAGGACGTTAAAATTAGAGTTTTTATTATAAAATAGCGGAAAATGAGTAAGAATAGCATATTTTACTTGCATTCACAATAAAATGTGTTATAATCTTAATTGTTATTAAAAAGGAAAGCAATTTGTATCCACAAATTCACCTGACTTTAAATTAGTAAAGTGGGTTCAATGCCAGGAAAGAAGAAAACTTTTAGGTAAGATAGGTGGATACTAGGTATCTGCCTTTTTAAATATAATAATAGTGGAGGTGTGTTTATATAGCAAAAGATAAGAATGAAATGCCTATTAATGATAAGATTAGGGTTTCGGAAATGATGGTTATTGGTCCAAATGGTGAACAAATGGGAGTTAAAAAACGTGGAGATGCGTTAACACTTGCATCATATGCAGGACTTGATTTGGTTTTATTAAATGCAAGCGGTAATCCTGCTGTAGCTAAAATTATGGACTACAACAAGTATCGTTATGAAAAACAAAAGAAGTTAAAAGAACAACAAAAAAGACAAAGAGAGAACAATAAAGAGTTAAAGGAGTATCAATTATCAGTTACTATTGATATTGGCGACTTTAATACTCGTAAAAAAAATGCTTATGATTATCTAGTTAAAGGTCATAAAATTAAGGCGTCAATTAGATTTAAGGGACGTCAAATGGCTCATACTGAGTTAGGAGCCGAGGTACTTGAAAGGTTCGCAAAAGAACTTGAAGATGTAGCCGTTATCGAAGAAAAGCCAAAATTAGAAGGCAGAAATATGTTTATGCTATTGGCACCAAAAGTAAATAAGTAAGGAAGGAAATGTTATTATGGCAAAATGCAAACAAAAAACTCATAAAGCAAGTAGCAAAGTTTTAAATGCTAAGAAAAACGGTACTGTTACATATAAGAAGAGTAATGGTAACCATAAAACAGCAAAAGATTCAGCAAAAATGGTAAGACAAAGAAGAAATAAGGGAGTATTAAATGATACTTTCGCTAAGAAATTAAAGGATAGAATCTAGTAAGGTGGTGTAGAAGATGACAAGAGTTAAAGGTGGAAGTGTTTCCAAAACAAGAAGAAGAAAAGTATTAAAAGAAGCTAAGGGTTACTTTGGTTCAAAACACAGATTATATAAAACTGCTCAAGAACAAGTATTCCACAGTGGTAATTATGCTTTCCGTGATAGAAAACAAAATAAGAGAAACTTTAGAAAATTATGGATTACAAGAATTAATGCAGCTTGCCGTATGAATGATATTTCTTATTCAAAATTTATTAGTGGTCTTGCTAAAGCAAATATCGAAGTAAACCGTAAGATGCTTTCTGAACTTGCTATTAGTGATGAAGCTGCATTTACTAACTTAGTAAATATTGCTAAAGAAGCACTAGCAGGTAAAGAATATAAACCAGCTGCTGTTAAGACTGAAAAAAAGGTAGAAGTTAAGACTGAAGAAGCTCCTAAAAAAGCTACTGCAAAGAAAACAACTACTAAAAAAGCAACTGAGGCTAAAGAAGCAGAAGAAAAACCAGCTAAAAAAACTGCTGCTAAGAAAACTACTACTGCTAAAAAAACAACAACTGCTAAAAAAACAACTAAAAAAGAAGCTTAATTTTAAAAAGTATCATTTATTGGTACTTTTTTATTTTGCTTGTAAACTTTTTGTGTTATAATTTTTAGTATGATATGGAGAGTGCAATATGAGTAATGAGAATAATAATGGGGTAATTGATTTTGATGGTTCTTCTTTTATTCAAAATAATGAAACAACAAGTAACCAAATGCCAGCTAGTAGTGAAGTAGCAAATACTAATACTAATGTAAGTAATGGCACTACGGCAAGTGATATAAATGCCGATGATATTTTTGGAACATGGAATGATGCGTCTAGTACGCAAGAAGAAGTAAAACCGGTTAGTAATGACTATAATAATTCTAATATAAATGAACAAGCTAAAGATAATACTGTTCCTTTAAATGTTGAAGATGTTTTTGGCAATACTGATAATAACCAAACTACTGTTAGTAGTGATGAAAACAAGGCAGCTTTAAGTATTGATGCTAACTTAAATAATAGTGAAACAACTGCTAGTAATGTTAGCAATAAAGAGTTAGAAAGTAATAATGAACTTACTGCCCTTGCTCTTGATGCTTTTACTAATATGACAAGTAGTGACCATTTACAAGAAAATAATCAATCTGTGGGTTCAGAAGTACAACCTGAGATTAAAGAAACAGTTGGTAATGATGCTAGTAATGTTGTTAATCCTTTTGAGGTTAATCTAGGTAGTAATGAACCAACTGATAATGGTAATAGCGATTCTAGTATCGTAAATCAAAGCATTTCTCCTGTTAATAATGGAGATACTTTCCAAAGTAGTAATAGTGGCATAGCTGATTTTAATGCTTTTATGGTTCAAGAAAATAATGTTAATCAAAATTTAGATAACAATGTTTATTCCGGTGATGGTACTAGTCAAGCTAATCCTTTAAATACTGTTACTAATCAAGGAGAAAATAGTATTCAAGACGTAAATAATATTCCTTCATTTGAACAAAATAATGATTTTAATCAACCAAGTTTGGATAATCAATTTGCTGTTAAGGAATCAGTTAGTACAGAAAATGCAAATAATCAAAATATTCAAACTACAGAAAATACAGCTAATTTAACTGATAATGGTAATTTAAGTGTTACAAATGAGACTTTTGGTAGTGATGCTGCACCAGTTTTAGAATCCAAAACATCTATGGAACTTAATAACCAACCAACATTTAATGCTAATATTAATCAAGAGTCAATCCCTCAAGCTGTTAATACACCAGTAGAGCCAGTAGCAGATATAAATACTGTTAGTAATATAGAAAATACAAATCCAGTAAATAATGGGATAGTAAATGATAATTCTGTATCTGCAAATAATTTTAGTAGTAATGGAAGTATTGCTCCTGCAATGAATACGGATATTTCAAATAATAGTAGCAATCAAGCTATTAATTTAGAAAATAATGTTGCTGTTAATTCTAATGGAAATGTTAATCCAGAAATTACTGGTAATAATAATCCAGTAGAAATTAATTCTAATGTAAGTAGTGATAATACAAATAATGCTAATTATCAAAATGTTTTAAAGGAAGTAAATAGTAATCTATTAGATAATCAAAATACTAATAATGGCGGTACTCCTTTAAATCCAGAGCCAACTTTAAATGCAGGTAATGATGTAACTTTAGATAATTCTATAAATGTTGGTAGTATTCCAAATAGTAATGTAAATACACCAGGTGTTGTTGATAATAATACAACTACAGGTGATAGTGGTAAAAAGAATGGTAAAGTTAGCATACCAGTTGTTATGTTAATTATAATTGTTGTTGTTTCTGCTGTGGTTATTGTTCTAAGAAGAAATGAATTAATGGGATTCTTTCAAACTTTAATTAACAAATAAGTTATTCTGATAAGTATAATAGACTTAAACTTAGATTATTAAGGGTTCTTAATAGTCTTTTTAAGTTGGAATCTTGCAAATGAAAATAAACTTTAGTATAATTAATTTATGAAAAAGGGTAGAGGTATTTATGCGAAAAATAATGTCCAGTCTAGATATCGGTTATGCTAGTATAAAACTTATAGTGGCAGAAATAAATAAAAAAAAATTATATGTCTTAACGAGTAGTATAGTAAATAATGATGCTGTAAAAAAAGATATGACTATTGATTATGATATCTTAGAAGGTATTATTAAAAAATTACTTAGTGATGCTAAAGAAAAATTAGGAATAGAAATTAAAAAAACATTACTTACTATTCCAACAGATAGTGCATCTTTTACAATTAATAGGGCAAGAATAGATATAAAAAATGAAGATAATTTAATTACCGTAGATGATATGATAAAAGTAGTTAATTTATCAGGAAAAAATGTAGTTCAAGATAATATGGAGTTAGTTAATATTACACCTTTATATTATACATTAGATGATTCTAGTAAAACAGATATACCAGTTAATACTTTTAGTAGATCACTAGAAGTTAAAAGTATTATTACTAGTTCAAGTAAAGATGATGTTTATAAATACTTAAGAGTACTTGATAATTTAGGAGTAAGTGTTGTTGATATAAGTTATGATGTTGTAGGTAATTATTTTGCTTTTAAAAGTGATGATATGGATACTACTTGTGGCATTATTATTGATATAGGTTATTTAAGTACTAGTATTTCTGTTTATAATAAGGGAGTACTTGTTAATACCTTAAAGATAAAAGTTGGTAGTTTAAATGTTTTAAAAGATATTAGCTATGTTTATAAGATATCTTTGGATAGTGCTAAGGAAGTATATAAAAAGTTAGGACTTGGTAGTAGTAAAAATGCTAATAACTTAGAAAAAATAGAACTTAAAGATAATAATGGGGATAAATTAATAATAAATCAGGTTAATTTAAGTGAAATTATAGAATCAAGGGTGCAGGAGATACTTTCTATGGCTAAAAAGCAAATTAACACCTTAACAAAAAGGCAAATAAGTTATATAATATGTACAGGTGGAATAGCAAATATAGGTGATTTTGACTTAAATGTTTTAGAAATATTTGGGAAGAATGCACGCATTGGCTATATTAATACAATTGGAATTAGAGATACAAGGTATGCTAGTACTTTTGGATTAATTAAATGGTATGATTATAATGCTAAGTTAAAAAATTACGATTATTCCATATTAAATTTAGAAGAACAAGAAGAATTTAGTAAAGAAGAAAGTGAAGCAAAAACTAGTAGTAATAGTATTATTGGTAAAGTCTTTGACTATTTCTTTGAATAACTGGAACGGAGAGTGTTTATGTACGAGATGAAAATGGATCAAATTGCAAAGATTAAAGTTATAGGTGTTGGTGGTGGCGGTTGTAATGCCGTTAATAGAATGATTGAATCGGGTGTTCAAGGAGTAGAATTTATCGTTGCAAATACCGATTTACAAGTTTTAAATGTTAGTAAAGCTGAGACTAAGTTACAAATAGGTAAAAGTATTACTAATGGTTTAGGAGCTGGTGCTAATCCTGATGTAGGTAGGGAAGCTGCCTTAGAAAGTAAAAAAGAAATTGAAGAAGCCTTAAGTGGGGCGGATATGGTCTTTGTTACTTGCGGTATGGGAGGAGGCACTGGTACTGGTGCGGCTCCAATCGTTGCGGAGATTGCTCAAGATTTAGGAGCCCTAACAGTTGGCATTGTTACTAAACCTTTCCGTTTTGAAGGTAAAAAGAGAATGGATCATGCGGAAATTGGTATTGAAGAATTAAGACATCATGTGGATACTATTATTGTTATTCCAAACGATAGATTAAGAGATATCATTGATAGAACAACTCCTATGATGGAAGCATTTAAAGAAGTTGATAATGTTTTAAGACGTGGAGTTCAATCAATATCAGATTTAATTGCAGTATCTGGTTTGGTAAACTTAGACTTTGCTGATGTTAAGACAATTATGTCAAAACGAGGTAATGCCATTATTGGTATTGGTATTGGTGTTGGTGAAAATAGAGCCGTAGAAGCTGCTAAACAAGCTGTATCAAGTCCATTATTAGAAACGACTATCGATGGAGCAACAGATGCGATTATCAATATTACAGGTGGTAATTCACTAACTTTATTTGAGGCTGAAGATGCTGCTGAGGTGGTTAGAAATGCTGCTAATACGGATATTAATACAATCTTTGGTGCTGTTATTAATGAAAATTTAAATGATGAAGTAATTGTAACTGTTATTGCAACTGGTTTTGATGATAATTTGGATAGTGATTCTTTAGAAGATGATACTGATTATACAAGAATGGATTCATATAATAATAAAGATGAAGATGAGGATGACGGCGATGTTGATATTCCTCCATTCTTAAGAAGTAGAGATAGATACTAGTTAGAAGTATAAAAAGGGTGGGATAGTATGTCTATAATACATGCTTTAATACTTCTTTTTTTATGGGTAATAACTTCATATTTAGCAATTAAAAATATAGAAGAATATTATCATATGCAAAAGAAGGTAAAAAAGCAAAATGAGAGAATCGGGGTTATTTTTTGCGTTTTAGTTTGTTTATTATTTAGAAGTGTTATTTCAACTTATCTTATTTATGTTTTGATGTTTAATGCTTTATATTATGTTATTCATAAAGTATTTAAAAATAAATATTTAGATAAAAGCTTTTACTTGTGCTTTGTAATACCTATTATTATTGTAATACTGGGAGTAATAAATGTCGAAAATTTACATTTTACGACTTATAATTTAGAAAATAGTGATATAACTAAAGATATAAGAATGGCTTATGTAAGTGATGTGCATTTATCAACTCTATCGAAAGGTAAGTTAGAAAGATTAGTTGATGAGGTAAGTAATAAAGACTATGATATCTTTGTTATAGACGGTGATTTAATAGATGAGTTTAGTAAAGATAGTAAAACCCAAGAAGTAATAGCTAAATTGGGCACGATTAAAACTAAATATGGTCTTTATTATGTTGAAGGTAATCATGATTTATTAAATAATAAAAGAAGAAGTTATTTAACTGATAGTGGTTTTCAAGTTTTAGAAGATGAAAGTATTTTAATTGATAATAATTTTTATTTACTAGGAAGAAGAGATTTAAAAGATAAAGAAAGAGGCAATTTAAATAGTCTAACTTATACTTTAGATAAGCCAATAATTTTATTAGATCATCAACCTAATGTCATAAAAAATATGGATCCTAGAGTAATAGTTCAGTTATCTGGTCATACCCATGCTGGTCAAATATGGCCGTTAGGTTATTTCTTAAAATATGGCTATTATGAGGATAAAAGATTAATTGTTTCATCTGGAGTTGGAGCATGGCATAATCCAGTAAGAACAAGTAAATATAGTGAAATAGTAGAAGTTAATATTAAGAAAATTTAGTATTAGCTTTTTTTAGTATATTAAAATAAATTTTGGTTATACTATTAAATTAAAAAATTTCATAGAGTTTACTACTCTATAAAAAATCAGGGTGAATACTAGCTTTATAGGACTATTTGACTATAAATTTGACCAGAATAGAAATTAAAAGTTAACTAGGCTTATACCTTTAAAGTCCTATAAAAGCCTAGATTTTTATGTGCTTTTATGACTAGAAATAGATTTAGTTACTACTTAAAAAATGTTTAAAAAGCATTATTTTTATGCTATATTTATAGTATAGATTAAAAATAGATAACGTATTTTCAGTTTCATAGAGTATTAAGTTCTATGAAATATGTAAAAGTTATGTAAATAGGTAATTGCAGTACATATTAATCTAAAGTATTATTTATTTTTAATTGGAAATAATTGAAGTAGAGGTTAGAAATGAAAAGGGTGTTTAATAAGAAAAATTTGCTATTTTCGATTACTGCCGTTTGTCTAGTTGGTCTAATTGGCATAGGGGCATCTTATGCTTATTATTTAGCTAATTTTAGTGTAAGTAATCCAGAAAATGCAAATAATAATTTAACAACAACTTCGACTACAGATGTGGTCATGGATATGCAGGGAAAGTATGCTCCAAGTAATACAGTTCCAGGATTCAAAGGTGTAAAAGAAGTAGTAGTTAGAGGTTTAGGAGAAAAGAATAGTATACCATCAGAGGCATCTATTCAAATAACACCAGATTTTGCTGATTTTGGTAATGATGTTACATGGAAATTGTATAAATCTGATACTCCTATTACATGCACATCAAATGTAAATGAAGGAATTCAGTATTATGATGAGGCAACTTGTGATATTCCAAAAAGTGCAAGTTTGTTATTAGAAGGTGGAGCTGAAAGCAGTTATTTAAATATTACTGTTAATCCTTTAACGGAAACTAAGTATTATTTAGTGGTTGAGTATGCTAATAATGGTGACCAAAGTTCTCAAATGGGTAAGTCTTTTAGTGTAACTATTGGGTTAGGTAGCAAAGTTAAAAGTCCAATAGACGATATAATTGCTCAGTTAGATACAACTGGTAAGTGTCCAACCGTAAATGACGATGGTTCGGTAAATGTTACTGGGGTAGAGGCAACAGATGGTTATTTATGTAAGGCCAAAGATGCTTATGGTGATTCATATTATTATCGTGGTAATGTTACTAATAATTATGTGAAGTTTGGTAGATGGTCTAATGATGCACCGACATTAGTTGTTGATGAGTATGATGGTGAGCAATATGATTCTTTAGACGATTGCAAAAATCATAGTGATTCAGGTAATTGTACTGAATTAGCTCGTGCTGGTAAAGATATGTACTGGCGTATTGTAAGAATCAACGGGGATAGAACTGTTCGAGTTATTTATGATGGAACGAGTGCTCATTCCAATGATGAGGCAAGTGCTGACCGTCAAATTGGAACTAGCAAATATAATTATTATTTGAAAAAAGATAATGTTAAAGAAAGTACGAATTCTAATATTTATTATGATAATGCCGGTGTTGGATATATGTACGGCAATCGTGATGGTATAGTTGAATCAGCAACTCAGTATTCTACTAGTTCATACACTAATACGATCGCGTATTACATAGCTAAGGAATATACATATAATGCTTCAACGGATAGATTTACATTAAAAGATCCAATTGGTGTACTTGGTAGTGCAATGACTAGCGATTATGTTGGATATTATACTTTTAATAGTACAAGTTCAAGTGGTTCTCGTCAGTATGTTTATAAAATTACTAGTGTAGGAGCGGGTTCGTCAAGAGCAAGCGTTGGTTATAAATATGTAACATATGGAACAACAAGTAAGGAAAAAGCTCAAACAAATACCAATGATTCAACAATCAAAGAATATTTGGATAATTGGTATAAAACTAATATAGTAGGTACAACAAATGAACAATATTTAGCTGACAATATTTTTTGTAACGATCGTTCAATAAGTAGTAATAAGCCAAGTAGTCGTTATAATAACTTAGGATATGGAACAAATGCGACAGCAAATAGATGGCATTATTTTGCAAATAGTTCATATAATAATAAAATGATGTTAACGTGTCCGCAACAAAATGATGCCTTTACTGTAAGTGATACTACTAATGGTAATGGGGCTCTAACGTATCCGGTCGGACTTTTGAGTACGGATGAAATAGTACTAGCCGGTGGATGGTCTACTAGCAATAGTGGTTACTACTTATACTCAGGGCAATATTGGTGGGCTTCCTCGCCGTTCGACTCCGATAGTGGCGCTGGCGTGCGTGGCGTGGATTCGAATGGCATTGCCGACGACGGCTACGACGTGGACTACTCTGACGGTTGGGTTCGGCCAGTTTTCAATCTGAAGGCTGAAGTGCTGGCACAAGGCACAGGGACAGCATCTGACCCATATCGCTTATCCTGACTAGCTGACAGTTTTTCTCAAAGCCCTATAAATACTGGGCTGAAGGCTGCTGGAAGTTCGTCCAGCAGCTAATCATTTTACCAAAAGTTAGACACTGTCTATGAAATCACCTAAAAAAGTTGTGTTTTCTACACAGCAACGCTCCCCACTCGATGATGGAGCTTTTTAAAGATTGGTTTAAAAATATAAATTGTAAAATAGAAAGTCATAAATATTTCAAAGTTAAAAAGCCATAACTAGGAAGTTATGACTTTTTAACAATATCAACAACATGACGAGATAAACCTAAATAATAAGGGGATTCACATCTTTGAAGATGAAAGTCTAAATACTTAGTAAATTCTTCAGGAGTCATCTTGTTGATTATTGGTCTTACATACTCAGTTAGACCTTCTTGGGAGAAGATTTTCTCTCTTTTTAAATGACATAATTTATTTATATTATTAATAGAGTCCATGGTATCAAAGCTATACAAATTAGATTCATTATCTTTAATAAGATAATTCTTATCATACTTAGTATCATCTAAGATATGGCCATCAAAGAAGCCATGTTTTAAGATAGCAAAGTCATTAAGACAATAACAAATCATTAAATAACCATTATCATTTAAATGTTTAAGAGCTTCTTTAATAGCTAATATTTTATCATTACCAAATAAGTGATATACGGGTCCAAATAATAAGATGACATCATAAGTATTATTACCTAAAAAATCTAAATTAAGAGCATTACCTAAATAGGTTTTAATATTTTTATTCTTACTTTCAATAACTTTTAAATTATGTTTAACTAATTCAACGGCAGTTACATCATAGCCTAGGTTATCTAAATAAAGACTATATTTACCAGTACCAGCTCCAACATCTAATATTTTAGGATTTTTAAAATTAGAAAGTACTTCTTCTATATTTTTAATAGTGGTTTGAAATTCAATAATACCATGTCTAGTTTCTAATCTTTTATCTTCATTAAATTTATTATAATAATTATTTAGCTTTTCATTCATTAGAACTATCCGATATTTTTACATGGTTTATAAATTCGACATCATCTCTTAAGCCTTCATGTAATTCTTCTTCAGCATTACCAACATAAACATTTTCAATACGAGAAACGCGTAGGCGTTCAGCCATTAGAATTGCTTCAACTTTTTTTACAGCAGTGTCTAAATCATCATTAATAACAACGTAGTTATAATTATTATAGTAGTTTATCTCTTGGTAAGCTTTTTTAAATCTAGCAATAATTTTATCAGTATCTTCAGTATTACGTTTTTTTAGTCTTCTTACTAATTCACGCATAGATGGTGGCATAATAAAGATGAAAATAGCATTAGGAAATTCTTCTTTAATTTTTAAAGCACCTTGAATTTCTATTTCTAAAATAACATCTTTTCCTTGATGAAGAAAATCTTCTATTTTAGATTTAGGGGTACCATAATAATTATCGTTATAAATGGCATATTCTAAAAAGTCATTATTTTTAATGTGACTTTCAAATTCTTCTTTACTAACAAAGAAATAATCAATGCCATCGACTTCTTCCCCACGGGGTTTACGACTAGTCATCGAAATAGAAACCCAAAAATTGTGATAATAATTTTTAAGTTCACTTATTATACTGTCTTTACCAGCTCCTGATGGTCCACTTAAGACAATTAAGTTACCCTGTTCTTGTTCTTTTATCATTTTACTCATACATAATCCTCCTAAAATTTGTTATAGTATAACATGCAATTATCTTATTGTAAACGAAAATACTAAAGAAAAAATATTCTTAATTTAAATATTAAAATAGATAGTATTTTTATTTAAAGTCGGGTATAATAAATTTAGAAGGAGATGTTTTTTATGGAAAAAGATAAGATGATGGAAGTTACTGAAGTGAAAGTTAATAAAGAATTAAAAGAGTCATGTGATGATTTATTTCATCATTTAGGTTTAGATACAGAAACAGCAATTAATATTTTCCTAGCAGCCTCATTACGTGATATGGGAATTCCTTTTCATGTTGGTTTTGATGATGATTTTGATGATGATTTCGAAGATTGTTGTGGACATTGTACTTGTGGTTGTGATGATGATTGTTGTTGCGATGGTGATTGTCGTTGCAAGGAAGACAATGAAAAATAGTTAAGAACTTAATTATGATATATTTTTCTTTAAGTATGAACTACTTAAAGATTTTTTGTTTATGTCTAACTTTTAATGATTAATTAGTTATTAGACACATATTTACTATTTTTTAAGAGTTATTAAGAGATATTTAGTTGCAAATTAAAGGATATATTATATAATAAGTTTGAAAAGGAAATTACCTTTTTAAAGATAAAATAAAGAAAGGAATTAGTTAGTTTTAAATAAAATTAACTGATTAGATAAGATTTTATGATTAATATAAAAACAGATTCAAGAAAAATAAAACCTGGTGATACTTTTGTAGCTATTAAAGGGTTAACTGTTGATGGACATGATTTTATAGAAAAAGCAATCGAATTGGGTGCTAGTAAGATTGTTTGTGAACATGGAAGTTATAGTGTTGAAACTTTAGTAGTACCTAATACGAAAGAATGGTTACAAGAATATTTAATTACTAATTATAAAGATGAAGTAAATAAAATTAAATTAATTGGCATGACAGGTACTAATGGTAAAACTACTACTTGTTTTCTTACTTATCAAATGCTTTTAAGTTTAGGTAAAAAAGCGGCTTATATGGGTACTATTGGCTTTTATATGCCAGGGGTAAAAAGAGAACTTAATAATACGACACCAGAAATACTAGATGTTTATAGTATGATTATCGAGGCTATTGAAGCTGGATGTGAATACTTTGTTATGGAAGTATCAAGTCATTCTTTAGTTGAAAAACGTATTGAAGGTTTAGAATTTAGTGTAGAAGCTTTTTCTAATCTTACTGAAGACCACTTAGATTTTCATAAAACAATGGAAAATTACTTACATGCCAAGATGTTAATATTAGATCAATTAAAGGGGACTATTATTGTTAATAGTGATGATGCTTATGCTAAGTATTTTGAAACTAAGAATTATAAAACTTTAGGATATAATGGTAATGATTATAAGATTTTAAGTTATCATGAAACAGATAGTGGTACTTTAATTAATTTTAAGGCTGATAAGGAATATAGTGTAGAAACTAATTTAAAATGTAAATACAATGTTTATAACTATTTAACTGCTTTAGGTATTTTAAATACTTTAGGTTTTAGTATTGATAGTATTATTAATATTACAAAGAATATTTATGCTCCAAGGGGTCGTTGTGAACAAATTAGAGTTAGAAATAGTTATGCTGTTATTGATTATGCTCATACACCAGATGCTGTAGAAAAAATTATTACTTCATTCTTAGAAAATAAGAAGGGAAGAATTATTACTATTATTGGCTGTGGTGGTGATAGAGATCCACTAAAAAGACCAATTATGGGTGAAATTGCTAGTCGTTTAAGTGATTATGTTATATTTACTAGCGATAATCCAAGAACTGAGGATCCTAATAAAATTTTAGAAGATATTTTAAAAGGTGTAACTAAAGATAATTATGAGGTTGAAATAGATAGGACTGCCGCTATTAGAAAAGGTCTTGATATGTTAAGGGATAATGATGTATTACTTATTTTAGGTAAAGGTCATGAAGATTACCAAATTATTGGACATACTAAACATCATTTAGATGATTTAGAAGAAGTTAAGAAGTACTTAGGACTTATTTTGAAGTAGTCAAGTAAAAATAGACACTTTATAAA
>HF993091.1 GCA_000433475.1 Mycoplasma sp. CAG:956
TCAAACGATGGGTTCGGCTTTTTCTTCGCGAGAACTTGAGTATTATAAAGAAGTACCCCAAGAAAAAATAGTAGAAATGCCAACTTCTTTAGTTGAGATAATGGCTCTTATCCAACAAGTACCGGAAACAGAAGAAATTAAAGAAATAAAGGATTATTTAATAACTCATTTAGATGAAATTAGACAAAATACTAAAGATATTGATTATAGTCATTTTAATCCGGAGAATTTAAACTTAAGTTTAGATAATTTATTTAATCCAGAAAATTTAAACTTAAGTTTAGATAACTTATATAATCTAACGGCAGGTAAAATCTCTTATAAAGAAGCCAAAGAGTTATATTTAAATTCTATGTATTTAGTAAAAGCAAAGTTAAGAAGTTTTTAAAATTTAAACTTAAGTTTAGATAATTTATATGATCTAACGGCAGGTAAAATCTCTTATAAAGAGGCTAAAGAATTATATTTAAATTCTATGTATTTAGTGAAAGCAAAGTTAAGAAGTTTTTACTCCGTTAATTTACTTAATAATATTTTGAGTAATAATCCTAAGTATCACAATGCTTTACAAAGTCTTTTAGATAATTCTTTAGGTATTGAACCTACTATCATGGCTAGAAGTGGTAATCATGCCATGAAAGTAAGTGATACCGTGGCTTTATATTTACCAAAAAATTATCAAAGTCTTTATGATTATGTTAATAATTTACAAGTCCAAGATATGTATAATTTATTTACTAATCCCACAAATGCCTTTAATACTTTATTTACTAAATATATAAGTGATAAAGAATTAAAGCCTCAAAGCAAAGAAGAATGGTATGCCAATGGTTTAATTGATGCGATTGATTTAGAAACTTTAAATATTAAGACTAATTTTAGTCAAAGTCAGAGAGAAAAAATAGTTAATGCTTTAGTAAGTCATAATTTTATGGATTATTATGAGAAGGTAAAAAGTTTAAGCGACGATGGTTCGATTGCTACTTCCATGTTTGCTTCCTTAATAGCCAATCGCAAAGAATTTACTAATGATCCAAGAATTATTTTAGACCAGTTAAAAGATTATATTGGTTATAATAATTTAAAAGAATATAATTTACCGTTAAGAAAATTTCAAAGAACTGCTTATGTTAATACTAATGAAATCTTAGCTAAAAAGAATTTTGCTACCGCAGTTATGCCTACTGGTTCGGGCAAAAGTTTCTTAGCCTTATCTGAAATGCTAGATCGTAAAGATGCTAAAATGCTTTATATTGCTCCTAATGACATTATTTTAAGCCAAATTGAAGATTATATTTATGAATTCTTTGGTTATACTGATTATCATACTTTATTTCCTAATTTAACTTTAACAACTTACCAAGATTTAAAAGACCAAAAGCAAAACAAATTAAAAGAGAAATATAACAATAAATATGACTTTATTATATTAGATGAATTACACCGAAGTGGGGCTCCGGAATGGTCAAAGTTTGTTAATGAATTAATGGCAAATCAAG
>HF993092.1 GCA_000433475.1 Mycoplasma sp. CAG:956
AATCACGAACGGAACTTTCAACTTGTAAAAATCCTTGTAAGAATTTTTCTTCATCTCTTTCTGATTCTTTTACTTTTCTTTGTCTGGTTGCCTCATCTATTTTAATATTCCATAAATCTATTTTGGAACCTAGTCTTAAGATTTCCTCTATTACCTTTTTATTTTTGACGCTATTTAATTCTTCTTGATTATTAAAATATTTAATATAATGATACAAAATCACATCTAATTTTAAACCATAATTCTTTTCTTCTAAAATATTACTATTCTTATTAGGAAGTTTACCACCATTATCATTTATCCAATTTATAATTGTTTTTAAATCTTCTAAATCATTTATTGGTGATTGATTTCTTTTTAAGTTAACGGTATTTATGTTATTAACTAAATCCATTACTATTGGGCGTTCTTCTTCGGTAAATATATGACCATCTGGATAAGAATGAATACATCTACCTAACTGCTGATAGAATAGTATTCTTGAATCAACGCTTAATGGTCGTAACCAGACAATACC
>HF993093.1:0-886 GCA_000433475.1 Mycoplasma sp. CAG:956
TATAAATTATTAATTAATAAGAAAGATTGATTTCTTTCTTTTTTTTGATATGATAATTTATAATAACAAGTGCAACATTCATATAAATACTCATTAAATAATTCTTGTGGTGTTTTATAATTAATGCATTTTCTTGGTCTATTATTTAGAAGTTTAAGTACATTTTGAACTTCTTTTTCATCTGTCTTAGATAAATCCATTTGTTTTGGATAATACTCTCTTAACAATCCATTTGAATTCTCATTTGTTCCCTTTTTCCATGCACAATATGGATCAGCAAAATACACATTTGTTCCTAATTCTTCTTCGATTCGTTTCCAACCAGCAAATTCTTTTCCTCGATCACGTGTTATTGTTTTAACCGCTTCTTTTGGCAAATCTTTTAATAAATCTATTATTGCATTAGTAACAGTTTCTTCCTTTCTATTAGGTATCCATTTTACTAAATATAATCTTGTTTTTCGCTCTGCTAAAGAAACAAAACAGTATTTACTTTTTAAAGTATAATTGTTTAATTTCCCTGAAACAACTGTGTCAGCTTCCCAATGTCCAAATGTATTTCTTTTGTATACTTCCTTAGGCCTTTTTTGATTGTTTTACCTAAATTAAATTTCCCTCTTGTTTCGGCTGGTCTTTTAAATTTTCCTTTTCTTCTTAAATGTTCAATATTTGTTTTTGGAATATATCCTAAGTGTATCCATCTATATATTGTGGATAAAGAAGAAAATTTATCAGGTTTATTATTATCATTTCTATTAATTATTTGATCTGGTGATCAACGCAATTCTATTTTATTATTTATATACGCAAGTATCGGATATAAGTTTTTTGTTGGTCGATGACATTTTAGTCTTCTTTCATTATATTTTTTTTGCGCTACTGTAGG
>HF993093.1:919-1178 GCA_000433475.1 Mycoplasma sp. CAG:956
CTGTAGGAGAATATTTTATTACTGAATAATTAATAGATTTTTTGTAACTATTTCGTTTTATTTCTCTAGATATGGTTGAAACATTTCTATTTAGTAATTTAGCCATTTCTCTTAAACTTAATCCCATTTCTTTAAATTTGCTTATACAAGCACGTTCTTCTATGGTAAGATGTATATAGTTCATATTTATTACTCCTTAATGTTTGATTAGACACCAACATTATATCATGAGCAATATATGAACTTTTTTTATTAAAAC
>HF993094.1 GCA_000433475.1 Mycoplasma sp. CAG:956
AGTAAAAAAATTAGAAGAAGAAGCAAAAGGAATAGCAATACCAAAAGCTAAATCTAATTCTCTTGTACTTAACGAAAAAAATAATACTTATGTGTATGGTGATGAAACACTTGAAACAAGAATAAGTGAATTAAAACAAATATCAGTAAAGACTAAATCACAAATAAGACTTGTGAAAAGTTCTTTAAAGAAAATAGAAGATGATAAATGGTATGATATTATTCCAATGTATTATTTTGAAAATATGAAAATTGAATCAATAGCAGAAGAATTAGATTGCTCAGTAAGTACTATTAGTGACAATAAAAAAAGACTTATGAATGAATTAAAAGTATATATTTTTCCTGATACTTTTATAGAGGAATTATAATGTTAAATGATTATGAAAAATTAAGACAAGAACAATTAAAATTCTTAGATAATTGGTACAATGATTTTGTTATACCAGCAAGACGAGAAAAAGGACATCATAATTTTAGTTTAGATTATGGGAAAATATATGCAATAAGATTAGATGATTTAGTGTATTTTGCTAATAAAAATAAAATGACTTTTGAATTTGAACATTATATGAGTGATATTATTTTTAGAGATATTAGACGTTAGCCGAAAAAGTGCCGAAAAAGTGCCCTATTGAATAACGAAATATAACTGATATAATATAGTAAAATGAAATGATTATGATAGATGAATGAATCAATAATCATAATTATTTTTATTTTGTTTTAGAATATGAGTAAGTAGCTTAATCGGTAAAGTGTTGGAGTGTACACATAAGAATCTACAATGGATAAAGGTTCAAGTCCTTTCTTACTCAATATATGAGCTGGTGGTGGAATTATAGACACGCAAAGGCACTTGTGGGGTATCAGGAATGACTCCGTGGGAGTATTAAATCTCTCTCAGCTCGTCCTTTTTATTCTTTTTATTCGTTGATGTTATCAACAAAAAAGAGCGGAACTAGAAATAGTTCCTTTTATTATGTTTAAAAAGTGGGTGATAAGATATGTTAAATACAATAGTTGCAATAGTATTGGTAGTGTTAGAAATGT
>HF993095.1 GCA_000433475.1 Mycoplasma sp. CAG:956
TCTACTTTTATCTTACAACTTCAAACTATATTGTTATTGTCTTTTTTTATAGGAGTGTGGAGTAATACTAATTCTATACTAATATTAATAAAAATATTATTTATTTAAGAATAATTATGATAAAATAGTTTTATTAAATTTTAAGGGGATGATTAAATGATTTATCTTGATTATGCAGCATCAACACCAGTAAATGATGAAGTTTTAGAAACTTATAATAAGTTAACTAAAGAATATTTTGCTAATCCTAATAGTAATCATAAGTTAGGGAAGAAGTCTAAAGAGTTAATAGATGAATATACTAAAGATATTGCTTTAAAGTTAGGAGTTTTACCGGAAGAATTAATTTATACTAGCGGGGCGACTGAATCTAATAATTTGGCTATTAAAGGAGTATGTGAAAGATATAAAAGTTTTGGTAAACATATATTAATTAGTGCTTTAGAACATAATTCGATAGTGGCAAGTGCGGTTAAAATGCAGTCTCTTGGTTTTGAAGTTGAAGTTGTACTAGTTAGAAGTGATGGTTTAATTGATATTGAAGCTTTAAAGAAAATGATACGTGATGATACTATTTTAGTAAGTATTTGCAGTGTAGATAGTGAAATTGGACTAATTCAACCTATAGATAAGATAAAAGAAGTTTTAAAAGATTATCCGCATTGTTTATTACATACGGATGCAACACAAGGTTTTGGTAAAATTAATTTAGATTTAACTATTCCTGATTTAGTTACTTTGGCTCCTCATAAGTTTTATGGTTTAACTGGTATGGGTTTACTTATTAAGAGAAAAGAAATAGGTTTAGTACCTCAAATAGATGGTGGTAAATCAACGACTATTTACCGTGCTGGAACTCCTGAATTACCTAGTATTGGAGCTTTAGATAAAGCTATTGAAATAGCTTTAAAAAATATAGATAATAATTATAATTATGTAGAAAAATTAAATGTATTAATTAAAGATAAGCTAAAACAATATAAGAATGTAGTTATTAATAGTAGAGATAATAGTTTGCCATTTACAATTAATTTTAGTATTAAAAATGTTAAATCTTTAAAAGTAGTAGAAAGTTTAGAAGATAAAGAAATATATGTATCGGCTAAGACTAGTTGTTGTCCAATTGAAAGTCCTTCTAAGTTAGTTTATGCCTTAACAAAAGATAAGAATATTGCTAGTACATCGGTTAGAATTAGTTTATCGCATTTAACTAATGAAGAAGAAGTTACAGAGTTTTTACAAGTATTTGATGGAATATATAAAAAATATTATAAAGATTAAAAGTAAAGAATAAATATAGTTAGAAAGAATTAGAATATGGAAAGATATAAAGAAATAGAACGTAGTATTATTAAGAAATATCGTAAAGAAATCTGGAGTAGATTTACTAAGGCTGTTAAAGATTATGAACTAATAAATGAAAATGATAAGATTATGGTTTGTATAAGTGGTGGTAAAGATTCATTTTTACTGGCTAAGTGTATTCAAGAGTTAGAAAGACATGGTAAGATTAAGTTTGAGGCACATTATGTAGTGATGGATCCAGGGTATAATGATTATAATAGACAATATATAATTGATAATGCTAAGTTACTTAATATTCCTATTGAAATATTTAATACAGATATTTTTGATGTTGTTAGTACAGTTGATAGCAAGAGTCCATGTTATTTATGTGCCAAGATGCGAAGGGGACACTTATATAATAAAGCGAAAGAATTAGGTTGTAATAAAATTGCCCTTGGTCATCATTTTGATGATGTTATTGAAACTACTTTGCTTTCTATGTTTTACGGTTCCGAGGTTAAGACTATGTTACCAAAATTACATAGTACTAACTTTGAAGGCTTGGAGTTAATTAGACCTTTATATATGGTTAAAGAGGCTGATATTATTTCATGGCGGGATAGTAATGATTTAGTATTTATAAATTGTGCTTGTCGTTTTACTGAAGGTTGTTCGTTAATAAATGATGGAACCAGTAAGCGAAAAGAGATTAAAGAGTTAATAAAGAATTTAAGAAAAGTAAATAGTGATATTGATAATAGTATTTTTAGAAGTATGAATAATATTAATTTAGATTGTGTTTTAGGGACAAAGAAAAATGGGGAGTATAAAAGTTTCTTAGACGGCTACGAAGATAGTAAAGGTACTTGGGAATAAGATTTATGAATGGTAATAATGAAGTAAAGAAATTATTGTTAGTTGTTTTAGTAGATATTAAAATACTTTTTAAGAATGATGTTTATAAGAATTATAATGATAACTTAAAAAGTATTAAGAAGAATATAGAAAAAATGACTTTTGATGGGGATAACAGTAAGAAACTATTAGAAGAAGTTAAGTATGATATAGAAATTTTATCAGAAGAATGGAAAAATGATGTTGTTGATAGCGACTTCGAGTGCTTATATAATGATTTTGAAAAATTATATAAGTTAATATCAAATAACTAGATAGCGATTGTAGTAAATGCTGTTAATAATGTGAAAAATTAAAAAATATGAGGAGAAAAATATGGGATATAGGACTTTATCAGGCAGTAGAAAACATCCAGAGTTAAATAGCATACCCGATAAAAGAGGGGTAAGAGTTTTTAAACTTTGGCAAAAATGGTTGGAGTATTATTTAGAAAAGAATGCTAGTAGAATTGAGGACTTAATTAGCAGTCAAAAAGATTTAATGACTAGTGATTTAGATTCTTTAAAAAAGTTACAAAATATTATTAAAATAGAATGCTTTCTTACAAATTATTTAAATGGTAATATTGACTATTCTGAAGTGTCAAGTATTTATGCATTTATTGCTAAGGAAAATATAAGAAATTATATGTTTATAACGGATGATGAATTGTTAGCAGCCCAAGAGGCCTTAAAAAAATATCAAGGCTTATCAAGAACAGAAATTGAAATGGAAATTGTCAAAATGGAAGCAAGATTTGATAAACTAACTAAGAGTGAATATTATGTTTTTTATGAACTTACAATGGGGCCTTTTAGAAAAATGTTAGTAGCAGAAGATTGGGAAGCAATGCAGGATTCTAATAAATCTTATTTAGAAAGAATATCTCAAGAAATGATTTATAGTAGAGAAATTGCTAAAAAAGGATTAAGATGCCAATAAACGATTTAGACGAAGATGAATTATGAAAATTGAGAAATTAAATGAAAATAGTTTAAAAAAATATATAAACGATATGGAACTTGATTATAAATTGAATATCAGTAGGGGATATTTTGGAATTAAGAAAGATGATAAATTTATATTTGGTTATGATTTTTCAACTGATTGGATTGATGTTTCTTTTAAAAAGGATGTTGATCAGGATACAGTTAAGGAAACATTAAATTTTTTAAAAAATGAAATATCGCCAGATAAGTCTTTAGTTGTTGAAGTTGTTAAGACTAGAGTTATTAATATAATGAATAAATTATATGAAACTAAAGAAGCGACAGTAAGTAAAAGGATTAACAATATTCATGGTGATTTTGTTATGAAGGAAAAGGTTGTTGTTTTTAAAGATTTAAAAATCAAGTATTTTGATATCGATAATAATATATCTTGCAATTTAAAAGAACAAAATATGGAAAATGAAGAAGTTATTAATTATTTAGATAAATATTTTACTTCTTTAAAAGTTAGCGTTATAAATTTTATTGTTTCATCTAAATGCTTAGATTATATTAAAAATTTAGGATATGAAGAAGGTATTATGAAGTACATTGTTGATTAATTTTATCTGTATTTTTTAGTGTGTGGTTTAATTTTAGATAAATATGATTTACAAAACATCAAGTTTGGTTAATCTAAACTTGATGTTTTGTCATAATTAATATGCAGTATATTAAGTTTAGACTAAGTACTTGTATTTGGGAAAAATATAGTTAAAATAGTAAGCGTTATTTGTTTTTATTAGGAAATATTTTAAATAATTTCTTGTAATTGGCGAAAAATAAGGTAAAATAAAATTAGAAATAGGAGAAGTATTATGTTTGAAAAGAAATTAACAGGTTATGCAAGCAACGACAAACCACAAAATAAAGGAGCAAAATTTTGGGAGGCTCATCCTATAATACCAGATATTAATATATATACAGCTATTAAGGTTATTAGTAGTTTTTATCGTGATGAAAAGGCAGTTGATTGCTTGAAATTATCAGCAACTTATCAACAGTTGTTAGATGATGCCGTTACAGTATCTATGGCTTTAAAAGAATTAGGGGTTAAAAAAGGGGATATTATTACCGTATCTATGCCTAACTTTTACCAGGCTGTAGCCGTTTTTATGGCCGCTAATAGAATTGGAGCGACAACAACATTTTTAAATTCTTTTGCGCCAGATGAAGAAATTGTATCATATTTAAATTTGTTTGAAAGTCCCGTTTATATAAATTTTAATCGTAGTGATGAAGAAAATCAGAAGATTGTCGATAAGACTCATGTTAGATATGTTATTACTTTAGATAAAAGTAAAGTTAATTCTTTAAGTCTTAATGGTAATTATCATTTAACTAAGAGTAATACGATTGATTTTAATACTTTAGGATGTTTGGCTAAGTTTCAAAAGAAGACTTTAGAAAATCCATTTAATGCTTTAGATGATGCTTTAATCCTTTATACTAGTGGGACAACTGGAAAGCCTAAGGCAGTAGTTTTAACAAATAAGAATATTTTAGCAGCCGCTACTTATTTAAAAAATTCAACTCATATTAGTAATACTCGGGGTGAAAAAAGTTTAGTTTGTGTTCCATTTACTTATCCTTATGGTTTTTCTACCTCAACACTTATGTCATTAATGTGTGGAAGAACAGCCATTTTGGCTCCAGATTTATCCAAGGACAATTTATATTATTATTTGGCCAAGAATCCTAATATAATATTTGGAAGTCCAGCCCTTTTAGAATTAATGATGATAAATGCTCCGAAAGGCTTTGATTTATCTTCAGTTAAAACTTTTATCTCTGGTGGTGATTTCTTAACTCCAGCAAATGCTAAAAGGGGGGAAGATTTCTTTCAAGAGCATAATGCTAAGACGGTTATTACAAATGGCTCGGGAAATGCTGAAACTGTTTCTTGTGGTACAAATTCGGTAGGAATTGAAGTAAAACCAGAAACGGTTGGACGAGTTTTAACCGGCAGCGATTGTTTAGTTATAGATATGGATAAATACAATAATAATAGAACAATAGAAGAAAAGAAAATAGGCGAAGAAGGTTTGCTGCTTATTGGCGGTGAGCATGTTTTCAAAGAATATTATAAAAAACCAGAGTTAACTAAAAAGGCTAAAATTGTTGTTAATGGAAAAAATTATGTAGCAACAGGAATGTTTGGAAGGCTTGATAATGATGGTTATTTCACTTTAACTGGTCGTCAATCAAGATTTTATATAATATCTACTTTAAATAAAGTTTATTTGGATTATGTTCAGGGAGTTATAAGTAATTTTCCTTGTGTGAAAGACTGTGCTGTTGTTAAAGTTGATACTAATGATGGAAGTCTAGCGGCAAATAAAGCCTATATTGTTCTAGACGAAAGTAAAATGCTCGATAATAAAGATTTTACTAGTCAAATACTTGACTTATGTTTAAAGCCTATTAAAATGGTAAATGGTGATATTGTTCAATTAAAAGAATATGAAATTCCTGCCTATATTGAATTTGTTAATGCACTTCCTAGAAGAAAAGGAACTGAAAAAGTAGATTATCAATTGTTAGAACAAAAGGCAGCCGATGATTTAAAAAAGGGCGAATCTCAAAAATTTTATAAGTTAGAACTTGCAAAATAAAATGCAGGTTCTTTATTTATATTCAGAGACTTATTTGATATAATTAATCTTGTAGGATAGGAGTTGATAATATGCAAAGCGGTGTTTATTTTCCAATACTGGCATTACCATTTAGTTTTTTAATGCTAATATTATATTTTGCTAAAGAACATATTAATACAAAAGAAACAAAAATATTTGGAGTACTTATTATATCTAATTTTTTAGGGTTACTTATAGAAATAATGTGTACAGTGGCTTCGATAATATATTTTAAACATCCTCACATAAGTAATTTTATTTATAAAGCGTATTTAATGTATATAATCGTATGGATATCTACATTTGCTTATTATGTTTTTAGTGTAACCAGACCTAGAGGTTTAGAAGTAAGAAAAGGAAGAATTAAATTATTTACTTTGTATTATTTATTGGTGGCAATTTTTTTAACTGTTTTGCCAATTCAATCAGTTATTGAAGATGATTTTAGGACTAGATATACTTGTGGTCCTTGCGTTAGTTTTTCTTATATAATTTCTTTTGTGGCTATAATAGTGGTTTTAGTATGTTTGATATTAAATTATAGAAAATTAAAAACTAAAAAATTAATTCCTGTATATTTGTTTTTGATAATTGGCTCAATTGCTATACTTATTCAATCATCACACCCAGAAATTTTGATGATGACGTATGTAGAAACTTTTATTTGTGTAATAATGTATTTTACCATTGAAAATCCTGATTTAAAAATGGTTAATCAATTAGAACTAGCTAAAAATGAAGCCGAAAAAGCAAACAGGGCTAAGTCAGATTTCTTATCTAGTATGTCTCATGAGATTAGAACACCTTTAAATGCGATAGTAGGTCTTTCTAATGATATTAAAGAACGTGGTAATTGTCCTAAAGACATGCAAGAAGATTTAGGGGATATAGTTAATGCTTCTAATACTTTACTTGAAATAGTTGGCAATATTATGGATATTAATAAGATAGAGTCAGATAAGATGGAAATTATTGAGGTGCCATATAACTTTAAAGAAGAGATAGAAACCTTAGCAAGAATAGATTCGGTAAGAATTGGGGAAAAGCCAATCGAATTAACCGTTGATATAGCTAGTGATATGCCTTATGAATTAATTGGGGATAAAGGTCATATTAAAGAAATAGTTAATAATTTGTTATCCAATGCCATCAAATATACCGATAAAGGTAAGATTGAACTAAGCGCAAAATGTATAAATAAAGATGATATCTGTAATTTATATATTACTTGTAAAGATACTGGCAAAGGTATAAAAGCGGAGAATATTAGTCGATTATTTAATAAGTTTGATAGATTAGATGCTGAAAGAAATACCACGGTTGAAGGCACGGGACTTGGTCTTGCTATTACGAAAAAATTAGTTGAATTAATGGGTGGTAAAATTAACGTAGAATCAACTTTTGGCAAAGGTTCAATCTTTATGGTAAATGTTCCTCAAAGAATAGGTATGATGAGTAAACCTTTAACTAAGGAAGAATTAAATAATACAGCTGAGTTAATATTAGATTTAAGTAAGAATAATATTGATTATAGTAAAAAGAAAATCTTAGTAGTTGATGATAATAAACTAAATATTAAAGTAGCAAGAAGAGCTTTAGAACCTTTACATTTTAAAGAAATTGATGATGCCGAAAATGGGTTAGTATGTGTTAATAAAATCAAAGAAGGCAATACATATGATATTATTTTAATGGATATAATGATGCCAGTAATGAGTGGAGAGACTGCTCTTAAAAATTTGAAAGAAATAGAGGGGTTTAATACTCCAATTATAGCCTTAACAGCAGATGCCATTGCTGGAGCCGAAGAAAAATATAAAGAAGAAGGTTTTACTAGTTATATAGCTAAACCATTTAGTAAAGATCAAATAAAACTTAAATTAGATAAAGTATTTGAAGAATTAGAAAATAATAAAGAAAATAATAAAGAAAATAATAAAAAAGATAATTCTAAAGATAAAAATGTAAATAAAAAATTAGATAAAAATACAAATAACAATAATAAAGATAATGATAATAAAACCTATGATGAAAAGTATTTGCTAGATAATGGAATTGACTATAATAAAGGAGTAGAGTTATTTGGAGATATCACAACTTATAAAGAAATGTTAAGTGATTGGTATAAAGATTCTTTAAATAAATTTAAGAAAATAAAAGAATTATTAGATAATAAAGATATGCCAAATTATAGTGTAGAAGTACATTCCCTAAAAAGTGATGCCAAGTATTTTGGAATGAATAGATTAGCCGAAATATCTTTGAATCATGAATTAAAAAGTAAAGAAAATGATACTGATTATGTAATTAATAATTTTGAAGAATTAGAAAAAGAATTTAATAAAGTTATAGAAATAGTAGGTAAGTACTTAAAATAGTATTTACTTACTTTTTATTTTTGATAAAATTTAGTTAGAAGTTTAGGAGATATTGTTTTATGATAAATACAAAGTTAACAAGATTAGCAAGTAAAATAGCTTATAGAGCTCATGACGGGCAAATGGATAAGGCAGGTGTTCCTTATATATTTCATCCAATTCATATAGCTGAACAAATGGACAGTGAAGAATCGTGTATAGTAGCACTTTTACATGATGTAATTGAAGATAGTAATATTACTTTAGAAATACTAAGTAAATATTTTAATGATAATATAATTGAAGCATTAAGAGTATTAACTAAAGAAGAAATTGATGATTATACTATGTATATTAAAAGAGTTAAAACTAATAAATTAGCTACAAAAATAAAATTAAAAGACTTGGAACATAACATGGATTTAACCAGATTAGATGAAATAACTGATGAAGATAAGAATAGAGCTAAAAAATATATGGATGCTATTAGATATTTAAAAGACGTTGAAATTGTTTAGAAAATTCTTGCTTTTAGTAAATTTGTGTGTATAATAATTAATACCTAAAGGGGGAAAAAGAATGAATATTAAAATTAATAAAGAATGTATTAAGAGATTTGCCGCTAGTATTACTTTGGCTGCTATTGTTGGTACACCAGTAGGACTTGCAATTGGCTGTAAGAAAACAGACCATACTAAAGAATTATGTCCTGTAACTAAATTACTTAATATGTTACCAAATTATAAAAACGCGGAGTTAGATTATGAAATTCCAAGAGGAGCAGAACATCAGTTAACACATTTAGCCGAGGATTATTATAGTGAAGAATACGGCGAAGATACTAATGAAGAAGAAAAGTTAATTGTGGGCTCTATTTATGGGCAAATTACTTATACAGAAGAATTTCATAAAATTTATGAAAATGGGATAGAAGAAGTATATATTAATGAGTATTCAAACGGAGAAAATGGCATTACTACTTACTATAGTGATGGTACTAAAGATTCTTTAGTATTTGAAAAAAAAGATATTTCTAAGCCTGAACCTGATTTTCAATTAAAAAAAGCAATTAATCATAATAGATAAAAATAGTACTTAAGTAGTATTATTTTTTTTAAGTTAATGTTATACTGGATAAGTCTTAAGAGGAAAGTTTATGATAAATAAAATAAAAAATATGTTATTTTACAATTTTAAAGAATTGGTTACCTTTCAAACAGTTTTTAAAGTTACCAGTTTTCTTATTTTTGCACCATTATTTTTAAATTTTTTTAATATAATCATGAAAATTACTGGATATGAATATTTAACTTTTGAAAATTTATTTAACTTTGTTACTAATCCTTTAGTAATCTTAATGCTTGTATTATTGATACTCTTTATGATGGTATATACTTTTTTTGATTTAAGTACAATTATAATTATATTAGATGCTTCATATCAAAAGAAAAAAATAGATATAAAAGAAGTTCTAACTATATCTGTAAGAAAATCAGTTGAAGTATTTAAATTTAAAAATATAGTACTGGCTTTTATGATTCTTTTTTTGATACCTTTTTTAAACATTGGAATAGTATCTGGGTTTGTATCATCAATAAAAATCCCAGAATTTATAATGGATTATATTAATAATAATTTATTATTTATGGGAATATTTTGGATTGTATTTGGACTACTTACAATATTATTACTTAGATGGTTATATGCAGTCTTTTATTATGTTTTAGAAAACTGTGATTTTAAAGAAGCCAGAAAAAGAAGTATAAACTTAAGTAAGCATAGTAGATTTAGGGATTTAGTAAAATTAGTAGCAATTCAAGGAATAGTGTATGCTTTATATATAATATTTCTACTTATAGGAATAGCTTTAATTTATTTGTTTTATAAATTACTTGGTAAAGTAATGATTATAGGTAGTATATTTATAACTATTATTGGTATTTTTTTAGCATTATCATTAATAATATTTGCAGCTTTATCAATGCCTTTAAGCTATGCTGTAATAAGTATAATGTTTTATCGTCATAAAGAAAAAAATAATGAAAATATAAAACATATTAATTTTAATAAACGAAAAAAGATTGTTATAACAACTAAAAAATGGCAACATTTTAAAGTATCACTTGCTATTATAGCTATTGTGGCTGGTAGTGTATTTACTTATGGGGTTGCTACTAATAAATATAATTTTAATATAGAATATATAAAAAATACTGAAATTACAGCTCATCGTGGTGATAGTCTAAATTACCCTGAAAATACCCTTTTAGCTTTTACTTCTGCACTGGATAAAAATGCTGATTGGGTAGAGTTAGATGTTCAATTAACTAAAGATAAACAAATTGTAGTAAGTCACGATGCTAATTTAAAAAGAATAGCGGGTATTGATAAAAATATTTATGATTTAACCTATGATGAACTACAACAGATAGAAATTAGTAAGAATTATCCTAATGTTAGAATTCCTTTGTTAAGTGAAGTATTTAAGTGGGGAATTCTTGATAATATTAGTTTTAATGTTGAATTAAAACCATATGATAATGAAACATCTTTAGTGGAAAAGACTATTGAATTAATTTTAAAGTATCATTTAGAAGATAGAGTAATACTCACTTCAGCAAAATATAGCATTTTAGAAGATGTAAAAGCAATAAATAATAAAATATCGACAGCTTATATAATGAGTTTAGCATATGGGGATATTTCAAAATTGGATAAAGCTGATAATTTTAGTATTGAAGCATCATCTATAAGTAAAGAATTAGTGAAAAAGTTACATAATCAAGGTAAAGAAGTTTATGCTTGGACTGTTAATACAAGAGACAGTATTAATAAAATGCTCGATTTAAATGTAGATAATATTATTACTGATGATGTTGATTTGGCTAGAAAATTATTATTTGAAAGTAGAAGTAGTAATTTAGTATTTGTTTATTTAAAAATGATAGAAGAGATATTTAGATAAAAAAACATATCATGGAGTAATCTTAGATATGTTTTACCTTTCTTAATCTTATTTATATTATCTAGATTGTTTTAATTTTAAGGTTTCATTTTTTACGAAATAATCTATTTTTTCAAACATTATCTTAAATAATTCTTCGGGTTTATTAACTTTAAGGATTCTAAAAATATTTTGCCAAGTACATTTTTCATTTGTTATAGCCTCATTTAATTCTTCTACAATTTTAAAATAATTATGGTCTTCTAAATACATGATGTATAGATATAAACCACTGATGTATCCTAGAAAAGTCCATATAAGTTCAATATAAGAATTTTTACTTATTATTAGTTTATAAAGTTCTTTAATTGCTTGTTCATAATTTTTATGATTTTTAAAAATACTAGTATAACTATCTTTAAAAATGTTACCTTTTTCTTTATAAACATATAATATTTTATTAACATAATAGACTCTATCAGATAAAACAAGACAATTATAAAAAATATCACATAAATAATTATTATAATCATCTTCATATCCTTTAGCTTTTAAAAAGTCTAAAAAAATAAATTCTTCAGCATAGGCTATACTTTCGGTTATAAAATCATTAATTTCTGTTCTATGAGTTTTGAAATCTAAAGGCTCATTATGAAGATGAGTTATTTCATGTAAAAATACAATACAGTCGATAATATCACCGCAATAGTTAAAGTAAATTAATCCTTTGTTACAACGAGCATTAAAACGCAAATTGTTATACTCTTCCTCAGTTATTTCTTTATTTTCTAATTTTTCTTTAATATTGTTAATGATTATTTTTTTATCTTTAACTAAGTTAGAAATGTTAAGGTTAATGTGATAAAAATTTAAAAATTCTTGAGTTAGGTTATACATTTCTTCAATAGAAATTTGGGTATAATTGTTGTCCTTACTAATTTTGGTTAATCCTTTTTTCTTGGCATCTTGATAGGTTTTGTCATAGTATAAAAAAATATCAAAAAATTTATCGGCTTGGTAGTCTAAAAAGTCTAAATTATTAATTAAAAGATAAGAATTACTATAAAAGTTAATTTTACTAATAATGTGATTAATTAATTTTATCGTATCTTCATCAGTAAATATAGAAGTCATAAGTATCACCTAATGTTATTTTAGCATAATTCTATTAAAAATTTTAATAATTTGTTATAATCGTTAGTAATGACTGGATGTGTTAGAAATGAAATATGTAATAAAAAATGGCGCTGTTAGTATTAATGGTGAGACAATATTAGAAAGCATTAATTTAGAGATAAATGAAAAAAGTCATATTGGCATAGTTGGAAAAAACGGTGCTGGTAAGACAACTCTTTTACGCAGTATTGTTGATAATTCAATGTTAGAAAGTGGTATAGATGATACTTCTTTTCAAGTAATTAAACAAGGTAATCCCAGTATAGGTTATTTAAAACAAATTGAGTTAAATGATAATAATACTATGTTAGAAGAAGTAAGAAAGCCTTTTGTAGATATTATTAAAATGGAAGATAGACTAGAATACTTAGTTAATGAAATGAATAGTCGTGATGATATAAAGTTGGTGGAAGAATATACAGCATTAGAAGAAAAATTTAAAAATAATGGTGGTTATACTTATAAAAAAGAGTATGAAGTATTAATTAAAAAGTTTGGCTTTAAAGAAAAAGATAAGAGTAAGCATTTAAGTGAATTTTCGGGTGGTCAAAAGACAAAGATTGCTTTTATAAAGATGTTACTTAATAAACCAGATATATTACTTTTAGATGAACCGACTAATCATTTAGATATAGATACAGTGGAATGGTTAGAAGAGTATTTAAAAAATTATAAAAAGGCTATAGTAGTAGTATCTCATGATAGAATGTTTATTAATAATATAGTTGATACTATTTATGATATAAGTTATGGTGCTTTAATAAAGTATAGTGGTAATTATGATTATTATGAGCAACAGAAACAATTAAATTATGAAAAAGCTTTAAAAGATTATGAATTTCAACAAAAAGAAATAGCAAGATTAACAAAAATTTATGAAAGATTTAGATGTAAACCTTCTAAAGCAAAGCTTGCTATGTCAAGGCTTCATCAATTAGAAAAAATGGATATCTTAGAAAGACCTAATAAGATAGAGGCTATTACTTTTAAAACTAACATTGATAATATAGTTATGCCCAGTAGAGAAGTATTTATTTTAGATAATCTGGGTATTGGTTATGATAAGGTTTTATATAACTTGAATTTATATGTAAGACGTGGAGATAAGATTGGAATTATTGGTCCGAATGGACTTGGAAAATCAACTATTTTAAAGACGATTGTTGGCTTAATTCCTAAATTACACGGTTCAATAACAGTTGGTAATAATGTTAATATTGGTTATTTTGACCAAAGTCTTGCGATGCTTGATGAAAATCATACCGTTTTAGAAGAATTTATGGCTAAGTTTCCTAAAGTATCCGAATATGAAGCTAGATGTAGTTTGGGTTCTTTCTTATTTAAGGGTGATGATGTTTTAAAGAAATTAAATGTTTTATCTGGTGGCGAAAGAGTTAGATTACAGTTATGTAAAATTTTATATACAAAACCAAATGTTTTAATTTTAGATGAACCAACTAACCACTTAGATATAGTAGGTCGTGAGTATTTAGAAACTATTTTAAATGATTATTCGGGAACGGTGCTATTTGTTTCCCATGATAGATATTTTGTTAGCAAGGTTGCTACATCAATACTTGCTTTAACTAAAGATAGTTATAAATTATATAATTGTACTTATAAAGAATATTTAGATAAAGTAAAATTAGAAAAAGATATAGATGTTGATAATAGTTATAAAGATAATGAGAAAAAGACAAATGAAGTTTTGATGGAAAATAAAAAGAAAGTTAATACTTATAATTTAAATAAAGAAGTAAGTAAAATAGAACGTGAGATTAAAAAAATAGAAGAATCTATTAAAAAAGATGAAGAATCATTATATTTAGAAGAAATTTATAGTGATTATGATAAGTTAAATACCGTAAATAATAGAATAAATGATAGTAAGAAAAAACTAGAAGAATTAAATAATAAGTGGATAGAATTAATGGAAATACAGTATAGTAATTAAAATTTAATTTAATATAAATAAATTTAGAAGTTTAATAAATGAAATTAGTCTTTTTGTGTTATTATATAAATGTAGAATAAAAGGAGAATAGTTATGTTAAAATTTGATTTTAAAGAAAAAGTAGTGCTTATTACTGGAGCTGGTAGTGGCATTGGGGAAGAATGTGCTAAAGAATTTAGTAATTGCGGCGCTACGGTAGTGTTATGTGATAATAAGGAAGATAGAATTAGAAAAGTTAAAGAAGAGATAAGTGAAGCTGGTGGTAAGGCTATTGCTTGTAAAGTAGATGTTACTGATTATAAGATGATTGAAAAATTAGTGGCTTTTGTTGTAGAAAAATTAGGGCGTATTGATGTTGTCGTTAATTCAGCTGGCATTTGCAAATTAGTACCTATTGATGAAATGCCGATTGAAACCGTTGATGCTTTAATTGATATCAATTTAAAAGGAACTGTATATATGTGTAAAGCCTTAACTCCAGTTTTAAAAAAGCAAAAGTTCGGTAAAATTATTAATATGTCTAGTATTGCCGGAAGAATTTGTAACAGTGGTTCGAATGTTTATGCTACAACTAAAGCTGGAATTATGGCAATAAGCAGTAGCATGGCTCGTGAACTTGCTCCTTATAATGTTAATGTTAATTCCGTTTTACCAGGGATTGTTCGTACTAATATGTGGGAAGGTATTTTAGATGACTTTACTAATAAAGATGATAGTATTAGAGAAGAAACCTTTAAACAATCAACTGCTGCTATTCCATTAGGACGTCCACAAACTGTTGGTGATATAGCCTCTATGGTATTATATCTTGCTAGTGATGAGGCTAAAAATATTACGGCTCAAAATATTGCTGTAGATGGGGGATATACTTTTGATATTTAGGTACTAGAAATAGTACTCTTTTTTCTTTAGTTTTACTGCTTTTATATACTTAGTATTTCTTAGTATATAGTAGCATAAAATCTTTATAAATACTTAATAAAAATTAACAAATTTAATTGACTTTAAAGATTAAGTGTAATATTCTAATCTCTACTAAGACGGGTGATAAAATGGCGATAGTTAAAGTAAAAAGTATTAATGATATAAAGTTACCAGATAGCCCTAAAATAAAAGGAGATAATGGTGAAATTTATCAATATACAGGGTCTCTTTATTTTAAAAAGATACCCTTTAATAAAGGCGATTTAACTTTAAAAGAAAATCAAGAAAGATTAGAAATTTTAACTAAAGTTATGAATTTGCAAGGAACTAAGTATCTAATATTACCGCAAAACATTTATATAACTGATGATACTTTACTTGGATATACTTCTAAGATTAAAGAGGCTAAGACAATAAGGAATATTAGTTTAAGTAGTAAATATGAAGATGTAATAAAGTCTTTTAAATTACTTAGAAAAGATATAAGAATACTTGCAGATAAAGATATATTTAATTATGATACTACTTCTGATAATATTTTATATGATGGAAGAATGTATTTAATTGATTTTGATAACAGTATTTATTGTAATGATAGAGTATATTTAAGAACTTTACATAATATATTTGAAACAATATATTTATGCTTAGTAAAAGATGGTTTTGGATCACCCTTATTAATGGAAAGAGATTTAGAAAAATTAGAACAAGAGTTTAAATCTTTTCGAAGTACTAATTATGATTTATATTTTGAACTATTAAGATGGAAATTAGAAACTTATACTAGGAAAAGAATAAAAACAGTAGGGGATTTAAGAATGTGTTTAAGTTTAACTAAAAGAGGATAAATGTGGCAATAGTAAAGGTAAAAAGTATTGAAGATTTAGGACTTCCGGATAAAGAATTAATGATATGGAGTAGAAGTAAAATCTATTATAAAAATGGTAAGTATTTAAAAATCTTAAATATTTGTGATAGATTATTAAGTGATGGGACTAATTATAATAGATTGCAAGTATTAGAAAAGCTATCAGAATTAAAGGGGATTAAATATTTAGAGTTACCTCAAAATTTATATATAACTGATAAAGAATTCTTAGGCTATAGTATGCCTATTTGTTTAGGAAAGCCTTTGGATTACTTAACTGAAGATATATCTATTAATAAGGTTATTAAAATGGTAATGGGGCTTTTAGAAGATATTCAAAAAATAAGTGCAATTGGTATTTTAAATCCTGATATTTGGGGCGGAAATGTTTTATTTGATAAAAATAATTTATATTTAATTGATTTTGATAACTGTATTTATTTTGATGATATAGATCTGGCTTATAAAATAATGGGAATGTCTTTATTTAATTTAATAATTGATAGAATGCTTGATTCCTATGATTTAAATTGGTTAAATGATATAGATATTAATTATATAAAAGAAAGAATTGATAACTTAGAAAGTACGGATTATATTGCTTTTATAAACTTACTAAGATTAAAAATAGCAAGAAAGAGTCAAGAAAAAATAGAAACCGTTGGTGATATGAGAAGATGTTTAAGGAATGAGAAGTTATGGCAATAATTAAAGTGAAAAGTGTTAAAGATATACCAAAATTAAAGGAGTTTAAAGTAGAAAGTACAAATAAATTGTATTTTCAAGAAAATGATTATATCGTAAAAATATTTTTAGATTGTTATCGTAGTTTAGACCAAAAAATTGGAAAAGATATATTTAATTTATTAGTTAAATTAAGAAAGTTAGATGGTGAAAGTCAGTTAATATTACCCCAAGATATATATATGACTGATAAGGCTATCTTGGGATATAATACGAAGTTTATAAACGCTTCTAATGTTAATTTTATAAATAGAGAAACGAAGATAAAAGAGTTATTGGAGGCTTATCAAAAGTTATTAGAGAGTATTAGACTATTGGCTAATAATAATATTAACTTAGTTGATATTCTTTCTGGTAATATGCTTTATAAAAATGGTGATTTATATTTATTAGATTTTGATTTATCTAATATTGATAAAAATTATGATAGCGATAAATTATATATTGATATGGCTTATAAAATTTGGCAAATAATTTTAAGAAGTATTTTTAAATATTTAGGGGATTATAGTCTTTATGAAGTTTTAAATCACTTCCGATTAATAGATTTTAACCGAGGGGCTTTAGGATGTGGTATAATTAGTGTTACTGAGAGTTTAGAGGAGTTTTATTTTAGTTTACAAAAGTCTTTAAAGGTAGATGATAATACTACTCTTTTAGATATAGATATGGTTTTAAGGAGAATAAATAATGGATATTAATGAAAGATATAATGTGTTAGTAAATAAATTAAATGATATTGGGAGGTCACTTTGATGTTGGTGCTAAAGACAAAAGAATAAAAGAATTAGAAGATATTTTAAATCAACCTAATATCTGGAATGATAATGTTTATGCCAGTAAAGTTAATAGTGAACTTATTAATTTAAAAAAAGAACTTAGTGATTTAAAGAAAGCTAATAGTATTGTTTCGGGTTTAAAAGATTTAATGGAGTTAGTTAGTTTAGATGATAGCTTAAAAGATGATTTAGAAGCTGAGTTTTTAAATGCCGAAAAGTTAGTAGAAGAATTAGAGATAGCGACTTTGCTTAATGGACCTTATGATAACTTAAATTGTTTTTTAGAAATTCATCCCGGTGCTGGTGGAACCGAGGCTATGGATTGGGCTTCAATGTTACTTAGAATGTATGAGAGATTTTGTGAGGCAAATGGATATAAGTATGAAGTAGTAGACTTTTTAAAAGGTGAAGAAGCTGGTGTAAAATCGGTTACTTTAAGAATTAGTGGGAATATGAGCTATGGATATTTTAAAGGTGAAAAAGGGGTTCATAGACTAGTTAGAATATCACCATTTGATTCTAATAAAAGACGTCATACTTCCTTTGCTTCTGTTACAGTAGTGCCAGAATTTGATAAAGTAAGTGATATTGAAATTAAAGATGAGGATTTAAAAATAGATGTATTTCATTCGAGTGGGGCTGGCGGTCAATCAGTAAATACTAGTGATTCGGCAGTTAGAATTACCCATTTACCAACCAAAATAGTGGTATCTTGTCAAGTAGAAAGAAGTCAGCTACGCAATAAAGAAAGAGCCATGGAAATGCTAAAATCTAAATTGTATCAGTTAGAAGTAGAAAAAAAAGAAGCCGAGTTAAATAAAGAAAAGGGAATTAGTGATAGTATTAATTTTGGCAGTCAAATTAGAAATTATGTTTTAGAACCTTATACTTTGGTAAAAGACTTAAGAAGTGGATATGAAACTAGTCAAGCCTTCAAAGTTCTAGATGGAGATATACTGGCTATTATGGAATCAGTATTAAAATTAAAAAGATGACAGAGTATCCTTATGATGAAGTAAGCAGAAAAATAATGGCTGAGGATTTGCAAAGAATGTTTAACTTGATTTTGGAAAATCCTAGTGATGATTTTGAAAAGACTATAACTTATAAAATGATGCTTTTAATAATAGAAAAAAATATTATATTTCCTATTATTAATATTGCATCAAAAGATTCTGAAATACCCTATAATATGTTAGAAATAAGAGATATTATGGTAGGACAAATGATGTTAGAATTACATCACGATGAATTAATTTCTTTTAAAGGGTTAGATTATACTACTCCCGATGCTTTTATAATGACTCTTTTATTAAATCCTGAAAAAATTTTGCCTCCAGGGGTAGTATTGATAAAAGACAATTATTTATTATCTTATGATCTGGTTAGTAAAATGTATAAGGAAGTATTAAAACCATATTATGAAAATAATAAAATAGAATATACCAAAACAAATTTACCGATAAGTAGGCAAGAAATTGAATTTATGCAAAAATACAAAGAATATAGAAAAAATAATGAGTTAAAAAAGAAGTTAAATAATTAAGAAAGAAAAGAGAGTAATATTTACATGACAATAAAAAAACTAGGCAAGATGGGAGCGATATTAGGACTTTGCCTTTCCATAACTATAGTTTCTTTTATAAATGGAATAGAAAATCATTTAATTAAGGCTAAAGCAGAGACTATAGATGATACTAAGAGTAATATTGATTTTATAAATCAAGTAAATGATATTACCATGCCTTTAAATGCTAAGACTTTATTAAGCGATGAAGAATTACAAGACTTAATAAAAATAGGTAAAATTAGTAATGTTTCTTGTGATTATAACTTTACGGGTAATAAAACAAATTTATATAACATTATAAATTTAAATAGTAAAATATATATTCAAGATGAAGAAAATTATTCATTAATTAGTGATATAGCCGATGATGAAATAAGAAAATATATAGAAAATACTATATTAGATATTATTAATAGAGTACTTTTAGATAAGAGAAGAAAAGATGATGTTCATAAGTTATTATCTTTAAAAATATTAATGGGTGATTTTGAAGACCAAGAGCAACTGGGAGAATATTTTGAAAAAGATAATTTGATAGTTATATCTTTAAATAATATATTAAAGAATGCTAATAATTTGGATGATTTATACATGAATTTATTTGATACAATTAATCATGAGTTTAATCATATGTTTGTAGTACCTTGCGATGATAATAAATGTCATTATAAATTAAAAGGAGAAGTAGGAGTATCTTTTTTAAATGAGGCTGTTGCAACTTCCTATAACTATAATATTTTAAAAAATAATTATCAACCAATTAATAAGAACTTTAATTATAGTTATAATAATTTAGAAGAAAGAAAGTATGAAAGCAAGTTGCTTTTATTAAGTTTTTTAGATAATGATAAGTCTATTGATGAATATTATGAGACCTTATTTAAAGGCGATATTTTAAAATTTTGTAACTATTTTAATGCTTATAGTGATAAAGAAATAGAAGATTTATTGAGTGTGCTATGGTTAATTGATGGAAGACTAGCAAGAAATAGTTATTGGAGTAGATTAATTAAGAGTAACGATTTTAGTAAATTAAATGCTGTTAATATAAATGAATTTTTAACGGATAGTACTGATGGTATTATTGAAAGTTATATATTAAAAAATAGTGTTCTCCAGTTAATGCTTTATAATAGGCAAAAAGAAGTATTAAATTTAGATGATAATTTAATATTATATCATTTTATCTTAGTAAATGTATTAGATAGCGTTAGTTTTGGTAATTATAATTATACTACTCATGAAGTTAGTTATACATTTTATAAAGAATTTTTACATAATTATGAGTTGATTGAAGAGATATATTTTAATTATTTAAGTTCTATATATAATCTTAGTTATGAAGATATAAAAGATTATTATGATAATAAAGATAAAGAAATTTGGTTAAGCAATATAAGTAGTTATGTTAAAGAATCTAAAGTAAGTGGTGAAGATGTTAGTGAAATAGCTAATTTAGTAAATAAGTTTCCTAAAATTAGAAACATAGTAAATGGTGGTACTTTTTTAAGTGATTTTAATTATAATAATTTAGTTATTGTTGCTTTTGATGCTAAAAAAAATGATAGTGATTTTAAATTTATTTTAAAATAATTTCAAATTGTATAATTAGTAATAGATAATATAAGTAGAGCAATTTATAAAAAATGAGCTTTACTTTTTTAATTTTTAAGTTATAATATGAAGACATATTTTGTGGGGATATATGAAAAATAGAAATAGAAGATTAGCAAGTTTAATAGTATGTTTATCTATAGTTATTAATTGTATGGCAGTTTATAATACTAAGAAAGTAGATATGATAAGTCATGCTGATGATAATAGAAGAGCTACTATGTTAAATGAAAAATTAAAAGAAAATAAGAATGCAATTAGCTCTTTAGGACTTAGTGATACTTTTGGATTAGATAATGATACTATAGACTATTTGATTTCCAATGATAGAGTAAAAAGTTGTGAAAATGTATACGATGTTACTATGCAAGAAGTATTTGAACAAATTAAAGAAAATACAGAAAAATTTGTTTTGGATGATTTCGCTTTATTAGGAACTTCTTTTTTTGATGAAGAATACTTTACAAAAGATGAATATAGAACTCGTGATAACGTTGTTTTTTCTACTGGAGTTATGAAAAAAATTGGCGAAAGTGCTTATGATTCTTTAAGAGATTATATTAGTTATGTATTAGAAAATGGTAATAATGGGGATATTCATAATTTAATGGAGTTAAAAATTATATTTGTGGCAAAAATAAATAGAGATGAGCCAGGGGTGATTTTGGGCAGATATAGTAAAGATAATAATTTAATTAAAATATGTTTACCTAATATTATTGGAAACAGTACATCGACAACTGATGTATCAGCTAAGCTTAATGATGTATTAAAACATGAGCTAAATCATATGCGTCAATATGGATGTGAAGATACAGATAAATATAACATTCTAACTCAATTTAGTTCGAATAATTATTTGTCTTTGTTTGCTGAGGCAAGTGCGGAGTCTGGACTTTATAATTTAGAATTATTTTCACACTTTTTTAAAACTTCTTATGTATATCCTGAATATCGTATGGCAGAGAATGTATTGTTTTTATGCTCTTTGTTTAATGATTCCAAGATGGATGATTATTATAATGCAATATATAATCAGGATATGGATGCTTTTTTTAACTTTTTTAGTGCAGATAGTATTGAAGAAAAAAGAGAAATTTTTAGAGTTATTTATGCTATGGATGCTGTTAGTAAACGTAATTCTTATGTTAGAAGTTTAGTTGGTTTAAAAACTAGTTATGATGAAGAAGACTATGATGCGGTTGCTCTTGATATTAAAAATTTAGAATATATTACTATTTTTAAAATAACTATTAATAATTTAATTGATTATAATATTAATAATAACGATTTAACTTTAGAAGATAATATTTTATTATACAAAATGATAACAATGTTAATTTCCGAGAGAGCTTTTAAGGTTGAATCTATAAGTGATGGCAAGAAAGTATATTATTTATATGATGAATTTGTAGATCAATATCAAGTGATTCAAGATAACTTTTTTCAAACTTTAAGTACAATATATAGTGTATCTACTGATGAAATTTTGGAAATGTATAATAAATATAATAGTGGTTCTGTAGTTAATGAGTATCTTAATTGGTCTCATGGTAATAGAGTTATATATTTTGTAAATGATAAAAAATATGATAGTTATTTACAAATGAATAAATTAGTTAGTAAATTTCCTAAAATAAAAGAAATAATAGGTAATTCTTTTTATTATACTGATGTTTTAAAAGAAGATTATTTAGATTTATATAATGAGGTTTCTAAAGGAAGAATACTGGTTAAAGATTAAGATTTGGTAAATACTTTTGAAAAAATAGTATATATTTGATACAATCTAGATAGTAAATAATAAAGGATTGATATTGATGAAAAAATGGTTAAAATTTATAGTCGGAGTAACCTTGGTAGCATTTTCTTTTAATTTATTTTGTGTTCCTGATAATTTGGCATCTACTGGGGTTGGAGGATTTTCGATAGTAGTTAATAATTTTATTACCATTGATACTTCTTTATTTGTTGGAATTATTAATATCTCTTTAATTATATTATCTTTTATTTTTTTAGGAAAAGAGGATACTTATAAGACTATTTTTGGTGCTCTTATTTATCCTGTTATGTTAAAATTAACCAGTTATATTACTTCTTTAATAGATTTAAGTAGTGTTGATTTATTGGTTAAAGCAGTAATGGGTGGTATTATTAATGGGTATGGTCTAGGTATGGTATTTAAGACGGGTTATACTACTGGCGGTACGGATATAATTGAAGCCATTGTGTGTAAATATTTAAAAGTTTCAATGGATAAAGCTATCATTATGATAGATGGTATTGTAGTAGCTTTAACAGGTTTAGTTTTTGGACTTGAACATTTAATCTATGCTTTTGTAATATTAATTTTTCAAAGTATATATTCTAATCAGTTTATGCTAGGAATTAAAGAAGATAAAATACTTTATATAAATTCTAGAAAAAATAAGGAAATAAGAAAATTTTTAAGTGAAACTTATAATTATGGAATTACAATATTAAAAGGAAAAGGAGGCTTCAGTAATAAAAGTAATGATATTTTAGTAGTGTCAATTAAAAGTAAATTTTATTTAGAGATTAAAGAAGTAATATTACTTATTGATGATAAGGCTTTTATAATAGTTTGTGATTCTTATGAGACAGTTTATATTAATAAAGAAGAAAGAAAAAATAAAAAGAAGATAAATTTTAGTTTAGATACTAACCAAATAATTCACTAGCAATCTAGTGGATTTTTTAAAGCTTGTTTTATCCCATTAAGATTATATAAAATAGATAGAAATATATTAATTATTAACTTGAATCAAGAAATACTTGACTTTTAGTAAATTTTAGTTTAAGATAATTGGCAATTAAGAGGGGTTTTATGAATAGAAGAGGTGCTAGTTTAATTATTTGTTTATCTTTAGTTATTAATTCATTAGTGCTTAATATACCAAAAAGTAGTTTTGGTAGTTTAAATAATGATAAAGATTTAAAGATCGATAGTGAAACTAAAATATTAACTGATAATTTATGTAATTATTTTCAAGCAACAGAAAATCTAGGCTTACAAGATGATATGGGATTAGATCTTTCTACGTATGAGGAATTACTTAGTAGTCCCGTTGATACGTGTAAGGAAGAAAATAATCTTTCAGCTGCAGAAATATATGCCTTAATAGAAAAGAATACAATGGACTATGTTTCTTTAAATAGTACTTATGCTAATCCATTTACCGATAAATACTATACTAATCATGAGTTTAATAATCAGTATGATTTGAAAATTGATGACAAAAGCATGTTAAAAATAAAAGCTGAAATAGAGGAAATAGTAAAAAATAATATTGATTTTATATTACAAAATGGTAATAATTCAGATATTCATAATTATAAAGATTTAAAGTTAGTTTTAGCTGGTGGTATTTTAGGAAGTAAAATGAGCAGTAGTGCTTATGCTACTTATGAAATGCAAAATAATATTATTAAAATTAATATGCCACTTATTTTAAATGATTCTGGTAACTTAGAAGATATTTTAATTCGTTTAGAACAGGTAATTAGTCATGAGTTTCGCCATGTTGAACAAGAACCATGTGTTGATGAAAAAGAAAATGGTATTACTTCCTCAACTTTATGTGTTGATAATAATTATTATAATTTTTTAGATGAGGCAAGTGCAGAAAGTAGTTTAGTAAATTTAGGAGTAATAAACGATTTAGAATACTTAAAAAGTGATATATTTTATTCTTATGAAAACTACCGAAAGTTAGAAAGTCAATTATTTTTATGCTCAATGTTTGATAATGATAAAAAATTAAGTGATTATTATAAAGCAATTAGAAGTCATGATAATAATGGTTTATTAGAGTTTTTAGGAGCTTCTTCAAATACAGAAAAAGAAGAACTTATTAGAGTAATATATGCTATGAATAGTATTACTGGTAATACTAGTTATCTAGAAGAATTAACAGGTAAAGATAGTGATTATGATTCTAAAGATACTAGTTTGATGCTTGATAAAATCAAGTATTTATATAATATAACTATTATGAAATATAGTTTAAAATCTTTAATTAATTATAATTTGAAAAATAAAAATGATTTAAGTTTAGAAGAAAATGTCTTTTTATATTATTTAGTTGTTAGTAATTTGGTGGATAATTCTATTAATTGCGATGATAATGTTTATAGTTATTATAGTGATTTTTTAGAGGAGTATCAGGTATTAAAGAATAATTATTTTCTGGTATTAAGTAAAATATATGGTGTTAGTACAGAGGCAATTGATAGTATATACTTAGATTATAATAATAGTGAAATTAATTATGAATTAGGTTGTTATTTTGGTAATATGATTGGTGATAATGAATTTCAAGATGATTTATATAGTAATCAAGAAATTATAAAAAAGGTTTTACAAAGATTTCCTAAATTAAAAGCTATTGCCTTTTTAAAGTATCGTAATATTAAAGAAAAAAGTTACGCAGAAAATACTAGTGTGGAAATACTAGAAGGGGTAATTGCTTTCAAAAATGTTTCGATTAATTATACGGTTAAGTAAGTGTTTATGAAATTTAAAGCTTATTTGAAAATGAATTTTGGTATAAATAAGTAGCATATTTATAAGATTAATGATATAGTTAAGGAAACAAAAAAATAAGTTATTTACTACTTGTAATTTAGAAAAAAATGTAGTAATATCTTAAAAGTATTAAATGGAAGTGGGTTTTATTTATGGATAAAATTATAAATATTGCAGTTGTAGCACATGTAGATGCTGGTAAAAGTACTTTAGTAGATGCTTTATTACAACAAAATGGTGTTTTTAGAGAAAATGAAGTTGTTCATGAACAAGTAATGGATAGTAATGACTTAGAAAGAGAAAGAGGTATTACTATTTATTCTAAGAACTGTGCGATTAGATATAAGGATTATAAAATTAATATTGTTGATACTCCTGGTCATGCTGATTTTTCTAGTGAAGTTGAAAGAATTATGCGTACAGTTGATACAGTTATTTTGATTGTTGATGCAAAAGAAGGACCTATGCCTCAAACTAGATTTGTTCTTAAGAAGGCTTTGGAACAAAATTTAAGACCTATTCTTTTCATAAATAAAATTGATAAGAAAGATGCAAGACCTGAAGAAGTAGTTAATATGACATTTGATTTATTTATGGAATTGAATGCTACTGATGAACAATTAGATTTTCCTATTGTTTATGGTGTTGCTAGAGACGGTAAGGCAACACTTGATTTAAATCATTTAGAAGATGATATTTCACCATTACTTGATACTGTTTTAAAACAAGTTAAACCTTATGAAGGTAGTGTTGATGATAGCTTACAACTTCAAGTTTCTCAATTAGATTATGATTCATTTATTGGACGTTTAGGTATTGGACGTGTTACTAAAGGTGTTGTAAAGACTGGTGAAATGGTTACTTTATGTCGTAATACAGGTGCTGTTGAATCATTTAGAATTTCTAAATTATTTGTAAATGAAGGTATTAAAAGAAAAGAAGTAACTGAGGCTTACTATGGTGATATTGTAACAGTTGCTGGTTGTAAAGATATTTCCATTGGCGATACTTTGTGTCCTCAAGGTGTTGTTGATCCTCTTCCTCCAATTATTATTGAAAGACCAACTTTGTCAATGAACTTTATGGTTAACTCATCACCATTTGCAGGACAAAGTGGTAAATTCTTAACTTCTCGTCATATTAAAGAAAGATTAGAAAAAGAATTAGAAACTAATGTTGGTTTAGAAGTTGAAGAATTACCTGGTACTGATGGATTTAAGGTATCTGGTCGTGGTGAATTACACTTATCAGTATTACTTGAAGAAATGCGTCGTGAAGGTTATGAATTATGTGTTTCAAAACCAGAAGTTTTATTTGAAGAAATAGATGGACGCAAATGTGAACCTTATGAGACTGTAATTGTTAATACACCAAGTGATTATGCTTCAACAATTATTTCTGACTTACAAGAAAGAAAAGCTACTTTACTTGTGATGTCAAATGGTGAAGAAGGTTATACTCATTTAGAATTTAGTGCACCTACTCGTGGTTTAATTGGTTATAGAAGTGCGTTTATAACTAATACTAAGGGTGAAGGTATTATGGTTCGTTCATTTGATGAATATAAACCATATGCTGGTGAGATTAGAGGACGTAAGAATGGTGTTCTTGTCTCTATGGAAACTGGTAAGGCTTTAGGTTATTCTTTATATAACTTACAAGATAGAGGCCAAATGATTGTTGGTCCTGGTGCTGATATTTATGTTGGTATGATTGTGGGTATTCATAATAGAGATAATGATTTAAATGTTAATCCATGTAAAAACAAAGAAATGTCTAATACCAGAAGTAAATCAGCAGATGATGCAATTGCTTTAGTTACTCCTAAGACATTTAGCTTAGAAGAAGCTTTAGAATTTATCGAAGAAGATGAATATGTAGAGGTTACTCCTGCTATTATTAGACTTCGTAAGAAAATTTTAGATCCTAATGAAAGATTTAGAGTTAATAGAAAATAGTTAAAATAAGATTAGTATTGTTTGGGTACTAATCTTTTTAGTTAAAATAAATATGGATGTGAAATTAGAATTATTATTTTTTATCAAGCTATAGTATAAATATTAGTATGTATTATTAATGTATTTCTAAATAATAGTTGCAAAAAATTTGAATTATGCCATATTACCTGAAAGAACGAAGGTTCTTAAATAAAAAAATACATTTGATTTGAAACTTTAGATGTTTCTCAGTTCATTATATAATTGTTATCATAAACATTTTTGCTATGGCATAGAGAAATTTCTTTGATAAAATTAATTATGATGTAGAAGTAGTTGTATATAAAGGTGCTGTTAAAACGTTTGATAGCACTTTACATAATAGAGAAAAATGTAGTAAGATTGCTTTCCAAGATATGGAAAATAATGGCATAAGACTAGTAAGAGGTAGAAAAAGTAGGAAAAATTAATGAAGCAAGAAATAAAGTTTGATATAATAATCTTATTAAGAAGGAGAAAAAAATTATGTGTGATATTCCATATAAAGTAGATAAAAGACTAGATTTTATTTATGCAATTATTTGTAGTTACGTGATAAAAAATGGCTATAAAAATAAAGACGAATTTGATTGGGTAGAATTTCCAAATACAAAGTATTTTAATGATTTAGTAAGTAAAATTAGATTTGATAAGTTTCCTGAATTAGAAAAATATCTGTTAGATATTAAAGATGAAGGTTATTATAATTATATAGTTTATTTATTTAATGATGACTTTTCTATTAAATATCAAGATATTGATAAGGTGCAAAATCCTTTTAAAAATGAGAGTCTAAAGGAATATTTAGAGCTTCTTAGAAGGATATATTTATCTTTTGATATGAATAAAATTTTGGAAGATAATAAAGGGGAGTTAAAACTCCAGCAAGAGGGTTTAGGAAAATTACCTGATGATTATAATAAGGCTTATGTTTTAGGTTTCTTTGGAAGTCTTGATGATATTGATTTAAGTATTAGTTGCTCTATTTTTATGAATGGGGGATTTTCTTCAACTATTGGAAATCATGTTTATTGTACTAGAGGAATTAAGTATAAAGATGGTGAATTTTTTGTGAATAGAAGATATAATTTTATTTCAATTAATCATGAATTTGCTCATCATTTTATTAATCCAATTGTTGATAAGTATTATGATAAGGTTTCTGATTATGATTACTTGTTTAAAGAAGCTAAGGCTAATGGCTTGCCAGGAGATTATAGTGGGATGAATAAGACTATTCTTTATGAATATTTTGTTAGAGCTGCATCGGTTGTTATGAGTGAAAAGTGGATATCGCAAGAAGAAATGCAACCTGATTTTTTATGGTTTAAAAAAATTGGCTTTATTAGAATTGAAGAGATAACTGATATTATAAGAGTGAACTTGTCAACAAAAAGTAGACAATAAAAAGATATTTATTTAAACCCTAGTTGAGTCCTATACTCAATTGGGGTTTTATAGTTTAAAGCATAACTTGGTCTTAAATAATTATGATCATATATAATTGCATTTATATAATCCTCAACAGTATCATAATCATCTTGAT
>HF993096.1 GCA_000433475.1 Mycoplasma sp. CAG:956
TTAATGGCTAAATGTTTATTTAATTCTATTTCTTCATCAGAATAGCCAAAATATCTTGCCCAGTAAATGGACATATCCTTATCATCACGGTCACGTTCTGGTGTTGCTGTTAAACCGAGGACCTTAATATTTTCTTTATCTTGATTTACCATTAATTCATTAACAAACTTTGACCATTCAGGAGCTCCGCTTCGATGAAGTTCATCAAGGATAATAAAAGCATATTGGTCATTATATTTATCTTTTAACTTATTAGTTTTCTTATCTTTTAAATCTTGATAAGTAGTTAAAGTTAAATTAGGAAACAAAGTATGATAATCCGTATAACCAAAGAACTCATAAATATAATCTTCAATTTGATTTAAAATTATATCATTGGGAGCAATATAAAGCATTTTAGCATCTTTACGATCTAGCATTTCAGATAAGGCTAAGAAACTTTTGCCCGAACCAGTCGGCATAACTGCCGTAGCAAAGTTCTTTTTTGCTAAGATTTCATTAGTATTAACATAAGCCATTCTTTGGAGTTTTCTTAGCGGTAAATTATATTCTTTTAAATTATTATAGCCAATATAATCTTTTAATTGGTCTAAAATAATACTTTGATCATTCGTAAATTCTCTTCGATGGGCTATTAAGGAAGCAAACATTGAAGTAGCAATCGAACCATCATCACTTAAAGTTTTTACCTTCTCATAATAATCCATAAAATTATGACTTACTAAAGCATTAACTATTTTTTCTCTCTGACTTTGACTAAAATTAGTCTTAA
>HF993097.1 GCA_000433475.1 Mycoplasma sp. CAG:956
GTTTTTTTATAACCTGAGTATAATTTATATTCATAATATTTCAATCCCTTACTATATGACATAATTATATCCTATATTAAAAAAATTTGCTATTATTATTTAAGCAAATTTTTTATAAAGATAACTTGTACGGTGATGATACAGTTCCGTTACCACTTTCAAAAGATATGTCAGCTTTTAAATAAAGAGTTGGTCTAACATTATCAGCAATATAATTGCCATTACGATGAATGTTACCATTTAAATACATAAGAAAGGAATTTAAATCTGCTTTAGCATAAGGAGTCATCGTCCATTCTGATCCTGATTTATACAAATAATCATTGGTTTTGCAATCACTTACAGCTCTACCACTCCAAGAATATAATGCAGTGGCTAGACAAGTATCTCTATTAGTTGTAGACCCACCCGATGTTGCATAACCATAATCACTAGGATACATCAAGCCAATTTTTCCAATCCAAGTAGTTGGACGTCCGCTATAAACATCAGTGCCTCTTTCATAGGCATAAAAATTACTGGCTAAACCGTTATCGTTAGTCTGATAATCTGAGGCACCGCCTAAATTCCAAACAACACTTTCAATGGCATTTCTAGTTGTATCATTTTTTAAACCTGTTGCTGTAAAGTCTGTTTCATTACAAGTAAATGTTGAACCAGAAGTAACAGAGGCTGGAGCACATCCTTTGGTACCATTATAGTAAGAACCCATTTTACTATAAATTTCTTGACCATTATACGAAATTATATCTGATGAATTAGTGTAACCTCTTTTTAAATAATCAATAGGATTAAACATCATCATTAATTGACTATCAGTCCAGTCATTAGAGCCATCATTGGATACTGAAGATGCTACTCCTTTTTGTTTATAGTCAATAAAGTATGATCCTAATGAATCATTTCTAATAATTTTAATTAAGTTTGATTTAGTACCATTTTCTTTAGTTACATTATTAAATAAGCCTATAATACGCCAAGTCTCACAGGTACTATCTGATTGGTTAGAATAATCACTACAATTAAAATAAACATAGTTATTTGGATTTGAACCAATATACCTTATATTATTACCTGGATCATCACTAGCAAAGTTTACAGTATCTGTTTTAGCTAAATTGGTTATAGTCGTTGAAATAGGCATATTTTTGCCACCATTACACTTGCCATCTTCACAAACCTCACCATAAGCATAAATCTTTAGAGAAATAGTTTTACCTATTTCTGATTCTGGAGTATCTTCATCTAACCAAATTTTAATGTTATGAGTATCATATTTATCTGGTGCTAAAGATATATCTTGTTTTAAAATAGAACGACCAGCACTATCTTTTGAGGTTATACTACCTAAAGTAAATGGTGTACCGTTATCTAAAGATACTTTTATATAAT
>HF993098.1 GCA_000433475.1 Mycoplasma sp. CAG:956
AAATATCTTTTTATTGTCTACTTTTTGTTGACAAGTTCAAACAATATAGTTATCATCTCTTTAAAACCCTTGATATATTAACTCTATTAGTTAATATATCATCAAAATAACAAAGTTTATTAATATCAAGTACTTTAGATATCTCTTTATATTCTTCATCACTAGTTAATAATTTAAGAATAATTTTAACACTCTTAAGAGAATACTTACATATAATATTTTCTAAATCTATATTATATAAAAATGACAAACAACATATACAAACCTTAATATTATCTGTAATAAAACTTGCCTGTTTACTAGGTACACTTTTAATACTTTCTTTAACTAAATATCTTTCTCGAAACTTAAAGTTATCTTCTGGATATCTTATTTCATCTAAATCTATTACATATCCATGACCATCTTTATATAAAAAGTTAGATAAGTGAATATCTCCTATACAAATATTATAACTATGTAAAACTTTTAAAGTCTCATAAACATCTAAGATAGCCTTAATCTTATCACTAAAACTAATCTCTTGCTTCATCCCATCTCTAAAAGTCATAGACCCCTCTATATATTCCATTATATAACCATTAAATTCATTATTCTTATATAACATCTTATATATTTTAGGAGTATTAGGAATACTATTATTCATTAAAAACTTAATATTTCTTTCCTTCTCATCTCTAAAATAACTTATTTCATCATAAACCTTATATAAATAACCATCTTCTAGATATAAACTCCCACCATTATTATAATCTTTATTTATATCTAATTTCTTCATACATATTCCTTCCTTTGGACTAATTTATTTTACCACTTTTTTCTGTTTTTGATATAATTTAACTAGGAGAACTATTTATGAAAGTAATAACTATAAGAGAACCATTTGCTACTTTAATTAAAGATAAAGTAAAAATATATGAAACTAGAAGTTGGAAAACTAACTATCGTGGAGAAATCTATATCCATGCTGCTAAAGCAAAAAGTAAGGCTAGTAATGTAAGTATTGCAAGTACTTATCTTAAATCTAAGGAAAATCCTGAACATATTATTTGTAAATGTCTATTAAAGGATTGTATTTATATGGATAATAATTTTATTAACGAAGTTAAGAAAAATAAAGAAGAATATAATTCTGGTCGTTATGAAGTAGGGCGTTATGCTTGGCAGTTAGAAGTAATAGAAGTCTTAGAAGAACCAATTTATGCCAAAGGACAACTTGGCATTTGGAACTTCTAAGACTTCTTTTTTTTATATTATTCTATATTTTCATATCATTTTTTTATTAGTACCATATTCTGGACTATAGGAATATTTAGAATAACCTAACTTATCAGTATCTTTAACTATATCCTCTAACTTTATATAACCTAAATACTTTATTTTAAATGTTGACATAGATTCAAAGTCATATTCCATTTCCATGATATCATTATCATTTAATCATATATTGCTTAATATACTTTGACTAGCATCTAATGCTGTTTCATCATCAAACAATAAATCATCATCTATATAACAGTTATACTCTCTATCTTTATAAGTAATACTATATAAATGATATGCTAATGAATTAAAACTAGCCAGTATACTATAAGCTAAATATCCTACAGTCATCTTATCACTTACTTCTATTACTCTCCATATTTTATCTTCTAATCCATTTATCCCTACTTTAAACATTAATACTTTCACATAACATTTCCATTCATTCCACCCTTATAGTAATATCTTTATCTTTAAAAATCAACTAAAAAATGATAGAAGAACTTCTTCTATCAAGTAAGTAGCCGGGAGGCCGCCATATGATGATTCATTTGGCGACCTATCTGCCTCGCATTAAGTTCTCTAAATGCTTACGCGTGATACGGATCACTTGCTGTTCCATTGCCATTTTTTAAGACATCAGAGCTTAAATTTAAAACTGGACGGGCACCATACGAGTAGCCGACACTGGTGTTGCCCAAGTTACCGCCGGGAAACACAATACGCTCATCAACGTGGTTGCCGTATAAGTGGCTAGGCGAAGCAAGCCAATAGCTTTGCCCACTATAGAGGTAATAATTTAAATTATTTACATCCCAGCATCCAGCTAATATTAATTCATCAGCCGTTAACAAGCCTATACCATAAGTTAAAGCACCGTTTCCTTTAGTTGTGTCGTTTACTGTAAAAGCATCATTTTTCTGTGGACATGCTAACATCATTTTATTATTGTATGAACCTCCAGTATTACTCCAACGGTAATAAGTCCTTTCATTACCATAGCCTTTATTAGTATAAGTACTAGATGTACGACTGCTTATAGAACGGTCATTGCAGAAAATGTTATCAGCAACATATTGCTCATTTGTTGTACCTTTAATATTATTTTCATACCATGTATCCAAATATGTTTTAATATCAGAACTATTAGTATTAGTTTGGGCTTTTTCTTTACTAGTGGTACCATAAGTAACATAACTATAACCTATTGTTGCACTTGAAGAACCAGCGGTTACGCTAGTTATCTTATACATATGCCGATCAGAATAACTAGACCCTTTCGAATTAAAAGTATAATACCCAACATAAGAACTGGTCATATCACTACCTTTAACAGCAATCGGATCTTTTAAGGTAAACCTATCAGTTGAAGCATTATAATTGTATTCTTTAGCAATATAATAGGTACTAGTATTAGTATATGAACTGGTACCATATTGGATTGACTGTTCAACAATACCATCACGATTACCGTACATGTAGCCAACGCCAGCATTATCATACTGAATAGATGAATTAGTACTTTCTTTTACATTATTCTTTTTCCAATAATCGTTAAATGCAGTTGTACCTATTTGCCTATCACTACTTGCATAACTATTGGCATGAGCTACTGTTCCATCATAGATTACTCTAACAGTACCATCACCATTAATGCGAATAATACGCCAATACATAGGAGCATTTTTTTCCCTTATTACAGTACATTTTCTATTGTACGAACCTGAATTCTGGCAAGCTTTTAGAGAATCATATTCTAAATAATTAGAGGAAACATCAGTAAGATATCCGTAAACCAACTCTGTAGACCAATTTCCAAACTTTACATAATTATTAGTAACATTACCACGATAATAATATGAGTCCCCATAGGCATCTTTGGCTTTACATAAATAACCATATGTATCCTCCATGCCATTAACTGTAACCGTACCATCACTATTCATAGATGGACATCTTTGCATTTCATCTAAGTAAAATGTTTTACTTGCTATTGTAAAACTTTCTAGACTTTTAAAGTAAATATTACATCTACTTCTTGTACTCCAATTGGATAATTTAATTCCCCATTTAACATAATCCCAACTGGCACTTTTATTATTATCACAAACAATTTTTTCAACAGCATAGCCACTACCTTTAGATGGTAATGTTGTTGAATATTCACCATCTACATATGCCCCAATAATAGGTTCAACTTTTGTACTCTGCTTATAATAAATAAAACTAATACTACTTATAGTAAGTAAACACACTATACTTAAAATAATAAATAGTTTTTTTCTTTTTTTATTTTTACTCATCTTAATATATCTCCCATATTAATTTTGTGACATAGTATTTAGCCTTTAAAGCATGTTTAAAGGCATCTATGCCATATGTTCGGGTTAATTACCACTGGTTTATTCTTGTTTCCAATCTAAAATATAGATTACCTTATAAAAGTTTGGTACCATCTTTAACTTTGTTTTAAAAAATCAAATAGATATTATTTCTAGTCTTAAAAGGTTACTTCTTGCAATAAAAAGCCATAGCCCTTTATCATAAGTGAAATTAGTTATTTAACAATCTTAGTAGGAATCTGGACAGGCCCCATTTGAGTTGTTGACATCGTTGTTGTTCAAGTTACCGTTGGAATTCACATTACGCCTATTAGCGTTGTTGCCGTTGAAGTTGTTAGGCGAAGCAAGTAAGACTAACTCGTATTATATAGAATAAGCCAACTTTATATTATCAATATAAAGATTTTAATTTGTCACGGCTACAAGTAACACAACCAGTAGCCGTGTTTAAGTTTTTAAAAATCGGCGGTCGCAGAATAGATTTATTCTGCGACAATATCACATCCGTTTAAGTAATATTTACGCTTACGCGTGATATGGGTCACTTGCCGTTCCATTGCCATTTTTTAAGACATCAGAGCTTAGATTTAAAACTGGACGGGCCCCAAGCGAGTAGTTGACATCTAAGTAGTTCAAGTAACCGCCGGAAGCCACGCGACGCACATAAGCACTACCGCCATAGAAGAATTCGCTAGGCGAAGCAAGCCAATAGTCTTGCCCACTATAGAGGTAATAATTTAAATAACTCGAACTCAAGCCTCCAGCTAATACTGCTTCATCAGCTGTTAACAAACCTATGCCATAAGTTAAAGCACCATTTCCTTTAATTGTATCATTTACTGTAAAAGCATCATTTTTCTGTGAACATGTAAACATCATTTTATTGTTTTGCGTAGTGCCATCATCATTGTACCAACGATAATATGTATCACTTATCCCTGCCCCAGTACCACTATTATTTGAGGCAAAGCTTCGATCGTTGCAAAAGATATTATCGGCAATATATTGTTCATTTGCTGTACCTTTAATATTATTTTCATACCATGTATCAAGATAAGTCTTTATTGTTGAATCATTGGTATTGGCATGAGCTGCTGCATACGTTGAGGCACCAGCGGCACCATACATATAACCAACATAGGCATTATCATTACGACTACTATTAAACGCACTTTCGCCAATTTGACGGTCTTTGCTTGACTCCCCATTAGCATGAGCACTTGTACCATCATAAATTACACGAATTGTATTATTTCCATTAATTCTTATGATACGCCAATACATATCTTTATTAGCTTTGCTAATTACAGTACAATTTACATTATATGAACTTGCACTCTGACATTCTTTTACGGTCGAATATTCTTTATAAGACGTAGAAGTAGCACTATAAAATCCTTTAACTACATCAGGAGTATCTTTAGACCATTTCCCAAATTTCACATAATTATTAGTAACATTACCACGATAATAATACGAATCACCATAAGCATCTTTGGCTTTACATAAATAGCCATACTGCCTTTCAGCTTCCGTTACATTTACACTACCATCATCATTAACTGATGGACAATTACCATAATAATCCAATGGAACTGCCACATTACCAATATTTATTTTCTCAATATCTGCAAAATAAATATTACACTTACTTCTTTTGGTAATATTAGATATTACTGGTCCCCAATCTTTACCGCTCCACTCTCCGACTGACCCATTATCACAAACTATTTTATCAACTTTATAACCAGTACCCTTAGCAGGAGCCTCAACTGTATACTGTCCATTAACATAGTTATTGATTATAACATCACCATAAACAAAATTGCCAACCGAAGTTTGAACTACGGCATCCTCTTGAGTAACAAAAAACTTAGAATAAGCAAAATATATGCCTAATATTCCGCATAAAATACAAGGAACGCCAATATAAAAATACCGCGAATTATTCTGCCAAAATCGTTTTAATTTTAGTTTTTTTAAATATTTATCCTTATTAAATTTTTTCATTTTTCAATACTCACATTCTAACTACAATAATTATAAGTAAAAATTAAAAAAAATTTTGTCGAATCATAGTTACATATATTTACACTTTTCATAGAGTTGCATACTCTATGAAAAGTATAGGTGAACACTGGCTTTGAATGACTATTTGACTATAATTTTGACGAGAATAAAAATTAATAAAATATGTTTACTTGCTTTAACATTCCCTATAATTACTGGAAACTTTATATATTTTTATGACGAGAAATATGACTATAAAAAGAATTAAACACTAGTAAAAATATCTTTAAACCATACTATTTTTATGGTATATTTATGGTATAAGTTAAAAATAGATAACGTATTTTCGGTTTCATAGAGTATGCAACTCTATGAAAATTTTTTAAATATATAGATTACCCAATTATTTACGTAATATGCAAAAAAAGTCCTACTTTTTAAATAGAACTTTAAAAGTTGTAACCTTACCAACACTTTCTACTGATATCTTACCATTATGATTAAGAACAATATTCTTAGCAATAGCAAGCCCTAAACCATACCTATTTTCTTTACGACTCCTAGATTTATCCAATCTATAAAATCTTTCAAATATCTTTTCTTCTTCCCCCTTAGGAATTATATCTCCTGTATCAATAACACTAAGTAAGATATTGTTACCTTGTTCCTTTAAACTAACAACAATCGTACTTTTTTTATCCGCATGTTTTAAAGCATTATCTAGTAGAATCTCTACTAACTCATTTATTGAATAACTATCAAAATTAAACTTAATATTTTCATCAATATTACTTTCTAACTTTACACCTTTTTCAAAAGCCTTAGCATCAAGTTTCTGTACGTTGAGCCACGATTTTGTTTAACACTTCCTTTAGCCCCAACCTCACGGTTGATGCATTGTGCTTCTCTAATACTTCGCAGATACTTACGTGTATAATGGACTTTCACCACCTAGTTATATGCGATGCACGGCACACTTCTAATACCACTTTTTTATAAAGAAAAAATGATAGAAGAAAATTCTCCTACCAAATAAATAAAATAAGATTACCAAACGATAATATTAATTTTCTGATAAATGAAATGGATCCTCAGCTGTACCTGAACCTTTTTTCAAAATATCAGAACTTAAGTTTAAGACAGGACGTACATCATTTTCATCTTCAATAAAACCGGTACCAAATGCCTTACCATCAGAGCTTACAAAATGTTCTGAAGCATATTTGCCACCAAAAAGACTAGGTGATATTGTCCAATAATTATGACCTGTGTATAAATAATAATTAGAATTACTTGAACTCCACCCTCCAGCAAGAACAACCTCATCAGTAGTAATAACACCAACACCATAGGTAAGAGCTCCATTACCTTTAATAGTATCATCCACTGTAAAGGCATCATTTTGTTGTGGGCACATCAGCATCATCTTATTGTTATTAGAATTATTAGCAAAACTAGACCAACGGTAATATGTATTAGTTGTCCCTGAACCAGTACCAACATTATTTAGAGCAAAGCTCCTATCATTACAGAAAATATTATCAGCAACATATCGTTCGTTTGCGGTTCCTTTAATATTATTTTCATACCAAGTATCAATATATGCTTTAATATCAGAACTATTAGTATTAGTTTGTGCCTTTTTCTTACTAGTTGTCCCATAGGTCACATAACTATAATTAACGGTCATTCCTGATAATTTACTTGCAACACTAGTAATTTTATATATATATTGATTTGATTCATTTGAAATATCACTATTATAAGTATAATAGCCAACATAATCGATACTCATGTCACTTCCTAATATAGCAATCGGTTCTTTCAAAGTAAATCTATCAGTTGAAAAATCATAATTGTATTCTTTAGCAATATAATACGTATTAGTATTTTTATATGTTGATGGTAAATATTGCGATGAATATTCTACTATATCATCTCTATTGCCATACATATAACCAATACCAGCATTATCATAATGAACAAATGAATTAGTGTTTACAAGAATATCATCTTGCTTCCAATAATTATTAAAAGTTGTAGCTCCTATCTGTCTATCTGTACTTATATCACTATTGCTATGTGCACTAGTTCCATCATATATTACTCTAACAGTTCCATCACCATTGTACCGTATAATACGCCAATAATACCCAGCAAATTTAACATAGTTATTTGTTACATTTCCACGGTAGTAATAAGAATCTCCATAAGCATCTTTAGCTCTGCATAAGTAACCATCTGTTACTTCAGCTCCTTCAACAGTTACCGTACCATCACTATTGATTGATGGACATTTTTGCATTTCATTTAAATAAAATGTTCTATCAGCAAGAGTAAAACTTTCTAATTTTTTAAAATAAACACTACATGATTCCTTTTGCCAATGTTCTGAATGTTCTATCATCCAATTATCATTATTCCAAGTAGGGTTTTTATCGTTATCACAAACAACTTTTTCTACAATATACCCACTATCCTTAGCAGGTAAATTATCAGAATGAACTCCATCAATATAAGTTTCTACAGCATTTTCTTTTTTAGTAAAAAGATTAAAAAACGCAGTGCTAACTATTACAATCACAGCGATAATTATAAACGCAACATATTTTATATTTTTATTTTTTAATAATTTCATAATTATAATATCTCCCTATTAATTGAATTATTAATCATATTAAAGTATGCAATTGCTACTCAACTCTAAACATCAATAATCTCACACAATCATCTATCCCTATTATAATAGTAATATCTTTCTTAACAAAAATCAATATACAAAAAAGTCCTACTTTTTAAATAGAACTTTAAAAGTTGTAACCTTACCAACACTTTCTACTGATATCTTACCATTATGATTAAGAACAATATTCTTAGCAATAGCAAGACCTAAACCATATCTATTTTCTTTACGACTTCTTAATTTATCATCTAAAGTAGACTTAGCAGTTAACATAATAATCTTCGTATTTATTTTATCTTCTCTTAATTTTTTTAAAATAGTAAAACCATCCATACCAGGTAGCATAACATCTAAAATTATTAAATCATAAGTATCACTTAAAGCTTTATAATATCCTTCTTCGCCATTACATTCTATTTCTACTTGATAATTATTATTTTCTAAACTAACCCTTTAACATCAGCTAACATTTTTTCATCTTCAATAATTAATATATTCATATTTGCATTACTAATTTTATTATACTATATTTTATTAAATAAAGATTAATAGAAAAAAGAAGTAAAATTTTAAAATTGTTATTTACTTCTTTAATCATTATTTTGCCATTTATATTTTGTAAATCGACCCATAGATATTTTAATTATCTTATTTTCTTTTACTAATTTACTTAAGACTCTTTCGATAGTTGTTATGCTTATATCTGGACACTTATTACTTATATAATTTTTATCAAGTGGAATAATATTATTTTTAAATAAATTAGATATTCTATCATAGGCAGTACTTTTTTTCATTTTTAAAGTATTTATTCTAAAGGCAAATTCTTTATAGGCACTTAATATTACTCCTAAGTAATATTCTACAAAATAGGAATAATCATTTTTATTGTCGTGCCAGCCAATTGAACTTTTTTCCAGTGCTTCATAATAGCTGTCTTTTGTTTCTTCTATCATTTTTTCAATACTTATATATTTTCCAACCATGTAATTTGTTCTGTAAAGTAATAATAAAGTAAGTAATCTACTAATACGGCCATTTCCATCATTAAAGGGATGGATAGAAACAAAATCTAATATAAAAATAGGAATTAAGATTAATAAATCACACGACTCATCATTTACAATTGCATTATAATTTTGACATAATTCAGTGACTGCTATTGGTGTTTCCACGGCATTTAAAGGCGTAAAACGAATTTTCTTTTTCCCTTTAACATTAGTTTCTTCAATATAATTTTGAGAATTTTTAAATTTTCCACCATAACTATAGCCAGTATATTTATATAAATCTCGATGTAATTGTAAAATAGTGTTTTGGTTAATATCAATGTACTTGTAATTTTCATGAATTAAAGTAAGTACATCTCTATAACCAGCGATTTCTTCTTCATTTCTATTTTTAGGTTCTAAATTTTTAATTACTATCTCATTTATTCGTTTATCAGTAGTATAAATTCCCTCAATTTTATTAGATGATGATGTACTTTCTATTTTTGCTATATCTGTTAATGATTCTAAAGTATCTTTTTGAGTTTCAAGTAAATATGGTTGCTCCCCTTTATATTCATGAATTTTACTGATTAAATTAATAATGTTACTATTTGATATAACACTATCGTATTCAGCATGTAAATCAAAATTTCGCATACTGCATCAACCTCTTTCTTATCTGCATCATTTTATCATATAATGGTGCAGATAGCAAGTGGTGATGAGGCAGTTAATTAACTAAAAAAGAGAATTATTTTAATTTTGCCGTTTCAACATCTTCCGTCCAATCTTCATCTTCTTTCCAATCCCAATCATCATCAAATTGAACATTTTCGTTATCAAAATCATCTGATTTACTAGTATTTTCTTGTTCTATTTGTGCATTACTTTTTAACAAAGGAATTGCCTTTTTTATTTGGCTAAAATCATCTGATAATTGCTCTAATAAATACCTGTATCTTTCCTCATAAAAACCGCTTGGATACCCTATTTTAATTGAATTAAAAACTCCTAGAAGTCCTTCAATATAATCAGGTATCATTGATACATCAAGTTTTTCTTTAGGTTCTTTAACACTTTTATCATTACTTTCTTTACTCGATTTTAATGCCATTTCTGATTTTATAATTTCTTTAATCATTAAGTCGTTGGTCATACCCTTTATTTCATGAAAAAGTTCATTATCCTTTACATATCCTTCATAATTATGATTTCGATTATATTTTGGATTTAGAACTATTTTTTTCTTTTCAACATCTAAATAACCAACTATAAAATCTGAATCTATACGATAATCTTGACCGCCATAAAAACTGGTATCAGTATTGCGAAAATGATTCCATAATCCTTCTTTATAGTAACATTCAAGAGGAATTGCCATTATTACTAAACCCTTATATTGACGATGAGGCCAATTTAATAACTCCTCATAATTGTCGTAATGCATATCATGCTGACTAAAGTCCATGGATTGTTGAATCGCAGTTGAACTCAAACTAGCTATTTTATATTGTAATCCGGTATCACATATTTTAGAACATGTTTCTAAATCGGTACCATGTATAGCCACAATAGTCTGTTCTTTACCTAAAGATGTCATTAACGAATCAAATTGTTGAATAAAAGTATTGCCAAAATAAGCCCTTGCTTCTTCTTCAGTTTCATGCCTTTCCTTAATAACTTTTTGAGGTACAACCTGTAAATTATTTAAAAAAGTATCAATAGCATACACCAGAATAGAAACATTTTCTTGAGTCAAATAAGATTTACTATAATAATGCCCAGATTTAAGTAAATCTATAATTTGCTCTAATGTTTTAGAGTTATATAAATATTTATTTTCTGTAGTTTCATATTTTATCATAAAATTTCTCCATATTAAAATTATAGCATACATTCATAATCGTAAAATAAATAATAATAAATAAAAAAGCTACCCCATAAAGGGAGTAACTCATTAATTTATTTCAATATAACCAGCATTTCTAGCAATACTTTGACCATTACTACTTAGCATAGCCTCTTTTACTTTATTTACAGCCTCATTTTTACTATATTTTATTAAATCGGCTAAGTTTTTTTCATCTTCAATAATTAATATATTCATGCTATACCTCACTAAATATCATTATACTATAAATTGTTAAATGAATATTAAATCAATATACTTATTCTTTCTTCATTAATTTTAAAAATTTATTATCATTGTTGGCATGCATATTAATATTTTCAACATAGTCTTTAAAAGCTTCTTTCATTCTATTAACAAAATTCTTATCATATAAATCTATCCCTAGTTTTCGGAATATTTCTTCTATAGTTAGATTATCATACTTACTAATATTATCATTTAACCCAATTATATCTTCTAACTCCAAAAATTTATAACAATAAATAGCTAAAATAGTTCCTAAAACATATTTATAATCCACTAATACAAAATCGTTACATAAATAGTATCCTTTATCTTTAGGGTTCTTTTCTATTAGCACTTGATAGTCTTTTTGACTGCGTTCAAATAACTCATAAGTCCTTTTGCACATAATATTATAATCCTTATAAGAAATATTTGGAAAAGATGATTTTATAGCATCATAAGAGTTAGAATCTAATTTTCCTTTTGCTAAATAAGCAAATAATAAAGGACCGTAACGGCTTAAATACATTTGACAAGTTTTAAAAATCTCTAAACGAAATGTATAATCTATTTCATCCACTGGAATACCTTGCATAAGCAAGTTATCTACAACATGCAATTCAAAATAAATAGCTAAAAATTCAGATAAAATTTCACGATTAACAGAAAAACATTCGCAAGTAGTATAATGAATAAATTCATGAACCAATATTCTTACATCACTATAATTATATTTTCTCTCAATAGAAACCATTTTAGTAACTTTACCGTCATCTTCGATGTGTGAATAAACATCACTTCCAGTGAACTTTTCATTATCGCTAAATCTTAATTCTTTACTTTCAACAAGCTTATCAAATGATTCTAAATAATCTTTATTCAGTTTTTCAATAATAGCTCTTGCCATACTTTCTACATCTTGAATAGATAAGTTATTTTCTCTCATATTAACATCAAAATTAAAATCACGAAGTAAATTTAATACAGTTCCACTTAATGTTGTTATTTTACAAATATTATTTAACAAATAGGGATTCTTTTTTTGCAAATAAGTATAAATATCTTTAAAATATTCATTAAGTTTTTCATAATTATCAAACATAAAATCATCTCCTAAAAAGAAGTAATAAACTTACAAATAATTTAACTTTTAGCAATAAACTTGTCAAGAATAAAAATAATGGTTTATTTTCTAAAACTTTAATATATTTTATTATTTTCAATATTTTTATTAAATCAATTTAAAACAATTACCTTTTCTTATGATTTTATTAAATCAATTTAAAACTTTTGATGATTTTCACCATTTTATAAAATGCATTAGAAACATCACACTGTATATTAAAAAAATCGTATTACTATAAAGCAATACAACTTCTTTATCTATTTAATTTATTTCAATATAACCAGCATTTCTGGCAATCTCTTGCCCTTCACTTTCTAACATAGCCTTCTTTACTTTACTAACCGCTGTATTTTTTGTACCTTTTAAAGTAACTATATAATAAGCGGTAATTAAAGGATAACTTTCATCTTTAATCGTATCATGATTAGGACTTACCCCATCAACTGCTAGAAACTTAATATTTTCATTACCATACATAGTAGTTGCATAGTAATAATAAGAGTATCCAATAGAATCTTTACTATTATCGTAATTAGCAACCGCATCAATAATTCCAGCCATTGATTCTATATATTCTTCCCTCTTTGGTTCTTTAATTTTTTTATCTTTCATAACTAAAGAAAGCATTCCTGTCTGACTTCCCGAATTTTCTGGTCTTTGATATGCAATAATTTTAGCATTATCCCCACCAACTTGATTCCAATTAGTTATTTTATCAGTATAAATATCTTGAATTTCTTTTAAACTTAGACCATTAACTAGATTATTTACATTAGTAAAGAAAACAAAACCTTCATTAACTACTGGTGTTACTTCTAACTCTACTCCCGCATCGCTTGCTCTTTTTAATTCATCACTACTAGGTTCAGTAACTATAATTAAATCAGTTTCCCCATTAATAAGCTTCGTATAAGCTGGGTCAGTATTAGTATAATCCTTCTTTAAATTATAATCCTTTAGCCCTTCAACATAAGCATCCATTAAAGGTTGTGTAGCCAAAGAAGCATCAACTCTAACTAAAGTATCATCACGAGCATTATCATGCTTTTTATATCTATCTCCAACTACCAGTGCAAAAACAACAGCGCCAGTTAAAAGTACTAGTATTATAATATCTAAAACTTTACTATTAAACTTTTCTTTCATTCTACTCACCAAATATCTCTTTCTTTAACTCATCACACTTATTATAATCATTCTTACATAAATATACTTCTTTTCCTTGATACTTAAGTACTATCGTATCATAACTTATATCCATAATTAACCTATCTTTAGAAATATAAGTACTATCCATAGTAATAAATAAATTATTTATTAAATCATCTTTACTTTTATACTTGCCCAAACTTAGCCACTCATTAGGTATAAACGTTTCTAAGTCATAATCTTTATTTATTATATCTATACTATTAAACTCTTCTCCTGTACTACTATCAATTATATAAAAATATAATCTATTTTTATCATTATATTCTTTTAAAAAGTCATACTCTCCTTTATAAGTAGAAGGTCCTGCTATAACATCTTCTCTTTTATAAAACTTATTTATATAAATATTTCTTTTATTTTTTAAATACTTATCTTCATTTAAAGAATAGTGATAAACATTATAATAAACATAATTATATTTTCCTAAAGTATTAAAACTTCCACTAACACTATAAATATTATAATCATCAGTTTGTAACTCCAACATTTCATCTAAAACTAAATTCTTAACTACAGGTTCTACTTTTTCTTCATAGATATCTGCATCATAATCAATTAAAGTCTTATTGTCTTCTCTTATAAAATTACTATCCATATTAACATTTATAAATTTTCTATCTATTTTTTCTTGGTCATTATTATATAAATTATTATCACTTACATACTTATCATAAATAATAATATTATCTATCAAATCTACCATATCAATTTTTAATACAGCATTATCTCTTTTATTATCTAAATCTATATATAATTTACTACAATTATTATTATTATCTATACCATCATAGCATTCTTCTATATAGACACAACCATTCTTACTATCTTTAGTAAATAAACTACAATTATCTTTATTTATATCATCAGTATCTATAGATATAGGAGCTTTACTATCCAAACCATCAAAGATTAAATAAATATATCTCGTATCAAAATAAAATTTATAATCATTTTTTTTAAATTTACTTAATACCTTAAAAGTAAAATCTTCGACATTACTATAATCTGGATAAGGATTTTCACAAGGACCACCAGTACAAATAAAACCAGCATCACGAATTGCTAAATCATAGGATTGCTTTGTTAGTTGTTCACTTATATTATTAACATTATATAACAAATCTTCCATATTTAAAATTTCACCATTAGTTAAACTAACATTATAACTATCAACAAACGAACCATAAATATTACCATTTATTATATCTTCATCACTATAATTTCCTTTATAAGCACAATTACCAATAGTTATAGATAAAACATTACTAAAACTAGCTTCAATACGATTATAAATCATTAACTTGTTATCTTTAGAATTTTCATCTACTCTTCTTTTTATTTCGGTATTAATTTTCTTTTCTAAAGTTTTATCTTTTAAACCATCTATTAAAACATAATATTTATTATCACTTTTCTCTAATTTATAACTTAAACCATTCTTAAAATAAGAAGTAGAAGTATCAACAATATATTTTAAATTATCTTTATTAACTACATACTCTTTATTACTACCAGTACTTATATCACTTTTCCTTGGTTTAACAAACAAATATACTTCAATCCCAATAATAATAAGTACCATTATTAAAACTATAATCCTAACAATTAAACCTTTTTTCTTCAATTTACAACACCTATTCTAAGTGCATTATATAATAAATAATTTATTAAGTCAAAATAAAAAAAAATGATATTACAAATTGATAAATCACTAAAGTTTTATAGTAAATATCAATAATTTATAAGATTTAAAAAAGTTATACCACCACTTAAAGTAATATAACTTATAATATATCTTAATTAATAGTAACACCATTTACATATAGTTTATAACCATTAAAATCAATATTACTATTAGAACTATCTTCATTAATTAATGAAGTAATATAACTATCACCAGTAAGTTTTTGTTTTTTTAAATTTAAAGTAACATCACCACCGTTAGAACCGCTATTACCCCAAGAATCTTTTTGGACTCTTAAGAAATTACCCATTGTATCGTTATTAACAATCGTATTATCACCATCTGGTTTAGCAAGAACAGTTCCATCATCATCACGAGGTTTGGCCGGTGTACTATGACCATTACTATTGTTATTATCAGGAGGCATCATCACATTGCTACCACTTGGTCTTTCTAAATCACTACCATAATTATTACCATTACCTTCATTAGAATTACTAGGCATACTTGGGGAAGTACCACCATTCATACTAGCAAAAGTATTATCAGTAATATGCTTCTTAGCATAACAATAAGTAAAAACCATACCCATACTTAATAAAGCAATAACTGCTACCATTAATACATTCTTTATGCTTCTTTTCATATAACCCAATCTTTCCTTTCCATATCTCCACTATAATATTTAAATATTAAATGAAAAAATTAAAAGACTGCTGCTATTTTTAATATACAACAATCTTTTAAAACTTTTTACTTAATTAATTTTCTTTCTAAACAATAAGGTATGACTTTATGTTTTAAAGTATTTGATAAAATTTCTTCCCCAGCGTTAGATTGATACCATAAAAACTTTTCTATTTCTAAAGACGTTGAAAGTTCACCTTCCAACACGCCATTATATCTAAAAACATAAAAATGAATCGGCGTTATCCCATCACTTGTTGCAATCTCATCAAATTCCATCACTAAATCTAGAGAATTCTCATCAAATATAGCCTTATCTCCTAATTCCTCATGACATTCTCTAATTGCAGCTTTTAAAGGTGTTTCTCCGTCTTCAACCTTACCACCTATCATTTGATAAGTTAGTCTTTTCCTTGGCTTATCTATCAATAAGCACTTATTTTTTAAAAACATCGTTCCTACTACTTCCATTTTTTCCTTCCTTACTACTCCAAATATTATCAGTCTCAAATTTGCAAAAAGATTTAATAGTATTTGTTAATCATAGAGTTAAAGCCTAGCACTTTCTTATCTTTTCTATTTCCTCTACTGAAAGACCAGTTATCTTAGAAATTGTCTCATTATCTAGACCTAAACTTATAGCATTTTTAGCATTTTCTTTAGAACCTTGTTCGATACCTTGCTCTATACCTTTTTCTATTCCTTCTTCTACACCGTCTTTATAACGCTTTTTTGCATCTCTTTCGGCTTCGGCAAGTCTAGTATTAAAGGCCATTTCTTCATTGCTAAGTTTCGTAAATAAAGCAATATTTTCTTTATCACAAGATAACTCTTCGACACGATAAATTAATTTTTCAGCATCTTCTTTTCCCATAATTTCTTCTGCCTTTCTTTTAAAAATTTCTAAATCATTTGTATTCATTAAAATACACCAATTAGCAACCTTTTTCTCTCTTTCATCAATTAGATTATACCATGGGTTAAGAGCAAAATTAACAGAAATTGTATAAAAAATATCGTCCCAGCCAGTATCAATAATATTATCTTGGTCCTTCATTTGACTAATTGAAACTAATCTTAATTTATTAGTATCAAAAAAATCGAAATTCACTTGGACTAGGCGGTCAATATTATCATAAGTATTATCGCCTACATCTAAAGAAAAACTACCAATCTTATTACTATAAACCTTATTTCTTCTTAACATAGAATTAGAAGTATTTATTTCCACATTGATATATTCTTCTTCTTCATTACCATCTTCGTTAAACATTTTATGTTTAATAAGTAAATCCACTTTATTTAACATATTCTTTTTATTAGAATTCTTTAAATCTCTATTTAAGTATCTTATATTACCAATAAATACTTCTTTTTTAATACTTAAAACATCAGATAATAATTGATAAAGAACAAAATCATAGTTTTCATCATTAAATATTTGGGTAAACATAAAATCTATTTTTAAAGGTATTATCTGACTTTCTGATAACTTATCCATTCTTACATTTTTCCTTTCTTTTGTTAAATTTTTTTGTTGTAATGACATCCTTAATCAATCCTTTCTTGTCATTCTCTAGAGGTAGTTAAAAACACTTACCCTCTAATTATACTTATTGGTAACAGAACTTTGATTTCCTTCTTTTTTTACTAAATTTTTCTCCAAAACTACAATTTTTTTCTAAATTTGACACCTTTTTGACCCTTTTTACTTCTAATATTTTCTCTGGGTAGGTGGGTTGGGAAGTTAAAAAAAAGAAACTAACTAGCTAAACCTAATTAATTTCTAAAAAACTAACTAACTCTAAAATGCCCCTTTATATCATTTTTCCTACTACCTAAAATATCCTCCTCATATTCTTCCTGATAAGGTCTTTCATGATGAATAACATAAGGTATCCCCTTTTTATTTCTCTTATCCGATACAATACCAATATGCGTACTAAAAACCACAATATCCCCACCTTGCCACTCATCTATATTCTTAATATCCGTAGACAAATTAATACTATTTCCTTCTAAATAAGTAAACAAATTTCTTACTCTACGATAATCAATATTTTTATCACGAACTTTAATATTATACTTCTCGGGATTATTTTTAATATCTTCATTAACCAGTTCTCTTAAATCATAGCCAGCACCCCGAAGTCCAAAAGCAACAACATCAGTGCAAACTCCATAACCATCATCAGGATAGCCACCCGCATAATACTTACTTTCATATTGAGGCTTAGTAGCTATATAATCTCTAACATTATTTAAAATATCCGTTTGATCGTCAATACCATCATTATCTTTATCAACATTACTTTTATAAGTTTCTATTCCAAAATAACTATTATCGTATCTAGTTTTATTACCAAATTTACCAGTATAAATTTTAAAACCAATAAAACAAACTATTCCTAATAAAATAGATACTGATAAAATAACTAAAATTTTCTTTTTCATTATTTATTTAACCTTTGCATATCCTTTTCTTCGTCTATTCTAATACTACTAAATTTAATTCCTTTTTCATAATTATCAAGAGCTATTTTTTCAAATTCAATTACATCGTCTGGCATATTATCAAGTAAAACCCATTTAAGTTCTTGACACTTATTAGGTTCATTAATCTTAATTATCCCTTTATAATTTTTTATAACAAAATAAACATCATAATACGGTTTTAAGTTCTTATTGATTCTATTTACTACAAATGTATCTTCTATATTTTTAACATTTATATCTATATTTAATTCTTCTCTAGCTTCTCTTACTAATGCTTGATAAACGTCTTCACCCTTATCAACATGACCTGCTGGCAAACCTAAAAAATCTGGCCATAGTTTACTCCCACATCTTCTTTGAAATAAGATTTCCCCCTTTTCATTTTTTATAATCATATAAATTGCTGATAAAAATTCTTCCCTTGACATTCAATCATCTCCACTCAAGTTAATTATAGCATACAATTATTGCAAAGCCAGTTCTAACTTTTTAGATATACCCTTTGAAACAAAGTAATCTAAAGAATTAATGGATACATAATCTTTATCATAGCCGTACTTAATACTTATACCTCCAGCTTTTGACCAATTTAATAGATTACCTGAATAATCATCTACTAAAATAGCATTGAAAGCATTTACTACTTTATTTTTTTCAATACCACTTGGAACACAAATTATACTTATTTGATTATTTTTACTTCTTACATAGTTAGTTTTGGCAATCATCTCTCCAAGTGAATTAACTGTCGTAAGAACAGCAGGTCTAAATATCCCTTCTTCTATTATTTTATCTATCCATTGAAATGCCTTATTTAGCTCATCGGACTTATCTAGCAAATCTACCCAATCAATATCCTGATAAAACTTAATAATTTCAGCTTTATTTTTCATATTTATTCCCGTATCAGCCATCATCTTATAACTAACACTAATTGTATCCTTAATTACTCCGTCAAAATCTATATACAAATTAATCATAAATATCCCTCTTTCTATATGTGTATTTTATACACTTAATAAATGATTATAAAAGGTATTATTACTAATACACTTATTTTTTATTATCGTTAAATCGATATAACTTAGCTGGTTTTTTACCGTTAAATAAAGCATCTTTTTTTACATCACAAATAATACCATCATTTAACAATTTCTTTCTAAAATTACGTCTATCTAACTTCTTATTTAGTAAAGTTTCATATACTTTTTGTAATTCTGGTAAAGTAAATTCTTCTGGCAACAAACCTTTTAATATATTACTATTTAATATTTTTTCTTTCAAAATTAATATTGATTTATTTATTATTTCATTATGATCATATGCTAAAGTTGGCACCCTATTTATTGAGAAAAAATCAGCATTTGATGTTTTTAAAGTTTCCCTTTGTAGCTCTAGTCCATCTATATTAATAACCCCAATAAATGAAATGCCTATCATTCTTTGTAAATTACTTCTCTTAATATCATCAAATACTCCACATAGTTCTAATTTAATATTATCTAATCCAGTCTTTTCTTTTAATTCTCTTTTAGCTCCTGCTTCTAAAGTTTCATTATTATACATTGCCCCACCAGGTAGTGCCCAGTAATCTTTAAATGGTTCATTAGTTCGTTTAATAAGTAAAACCTTTACCTCACCTTTATTGACGGTAAACAATGTTGTAATAACATGAATGCCAATATTTTTATATAACTTGTTACTTAATTCCATTACCATCACCTTACATTTATATTATATGTGTATTTTGTACACTTGTCAACATATAAAAAAGATTTACTTTCTTTTTCTTTTATCTCTAATCCTAAAAAAGACAATCAAAATTAGCACCATACAAGATAGTACCAATTCTAACATCGCAGTAAACTTTAACATATTATCAGTTGTACAAAGATAAGCATACAAAACATAAGCAAGATAACTTATCGTTCCCACTACCCACGAAGAAATACTTAAATCATCCGAACTTTTGCTAATTATTAACTGGGTTATTTGGGGTCCGTAAGAAATCAATGTACAAATTGAAACTATACTAAGTAAGACATTAGCAAGCATTTTAATCCCTCTATTCTTAAATTATCTATATCTATTTTAATAAATTATTTTCTAAATTACTACTTTTCTTCTTTAATTATTACTTATTTTTATAATCACAAGTATCATCATGACTATTAATTACCCCAATAGCCTGCAAATAAGAATAAATTATAGTACTTCCTACAAACTTCATTCCTCTTTTCTGTAGATCTTGAGAAATATTATCACTTAAATTAGAAGTAGTTTTGTCATTTTCATAAATAACATCACCTTTAGTAAAAGTCTTTAAATAATTATAAAAGCCCTTATATTCTTCACTAATCTTCTTAAATATTTTAGCATTATTTATACTAGATTTTATCTTTAATTTATTTCTAATAATATCTTTATTATTTATTAATTCTTCTATTTTTCTATCATCATAATTTATGATCTTATCAATAGCAAAATTATCATAACTTTTTCTAAAAGCTTCTCTTTTATTTAAAACACATTCCCATGATAATCCCGCTTGAAAAGACTCTAGAATTAACATTTCGAATAAATATTTATCCTCCGTATTTAAAATACCCCATTCTTTATCATGATATTCTACATATTTCTTATTTTTTTCGTTGCACCACTTACATCGCATAAAATTCCTCTTTTTCAAATAAATTTCTTTTATAATTTAATACCATCATAAATGGTATATTTTTTCTTATAATAACTAACCATTTCTTCCAGAGCCCTATTACCAAACTCTCTAATTTTCTTATTATCTTTCATTAGTTCATATAAATAAGTTCTACCATAAACTTCACCTATATATTTAACTATTAAAAAACTAGCCATATATCCTCTAAACACTTTAGGTCTATCAAATATATATTCATCAGAAACCTCATCTTTCCCATGACATCTTATATTTAAATTATCTATAGGAACATAATCATCTAAAAATTTTCTAAATGCCTGTTCAAACTTAACCTCATCATTTAGTAGCCAGTCTTTCTCTCCTGATATAAACTGTGCCATGCCCTCATCAAACCATACTATTCTATCATCACCATAAACATATTTTTTATAATATAAGTGAAAAGCCTCATGAGCATTAGTACCCACAGCACTATACCACCACCCACTACTATACTTAGCATTGGCATGATTGCAAGAACACGAAAGATTGCTTTTATCATCAAAGAAACCTCGGCAATAAGAAGGTACTGGACTTTTATCAACTTCTCTTCGTCTTTTAAAAAATTCATCTAACTCTGTATCGACATCATATGTCTCAAAACATATTTTTTCTAATCTTTCGACGCCAAATATTTTTCTATAAAGTGCCAGTTTATTCATTGTATTTTGAAACATAAAGTCTGCTAGAGATTTACCACCTAGAGTATTATTAGGTCTTAAAAATTTCTCTGATACCATCATTTTTATTTCCTCATTATCAATTAGCACTTTCATAATTCCATTCCCACTCCAAACTATTGTCTCATTCATCAGCATTGATTTAACAATTTTACCTCATCTGTAATTTAGTAACATCTTAATTTTATTCTAACACATTGTCATTTAAAAAGACACAACATTATTAAAAGCCTCTATATTATCTTTAGTAGTGTCTTATCCACCTTTAAAATTTTCCATTAAAGACTATCTATCAAAAGATATACTTCCTACTATATCATTAGCATTCTGATATTCCTCAACTGTTATATTAGCAGTATTTCTTATAGCTAAAGCTATTGTACAAGCACATAACTGTTATAATAATTTCTATAAGTATATTTCTTCCTTTATTTCTTGATATAGAAACAAAGGCATTCTTAATTATATACATCTATTTTCCTCCTCCAATAAAGCTAATTATATTGGAGAAATATTAAATGAAAATTAAAAAATGCAATAATGACTATTAAATCACTATTACATTTCTATACATTTACTAAGTTTAAAAGTACTTATCTTGACTTACTATAGTATTCTAATCCAGAATAAGTTCCATCATCATTTACTCTTCTATTGGCAATATATCCGTCTTTTACAAAACCAGCATTTAACATTACTTTAGACGATGCTTTATTTAATTCATGGCAATATCCTTCAACTAAATAATACCCTCTATCAGTAAGTAAATAATTTGCTACCGCTCTTACAGCCTCACTCATATATCCATTACCCCAATATTCATATCTTAACATGTATCCAATACTGCAATAATTATTTTTTTTATTAATACTTTCTACATCAATTTTGCCAACTATTTCCCCAGTAGATTTTTCTGTTATAACCCATCTTTCATTTAATGAATCATCAGCTTCAATTATCCATTTCTGAAGTCTTTTTAGTTCATCTTCTTTAGTAATGTTAGGTATTTTTAAAAACTTAGAAAGCCTTTTATCAGTTATCATTTCATATAAAACATCTATATCACTTGCTTGCCATCTTCTTAAAATTAATCTTTCAGTTTTCAATTTTGGACTTAACATAATAATTCCTCCTTGTATCAATAATACCATTTATCTAACTTATCACCAATTTTGATAGTAATAAAAACTATCAAAATTATTATAATAAAATAATACTTATAAAAAATATTCAATCACATTTAATTGTTGTTGGCAACTTCCAAGATACAAACAATGTCCGGCTTTTTAACTTATTAAGGAATAAATAATTGTAAAAATAAAATCTTCAACAATTATTAAAAATGTAACCTTATTAACTTTTGTCACAATGTATTTTCCCTTCATTTGCCAAGTACTTTATTATATAAAAGCAAAAAAGTACACAAAAATGTACTTTTTATCTAAATCATTATTTATTATTTTTCTTATCTTCTTTAAAAGTCTCTTTTAATACAGTACCTGCTGTAACTAAATTTTGTAAATCACTTGGTACGATTATCTTAGTTGCATTACCATTAGCGACTTCAACCATTGCATCAAAACTCTTAAGCTTTAGAACAGCCTCATCAACATCAGCTGATTTTAATAGCTTTAGGGCATCAGCCTTAGCAGCAGAAACCTTTAATATTGCTTGAGCTTCACCTTCTGCCTCACGAATATGTGTCTCACGTTTAGCATCAGCTCTTAAAATTGCACTTTCTTTTTCACCTTCAGCAATTAAGATTGCTGCTTTTTTCTCACCCTCAGCTTGTAGAATTTTTTCACGTCTTTCACGTTCTGCACGCATCTGTTTTTCCATAGCTTCTTGAATATCTCTTGGTGGAATAATATTTTTAACTTCAACACGGTTAACTTTTATTCCCCATGGATCCGTAGCTTCATCTAAGATTGCACGCATTTTTGAATTAATAATATCACGACTTGTTAAAGTCTGATCTAATTCTAATTCACCAATAATATTTCTTAAAGTAGTTGCTGTTAAATTTTCGATAGCATTTACTGGATTTTCAACTCCATAAGTATATAATTTTGGATCTGTAATTTGAAAATAAACAACCGTATCAATTTGCATAGTAACATTATCTTTCGTAATAACTGGTTGAGGTGCAAAATCCTTTACTATCTCTTTTAAAGTTACATCATTTGCCACTCTATCTATAAACGGAATAACATAATGAACACCAGTTTGCATAGTAGTATGATAACTACCTAATCTTTCAATAACTTTTGCTGTTGATTGTGGAACAATCCTAACTCCTAGCACAATCACTAATAGAATTACTATTAAAATAATCCATCCCATATTAATTTTTCTCCTCTACTCGTTGGCACTTAAGTTTTACGCCATCTATCGCTAGTATTTTCACTTTTTCATTTAGTTTAATCTCAGTATCACTAACTGCACTCCATCTTTTACCATCAACTTTAACTTCTCCAATTTTTAAAGGACTAATGGTTTCTGTAACTATTCCTATTTTCCCAATTACTCTATCTAAATTAGTTGGAATTATTTGTTTATTTTTTACTTTATTAACAATTTTTTTCGTTAACAAAAGGGCAATAAAACTTACTACAACAAATATTCCTACCTGCAAAGAAGCATTATCAAAAAACAAACTAACAAAGAAACTTACTAAAGACCCAAAAGCAAACCAAATGGTTACTAAGTTAACAGTAACAAGTTCAATAAATACCAAGACAATAAATAACACTAACCAAGTAAATGTCATAACTAACCCACCTACCTAATTTAATTATACTATACTTTCCTTCATTTTAGGATATAATTTAGTTTCTAGAACTCACAATTCTAATTTTAAATAGATATCATCTATAGATTGACCATTTTCCTTTTTAACAGCTTCTTCTCTTTCATATTCTTTAAAGCCAAATTTTTGAAAGCAATGTAAGCTTCTTTCATTATTAGAAAATATAACAGCGATTAAACTTTTATAATGTAAAACTTCTTTAGCATAGTCTGTCAAGCCCCTAATTGCTTCTTTCCCATAGCCTTTATTTTGCATAATAGACTTTATTGAAGGTGCTATCTCGGCAGATTCATCATTAATAACATCTAAACTAATATTTCCAATAAATTCATTGGTATTTTTATCTAACATTGAGAAAACTAATTCATTATTATCCAAAACATTTTGTATCCATGCTAATTATTTTTCTTTACTATACTCTTTTTCTTTAGTTAAAGTACTTCTTTGAATAGTTTTATCATTAACTAATTCTAAATATTCATCAAGTAATTCAATAGACACTTTAGTAAACAAAATATTATCTGTTTCAAAAATAAACTGCATATTAATCAATAACCTTTCTTTATTTTTTTATTATTATTTAACTTTTTAAACTTTTTTCTGAGTAGCCATTATGTATCCAAATAGGTAGCATTTCTGTTAAAGAAACTAACTCATTTAAAAATTAGCAAATATAAGTCTTCAATTTTTAAAATTGCTATATTTTGAAACTATCATTTTGCCATCTTATACACATTTAAATCTATAGTTATTTGCTCAATTTTTAAATTGTTAGCACTTAATTTTAATGGCGTCATTCCTATCAGATTTTCTATATCATCTTGTTCTATTTTAAATGTTCTTTGATAATTTTCAGTTACTATATCTTTAAAATATTTACCTAAATTATCAATTATTTCTTGTTGCTTTTGATATTTTCCTAGACCGCTCGCCTCTCTTAGTTCGAGTAAATAATTGCTACTTGGAGCGATTTTTATAAATATACCACCTTTTTTTAATACACGTTTAACTTCAGATTCACTATAAGGAGATAAAAAATCAATAATTACATCTATACTATCAGAAGCAATCGGAATATTATTGACATCGCCATTAAAATAAAATCTATTTGAACTATTATAATCACTAGCTAAATTAATAGCACATTTAGAATAATCAAATCCAAAGTATCTATAACAATTTTTTATCTTATTTAAAATGTTTATCGAATGAATGCCCTCGCCACAACCTAAATCAAGGATTTTAATATCATCTAAATTTAGATCATTAATCTCATTAGCAATTAATTCATATACATCCGCATAATATCCATTTTCAATGAATTTTCTTCTACAATTGAACAATTTTTCATTATAAATCTTACTTTCCTTAATTTTAGGAGATATGATAAAATTGATTGTGCCTTTTTTGGTAATATCAAAAGTATGTTTATTAGTACATTTTAGTGATTCGCCTGCAAAATACATTTTTTCTTTACAATATGGACATATAAAATCCGTATAAAATTTTTTAATAAAGTTTAAACCAACTTCCTTCTTACTTTGCATGATTTCCTCCTTAGAAAAAATTATACCAAAAATGCATATACTCTGCATTATAAATAGTCTCGATAAATAAAACTATCATCCATTTTTTCTGAATTTAAAAAACATAACTTACTATTAAAGATCTAAAAACCACTCTTGAAAATACTTTGAACTACTATGACAATACTCACAAACACCCTTAGTTACATCAATACTCGCCCCACACTTATGACATTTTATCTTATTAAAACCATTTTCTAGTTTTACAATATCATTAGTATTTTTTTTCATTACATAAGTATCTTCAATATATTTAGCCTTAAACTTTTTATTTATAAAATAAACAATTCTAACATAAGCTTTAACTTTAACAAAATAATCATCATTTAGATGATAATCTAAAAACGAATCATAATCTAAAATATCATAATCAATAATATCAGCACTATTATAATACTTATTACTAACCTCATAATTTAAATTATTAAAAAATGTTTTTTTATTAATTCCTGTTCTTGACCAAAACTCCATTTGTTTTTTATTTTCTTTATCTTTATATCTTTTTATAGGTTCTAAAATAACATAAGCATCAACTATATAAAAGAAATAATAAAGTATCATGGCTAAAATACTCCCATAAATAAACACTTTAGCAATATCATATTCATTAAAAGTTCTTGATATATTTTTTAATAAAATAAACATAAAAATAATACTTACAACATAATCAACTATCCCAGTTATAAATAAATAAGCAGGATTCCTTAGTACTCTATCATAGTGGTATTTACTACCTAAGTCTTTTTCTTCATAATCTATATTATAAATAGTATGACAGTAAGGACATCCATTTATAAACTCACTTAACTTACCTACCATTCCACAATTTAAACATTTATAATCTTTATCATTATCATCACTTTGAATATAAGAATATTGCATTCTTGTATCGAAGTTTTTTTCAATATAAAATAGTTTATTATTATAAAAATAATCTTTTTCGCATCTTATACCATCTTTGATATTATCATTTTTACTATTATCAGTATTTCTTTCTAAGATATTCTTATTAACTATATATTTAGTCTTAATATTTATATTTAATTTTTCTAATTTTTTTTGATTAGTATCCGATATTAGTGGCATTTTTATATCTCCTAACGATTATTGTTATTATTATTATTGTTGTTATTATTATTATTGGAAGAAGAACCACCACCAGAGCTCCAACTACTACCGCTAGAATTACTAACATATATATGAGGATATATACTAAATGATTTATTATTTAAGTGAATTCCATCAATGCTAGCATCAACGCAATTTGCTGAGATAACGATATTCTTACTAGTATCATCTTTAAAAATCAAAATAATAGAATTACCACTACATCTTATATCACCATCAGGATTATCTCTTAAAAAATTATAAATAGTTTCTAAATCTTCTTTCGTAATATTATAATGCTTAGTAAGTTCTACACATCTTTTTTTTCTAATTAATTCTTCATAAGTTTCTGGCTTATCAAACATTTTAAAACATCTCCTTATCTATATAATAAAATTCTATATTTTGAAATGGTAAATTTATGGCTTGAATATGATAATAAGCATTTTCTTTTTGTTTAGTATAATGATAATCTCTTAAAGCAGCCGTTGTAAAAAATATATTATTAGGACTATCTATTGAATAAGCTTTTTTATACTCTTTAATAAAATTAGATATGTCATAACAATAATAATCACTTTTGGAAGAAAGCAAGTCATCCAATACTCCTTTATAAATTTGCCAAGTAGCAATATGTCTTTGTTTAGTTCGTCCTTCATCACCGTATTTAACTAAATTTCCTGATAATAACATTATATATAAAGAATTATTTTCAGGATAATTACATACCTCATTTATTAAATTCTTTTTCATAAATATTTCTACTTTAGATTCTTCAGTTATATAAACTATATCTCTATTCTTTTTTATAATTTGAGATTCTAAATTATAATAATTACCATCTATTCCTAAAATAAAACTATCTTTATCATATATATATTTCAAATTTTGATCTTGTGATATTATTTCTTCTAAAGTTGGATAATCTAATCTTTTTGAACCAATAGATAAATATTCATTAGGATTTTCTAAACGCATCTTTTTTACATACTCATAAACATATTCATTATTAACATCTTTTGTATAATTTCTATCTTGATACATTTTTTGCTGTAGTAAACATGTATAACTTTTATTTGTTTTATAAGTATTTTTAACAAAAGGACACCCAGTTTTGCAAAGATAAAGATATCCACATTTACTACATTCTTTATTAAAAGGCATAATATTATGATTTTTAAATATCATTTTTTGTGCATTATCTAATATCTCAGCCACTGAATTACTATAAATATTGCCATAAAAGTAGTTAGGATTTTTTTGACCTCTAACGCATGAATAAATATCGCCATTTTTCTCTAACAAGAAAAACTTTTCTCCACAATTATCACAGTTAGAACAATATCCCGGCCCGAACTCATCAAACCATGGTCCATTAACACCATAATCTAAATCTGTATTATCAAATTCTTGATGCATTCTATTATATAAATTAAGCTGTTCTTCTTCACTAATATGATGTAAAATTCCATTAGAATTATAATCAAAACCAATCATAAAATTAAAATCATTCATATCCAGACAAGTATTATTGTGTAAATACTTTATATCATTAATTATGGCATCTAAATGCTTATAATGTTCTTTAAAAATAGTAGCAGACACTTTCTTTTTATTAGGAATATACCTCATTAATTCAATGTTTTTTAAAATTCTATCTAAAGTCTTTCCATTACCTTTAGTAACTCTATATTCATCATGTAAAGAAAGTGGTAAATCTAGACTTCCTGATACTGAAACATTAAATTCTTTAATAGTATCTATATGTCTATCTATTCCATATAAATTTGTTTTTATATGAGGTTTACTTACTTTAAAACCAGCTGCACTAATTAATTCTTTATTTTTTTCATAATAATCATTAATAAACTTTATTAAATCATAAAAATCACTATGTGATAAAGTAGTAACTTCGCCACCATGCAAAGATATATTAAAAGGTATAACATTTTGTTCTTTAAATTTATTTATGGCATATTCTAAAGTATCTAAAGGTTTCATTTTCTTAAATTCATCTTTAGTATTATCTTCTAAATAGCAATATTTACATGCCATATTGCATTCCATTGTTGGTACATATAATAAATGTATAAATTTTGTTGTTTCCATACTGCTTCCTTAATTTTTACTTAAAACGACTTACTTTGGTTGGACTTTCTTTAAAGGCTCTATCGTTTACTGTCGTATGAATAGGTATTGTTATTGTTTTAAGTTTATAACATTGTCTAAATGCTGAAGAGCCAATCTCTGTAAGCTTACTATTTTCAGTTAATGTTACTTTTGATAAGCTTTGATTGCCATAAAAAGCATGACCACCTATTCTAGTAACCTTATCAGGGATAGCAATTTCTTTTAACGAATAACAATTTTCAAAAGTATTACCTCTTATCTCCGTTAAATTTCGCGATAATTTCACATATTCTAAAGAAGTAGCATTATAAAAGGTTTCTCCACCCATATATGTTAAAGTATCTGGTAAACTTATCTTTTTTAAAGAAATACAATTATAGAAAGCTCCACCACCTAAATATTCTAAACTTTTAGGCATATTAACTTCTGTTAATTTCCAATCATATTTAAAGGCTTGACCTCTTATCTCTTTTATAGTATCGGGAAGTGTTACTTTTTCTAAGAAATACATATTGGAAAAAGTATTTCCTCTTAAGGCTATAACTTTCTTACCATTGTGTTCTTCTGGTATAGTAGCACTCTTGTAATTTAATAAACCATAGGCATAGAAACGAACTGCATAGCCGTCATCTTGTTTTTCATAGAATATTTTGGGGGTCATAAAAATCATTAATGGTAAAAAGACCGCAACCAAGAAAGAACATATTTTAAATGTTAATAAATTATCATCGGTTAAACTATTTACGATATTGATAATTATATTATCCATTTTTTCCGTAGGTCTAGCCTTTATTTCTTTAGCAATCATTTTAACTAAATTAAATTTTCTACTAATTACAAAGAATACTATTAAAATAATAATACCTATAATATAAGTTAATAAGGGAAAGTGGAAGAAAATCATCGATATATAGATAAACACCAAAATAGAAAATATTATACTTAAAACTTTTTTACGTTTTAAAGTAGATAACGGCATTAAGTTAGTATTTAAATCAATTTTTTGATTTTCTAATTCTATTTTTATATATTCGTCTAAAATATTATTTTCTGAACTGTTATAAATATTTGAGAAACTAGTTGGCAAAACATAATCTTTTTTTATAATTGGGGCTTGTTTACCAGCATTATTTATTTGGAATTCAACCTCTTTTTTTACATCAACTCCACAATTTGGGCAAAACTTATCAATTGGTCTTAATTTTTCATTACATTTTGGACATTTCAAATTTTTAATAGCTTCTCTAATTACTTCTTCGTTTTTCTTTTCACTAACCTTTATTTCTTCATCACTAATTGAAGAGACCAAAGGAGTCCTTTGAACATCATTGTTATCTAAAATCAAATCATTTACCTTACTACTATTATCAATTTTATCTTTTCTTTTAGCAACCGCCGCGATTGGTACTACTATAAAAGCTCCAATAAATACGGAAAGAAAATCTAATATGAATACATTTGGAGTCACAAAGAAATCACAAAACAATAAGAATACCACCCTAGAGATAAACAACATCCAAAAGGCTTTACTACTATCTTCTAAAGGTAACAATCTTGACAAAGGCAAAATAACAAAAACTGTCATATGGATAGTTACAAAAGCTTCTATAAATAACGCAACACCAATTATTGAATCACCAGAAGAAGCCAAAACCACAAACGGCACAAATAACAACCAAATAAACCCCATAATTTTTTTATTTAACTTCACACTAATCACCCTATACTTCATTTTTTATAGTTTAATTGTATCAAACATTAAGGAAAAAATCTTCTATTAAATTAAAAAATTGCCTTCTAGTTAAAGCAATTTCTCTTATTCTTTTTCATACTTAAAGTTAAATCACCAGTTTTATTTATTATATCAATTTCTTTACTACTAAAAAATTCTCTATAAATATACACTTTATCTTCACCTATAATATTTATTTTTCTTCTAACAATTTCTTCAAAGTCCAACTTTTTTGTCTTTTCCATTAATTTTTTATTACATTTTAACATTCTTCTTAAAGAATATGGTTTACCATCAATGACCATGACAGTAGTATCTAATCCTTCGTTTCCTTTAATTTCTAAAACTTTCCCATTAAATTCGATATTTTGACAAAAAAGAGAAGAAAACGCCTCATCTTCTAAAGTAAAACGTTCTTCAATTTGAGTATCTAGGGTAAGTTTAGCAAGTACGCACATATAAAGTAGTGCATCAACTTTATCAAACCCTAATAAAAAAAGGGCAGATATTATATTTTCTGAATTTATTTTTTCCATAAAACCTCCATCTTTTATTAACTATCTTTTTAACTTTTTATATACATTACCAAATTTCATTATTCCAACTTTATTATTTATTACTTTTAATTCTTCTTTAATATATTATTCATCATTAAAACGCCAACTCCATCTTTTATAAAATTAAATTTATCTACTTTTTTTATTTAATTTCTTAATATATATTTCAATTAAATCTGGATCATTTTGTTTTTCTGGTAAATTATCTAAATGAAAAAATTTCATATTTTTTGATTCACTATCCCACTTTAATTCTCCAGAATAATTTCTAACACAGTATAATGCTGTATTATTTATTACCACGTCACCATTCGAATAATCGTTTCTTCTTGATGAACCTGATACCATATCGATTAATTCTAAATCTTCTTCATTAACATCTAAATTTGTTTCTTCTTTTATTTCTCTGATAACGGTATCCTGGAACCTTTCGCCTAATTCCTGACATCCACCAGGTAATCCCCATTTATCTCTATCTGCTCTACTTTGTAATAATATTTGACCTTTATCATTTACAATAATAGCTGCTGCACCATCCTGTAATAAAACAAATCTATGCTTTAGAACTCCCATACATAATCTTGTAAATACAGGATATCCTATCACATTACTTAACTCTATAATTTCATCTGATGTTAGTGGTTCTATAATTTTTATCAATTTTTCATAAGATATATTTCTTTGTTCTTGTATTGATAAGTTTCTAATTTTATCTATTACATCCTTGTTAGACATTTTAACCTCCAATTATATTATTTTGTCTACATCATTTATATAGACAAAATATAGACATGTGCCATTTTTGAGCTATTTCTTGTATTTTTGAGATTATCTTCAAATTTCTCAAACTCTTATAAATAAAGGGCTAACCGATTATTTTCCATAACATTGTTTGTACTTCTTATCAGAACCACATGTTGTAGAAACTCCCATATTTATAATACTTATAATATTATTGATATTTCAAGGCTTTACCGTCTTAGTAATCTATTATATTTATAATATTTATAGTATTTTTGTTATTATAAATATTTCTCTATTGCAAACAAATCGCAAACAATGTTTGTATTCATTTACTAAGGTTATTATATTCTTTATATATAACAAATGCCAATGTGCGTTTTTATTTATTACACATTTATTATACTATAAATATATATTTTTATCAATTGATCTGTCGAATCATGATATTTACAATTCCACTTTGTGTGTGATAAACTATTCATGTCCTTCATTGGACATCCCTCCTTTGTTATTTTTAATGCTTTTTGCCAGATTGCATTACATATTATAACAAAGGAGTTTTAATTTTAAAGACTCATCGCTAAAGCTAAACCGAACCCTCGGACTATTCGATGGTTTTATTTAGACAAAAAGGACAGTCGATTTTCTCGGCTGTTCCTTGTGCGTAGGGGAGATTTTTTTAATGTTTCATTTAAAGGATACTTCGCTATTATTTAATAATCGTATTTATAGCGGACTGCACCGCTTTATATCTTCCCTCATTTGACAACGCAGCTAAACAAGTTATCAAATATTTCTTTTCATCTTTTTCGTAAAGAACAACAATGCTATAAGAAGATGCCATAGTTCCCGTTTTCATTCCTTTTACATTTGTATTATAATATGGTGAATTTTTGTCTAAGAACTCATTAGTATTCTTCCATGTAAATTCACCTTGCGGAGTTTGAATTGAGAAAGAGCTTTCTCCAATACATTCTCTAACAAAATCGTAATTAAGAAGTTTCAAAGCTACATGGTTAATATCATCTAAATGAGTATCAGCTTGCATAGAAGCCCCGCTTGGGTCATTATACAAATTTGTTTTGGAATAACCTTCTTCGATTAAATACTCACGAAGTTCTGTCATAAAATAATCTATATATTCCGTTACTGTATAACCTTCTCCTAATTCGTTTTTAGCGATATGATATGCCAACGCATAGGCAGCGTCATTTCCCGAAGGAACAAGCATTGCCTCCATGATTTGTTTAACTGTGTACTGCCCAGCCTTTAGGTTTGCTAAAGATGATCCCACTGGCACAAGTTCCAATACCTCTTGATTTACTTCAACAACATCATCTAAATCAACTTTTTTCAGAGCGTAATCAATGACAAATAATTTCGCCAAACTTGCTACTGTGGGAAGTTGGCTATCGCCCTCGTAAAATAAATATTTCTCCTGTTCAATATCATAAACAGAAAATGAAAGAGCGTCCTGTGGAATGTTAAGCTCATTCGTATTTAGTTGAAAATCAATTTTTTTATAGATGTTCTTTAAGAAATCAAAACGATAAATCCCTGTTTTGTGTAGTCCAATTACTGCAACAAATGCTATAAACAACACTATTACAAAAGCTATTATTATCTTTTTACATTTTCTATGCTTCTTCATATTTTTTCTCCCACGAATCTATATCTACCATTCTGTACCTTTGAAAAAAGTATAGCACAAGAACATGAACAAATCCACATTATTTGTTACTATTTACAGATTTTTTGTGAATAATAAATGAAAATTACATGCTTTTTTACAACAAATAATTATTAAAAATTGCAGTAGTAATCTTAATGTTAAATCATTAATTATTAGTGAAAGTTTAAATTGACCAAAATTGAAAAGTATAGTAGTATAATGGTACTGAACGAGTAAATGGTCCAAAATAGTGTATTTATTTGACTTATACATTATTAAAATGTGACAATTTTAATATTTCATTCCACGCCAAAAAGTGTAGAACACGTTAATGTGAATGACTAAATGCACCATTTAAGATGCAAAATTATGAATGATTAAGTGTACCGTTTTACCCATTCGATAATAATAAATAATCTTAGCCTAGGTTTCGTTATTTATTATTATCTTTATTGAATAGACTAAGTTTAAGTATAATATCTTTTGCGGGGATAAAATAGAAACCTAGGTCTTTTTATATTTTCTTCTCCTATTTTTTCTTTCATTAAATTATAAGGCGTATCATCATTTAATTTTTCTCTTTTAGTATTATTAATATGATTCATCATTAAATAAATATCTTCTTTAGAATACTTATCTAAATCAATACCTTGTCTAGATTCAACCAAAGTTCTACGATAGTCATTGTTAGCGTCTTCGGCATAATAGAAATAACGATTTTTTTTACACTTGTTTTTATTAGGACAACCGTTACAAACAAACGGTGCTTTCTTTAGTTTTATCACATTTCACATTAAAATTATTAAAATGATTTCCTTTAATTAAAATTCTTCTTGATAATATTTCTCTAGAAATAGTTGTGTGTGGTTTACCTATAATTTCACCAATTTTTCTTAGACTGTTATTTTCATTAAGATTACTTTCTATAATTATTCTTTGGCTTGAATTTAAATGCTTTCCCGTTTTAAAAATCTCTTTTCATATATATGGGTAAAACAGCAATGCCTATTATATGATTTTTTACATCAAGTGTGATAAGTGAAAGACTAAATAATCCAGCATTAATTATTGTGGCTCATTAAAAATTTCATTTGAATTAATTTGTTTTTTTAATTTATTCATAGCAAAAAATTGTGTTATAATTTTATTAGAGGATGGTGATTATATGATACAAATATTTGATATAAAAAAGAAAAAGAAGTATTTAAATGATAACAATGTAACTTTACTAAACAAATATAAAAAGATATCTAATTTATCATCTAACGAGTTAGTACATTATCTAAATTCAAATAAAGATGGCTTGTCAAGTAATGAAGCATCAAAAAGACTTAAAGAATATGGTCCAAACGTAGTTATTAAGGATGATAAAAAGCCTTGGATATATTTTCTTTTAAGCTCATTTAAAGATCAGTTTATTATAATATTACTTGTTTTAGCAGTTATAAACTTCTCTTTAGGTGATAAGCTAGGTTCATTAATAATAGTTTTAATTGCCGTTATAAGTGCTGTTATAAGGTTCATCCAGGACTACTCGGTTTATAAATTTAACAGAAAATTAAAAGCAAGTATATATAGCCTTGCAAACGTACTTAGAAGTGGTAAAGAAAACACCATCAAAACAGAAAAAGTAGTTGTTGGAGACATTATAAAATTAAATGCTGGTTCAATTGTTCCCGCGGATGTAATTGTTTTAGAAAGTAAAGACTTATTTTTAAATCAATCTGTTTTTACTGGTGAAAGTGTACCTATCGAAAAAAAAGGCAAAAAAAACGACGCTAAAGACGTATTTAGCATGGATAACATATGTTTAATGGGCTCTAGTGTAATTACTGGAAGTGCAACTGCAATTGTAATTGAAACTGGATTTAACACTTACCTTGGTTCAATGGGAAAAGAAATAGATAACACAAAAGAAGTAACAAACTTTGAAAAAGGAATGAAAAACATAACTAAGATGTTAATTACATATATGATTGTTGGTGGTCTTGTCGTTTTGGTGGTAGATGGCGTAATTAAAGGAAATTTTAAGGAAGCTATTTTATTTGCTCTTTCAGTTGCAGTTGGTATCACGCCTAGCATGCTTCCAATGATAGTTAACGTAAATTTAACAAAGGGCAGCAAAACACTTGCTAAGAAAAAAACACTTGTTAAAAAAATTGATGCAATTCAAAACTTAGGAGCAATAGATGTACTTTGTACTGATAAAACAGGAACATTAACTGAAAATAACATAACTCTTCAAAAATACATAGATACAAGTGGAAAAGAAAACATAAATGTACTATAGTTATTTTTCAACAGGTATAAAAAACATAGTTGATAAAGCAGTTATTTTGTATGCTAAAAAAAATAAAATAGATAATATTAAAGATAAATACGAAAAGATAGATGAAATTCCGTTTGATTATAACAGGAAGAAAACTAGCATCGTAGTTAAAAGTATAAATGGATACAAAATGATTACTAAAGGTGCTTTAGAAGAGGTTATAAAATCCTGCAATAAAGCCCTTATTGGAAATAAAAAAGAAAAAATCACGGATAAAATAATAGATGTTGTAAACAAAAAGGCTAAAGAATTAGAAGAAAGTGGAATGCAGGTTATCGCACTCGCCGAAAAAAAAGAATATCCTGGTAAAGACATTTTCTCTAGCAAAGACGAAAAAGATATGATATTAATTGGTTTTGTTTGGTTTTTAGATCCGCCTAAAAAAGATGTTAAAAATGTATTATTAAAGCTTAAGAAGGCTGGCATAAACTTAAAAGTAATAACAGGTGATAACAAGTACGCAACAGAAAACATATGTAAAACAGTTGGAATTAATAGTGATAAAGTTCTAATTGGTGCGGACATTGATAAATTAACTGATGAAGAGTTATCTTCTATGATTGATGACGTAAATATATATGCTAGATTTAATCCACTTCAAAAAGAAAGAATAATTAGATTATTCAAAGAAAAAGGCCATGTTGTTGGATACATGGGAGATGGTGTTAATGATGCTCCATCACTACATAGTGCAGACGTTGGTATATCAGTTAACAATGCAACTGACATAGCTAAAGAAGCAAGTGATATTATATTATTAGAAAAAAGTTTAAATGTTATTTATGATGGTGTAATAGAAGGAAGGAAAGTGTATGCTAACATAATAAAATACATGAAAATGGCTCTATCAGGAGACTTTGGAGATGTATTTAGTATTATGATTGCAAGTATATTCTTACCATTCTTACCTCTTTTACCTATACAAATGTTATTTCAGGATTTTATTTATGACTTTTCTCAAATAGGAATTCCATATGATAGTGTTGATGAAGAATTTTTAAGAAAGCCTAAAAAGTGGAATACCAAAGGCATATCAAAATTTATGAAAGTAATGGGTATAACATCGTCAGTAATTGACTCAATTGCATTTATTATATTTTGGTTTGTATTAGGATATAATAACATAGATAAACAAGCATACTTTCAAACAGCTTGGTTTGTAATGTGTCTTATAAGTGAACTTATGATTATTCATAACATAAGAACCGATAAAAAAGCATTTGTAGAATCAAGAGCAAGCACGACACTTACCCTACTTACCATTTTATCTTTAATACTTACAATAATAACACCAATTATTTTTTGTAATATAAAATCGTTTAATTTTGTAATCCTTCCTCTTAAGTATTACTTTATAGTTATATTACTTTTTTTCTTATATATAATCTTAGTTAATATAATAAAAAAAATATATATTAAAAGAAATGGAGAATGGCTATAATCGAGTAGAAAAAACTTTTCAATGGATTATTGAATGCTTTTCCTCTCACGCCACCATACGTACCGTTCGGTATACAGCGGTTTAATTTGTAATAATATGTACTTTCAAATAGTGGTCTAGCGAGTTTACTAGACCTCTTTTATTTAATCTTTCTTTAGATATTGCTGTTTGTAGTACTCTAGTTGCTGACACATGATAATATTCATTTCTAGAGTTTGCCGTAACATGTGCATCTCTACGAGTTATTCCTAGCCTCCTAAGACAAGTATATCTTTTTCCATCGATTGAAGCAATTTCAAAACGATATTCATATACCTTTCCACGTTTTCTAACGCTTACCATAATTATCTCTCCTTCACTAATTCATTTAGTGAACGAAAAAAATGCCAACATTTACGAATGCTGACATTTATATAACTTTGTCCACAATATATGTCCACGTAGATAATCCCTTGATTTATATAGGTTTTATCAATTCTTGTTCACAAATTTATATTTATGTGGACGAGATGTGGACATTTTGTTATCTGTGGACAATTTCTTTAATTCTTTATTTTTTACAAACCCTTATTTTATAAGGCATTGCGAATTATTTTCCACAACAGTTCTTGTACTTTTTGCCACTTCCACAAGGGCACAAATCATTGCGACCTACTTTTTTAGTCTTCTTTGGGCTACTCTTTGCGTGGTCTTTACCATCATTAGCAATTACTTCTTGATTTTTAGGCTTTACTTCTGCACTTCTAGAAATTTGAGCTTTAAGTAAGAATGTAGATATCTTACGATCAATTTCATCTTCCATACGATCAAATAAATCAAAACCTTCTTGTGTATATGCTTGTAATGGATTAGATTGACCATAACCACGAAGACCAATACCTTCTCTTAAATGTTCCATAGTAGAAATATGATCAACCCAAGCTTCATCAATAACTCTTAAACTAATCATTCTTTCGAATTGAGAAATAACTTCTAATGGAACTTCTTTTAGTTTATCATTATAGTCATCCATAATCTTACCTTCAAAGTAATTAGCAAGTTCATGATCTTTAATATTTTTAATATCATCCATTGTTATCTTAGTCTTAGTTAATAAATTATTATTAACTTCTTCTAAAATATCAGTTTTATCTTGGGCAGTTAAATATCCTTCTGGAGCAATATGGCTATCAATAAGACTTATTAAATTATTAGTAAATGTTTCTTCAATTTCTGGAGTTACATCATCATTATCAAGCAAAGCATTTCTTCTCTTATAGATAATTTCTCTTTGTTGATTCATAACATTATCATAATCAAGTAAGCTCTTACGCATATCGAAGTTATTACCTTCAACTTTTCTTTGTGCTGACTCAATAGTTTTAGTAAATCTCTTGGAACGAATTGCTTGATCACCAGTCATACCTAGGGCAATTAAAGCATCTTTAATCTTATCAATACCCGAACCAAAACGACGCATTAAATCATCTTCAAACGATACAAAGAATTGAGAAGTACCAACATCACCTTGACGACCAGAACGACCTCTTAACTGATTATCAATACGACGTGACTCATGTCTTTCCGTACCAATTACGTATAAACCACCAAGTTCTAAAACACCTTCACCTAATTTAATATCGGTACCACGACCAGCCATGTTAGTAGCAATTGTAATTGCACCCTTTTGTCCAGCCTTAGCAATAATTTCAGCTTCACGAGCATTATTCTTAGCATTTAAAACTTCATGAGAAAGTCCCTCTTTTTTAAGCATAGAACTTAATTTTTCGTTAGCAGATACACTTATTGTACCAACTAAGATAGGTTGACCAGTAGCATGTATCTCCTTAATAGTATTAACGATAGCATGATACTTATCCTTTTCTGTTGCATAAACTAAGTCAGGTAAATCAACTCTGGCAATCGGTTTATTAGTAGGAATTTGAATAACATACATATTATAAATGTTAATAAATTCTTCTTCCTCAGTCTTCGCAGTACCTGTCATACCAGAAAGTTTATTATACATTCTAAATAAGTTCTGGAATGTAATTGTTGCCATCGTCTTTGTTTCTTCATTAATAGTAACGCCTTCTTTAGCCTCAATTGCTTGATGTAAGCCATCACTATATTGTCTGCCAACCATTAATCGTCCAGTAAATTGGTCAACAATAATTACTTGGTCATCACTAACAACATAATCAACATCTTTACTAAAACCATAGTTAGCCTTTAAAGCCTGATTAATATGATGAACTAAAGCACTATTATCAATATCATAAAGATTATTTAAATTAAACATCTTTTCAATCTTTTTACTACCAGCCTCAGTCAAAGAAACATTCTTCGTTTTAACATCAACATCATAATCTTCTTCAGTTAATCTCTTAACAGCTCTATCACTATCAATATAAAGATTTTTAGAATCAAATCTACCACCAGAAATAATTAAAGGTGTTCTCGCTTCATCTATTAAAATAGAATCGACTTCATCGACAATACAGAAATTAAGCGGTCTTTGCACACGATCTTCTTTTCTGATAACCATATTATCTCTTAAATAATCAAAACCAATTTCATTATTTGTTGAATATAAAACATCACAGTTATAAGCTTCTTGTTTTTCTTTAGGAGTTAATTCTCTTAAATTTAACCCAACAGTTAATCCTAAGAAACGATAAATATTTCCCATCCATTCTGAGTCACGTTTAGCAAGAAACTCGTTAACTGTAACGATATGAACACCTTTGCCAGTTAGGGCATTCAAATAAGTTGGCATAGTTTCTGTTAAAGTTTTACCTTCACCAGTTTTCATCTCTGCTATATTACCAAAATGAATAGCAAGACCACCAACAATCTGAACAAAATAAGGTTTTTCACCAATAACACGGTAAGCTGCTTCACGAACAGTTGCAAAAGCCGGAACGATTAAATCATCTAACTTAACCCCGTTATCTAATTGTTCTCTAAATTCTACTGTTTTATTTTTTAATTCTTCATCGCTTAGAGCTTTATATTCGCTATCCAAAGCCATAACTTCTTCAGCAATTTTTTCAAAACGACAAAGTTCTCTATATTCTGAATCTATTAATTTTTTAAAAAAATTCATATCATATCCTCCATAATCACATTTTTATTTTAGCACAACCCTCTATAATTTCCTAGAAAAACCTTACTTTTTCCTAATTCTTACGAGTTAAAGTGGGTACATTTATCATATCAGTACGATCAATTTCATTATTAGACCATTCTTGTTGTCTAAGTTTAGTATTTAATATACTTAAAATTCCTTGTACTTCTAATGCTGTAACTTTATCTGATCCTAGTAACTTAGCAAGTAATGGATAACGTTTTAACAAATCCAGATCAACAATCATTACTTTATATCTATTAAATAAAGGTTGATAATATACCAACAAATAATTACAATCATCTAATCTTTTAAGGATATTATAATATAAATTTATCTCTGAAAAATCAGTAATATAACTATCTGTTACTTTTCCTTTATTTAATAAAATATATCTGGCTTTAGAATCACTACTAGCAATAAATAAATAGCCTTCCCTTAATAATTCTTCTTCAAATCTAAATGTTTTCACCTTCAAAACCTCCTGTATAATAAACGCAAGCTAAATATAAGCCATTCGGACTTGCCGTCTGCATTTGACCTTTTTTATTCCAATTTTTAAGTAATTCTTCTACTTCTTTAATACTATGTTTTCCTCTAGCAACATCAATCATCGCCCCAACCATATTTCTAACCATATAGCGATAAAAACTTTTACCAACAAATTCTATTTCTAAAATATCACCATTCTTAATAAAGTTTATTTCCTTAACTATAGCCTCATAGTTATCTCTTTCGCCAGCTGTAAAATTTTTAAAATTATGAATACCTAAGAAAATTTTACTACACTCTTCCATTTTTTTAATATCTAATTTATATGGATACTGTAAATAATACCTATCTAAAAAAACATCATAATTACCTAAATTAATTTTATAAACATACTTTTTACCGACAGCACTTCTTCTTGCATGAAAATCATTACTAGCATTTTCTATTTCCATTACTCTAATATCCCTAGGTAAAATAGCATTAATAGCACCAATTAATCTATCACAAGGCACATTATAATCTAAATCAAAATGCACAACCTGTCCATAAGCATGAACACCTTTATCTGTCCTCGAAGCTCCTTTAACTACTGTATCTTTCTTATTTATAATACTTACAGCCTTCTCTAACTCTTTTTGAATAGTAGGCAATTCATTTAATCTTTGAAAGCCATAATACGAATTACCATCATAACTAACCTTTGCTTTATATCTCATTTGCCCTCAACACTTCTATAGATACCTTTAATCAATTCATTAATATCTAAATAATTTGATAAATTAATATCTTTATCTTTAACCATTTTTATAAAAGAAATTATCTTAGGGCACTTAATATACTTATATAAATCCTCATTATATAAATCTTTCTTATCACCACTAACAACTACTTTTCCTTTATGAAAAATAATATATTCATCCAAAGTATCTAAGAAATAACTAATATCATCACTAACAATAATTATATTTTTATCATAATTACCTTTTAATTTTCTTAATACTTTCTTTAAATAATCTATATCTTTATAGTTAAATCCTTTTTCAAAATAATCAAATATATATAATTTAGGATTATAAAATAATATAAGTGCTAATTGTACTCTTTTCATTTCTGTAGTAGATAATGTATTAAAACTTCTTCTTAAGTAGCCATCATTAAGCTCTACTAACTTTAAGGCATCATACATTTTCTTATTTCTATCTTCATAATTTAAATTATATAAATCGCCAAGATAATTCATTTCTTCATAAACAGTCTTAGTTTTAAATTCTTTTAACGGACTATTGCTTAAATAACCAATATCCTTTATAGTACCAGCCGGACTTATTTCAATACTACCACTACTTTTACCTTTTTTACCAATAAGTAAATCTCTTAAAAGACGACCAGAAATACCACTTATAAAAGTTATATTACCACTTTTAAAAGTACAAGTAACATTATTTAATTTTCTTTCTTCATTAACTGATATACAACTAACTTTATTTAAACTTATTTCCATATAGTCTTTATCATCTTTCTTTCATTTGTAATAATCTCGTTTAGTAATCCATAATAACCTAATTGGATTGATAAATCAACCATAAAAGGTAAATTAAATCCTAATCTCTTAAGAATTTTCTCTTCTTTTAAACATTCTAAGGTTTTACCTTCCATAGCAATACCTTTATTATACAAGATTATAAGATAATCACTATCTAATAAATTTTCCATATCTGTTGTAATATTTACTATTGTTATATTATTATTCTTACAGTACTTAACAATTCTTTTAATATCAGCTTCTTCCATATTTACAAAGACATCATCAAATACTATATATTCACTATTTCTAATTAAAGCTTTTATTATCTTTAAATAATTTTTAAATCTTTTAGTACAAGTAGATACTCTCGTTTCCAAAACATTTTCTAACTTAAAAAATTTGACAATTTTATTAACCCTAGTTTCTTCTTCTTCTACTGTCAAATTCAAATCATTTAAGCTATTAAATAATTCATCTATTACCATATTAGTACTAGTGTATCTTTCATTAGTTATAACACTAACATACCTTTTTAAAAGATAAAAATTATCCTTAACAATTTCTACTCCATTAATAATAATACTACCGCTATATTTTAGGACTCCTGCAAATATTTTAGCTAAAGTAGTCTTACCACAAGCTCCCGTCCCGATAATTGCTGTGTTAATACCCTTATTAATTTGCATAGTTAGTCTATCAAAAACAGTAAAATCATTATATTGAAAAGAAATATTACTCAATTTAATAGACTCCATTTTATCACTCCATTTTATCACTAATTAGTTATTATACAAGAAAGTTTCCTAAAAGAAAAGAAAATATCAACTATTTTCTTTAAAAAATTTTGGTACTTTCTACCAAATAAACAATTAAAAGCTACTATTATGATATTTACTACTTTAATAGTAGCAGCAAACAAGTTAATTTTCCCCGTCTTTTTCTTTAATTCTAATAATTAATTCCCCGTCTTTGCTATAACCATACTTTTCTCTGGCATATCTTAAAACATAGTCTTCATCTTGTAATTTAGTAACTTCTTGTTCTAATACTTCTTGCTTTTCTTGAAGTTCTTGGTATTCTTTTTCTAACTTTTTCTTTTGGACAACGTTATTACCTATCGCTACCCAGTCTCTTACTAAACCACTAAATACTACAAATACAATAGCAATTAAAAATATTAAAATTCCTTTTCTTTGTAAATTCTTAAGAAATAAAGCTTTCTTACTCTTTTTCACTATACACACGACCCTTTATCAATTAAATTTTATCATTAATATAATTTTTTTTCTATAAAGTAGCCAATATTTACGATTTTTTTACATAATCCACATTATTATTTATATTTACTAAAATTAAAAAAGAGATAAGTTTAAAATTAAAACTAAATATCTCTTTAAAATAACTGCTCATTAAAATACACATATATCATATTCTACAGAAAATCATCTTACAATTTTTTCTTATAGCAAATCTTACCACCTACTAGAATACCAAGTATTAACAAAATAATAAAATATATATGAAAAATTCCTTTATTTATAAAATAAAAAATATCAATATAACCAATTACTATTAAAAAACTTATTAACATATAAATAATGATTTTACTAAAATAGTTACTATTATCCAAGAATCTTTTATTAAAACGATAAAACCAATTTATAAATATTCCATAAATAAAAGAAACGACAAAACATATCAACTGTAACTTTATACTCACTTGAATAACTTAGCAAGAATACCATTATCTTTCTTACTATCCTTCCCGTCCAAATAAACTAAAGAATTTATTTTACCTTTTATTTGCAAATTACCATCGATAATATCTAGTTTAACTATTTCTAGATTACTTCCTTTAAGTACTAATGGTCCTAAATTTGTATCCATAACAAATTCTTCTGGGTCAAAGCTAACTAATTTTTTTAAGCCTGACAGACTAACTTTTTTCCTATCATTTAATTTAATCTCACTAATTAACGTTACACTTTCTAATCTATTATCCATATTATCACCAGTTAATTATATGTTTTTCTTTTTTATTTATTAAACTTTTTACGTAACTAGATTTATTTTTAAAAGTATGAAATATAAATGGTGGATAGTGGATATCAAGGAATCAAGGAACTACTTGAAAAAAGTTTGACACCAAAAAAGAGTTTATCGCCGATGCTTCACATGAGTTAAAGACGCCTTTATCGGTTATTACGGCTAGTAGTGAAGCTAATAGAATGAATATATTAATAAAAAATTTATTAGAGTTAGCCTCTTTAAAAAAGAAAGAAACTTATGTATTAAAGGAAGGTAATTTATCTAAAATAGTAGATCTTGCTGTATTAACATTTGATGTCAAAGCATATGAGTGTGATATAAAGTTAGAAAGTAAGATAGCTAGTAATATTAAGTTTAATTTTAATACTTATTCAATAAATGAGTTAGTAGAGATTTTACTGGATAATGCTTTAAAACATGCGGATAAAAAAAATACGATTGTTGTTAGTTTAAAGGAACAAGGTAATAATATAATACTTACTGTTACTGATACAGGTGATATAATTCCTAATGGAGAAGAAGAAAAAATGTTTGAAAGGTTCTATCGGTTAGATAAATCTAGATGTAAAAAAGAAAACAGATATGGTTTAAGTTTAGCGATAGCAAGCAATATCGTAATTAATCATAATGGTAAAATATCAGCAGAAAGTGTTGGTAAGGTTACAAACTTTTAAGGTTCTATTTAAAAAGTAGGACTTTTTTAATATTTATAAAAATAGTGGTATTATAATGACTGCTTCTGGTTATAATATATATTTTTATTATTTTCATAGAGTTGAAAACTCTATGAAAGCGAAAATATGGATGGTTATTCTTAACTTATAATATAAATATAGCATATAAACATGATAATTACTATAGTTTTTAAACTTGTTTCTAGTCAAATTTCTAGTCAAAAATTATGTAAAGGTATTAGAGTTTATAAGCCTTTGCGGGCGTCAATTAAATTTTGCTTTAAATTTCTATTGTGGTCAAATTCATGGTCAAATAGCCCTTTATACAAGCATTCACCTAGGATTTTCATAGAGTTTTCAACTCTATGAAAATGTAAAGTGATTGCAAAGACATAATTCGACAATATATATTAATATTCTTATCTATAATAATTCTAGGTAGGATGTGAGGTTTATTTAGATGAAAAAATTTAATAGAGAAAAAGCTTTAAAAAAAATAGAATTTAAAAGAAAGTGGAGAAGTTATTCAAGATATGTATATATAGCAGTACCTTGTGTATTATGTTGTTTATTGTGTCTATATTTTGCTTACTCTAAATTCTTCGTATCTGAGGAACAAGCGGTAATTAAAACAACGGTTGGTGATTTTATTCATGGTGATGTTGTAATCGGTGCTTATATTGATGGTGAGTATTCTAGTACAATTCCTGGTAAAAATGATGGTTATATTGTGGAAAAAGTTTCTTGTGATAATGGTGCTGTAGGTAAATGGAATGAGGATGATTGGGGTTTACTTACTACTAATCTAAGTAAAAGGACTAAATGTAATGTTTACTTTAAAAAAGAGCCAATTTCAAATATTATTGCTCAGCTAGACACTTCTGGTAAGTGCCCAACTATGAATGCTGATGGTTCAGTGAATGTTACTGATGGAGAAGATACTTATGGTTATTTATGTAAGGCTAAAGATGCTTATGGTGATTCATATTATTATCGCGGTAATGTAACTAATAATTATGTGAAGTTTGCAGGCTTTTATTGGCGAATTGTTCGTATAAATGGTGATGGTACTGTTCGTGTTATTTATGATGGTACGAGTGCTCATGCAAATAGTGATGCAAGTACGGATAGAATTATTGGTAAGAGTGCTTTTAATAAAGACGCTTATGATAATGCTGATGTTGGTTATATGTATGGTAATAGTGATATAGTAGAACCGTCTGAGTATTCATCAGAATTTTTAGAAAAAAAAGATACGCTTTATATTTCAAAAGAGTATACGTTTGATAAGAATACAAAACTATTTACTTTGAAAAATCCAATTCAAGTACTTGGCAGTAATCTTACTACTGATTACATTGGATATTATTATACTGATGCTCCAACTAGTGTACCTTCTAGTGTAAGTAAACTATATAAAATAATGGGTGTAACTACTGATGATTTTAAATATGTTGGCATAAAATATGGTTATGTCTATTATGGAACTTCCAGCAAAGAAGTAGCTCAAACTAACACAAATGATTCAACTATTAAAACTTATATAGATAATTGGTATAAAACAAATATAGTTGGTACAACTAATGAACAATATTTAGCTGATAAT
>HF993099.1 GCA_000433475.1 Mycoplasma sp. CAG:956
AGCAGCAATCTTAGTCTTAGCAATAGCCGGTGTAGTTTGATATTCATTTGCTAAGATTGCATCACCTAACTTAGTATAACCAGCCGTTACCGTACTATAATTACCCGGTTCAGAAACCACTACTACTTTAGATTTAAAAACCTTATTCATTACATCATCATTAATAGTAGCATCTTCATCCATCCAGAATGATATAGTGTAATCTACTGAATCACCAGCACTTAAATAACCTTCGGCAATAGTTCTTGATTCCGTTGAAGTATTAATAGTAGTACTTGCTACTTTATAAGTATCTAAAGTATTAATTGCCTCATTATTAACTCTTACGGCTACAAATCTACTATTTAGGGTTGTTCCTTCTAACATTTCCATATTAACGTAATAATGAGCAAAGATGGTACAAGTATTTTTTAAAGTAAAACTAAATGGTTTTAATTTTAACCCTTCTTCATCCGTTATAGGATAAGTACTTTCTAAGTTAATTTCATCTTTTTGATCAGTCATTTCTAAATTAAAACAGCCGGATGTTCCTTTATTAGCTTTATCACTTATAAATGTTAAACGCCAATAAGCATAAGATAAACCTATGCTTGCTAATATAATAAATAATCCCAAAATAATTAAACTTAATTTACTTTTTCTTTGCATAATCCAAAATCCTAACTACTTTTATTATTAACAATTTTTTAAAAATAATTACTAAATTAGTAGGCTCACTATAACTACTAATACGTATTTAAGCTTTCATAGAGTATCTAACTCTATGAAAAATTGACTGCAAATCCAGTGCTTACCTAGTGTTTAAAAAATTTTGACTATAAATTTGACCATAATAAAATTAGATTTAATTGACTACAAAAACCTTGACAAGCTTTTATAAACACAGAGATTGCGAACAAATTTTCTGACCAAAATATTGACTAAAAAGATTAAAAATATCCCCTTTTAAATGCCCAAAATATGTGGTATAGTTTATATGTAAATTAAAAATAAGACCTTAAAGTCCGCTTTCATAGAGTTAGATACTCTATGAAAAGTATTGTTTTAAGGTCTTATTTTTCCCTGATTTTTTTAAATTTATACTTAATTATCTATAATACTTTTATAACCAGTATCACTTATAATAATATGGTCTAATAAAGGAATATTTATTTTACTAGCTATTTCTTTTATTTCTTTTGTAACTCTTAGATCTTCTTTACTAGGATTTAGGTTACCTGATGGATGGTTATGAACTAAAATAAGACTGGATGCTGAAAAAGTAACAGCATACTTAAATACTTCTCTGGGATGAATTAAACAATTATTTACAGTACCAATAAATAGTTCTTTATAGTTAATTAACTTTTTAGAATTATCTAAGTAAATGCCAATTACTTTTTCTTGTTTAAGACCAATAAACAGATATTTAAAACAGTCATAAACACTTTTAGAACTTATTAACTTTATTTTATCTTGATGATAGTTTAAAACTCTTTTACCTAGTTCAATAGAGGCTAAAATACTTAGAGCACTTACCTCTCCTATTCCTTTTATTCGCATTAAATCTTTGATATCAATATTAAGAAAATTATTTAAATTACCTACTCTTTGCAATACTTCGATAGATAAATTTTTAACATTTTTATCTTTAGTACCACATCTAATAATAAGACTTAATAATTCTTCATCGCTTAAATTACTTATTCCCTTACTTTTTGCTCTATATCTAGGTTTTAATTCTTCTTGCATTTCTTTAATTTTATAATTCATATTAATACTCTTTTCTATATATAATGTTCCTCTATATATATTTATTACCGAGTAAGTCCTATTTTCCTTTAAAAATTTATTAATTATTAAAAAAGCTTAGCTCTTAACTAAGTTTCATTAAGTTTATCAGTTATCTTTTCTAAAACATTTATCTATTCTTCATAATATACAATATTACCTAGTCTTTTTTTTACTATACATTATTTGATTGCAAGTAATAAATTCTGTATCTTTTATAATGATGCAAAGACACTTGGATACTATCATATCTTTATAGGTTTAAAGCATAAGAAACCTGATTAAACTCTAAAGACTCGCAAATTTGGCTTGCTAGGACTTCATTAAATTGTTACAAAGATTCATTTTTATAGCCGTCTTTTAATAAGTATCTAATATAATTTAAAGCAATAATTATTTTATATTGACTAAAGTAAATTAAATAAATTACAATTATCAATAGGAGTACAAGATGAAAATAGAAGAAGAAATAGATTTAAAAAAACAAAATATAGAAGAATTAAATAAAGAATTGGATAGTCTTTTTACTAAGAGTGCTATTGATATATTAAAAATAAAAGGTTTTAATTTTACAGTATTTGTATCTATTTTAGCATTATTATTAATATCAATTGGAAATACAGAAATTTTTAGTAATGCTTTAATTAACTTAATTTATGTAGTAATGATACCAGGTATGCCCTTGCTTATATTTGGCAATCCTTTAAAAAATAAAAAAGCTTTAAAAGAAAATAAGATTAAAATTGCAGAAATTGTTGATGTTAAGGAGCCAGAGTTAAAAAAAGAAATAGCTAAATTACAAGAAACTTTAAATTTTAATGAGACTAATAATGTTAGTGATGTTACTCTTAAAAATAGTAACTTAAGTTTTAGTAATAACTTAATAAATAACATAAGTAATGAAAAGATAAATAAACAGGGTCCAGTTTTAAAACTACTAAAAGATAAGAAAGAAAAAAGATAGTAAACATTTAGTTATACTATTATTATAAATTACTACTATCTATTTCTTTTAACATACTACTTAAAATCATATCATAGTTACTAGAATCACAATTATTAAGTAAAAGTTCATAATTATTAATAATATTTTCAGTATTATTAGAGACATTTATAGCTTTTAGGTAATAATTAAGACCAATAGAATCATAATATTTTTTTAAATTATCTATTAGAGTTTGGTCTTTTAAAAGGGCTATATAGACTCTATAAAGATTGTTATCTTCTACTACAATGCTATTATTTGTAGTGGCATTTTTAGTAGCATTATCTTTATTTTTATAAACACCTATTTGAAAAGCATAAACTTGACTTTTAATATTACTTACTTCGGCAATAGTTTTAGGAGTAAATTTTTTTAAGAAAAAGAAACCAAAGGTAAAACCAATAAGGATGGCAAGTACAATAGTAAGAATTGTTTTTTTCATAATATCACCATTTTTATTTTATAATATAGTCTTTAAATAATATGTCGAAGTTAAGCTAATATTTAGATGATATTTTAAAATAATTTATTTGACTTTGGTATGTTATTATCATAAAATATTTTAACAAAGAAGGTTTTATATTATGAATAACAAACTAACGAAATTAAATGAGAATTTGGCTATTGTAAGTGATGGGGTTGGTACTATGCGAGCAATAGAGGTAGATAATGGTAAAGAATTAGAAAATATTTTAGTAAGAGAAAATATTTTAGAAAATGCTAATTTTAGGTTAGAAAAAACTAATAAAGAATTAGAAAATTATAAAGAAGGTAAGACTACGGTTTTAGAAAGTATTATTACTTTTATAGGAATACTTATACTTTTAGAAATTGTTGCTGGTCCCCTTTTAAATTGGAAATTAGTATCTTTAATAACTGCTGTTTATTCTTTAGGATTAGTATTGCCAATTACTTATACAAGATTAGGAAATATTTTTACCTTAAGAAAAAGAATTAATTTATTAAAAGAAGAACAGAAAAGATTAGAAGAAGATATTCCCGTATTAGAAGAGGAATTAAAAAGATTAAAAGAAAAGGCTAATTTTCAAGAATTAAGCAATATTCAAACTGAGAACTTAAGTACTTGGGAAGATAATAATTTAATTAATTTCAAAGGACTTTATAATAAAATTGTTGATGATGCTAATTATAGTTTGGATGATGATATTTTAATAAAAGACCAAGAAGATACTCATAATTATCAGGAAAGCAAGCCTTTGATTTTAAGTCTATCTAAAAGTAAAAAAAATAAAGATAATAATAGATAAAAATAGGTAATAAAGGAGATTAAAAACATGAATAAAGAATTAATAAAATTAAGTGAAAATTTAGGAGTAGTTACTAACGAATGTGGTGATGTAAAAATAGTAGAAGTAAATCAAAATAGCAATAATTTAGAGAAAATATTATTAAAAGAAAATGAATTAGAAAATATGCAGAGCAAAATATGTTCTTTGCAAAAAAATTTAGAAGTTAAAAATCTTACAAAAATAATGGCAATATTTTTAGGATTAATTTTTTGCCTTATTTCTCTACCCTTTTCAATTTATTTAGTTTTAGATGGAACAAACGAGCTTTTCTTTGCATTATTAAAGACAACTCCATTTATTTTTGAGGGAATCATTCCTATAACGTTAGTTGGTAATCCAGTTACTTTTTCTAAAAAATTAAGAGAATTAAAGAGTGAGATTGCCAATTTAGAAGAAGAATTAAATAATAAGCAAAAAGAATTAAAAGACTTAAAAAAAGTAAGTGAATTTAAAAAAGCAGACAAATCCAATGATATTACTAAGCCTAAAACAAATGAAGCTGAAAATACAGAAAACTATTCTTTAAATAATAATGATTTTAATAAAGAAAATGTTAAAGTTTTAAGATTAGTACCTAAAAATAACAGTAGACGAAAATAGAAAGACTAAAAATATGAATAATGATTTAAATGATAACAATATAGAAAACAAATTAAATGATTCTAAAGAACTACTTATTTCTTTAAAAGATGAGTTAAAATCTCAAAAGAAAGATCAAATATTAAAAGCAATTTACACTGTAGTCTTTATTACCAGTATGCTTTTTACTCTATCTTTAGTTTTTAAATTTTTTGTTGGACAATTAAATGGGTTGGGAAACATAGAGCTTGTTGTTTATAGCTTTAATACTATTATAATGTTATTAGCTAAAAATAGTATTGATACTAGTAATATACCTGAATTAAAAAAGCAAATATCTAATTTAGAAAATACTATTGTACCTGATTTAGAAAGCAAACTTCAAGAAGCAAGAAGCAAAACCAAAAGTCTTGAAACAAGCACTCAAGAAGTTATGGAATCAAAAAGAACGGAAGTTACAATGAACAATGACTATTCTTTAAATGATAATTATAAAGAATCAAAAGGTAAAGCTAGAAGTTTAAGGTTAGTTCCAAAAAATGATGATAAAAGATGTTAGTCTATAGTAGATAGCAAAAAAGAAGTTTTTATAAACAAAAAGTGATTAATAAAAAAGATAAAAAAATTTATGGATGATAACAAAGAACTATTAAATAAATTATTAGAAACTTATCTTTTAATATAACTTTAGTTTTACCATTAATTTTAGCTTATATGTCTTTAAATAAAAACATTTATAATTATAAAGAAATTTTCTTAGATGATAATATTTATCAAAGAATAATTAGTGATACAAAAGCTACTTATGGGAAAGTAACTATGATACCAATAGAAGAATTTTTAAAACTAGTAAATCATACTTTATCCTTAAATTTAACTAAAACAAAACCTAGAAATTGCTAGTAATTTAAGCTTTTTCTAGGTCCTTTTTTAACTAAAACGTAATAATGTTTTTAATTTTTTGATAACTTTCTTTTCAATTCTAGATATATAAGACTGACTAATAGATAATTTATCAGCTACTTCTTTTTGAGTATATTCCTTGGTATTATAAAGACCATAACGCATAATCATTATTTCTTTATCACGAGCTTCTAAGTTTTTTAATTCTTTTTCTAAAAGAACTTTTTCCTCCTTACTTTCGTATTCATCGGCTACTAAATCAGAGTCTGTACCCATGACATCTTCTAAATGTAATTCGTTGCCTTCACTATCATAATTTAGAGCATCTTCTAAACTTATTTCTGTTTTACGACGTTTATTTTTTCTTATATACATTAGTATTTCATTAGCAATACATCTGGAAGCATAAGTAGCTAATTTAATATTTTTATCTATTTTATAAGTATTAATTCCTTTAATTAAACCAATCGAACCAATTGATACCAAGTCTTCTAAAGGATAACCAGTAGATTCATACTTTTTAGCTAAAAACACTACTAATCTAAGATTATGTTCAATTAAAACATTACGTGCTTCGATATCACCAGATTTAGCTTTTACTAAATAAGATAATTCCTCTTCTCTATTTAAAGGTGGTGGTAATTTATCATCACTGCCAATAAAAAAGACTTCACTATATTTTCTTTTTAATAATTCAATAATTTTTTTAAACACTTAATTCCTCCAATATTTCTAAATTTAGAATACAATCACTACTATTGATCATGACTTTACTATCCATAAGACCAATTAAAAAGTTAGTATATTCCTTCCCTTCTATAACTAATTTTTCTGGTTTTATACATTCTACTAAACCTTTATTATTTAAAGAATGATATGGAACATAGATGGGAGTTCTAATTCTAATTACTCCTTGTAGTAGTTTTTTATTAACTAAGACAACCCATTTTTTAGTAACTGGGTCTCGAAGTTTATTACCTGTATCTACAAAGCCAGTTAAAGATAATTTTCTTTTATTAGGAAAATAAATAGTTAAAGGGTAAGTTTTATTAATTGTTGTTTTCATATTTAAATTTTGTTTTATATATAAATAAAGAATTAAAGGAACTAAAAGAAGAATAAAAAAGTAAGATAAGTTATTTAATTTTAAATAATAAATGAATCCTCCTAAGATAATACTTACCATGTAAAAATATAAGATATTAGTAGCGGTATAAAAGATATCTTTATATTTAAATGTTAAAATATTTAAAATAACACTTATTTCTAATTTTAAAAGAATAAGTAAATACTTATTAGATAAAAGAAATCCTAATAAACTTAGTTCACCTAGTAAAGATACAAATAATATTTTTTTAAGAGAAATGTTTCTTTTTAAGGTAGTATTAACAGTTAGAAGGATTAAAGAGTCAAAAAAGTAATTAAGTAAGATAACTAAATCAATATAGATAGTCATAAAAAGTCACCTATAACTACTATATATGGTGATATATAAATATTTTGTCATTTTATGGTTTACTGAGTTATTTTTTCTTTCATTACCTTTTTTTGGTTATTTTTGATACTTTTTACACATTTTTCTTAAATCAGACTTTATAACTTAGATAACTAGCTGGAAATTTTACTTAATAAATATTAAAAAAGCCGAAATACATCGGCTATTTTTAGCTAATCTTTGGACTTTAGAAATACTGTAACTAGAAATGCACATATTACTGCCCCACAAATACCAGCTGAGGTTGTTGTTAAAAGATTAGTAAACATTCCTAAAATGCCTTTAGTATGGAAGCCTTCTAAGCAGGCTTGATAAAGTAAGTTACCAAAACTGGTTATAGGAATGGATGCTCCTACACTCACTTTTTCAACAAACCAAGGATAAATATTAAAGAAGGAAAGAATGGCTCCTAAACTTACAAAAAGGGATGTAATATGTCCAGGAGTTAAATTAGTATTATCTAGTATAATTTCTCCAATTAAACATATGATACCTACAAACAAAAATGAATATAAATAAATCATAAAACCTCCAAGGAAAGTGCATGACTGATAGCAGGAATTTCTTCGTGTTGATTAACTAAAGTTGGCGAATGAAGAGCTCCCGTTGCAAGCAAAAGAATTTTTTTATATTTTTTACTTTGAATAATTTTATTAAATACTACTAAAGGTAAAGTAACCGGACCAGAAGAACCTGAATTAGCAAAATGTTCTTCTTTAAATAACATGGAACCTGCATCTTGATAATTTGTTAAATTAATATTATTGTGTTTTAATACTTCTAAAAATAATTTGGAACCAGTTCTACCTAAATCACCAGTTAAGATTAAATCATAAAAGTTAGCCTCAATTTTTAAATTTTTTAGGTGCTCCATTAAAGTTTGGGCAGCTGCTGGAGCCATAACTGCTCCCATATTATTAACATCAGTAATACCATAGTTTACTGACTTACCAATGGTAGCACTGGTAATTTTAATTTTACCTTCATGAGATAAAACAACTCCAACACTGCCTGTAGCGGTCATAGTACTTCTTTTTAACCTTGGAGCTCCATATTCAATTGGATACCTAAATTGTCTTTCGGCTACTTCGGTATGGCTACTAGTTAAACAAATACCATTTTTTATTTTTTTGCTTTCTAAAAAATTACTCATGATAATTAAAGCTTCGTTAAAACTGGCACAAGCAGAATAAATTCCTAAAAAAGGAATATGATACTTGCTTAAAGTAAAGTTTGTTAAAGATAATTGGTTAGATAATTCTCCTCCTATTAATAAATCAACCTTTTTTTGTAAATCATTGCGTTTTATTAAATTATCAATTACGGTACTTTGCATTTTCATTTCAGCTCGTTCAAAGGTTTTTTCGCCAAAGTAATGATCAGAAATAACTTGATTATATTTTTTTATAGGTCCTAGAGTCTCATTGGTACTAGCAATACTATACCAATCTTTAATATAGACATTATTAAATTTAAAACTAGCCATAAAATACCACCTTAACTACCGTAAGTAAGAAGGCACTTATAATACCATATAATATAACAGAACCAGCTAATTTAAATATATTGGCACCCAATCCAGTAATTAACCCATCTTTTTTATATTCTAAAGCGGCTGATGTAACAGAATGAGCAAAACCTGTTATAGGTATTACTAAACCACATCTAGTAAAACTTACCCAATTATCAAAGAATCCTAAACCTGTAAACAAAGAGGCTGAGGCTATAATAATTAAAAGAGTCCAGACATTAGCATCTTTAGTATTAATATTAAATTTCAGTAAGATATTATAAATAAAACAAGCTAAAATACCAATAGTACCTCCTACTAAAAAAGCAATAAGAGCATGTTTTAATTTTTCTTCACTAGGGGTATATTTTTTTACTAACTTCGCATATTCTTCTTTATTCATAAAAAGAACCTCCATAGTTATTATGGAGATTTTATTTATTTTTTATACTTCATTGTAAGCAGTTTTTAATTTTTTTAAATTACGAGAAAGGATACGAGAGATACTAACTTGTGACATATTAAACATTTTAGCTAGTTCATCTTGAGTATAATCATTAAAATAACGTAAAAGGATAATTTCTTTATCAGGACTTTCTAAGGTATTTATCATTGTTTGTAAATCTATTTTAGTATCAATATTTAAAGGTTTGGAAGCAATTTTATTATAAAGACTAGTATCAGAATCTCTTAATTCATCTAAGCTTAAGGTTGTATCTAGACTATTAAGAGCAATATTTACTAAAGCATCATCTAAATTTAGATATTTAGCAACTGCATTTAAGGGAGTATCTGTTTTATAGAGTTGGTCTAAGTATTCTTTGGTTTTTAAAATGAGCTTAGCCATTTTTAAAACTTCTCTAGGGAGGACTTATTGATTTTTTCATCCGGGCTAATTCATACATTTCACCAAAGATATAAGTATAGGCAAAACTAGAAAACTTAGTATTAGAATCTTTCTTATAATGTTTGTAAGCTTTAAATAAACCTATTTGACCAACGTGATAGAGTTCATCTTTATCGACATTATAGAAATTTTGAGCGATTTTTTTAATTAAACCGTCGCAACTACTTAATAGTTCATTCATTTCTTCACCCAAATTAAGAATACTATAAATATTTTTTATTTTAAAGGCTTTCGACAGGACTTCTAAAAGTTGTTAAGAATGTGACAAAATTTAATTTTTACTTAAAATCAAAAAGAGACTATCTTCCCTTTGGGGTATAGTCATCTTGATAATCAATTTTTAAACCATTTTCAGTTCTAAAACTTTTTTCAAATATTTCATTAGGTTTAAAGCTGCCTTGTTCTAAAATTTTCTTTTCAATATCAGTTATATCTTTAAGACCTACGTTTATAGCATCCATGAGATTTTGAATCCTAATGGTATCTTCTGATGATAATGGAATATTTATTTTTAATAAACAGAAAGTTTTTTGTAATGAAGCATTTATTTCATCAATTTTATTAGTAAAATAACTTCTTTCTTCAGGATCTAAATCTTTTCTATATAAAAAGTTATATCCACAATAAGGATCTGCTGTAAAGTAAGCATCTTCTTCACTTAGAAGGCAATTATATTTATAAAATAAAATAGGTTCTCTAAAGATTAAATAAGCATTTATAACATCTAAAATACCAACTAAACTAATCTCAATAGCATTTCTAAAGTTAATATTAGGTTCTATCTTAGCACTAGCTAGACAGTTATTTAACTTTTCTAATCTTTCTTTATTATAATCTAGCTTCCAAACGAATTGGCTTTTAATTTGGCGCATACTCATATCATTAGAGATGCGATTGTTTTTATCAATACTTGGTAGTCCTAAAACTTTCCAATAATTTTTTGATTCACTAAAATCAAATGGATACATATTATTATCTTCTTTCTTTTTTTAATTTTAATTAATAGTTAATTTTCTGGCTGTACTTTTATATTTTTCTTCTAAAATAGTATTATCGCCATGCCCATCACGGTAATTTTGATATTTAGTTCTTAATAATTCTTTAATATCACCTAGAATGCTAATAAAGTTGGCATTTTCATTAGGAGTGAAATCAACATTATAATCAATTTTATATGTTGTATTTTGATATCGTCTTATTAACCAATCAACATAATTTTGAGATATATAAGCACAAGGACCAATATTTACGTTATTATGACGTCCACTATTGGCATAAGCAATTCTTATGTTCATAAACTCTTCTAAAGCTGCAATAATTTTTTGATTATTTTTTTCTAACTCACTTATATAGTCTTTGGCAGTAACAGGATTTTCTAAAGTTTTATAAGCCTTTATAATATCATTAATATCATTTAGTAAAGCTAAACTTAAATTATCATGTAAGGCTATGGATAACTTATTTATTAATCCCCACTTTAAATTTTCTAAGTTAGTAGTACTACTTAAATTTAAATAATCAAAGTAATCGATTTTTTTTTCATTTAAAATTTTAGCTAATTTTTGATTGGCAGCTAAATATTCTTCTCTAGTCACCTTTTTTTGTCTTTCAGAGTCAATAATAATACCTTCACTTTTCATAAACTCTGCCCCCTTAATTGCATTGTATGATAACATTTTAAATTGTTATTGTCAAGTAGCATTTGCTAAAAAGTTTACAAATGAAAAACATGCAGTTTTTGCATGTTTATTTAAAAGTTTATATATTAGTCTTTAATTTCAATGTATTTCTTTTCTGGTAATTTACCTTTATTTTCTACTTTAGGTACTTCTAAAGTTAAAATACCATTTTTAAAGTTAGCAGTAATATTTTCTGGTTTAACATCATCGCCTACATAGAAGCTACGAGAACATTCTCCGTAATATCTTTCTTTTCTAATATATTTACCACTCTTTTTCTCATTATCTTCATTATTTACTTTAGCATTAATAGTTAAATAACCATCTGTAATATCAATTTTAATATTCTTTTTATCAAAGCCTGGTAAATCAATATCAATTACATAATTATCTTTATCTTCACGGATATCAGTCTTCATCATTTTGCTTTCGCTTTTTCTAAAGAAGGGATCTCCAAAAATATCATCAAATAAGTCAAAATCTCTATTTGGTACTAACATCATATAAATCATTTCCTTTCAATATACCCCTTAATTAGGGTATCCAATAATATAATTTTAATACCTGTAAGTACTCTTTTTTACTTACAATTATGTTATATCACTTTTTATTAGCGCTGTCAAGTAATAAGTGCTAATTATTTTTATTTATTTAAGATAGCATCAACTGGTTGCATCTTATTTATCTTACGACAACATAAAATGCTTAATAACCATGATAATATAATACTTAACGTTAAGGTAACTAACGGGGATAAAATATTTATTTCTAAACCACCAACATATGCTTCATCACTAAAGAATAATTTATTAGAAAGATTACAAGCCGTCTGCCACAAAGGAATACTTAATATAAAAGCAAGACTTGCAATAATAATAGCTTCATAACTAAATATTTTATAAATATCCTTATCTTTAGCACCTAGACTTTTTAAAATACCAATATTTTTCTTAGCATAAGTAATCGTAGTACTAATAAAATTAAAGATTAAAAGACTAGCAAATAAGACAAAAACAAGAGAAATTATATTTAAATATGGACGGATATAATGATAAAAAGTATTTATAGCAGCAATACTGGATCCTAAATCACTAACTAAGGTTGTATAGGTACCTGGTGTATAAATATTTGATGGGTATTTGTATTTTCTAACGATAGTACTTAATTCAGATTTATTATTAAATCCTAAATAAATTTTATCAATTTTTTTCTTATCATGATTAGTATTATTATATAGATTTTGACTAAGATAAGTATTAGTATCAAAACTAATACCTACTATTTTTAACTTGATATAATCATTATTTGAACCTAAGTCATTATAATTATTTAGAATTACATTTAGAGTATTTTCTTTACTGGTTAAGGTTTCTTTTAGAAAATTAAATAAGGCAGTATTATAATCTAAATCTTTATTATTTTGTTGATAAGTATTAAATAATTTAGAAAGATTTCCTAGGCTTGAATTAGTATTTAAAATATCACTTGCACTTACTACTATTTCATTACTTTCTAAGGGTTTATTAACTAAGTTAAAATTCATATCATAGTAATATATATCTTCGGTATAATAAGTTTTATTTTCAATATGTCCAACATAATTAATAAATGGTCCATCATTTAACATTAAAGTATACTTATCTAACATTTCTAAGGCATTATATAATAGTTCTTTATTATCAATAAAACCTTTTACATAAATGTTATTATCTTCGGTAAAATTTTCAAAGCCTTTTTCTAAAGCATTAGTAACATTTTTTCCTTCTCTTATATCTTTAAAATCATTATCGCTATTAAATTCATTAATACCTACAATAGTTACAGGATATGTTCCTAATTTAACAGTTAAATTTATTATCTCATCAAAGCTAGTTGGTTTTATTAGTTCATCGTTAGGATTATATATACCATATTTTAAAATATTATAAGCTAAATTTTTATCAATAACTATTTCAGTATCTGTACTGGGAAGTCTTCCCTTAAATAAAGATAGTATATTATCATTTTTTATTTCGATAATATTATCTAGTCCTATGCTTGTATTATCATCATGGGGATCGAATCTAAATTGTAACTCATTGATACGGTAGCTTGGACTACCTAATTTTACCTCGACATCATCTGATTTTAGAAAAGTATCAGAGCAATCAACATATCCTGATTGGAAGAGACAATTAGACTTTTTAATGGCTACTTTATTAACATTATGTTTAGTTAAAATTTTCGTTGTAAAACTACTATCATTATAAAATAAAAAAGTAAACATTAGACACACTAAAGTAAGAGTAAAAGCAGTTAAAATGGTAGTTAACATAAACTTACCTGGTCGCATTTTTATATTGTGAAGGGTAAATTTAAAGGCATATTTATTTTGGAAGTTAGAACTTCTTAAAGTGATATTTTTATCATCATCTTTTAAAGCAACAATATTATCATTTATAACTTTACCATCTTGCATAGTAATAAGACCATCACCAAACTCGGCTGCCAAAGTTTTATCATGAGTTACAACAATAATACATTTATCTTGACTAATTTCTTTTAGAAGTTCCATTATTTGTCTGGAAGTGGCACTATCTAAGTTGCCAGTTGGTTCGTCAGCTAATATTATCTTGGGATTTTTAACTAGGGCTCTAGCTATTGCTACTCGTTGTCTTTGTCCACCGGATAGTTCATTGATATTACGAAATCTTAAATCATATAGACCTACTCTTTTTAAGATTTCATTAATATCGGTATTATTATTTTGATTGCTAAGTTCTAGAGCTAATTTAACATTATCATAAACATTGTATTCTAAAAATAAGTTATAGTCTTGAAAGATGAAGCCTACGCAAGTATTACGATAACTTACTAAGTCTTTTTTAGATAAGTTTTCTAAGTTAATATTTCCAATTTTTATAGAACCACTATCGATCTTATCTAAAGTGCCTAAGACATTAAGAAGGGTTGATTTGCCTGAACCACTTTCACCAGTTATAAAGTATAAACCTTTACTAGGTATTTTAAAACTTATATCATCTAAAGCTGTAGTATCACCAGTCTTTTTAGCTTTATAAGTTTTTTTAACATTTACTAATTCTATCATATATAATCCTTTACTATAGATATAGTATATAATAAAAGTGATACTTTTTAAATAGATTTAAAAAAGAAAAAAGAAGCCAGTATTTAAGCTTCCTAAATTAAACTTTTTAATTATTTTTAAGTATATTTATTAATTCAACGGCATTTAAGTAAATTATGATTTTTAATCGATAGTTTAAAATCCAAAGGTTCTAATTCTATCTAATGTTTTTTGCTTTTTATTAGCATCTAGATGCTTTTCTAAGATAGTAATTGTTTTGATACTACAAGTTATACCACGTTTATAATCAGTTATTATACTACTAATTAAATTATCTCTAGTATCAACTGGGTTTGCTACTTGAGTTAAAAAGTCATTACTAACTAAATTAGAAGCTATTTCTTTAGTAAAAAGAATTTTTTCATAATCAATACGAGGATAAATATTAAAATAACTATTTTCTTCATAAATTAGCATACTAACAATATCGTAAATATACTTTTTATTATCAATAGTAACCTCAATTAGATAATAATCAATATTTGGAAATTTTAGTAAATAAACTATGCCATTATCAGTCAAAAATCTAGCTAGTTCTAAAGATATTTCATGAATATTATTACTAAGAGAAGGATTTAGGAGATAAAATAATATAGGAACATCATAAAAGTCATATGGTTTTATCTTATCTAATAAAGTATCATCATACTTAGTAATCTTACCTTCATTAAAACCTTTTTTAATTTTAATATTAGTTTTCATATCTTCATATAATTTTCTTACTTTGTTTATCATAAATAATCACCTGTGTTTTATCTTATATCATACAAAAGTTGTTTGTGCAACTATAATTAATTATTTTTTGCTTTTTTAATAGTTAGTTTATTTTTATTATCTAAAAGATAAGTAACTAATATTTTTAAGAAATTTAGACTAGTTCTTCTACAATTTATGAATTATTCGTTTTTTAAGTTGTCTTTTCTTTTATATCATATATATCTTTTATGATCAAAGAAAAAGCCTCATTTTTAAGGCTTTTATTCTTCTTTTAATTCTAAATTAATAGTAGTATCTATTATTTTATCTAAAATAGTCATATTAAGACCAATTCTTTTAATATAGTCTTTACCCATTTTACTTTCTAAGTAAGTTAAAACTTTATTTAGACATTCTTTATCTAGTTCAAACATATCCATATAATTAATTATAATATCTTCTATAAAATAGAAGCCTTTATTTTTAAGTAAGTTATATATTTCTACAAAGTTATTTTCATTTTAAGTAAGTTATATATTTATATAAAGTTATTTTCATCAATTGATTTTAAATAATCTAAATTATAATTACTATATAAGATATCTAAATAAGTATCATTTAAGTATTTATCAAATATCATTTTTTAGTTACTCCTTTGCCATAAGTATCTATTATTGTTTCTAAAGATATACCATATTTATCTTGGATATCAATACTACTCATACTAAAGATATCTATTAGTTTACCAGTATTATCCACTAGTTCTAAGTTACTTGCTTCTAAAAAGTTAATCTTACTTATTAATTCTATCTTTGATATCGTTTCTAAAGATAAGCCATAATTTTTTTCAATATCAAGGCTTGACATACTAAAGATATCTATTAGTTTACCGGTATTATCAACTAGTTCTAAGTTACTTGTTTCTAAAAAGTTAATCTTACTTATTAATTCTATCTTTGATATTCTTTCGATTATTTTATCATTTATTTTCAAATCGATATTATGTTTAATACATATTTCTTGTTTATATATTTTATCTTCTATTCCTTTATTAAACTTAAAGCCTATATTTAATAAGGTTTGCATTTGGTCTATGGTTAAGTATGTACTAGCAGAATATTTGCCCTTTCTTAAGTAATAAATTTTAGTCCCTATCGCCATTAAATCATCCTGATTATATTCTAAAGCGTTAGCAATTGTCCGTTTACCATTTACCATTATTTCGCTTTTATGAACAATTTGAAAATCATAACCGTTATCATTTTTCATAATCCTCATTTTATTATCGGCTTTAATTACATTGATATCGATTTTATTTTTTGACATCTCTTTGAAAAGCAAAACATAATCTTCAAAATTTTTGGGCGCCATTATAGGGTCTCTTTCGTTTTCTGGTACAACCATCAAGCCAATATCTCTTAACCATTTTATTTGTTCGGCAGTTAAATCTTTTCCACTATTGCTAAGTTTTCCTCTTTTAAAGCAATAAATAACTTGCCCTATGCCAATTGTTTCTACATCTTCACCATATTTAACTTTTGCCGCTTCTCTATTAACAAAATATTCAAACTCATACTCAGCATTTATTTTGGTTATTCTTACTGCTTCTGTTTGTTTAATGTCATTTATATCGCGGTTGGTCTTATCTTGTGTCTTTTGCATTTCTTTTAAGAGCAAGGCGTAATCTTCAAAACTTTTGGGCATCATTATTGGATCTCTTTCATTTTCTGGTACAACCATCAAGCCAG
>HF993100.1:0-787 GCA_000433475.1 Mycoplasma sp. CAG:956
TATAAATTATATATTTTTGACATAATCTTAATACCTCCTATTCTACTACTGATAAATATCTATCAAGCATTTCATTTTCTGCTTCTGTTACTAATTTAACAAAATCAGTATAATCTCCTATTGTATGTGCTTTATCAAGTGCTTCATAATATTTTAATCTATTATCTTTTTTAATAATAACTGGTACATATCCACTTCTCATTAATTCCATATTCATTATTAATCTAGAAGTTCTACCATTTCCATCAATAAATGGATGGATTTTAACCAATTCCCCATGTAATAATATTGCTCTTACTATTGGATGATATTTATCCCATTCATCATAATTCATTATAAGTTTTTCCATTAGTTCTGGAACTTTTATATATTGTGGTGGTCTATGTTGTGCTCCACTAATTATTACATCATGATTTCTATATTTTCCGGCATTTGCGTCATCAATTCCTTTTAAAACTAATTGATGTAATCCTTTAATATTCCATTCGGATATTTCACTTTTTGTACCAATTAATTCTTCTAAATATTCTATAGCATTTTCATGATTTATAGCTTCTAAGTGTTCTCTTACAGATTTTCCACCTATAGTAATACCTTCTAATACTACTTTAGTTTCTTTTAATGTTAATGTATTACCTTCAATACCATTACTGTTATATGTCCATTCTAGATTAATTGCATTTTGTAATGACTCAGTTGCTTCTTTAGATAATGGCCTTTTACTATTTAATTTTGCAAGTTTTTCATCAACTTCTTTAAAATAATCCTCAGGTAGATCTATTTTGAA
>HF993100.1:837-1046 GCA_000433475.1 Mycoplasma sp. CAG:956
ATCTTTTACCCTTTTATCAATTGGCTTATTAACATCATCTGGAATATTCCACGTTGTGCCTATTTTTTCAGCACCTTCAATTCTTCCATCTTGAATAAGTTGTCTTATTCTTCTTTCACTAATATTCCACTTTTCACTAGCTTCTCTAATTTGCATAGTTATCACCTCTATATATATTATACCGTTTCTGGAATAATATATCAATATAT
>HF993101.1 GCA_000433475.1 Mycoplasma sp. CAG:956
GTTTTCATAGAGTTTTATGCTCTATGAAAAGTATAAAGCTTTTGTAAATATATTATTCAACAAAATATTTTTATTCTTAAGGTTATTATTGTAGTAAGGATATTTAGTAGGATATGAAAAAGTTTGATAAAAATAAGTATTTAAAAAAATCAAAATTACATAGATGGTGGCAAAATTATTCAAAATATTTTTATATAGGTATACCTTATGTATTATGTTTAGTTTTAGGCTATCAATATGGAAAAAGTTCTTATGAAAGTATGACTATGGTATTCAAAAATAATCATTATGTAATAGGAAATTTAACTTATGGAATATATGCTTTTGTAGAAGATACTAATAATATAAATAATGGATATCCTATACTTAAATGGCAAACCGAAAGAGAGAATAACTAGTATGAAGAAAAAGAGTATGTTAATAATTGTTTTAATTCTTACTTTTGTTGTTTCAATATTTATGTTTAATAAAAATCATGAACTTGTGGATAAAGAATCTTTAGCAGTTTTTATAGATGATGTTAAAACAGATAGCTTTCCTTCTAAAGGAACTGTAACTTTTTTGAAGGCTGATTGTGATAATAATGCTACTATTGAATGGGATAAAGATTCTTGGGGATTATTTGCTTCTAATTTAACTAAAAAGACTAAGTGTAATCTTTATTTTAAAAATTTAGAAAGTATAAATGATAAACTAAATGATTTAGTTAAAAGTGATAAAACGAATATAGCAAGTGATGATCCTGATGGAAATATAAGATATATAGGAGCTAGTCCTAGTAATTATGTTTATTTTAATTGTAGCGATTATCATAATCAAACTAGTGATACTTGTGAAATCTGGCGGATTATAGGACTTTTTAAAAATATAAATAAAGAAGATGGTACTAAAGAAGATTTAGTTAAAATAATAAAAGATGATAGTATTGGCAGTGTAGCTTGGGATACAAATAATTCTAATATATGGGCAAATGCTTCTTTAAAAAGTAGTTTTAATAGTGGAATTTATTATAATAAAACATTAAAAAATGATACTACTAGAAACATGATAGAAAGTGTTGTCTGGAAATTAGGAAGTACTACTTCATTTATTGGTGATAGTGATGGTAATCCTAGTAGTCTTTATTCTGCTGAGAGAAATTCTAGTAATTCTAATAATTGGACAGGTAAGATTGCTCTAATGTATCCAAGTGATTATGGGTATGCTGTTGGTGGTTCTGATAGAGAAACTTGTCTTTCTAAGTCTTTATATAATTGGAGTAGTATGCCTAAGTGTTATAATAATAATTATTTATATAAAGCTACTATTTATCAATGGACTTTAATGACTAATAATTTAACTGGAAGCTATGTTTATGCTGTAAAATCTAATGGTGGTTTTAATTATGGTAATGCTTATTCTACTGATGATGCTAGACCTAGTCTTTTTCTAAAATCTAGTATTATTATTAATAGTGGTGATGGTTCAAGGACAAAGCCTTATCAACTTTCTTTCTAATTTAAAAGTGATTATTAATATTATTTATTTTTAATCACTTTTTTTAGTTCTTGTTGACACTATAAGAAAACTATTGTATAGTAACTAATCAAGAAACGGACGTTATAATTATATGCGTTAATAGGGGGAAATAATATGGAGTCTTATGAATATGGTTATGATAAAAATGAAAAAAGAAAAATGATTTTAGCAAGTATTTTGGATATGGTTAATGGTGGGGCATTAATTGCAGGGCCACTCTTAACAGCAAATAGGAGCATATGCGATTGGGTTGATAGCCTATATCATAGAGGTGATACTGAAAATACTTATGGTTATGATAAGAAACCAATAATAAAAATAAATCAAAATAATTTTTATGTATTTAATATAAGTAATGCTACTGATTTAGTTTGTGCAGATACTTATGCTAGTTTTTTGGATAAAAAGGCAAATGATAATACAAATAGTAATGTATCTTATGCGGTTGTTTTACATACTAAAGCTTGTACATTGGGAGAAATATATAAAGATATTGATATGATTCAAGCTTTTTTAGCAAGACATCAAGTAGAATTACCGGTTTATTTATCTATTGATGAATTAATGGAAAATAAAAAGTTAGATACAAAACAAAAAGAAGAATTAGTAAGTGCTTTTATTAAAAAGTTTGATATGTCAAAAGGTTATTTAGGAATTAGTGGTAAAGATTCCAATTTAGTAAAATTTAATGAATATGTTATGGATATTACGGATTATGATACTTATGTAATTCAAGACTCAGAAGAAATAAAATATACTGGTAGTCATAATATGATAAAATACTTAGATGGTTCAATAACAGCTTCTGATTGGTTAGCTAATTCTATTGCTAGTAAACAATTAAATAAGAGTGAAAATTTAGTTTATTCAGCGGTATATACAATTCAAGATAATGAAGATATTAATTCGGTTGCTCTTAAGTTTGGTTTAAGTGTTAATGATTTAAAAAAATATAATAATATAAAATTTAAAACTCCAAAATCTGGAGATAAAATTTTAATTCCTAATCTTTATGTAACAGTTGATCCAAAAACTAATGATAGAGCATTTACTTATGCAGTTGCCTCTGGTATTGATATTAGTTTATTTCAAGGTATAACTGATTGGAATGTAATATCTAAGACATCTGACTTTGTTATTTTAAGGGCTTCTAGTGCTTGTCTTTCTAAGGATGATGCCAGTTTAGCTCCTAAGTTAGTAGAGGTTAACAATTTAAACAAACCATTTGGACTTTATTTTTGTATTGAAGGAAATACTGTTCTTGCTACTGATGCATTTGAAGCTAGATTTAGAGCTAATATAGCTAATTTTGAAGCTATTTGTAATGCTAATGGTATTAATATTAATAAAGATAATATTCCATTATTTATTGATTTTGAAAGGTTTGAAGCTAATACTGATCATTTAGAAATAATGCGTAGTGCAGTTCGTGTTGCAAATGAATTAGGATATAGTAAAGTTGGTCTTTATGCTAACTCATCGACAACTAAAAGAATAAGTCAAGAATATCAAAGTAAAGGTACTTCCTTAGCTAATGAAAATACTATTTTATGGTTGGCTGGAGGTCCTAATTATTTGACTAGTAGTTACGTTGAAGCTAAGAGAGCAGAAAGAAATGAAGAAAATCAAGAAAGAAAAGCTAATAATGAATCTACTATCGATACTCCATTAGGTCAAGAAATTGGTTTTGCTATTGAAGATTTAGAAGAACAAGAGAATACTTCATTTGAGGGAGTTATTCCAGCAATTAGACAAGTTGGCAACTATGTTAATAATACCGGTGCTGCTAATAGTGATGGTGTTGCTGATTATAACTATTTATATAGTGATAATCTATTTGGAAATGATGCTTTTGGAGAAACACCAGATAGCAATCCTAATACTATCGAATCAACCATTAAAAGTGTAGATGATTATCGCAATGTTACTAATTTATTGCCATCAGTTTTAGCTCATCCCGATGGTGCCTTATTAGGGGCAATCACATCATATGTTTTTCTACTATGGACAAAACAAAGATTTAGTAAGTTTTTTAAAAAACGCGATTTAATTGCACCATCAACAGTTGTAGCAAGAGAAACTATTAAATTAGCTAAGCATACTGGTGCTGCTTTAAAAAGAGCTAGAAGATAATTAGAGTTTAGAAAGTTAAACTCTTTTTTCTTGTTAAATTTAAAAATTAATTGTAAAATAATGAATAAATTTTGGAGGTTTATATGGATTTTGATTATAATACGATGTATAGAGAATATTTTAAAATTTATGAAGATTGTAAACGTAAGTATAGTTTTGGAGAAATAAGTGAAAGTGAATTTAGAAAAATAGTAATTTCTGCTACTAATGATTCTTTAAAAGAAGATAATGTTTTAAATAATGGGACTTTTAAACTGATATTAAGATCTAATTTAGATAAGTTACTAAAAAAAGAAGTTATAGCAAAAATAAAAGATAATCAGTATTATTATTTAAATAATTATTTTAATGGATTATATATAATTGGTCAAAGCTATGATAAGTTTTTAATGATTTTAGAGGCAATAATTAAGTTTTTAAATACTTATGAAGTTAAAATGACTGGGGATACAGCTTCTAAATTAATAGAAAATAATATTAATGTTAATTATATTATTAGGTATGTATATTCTTATAATTTTCGTTTAAGACATACTAAATTATTTAAAGATTATAATATTAATATGTTACTTTTATATTATGGGTTAAACCATAAAACTTTAATATCAGAAGAGCAATCTATAGTTATAAATGATGATACTATAATTGATAATAAGCCTATAAAAGAAAAGAAGAAAAGAACTAATACCAACCGATTTAAAGATGGACAAGTACAAGAAAGAAATCAAACAATTAGAAAGATAAATAAGAGTATATATTATATTTTTAATGAGTATACACATGAAGAGGTTAATAATGCTTATAATTGTTTAAGTGAAGATAATAAGAATGTTTTAAATAAGTTTTATAATGCTTATTTAGAACCAACTAATTGGGATTTGCTTACAGGAAGTTATGCAGCCGAGATATATAGGATTTTATATATAAATATGGATCTTATTTTAAAAAGAAATAGAGGACTTGTTAGTCATAAAAAAAACTTATATTTTAGGTATCCAACTTATTCTAAAGAAGAAATAAAAACGGTTATAGAAAATCTACCATTTGATATGCAGGCATTAATTGGTATCCGTTTTGATATAAATGGTAATTATAAATCTGGTAAAATAACTAAGGAAGTATATAATAAAATTAAGGCTATAACAACTGGTATTATTCCTAGAAGATTAAAAAAGTTAAGAATAAGTAGATTAATAAATTTTTTAAGTTTATATTACTATAATAGTTATAAAAATGAGCAAATAGAAGAAGTATTACTTTTCTTAGGTGGTACTTATCAAAATAATTTATATCAATCTTTAGAATTTAGGGATTATATGGGTAATGTTAAAGATGATAAACTTTTTAAGAAATGTATAGCTATATTTGATATGCATATAAGAAGAACTGATAAAAGAGATATTATTATTAATCAAATAAAAAGTTCTTATGAGAATGTTTCTGATGAATTAGTTAAAGTACTATTAATGAAGATGGGATACTTTGATGGAAAATGTTATTCTAATATGGAAATAAGTGTGCGCTTGCATATTAGTTTAAAAGATGTTGAAGAGGATTTAAATATTTTAGAAAATATTGTTAAAGATTTAAGACGTAATGGTAAAAAACTTAAGAAAAAAAATAGTTAGATTACTTTTAATTTAAGTTAGTCTAGCTATTTTTTTAAAATATTGATGATTGTAGTAATAACGATATCTTCCATTTTTGAATAATCGAGGCTTTCATGTTTATGATAACATTCTTCATGGGCTAAATTATCAATTAAGTTAACAATTAGATGCATTTTTTCTTTTAAACCATTATCGTTGTAATCATTGTTTTTAAATAAAAGGTATAGTTTATTAGAAAAGGCTATTTCTTGTTTTTTAAATATGTTCTCAATATCTTTATCTAAGTGTTCCATAGCGGTTATTTCTTGATGGGCTTTGGAAGATGAGGTGTGTTGCTTTTTATTGGCATTAATTATTTTTTGAAAAAATTGATATAAATCATTTGGTAACTTGGCATTTTCATCGATTAAGGAAAAAATAGGAAACATAATATCTTCGGAGTATTTATTAATACCGGCAATAAATATTTCTTTCTTATCTTGGAAATATTGATAAATAATACCGGTAGAAACACCTGCATATTTAGCAATTTCTGGGGTATTGGTTTTATAGTAACCATTGTTACATATAAGTTCAAAGCCTTTAGCAATTATTTTATCCCTTGTTTCAATCGATCTTTTTTGGGTAGGTATTCTTGTTATAGCCATATAGTTTTCAAACAGTCTTTAAGTTTAAGATTGTTTTTCCTTTCTTAGTAATATAATTTTAATTATAAACCTTATTTATAAAATTAGCAAATAATATGAAAGAAAATTCATGTTTTAATTATCAAGATTGCCGATAGAGTAATTCGTTTAAAAAATGGTAAAGTAGAATCTAATGAAATAAATAAAAAACTAAAGATTATTGATGAAATGGCATGGTAATATGTTAAAAATAAAAATTTTAAGAGACATCTTAAAACAAAAGAGTCAATTTATTACCATTATCTTAATTTTTACGGCTAAGAAAGTGGTAATGGTGATGATTTCTTTGCTTGTTGGAACGAAGAAGATTTTAATGCTTATATGACTTTATATAAATTAGATGAATAGTAATAATTATAAAAAAATTATTGCTTTTTTTCTTGTTTTTAAATATTAAATATGTTATTTTGGTGCTAGAAAGTTTATTGTTAAAAATTGGTAAAATTTATGAAAAAATTTAGAATTTATATATTTACTTTATTATATATTTTAAGCTTTGGTGTATTTATAGAGGTTAGTGCCTCTGGTAATCCTTATAAAAGTACTGGACCTTATGGGATTAATTGCACTTGGTATACTTGGGATAAAGTTAAAAATATTAAAGGAGTATCATTACCAACTTGGGGTAATGCTAAGACTTGGTATAACTCAGCTAAAGGTGCTGGTTTTAAGGTTGGAAGTGAGCCAAAAGAAATTCTATCGTTGTTGGAAATATTACGGAATATGGGCATGTTGCTTATGTGAAAAAAGTAAGTGGTAGCTATATATATGTTTGGGATTCTGATAAGTATTGTATTAATGAAGATGACCCGGATTTTATAGAATGTGATAACAATTCTTATGATGAGGCCAGTCAGGCAGCTTGTAGAAAGAATGCTAAAAGAGCAGCTTGTAAATTAGAAACTAGTATTTATACTATTGATTATAAGACTATTGGTTTTATATATTTAGATGAAGTACCTAGTAATGCCAATCAAAATGATAGTAGTAATAAACAAAATAACAATAATGGTGATAAATAAACTAATCAAGATTCTAAAAATAATCAAAATAATGAGGTGAAAAAGGAAGAACAAGAAGCCGTTAAATCAGATAATAATTATTTACAAGAAATTATTTTAAGTAATGGTAGTCTTGATTTTAATAAAAATATACTTGATTATAATGTTACTGTTGAAAATGAAGTTGATGAGTTAGAAATAAATGTTAAGACAGAAGACAGTAAGGCTCTAGTTGTTGGTAATGGTATATATAAAATAGAAGTTGGCAGTAATCTAATAAAGTTGGATGTAACCGCTGAAAACGGCAATATTAAAGAATATACCTTTAATGTTTTAAGAAAAGAAAATGATAAAGAAGACATTGCTTGGGATGAGAGTCAAGATAATGAGTTTAAAGAAAATAATGGAAATATAAATTTGAATTTAACGAAATATTTAGTAATAGCATTGGGAGCATCAGTTTTACTAATTATCTTAGGTGTACTTTGGTTTAAAAAGAATAAAAAAGAAAATAGTGATAAATAAATATTTATGAAATTAAATATGTAAACTCACTATTTTTTTCTTGTTATTTAAAATTTATTATGTTATCTTGAAAGTGTAAATAACAAGAAAGTAGGTAAAAATATGTGTACATCAATAACTTATAAAACTAAAGATTTTTATTTTGGAAGAACCTTGGATTATGAATTTTCTTATGGCGAAGAAGTAACCATAACTCCTAAGAATTATCCCTTTAAATTTAGAAATGGTAATATTTTAAGTAGGCATTATGCTCTTATAGGAATGGCCCATATTGCTAATGATTATCCCTTGTATTATGAGGCCGTAAATGAGCAGGGATTAGGTATGGCAGGTCTGAACTTTTTCGGTAATGCTGTATATAACGAAGAAAAAAAGGATAAAGATAATATTTGTCAATTTGAACTTATCCCTTGGATTTTAGGAAAATGTGCAAGTGTTAATGAGGCAAAAATTTTACTAGAAAATATTAATATTACGAAAGAAACTTTTAGTAGTAATTATCCAGTATCACCATTACATTGGCTAATTGCCGATAGTAAGGAATGTCTAGTTATCGAATCAGTTAAGGAAGGCTTAAAAATATATGATAATCCCGTAGGAGTTATGACCAATAATCCAACTTTTGATAAACAATTATTTAATTTAAATAATTATAGACATTTGTCTAATGAAGAATTACCGAGTACTTTTAGTGATAATTTAAACCTAACAAGTTATAGTAGAGGTTTAGGAGGACTTGGCATTCCGGGAGATGTATCTAGTATGTCTAGATTCGTTCGAGCATCTTTTGTTAAATTAAATTCAGTAAGTAGTGCTGATGAAACATCAAGTGTAAACCAATTCTTTCATATTATCAACTCTGTTGAACAAGTAAGAGGATGTTGTAAATTAAAAGAAAATACTTATGAAATAACTATTTATAGTAGTTGTTGTAATGCCTCAGAGGGAATTTATTATTATACAACTTATAATAATCATCAAATTAATAGAATTGATATGCATAAAGAAAATTTAGAGGAAGATAAATTAATATCTTATGCTTTAAATGATAGTGAAAATATTAAATTAGTTAATTAGAAAAGGAAATTTAAAATGGAATATAAAAGATTTAATAATACTATAGTAGCAAGAATTGATAAAGATGAGGAAATAGTTAGGGAACTACATAATATAGCGATAAAAGAAAATATCAAATTAGCCTCTGTTTTAGCAATCGGTGCCGTTAGTAGTTTTGAGGCAGGAGTTTATAAATTAAGTGAGAAAAAATATTATAAAAATGAATTTGTTGGTGATTTTGAAATAATTTCCTTAATGGGAAATATAAATACTAAAAATGATGAAGTTTATACCCATCTTCATATAACTTGCTCCAATGTTAAAGGACAGACCTTTGGGGGACATCTTAATAAGGCATTTGTTAGTACAACTTGCGAGATGATAATAAATATTATTGATGGGTGTGTAGACCGCTTCTATGATGAAGAAATTGGGGTTAATTTATTTAAATTTTAAATAAAAGATTTGAGGTATTAAATGAAAAAGAAAAAATTATCCGTTTCTAAATTAGTTAAAATGGCTTATAAAGAAACTAAAAGAAGTTCCTTGGCTATTTATTTAATTTTGCGTTTTTTAGTTATAGTATGTATGGTTTTACAGTTATTAAAAGGAAATATTAATAATGCTTTACTATGTTTATTATCATTAATTCTTTTATTTGCTCCCTTATTTATTCAAAATAAGTTTACCATAACTTTACCAAGTGGGTTAGAAATTACTATTTATTTCTTTATCTTCGCTGCTGAGATATTAGGAGAAATTAATAATTTTTACGGGATAATTCCGTATTGGGATACTATTTTACATACTATAAATGGTTTCTTAGCGGCCGCCGTAGGGTTTTCATTAATTGACTTATTAAATAAAAATAGTAAAAATGTTAATTTATCACCCTTTTACTTATGCTTAGTAGCTTTTTGCTTTTCGATGACAATTGGCGTTTTGTGGGAATTTTTTGAATATAGCAGTGATAAATTTTTTGATTTGGATATGCAAAAAGATACGGTTGTTAAGAAGATATCCTCAGTGGCCTTAAATCCTTCAGGTAAAAATAAAGCCATAGTAGTATCTTCAATAGGAAAAACCGTGATTTATGATGAAAATGGTTATATTTTAGAAACTATTGATGGTGGTTATTTAGATATAGGTTTAAATGATACCATGAAAGATTTACTTGTTAACTTTATTGGGGCTGTAGTATTTTGTTCTTTTGCTTACTTGGCTTTAAAACAAAATAAAAAGAATAACTTTATTGATAAGTTTATTCCTACTAAAGAAAAAAGACCAATGGCCTCATCAGTAATAAAAGAAATAGAAGATAGAAAAGAATTGTTAAAATAGACTAGTTATTTAATTAAAATTGTTAGGAGTAGTGAACTATGTTTAAAGGAAGAATAGATTTTGATAAAACCCCAGAAAATATAATAAAGTATATTGATACTTTAGGAGTAAAATATCATATTTATAAAAAAGGTGATACCAAAGAATATGATTATTTAGATGATAATTCATTTTGTATTACAATAGAAAATCCCTATAAAAGAGATGAAAAGATGTATCTTGATTTATATAATGATGAAGAAGAATATATTTTATCTTATTATAAGTGGCATCGTCATTATGGTAATTTTGCCGATAGTCTTAATTATTTATTTGATGATATTAAAGGTATTTTGGAAAATAGAAAATGTGTTGTTATTACAAATAGTAAAAAAAGATGGCTTACTAGTTGCTTAGAAGAGTATTTTTGTGATAAAAATTATAATTATCGGAAAAATATTGATAACCTTCCTAAAGAATTTATTGAAGAAATTGATACTTTAGGAGGAAATGTTGAGTTTTATTATTGGAAGGTGGCTGATAATTTTGAAATAGAAGTGCCAATTAAAGCAAAAAATATTAGTTATTAAGGTAATGCTTAATTTTAAAATGAACATTATAAGTAAGAGGTAAAAATATGCTTAAAAATAAATTAAATATAACAGATGAAATTGAGCTTTCAAAAACAGAAGAAAAGATTACAAAATTAAAAGCATTAGACCTTTATGATAGTGGTAAAATTAATAACATTGAGGTTGGCACTTTTAAAGGTTTAGCTGAGATACATAAGTACTTGTTTGATGATATTTATGATTTTGCTGGAAAAATAAGAACTGTAAATATAGCTAAAGGCAATTTCCGCTTTGCTTCTGTTTTATATTTAAAAGATATTTTAAAGACAATTGATACAATGCCCGAGGATAATTACGATAATATTATTAAAAAATATGTAGAAATGAATGTGGCTCACCCTTTTTATGAATGTAATGGTCGTAGCATACGTATTTGGTTAGATTTAATTTTGAAGAAAAATTTAGGACAAGTTGTTGATTGGAGTAAGGTTTGTAAAGAGGATTATTTACTGGCTATGGAAAGAAGTCCAATTAAAGATACCGAAATTAATATTTTATTAAAAAATGCTTTAACCGATAAAGCTAATGATAGAAATGTCTATATGAAAGGTATAGATGCTAGTTATGCTTATGAAGGTTATGCCACTTATAAATTAGAAGATGTCATTTAATTAGTTTTTGATTAAGTGGCTTTTTTCTATGACTTTTTTATGATAAAAATCAAACTAAACTAATAGTAGAGTTTAAAAATATTATTTTATAGTATAATGTTTTTAGGAGTGCGAGTTATGGATAATAATTTAATAGGCAAATTTATTGCCGAAAAAAGAAAAGAAAAAAATCTAACCCAACAGCAACTAGGAAAAATACTATATGTTACGGATAAAGCTGTTAGTAAGTGGGAGCGAGGTTTGAGTCTTCCTGATATAACTATTTTAGAAAAATTAGCGGAAGCTTTAGATACAGATATTTATAGTATTTTACAGATTAAACAAGAAAAGAATATTAATGTTGAATACATATTAAAGCACGAAAAAAATAAAATAAAAAAACAAGTTGTTAAGAAGTTACTTTTAAGTTTAACTCCTATAGTTATTATTTTAATTATAATTTTTTTTAAACTAATTCCTTTTGGTTATGATGTTGTTCCTTTAAGATATAATCACTTTGAAGATAAATTAATAAGGCTAGGAGTACCTAAATTTTCCTTTCTAATAAAAAATAATGATACTAATTATTCTTTAAAAAACTTAAGAGGAAAAAATGTTTTAATTAACGAACAAAAGAATTTTTTGAATACTTTAAGTACTTTAACGTGCAATAATACTAATTATTATTATGATTATGATGCTGATACTACGATAATTGATTATAGTGTAAAAGGAAAGTTCATTTATAATACGATATCCTATACTGTTTATGATGGAAATTATTGTAATGCTAAAGAAATAGAAGAATATAATAATAAGATTGGAAATATTTCTACTTTTAAAGTTTTAGATGCCCTAGATAGTGATTTAAAAGTATATTTTTTACCTGATGTTGAAAAAGGCAAAACTAAAAATGAATGGACTGCTAGTTTAAAAGTATATTATGAAATCGATAAAATTAAACATAAATATATAACTTTAGAAGATTCTAGTGGTAAGTTTGAAATTCAAAATGAAGAATTAATTTATTATCGTACTAAGATTAATGAAAAGAGTGATGATATTAAAATACCTAATGTTTCTAATTTTGTTATTAAAAATAAGAAGTTGATTTTAAAAGATAATTATTTAAGTAATTATGAACAAAGTATAGTTCTTAAGGAGGCTAGTGATGAGTAAGCTAATTCTTAAATTAAAACAAAATATTTTTCTTATAACAGGAATATTTATAATTTTTAATATTATTTTAAGTTTTGTTCTCTATTTATTTAATATTCGTTTTAGAATGTGGGTAATTAATATTATTATACTTCTATCTTTAATTAGTATAAGTATTGGCATTATAAAAAGTATTTGTAATAAAACTTGGCGAGAAAGAATTAATATTATATGTTGTTTAATATGTTTTTTTCTGTTTATAATTTTATTAATAGTATTCATGCCATTTATAGCTATTATTGCTTTATATAAAATACCAATTGAGCATACTGTTACTTTAGATAATAAAAAATATGTAGCTGTAGTTAATTCTTTTATTAAATATGTTGATGTTAATTATTATAATTATTATGGTCCTTTTTTAATGGGGACTAAAGTTAAAATAAATGGAAATTTTGGAAAAATTACTAGTGACCCATATATTAGTAATGAAGATTCTTTGGAGGTTTATTATACTTATTATGATGATAATGGGAATATTGTAGCAAGAGCAAGAGATGTCTTAAAGAGGGATAAAAAGAAAAAGTTAATTAGTACTGATAGAGAAGATATTTATAACTATGATAATTCATATAATGAAAGTGATTACTATTTATTACCTGAAGAGGCAGAGGTATTATATGAAAAGAAGTTTGATAAAACGGTTTTAAGATTTGTTAAAGTTGATAATGCTTTAGGGCAAAAATTACTGGTAAAAGTAGTAAAAAGCATGGATGGTGGTAAAAACTTTTATTATATAACTGATGGTAGTATTCAAGTGAAAAGTGATGCAAGATATGAATTTTTAACTAGGAATTTAGGATTTGCTTCTTATGATAAAATCTATTTCGATGGGCGAGTTGGTGGTTTAAAAGTTACCAGTGATGGTGGTAAAACTTTTTATGATGCTAATTTTATTTATAAGAATACTGGCATCGAATTTATTACGATTGAAGATTTACCTTATTATGAAGAAGATACATTAAAAATTAAATGTTCTGTCTATGAGAAAAGGGATGATGGTAGTGGTTATGAAGATAAGAAAATAATTTTTATAAGTAAAGATAAGGGATTAAATTGGCAGTTACAATAAGTATTGTTTTGATGGTATTATTTTCTAGCAAATGCTGAGACGGGTTTTTAGATGAAAAAAGAAATAAACAAGATGGTACTTATTTTATGGTCTTTTATAATAATAATTATTGGGTTAAAAAAATATTATATAAGGCAAGCATTGATGTAGTAGAATGTGGCATAAAAGCTGCCTCTACCGCAGTGGTATCAGGAGTTGATGGTTGTGCTATGCCTAGAATTAGAGAAAGAATAGTAATCAAAATCAATAAACCCTTTCTTTTCTTTATTAGAAATAAAAATAATGGTGAAATAATATTTATGGGTACTGTTTATAAACCAGAGACAAGAGATTAATATTGACTTCTTACTTCAAATATATTACGCTTTAAGTAGCATAGGAGATAGTTATGAAAAAATATAAGTTTGCAGTTGTTTTTGTTATAGTTACTATTTTCTTTATTATGTTTGGTTTCTTTTATGATAAAAGTAATAAAAATACTAATAAACAAATAACTACATATGATAGAAAAGTAATGGATATTAAAAATACTTCTAAAAGTGATGATGTATGTGCCGATGCCTTAGAAGAATTTTATCAAGATGATAAATACAAATACTCATTTCCTTGTATGATGAGTAGTAAAATTATTGTTTATTTTAATGATGGAACTCAAGAATATGTAAGAGATGCTTTAAATAAAAAAGATATTACTATTAGTGATTTAGATAAGTATGAAATAAAGTATTTAAAGGAAGAAAAGTAAGTTTTAAGAAGAAGACTTGCTTTTTTTCTTGTTATTTATTATTACTTTTGCTAAACTAAGTGAGGTGAGAAATTATGCAAAAACTTATAATTATTAAATATGGAGAGTTAACAACTAAAAAAGATAATATTAATTTCTTTTTAAAAGCATTAAAAAAGAATGTTGAAGATGCTTTAAGTAATATAGATCATACTACTAGTTATGATGCTTCTAGAATGTTTATAAAGACTACTGATTTTGATAAGACTATTGAAAAGTTAAAATGTGTTTTTGGGATTCATAAGATGACTATTGCTTATGAACTTAGTAATGATTTAGAAAGTATAAAAGAAGCTTTAATAAGTCTTTTAAATGATAAAGATTTTAAAACATTTAAAGTAGTTGTTAAAAGATCATATAAGAAATATCCAGGTAGTAGTATGGAAATAGCCGCTACTTTAGGTGGTCATATTTTAAAGAATATTCAAGATAAAAAAGTAGATGTTCATAATCCGGATTTAGAAGTTAATGTCGAGATTAGAAAAGACTTTAGTTATATTTATTTTGAAGATATTTTAGGTATTGGTGGTTATCCTGTAGGAGTTGCTGGTAAGGGCTTACTTATGTTAAGTGGGGGTATAGATTCTCCTGTTAGTGGCTATATGGCAATTAAAAGAGGAGTAAAGATAGAATGTATTTACTTTGAGGCACCTCCTCATACTTCAAAAGAAGCTAGAAATAAAGTTTTAGAACTAGCAAGAAAGTTATCTGTATATAATGATTCTTATGTTAAAGTACATATTATTAACTTTACAGAGATAGAAGAATCTATTTATAAAAATATTCCTAATGATTATTTAATTACCATTATGCGAAGAATGATGTATCGAATAAGTGCTATTATAGCTAGTAGAAGTAATTGTAAGGTTTTAGTAAATGGAGAAAGTATTGGTCAAGTAGCTAGTCAAACTTTAAATAGTATGAGTTGTATTAATGAAGTTGTAAAAATGCCAGTAATAAGACCAGTTGCTTGTTTTGATAAATTAGAGATAATTGAATTAGCCAGAAAGATTGGTACTTATGAAACTTCTATTTTACCATTTGAAGATTGTTGTACTATTTTTGTACCTAAACATCCGGTAATTAATCCTTTATTAAGTAAATGTTATCTGTATGAAGAGTTAATTAATTATAAAGATATGATTCATACTTGTGTTAAAAACAGGGAAGTTATTACGGTAAAACCAAATGAAGTAAATAGCGAATTTGATGATGTTTTATAGAGAAAGTGGCTCTTGATAATCTAATGGGGAGTTTATAGTTCCCCACTAGATTATTGATAGCCTATGTTTACGTAAATGCTATTAAAGATTTAGTGGCAAAGTATGTAGAAAAAGAAATTGAGTAAGATTTTAAGTTATATTCCAAATTAATATTAGTTTTAAAAGAAAAATGTTTTAAAAATTAAAAATAAAGTAGGATTTGTTCCTGCTTTTTTCGTATAAAAAGATATTTTATAAACATACTAAAAATGGTGATATGTATGCAAGTAAAATATAGTAAAAATAAAACAAGAGAGTTTATTTATTTAGATGATTTAAAAAAAAGATATAGTGATACTGTAAATGAGTATGGATATAATTTTGATAATACCCATATAGATGAAGAAGCACTAGAATTACAGGCTTATAGACCGAAAAATATCGTAAATAAGGATTTTTTTATTATTAAAAGATAGATATTATTTCTAAACTTTAGTATAATGGACTAGAGGTGGAAAAAATGAAAATATTATCAGTAAATGCCGGTAGTAGTTCTTTAAAATTTCAATTATATGAAATGCCTGAGGCTAAAGTGTTAATTTCAGGAATATTTGAAAGAATTGGAATTAATGATGGTATTTATACAATTAAACAAAATGGTAAAAAGGAAGAATATCAAGCTGAATTAAAAGATCATAGTGTAGCAGTAGATATTTTACTTAAAACTCTTTTAGAAAAGGGAGTTATTAAAGATTTAGATGAGATTAAGGGTGTTGGACATCGCCTAGTACATGGTGGAGATAAGTATAATAAGTCTGTTATTATTGATGATGATGTTATGGAACAATTAAGAAAACTTATTCCACTTGCACCTTTACATAATCCTGCTAATATTATGGGAGTTGAAGCTTTCCAAAAGGCTATTCCTAATGCCCTACAAGTAGGATGTTTTGATACAGCTTTTCATCAAACTATGGATGAAGATCAATATATTTATCCAGTTCCTTATGAATGGTATGAAAAGTATGGGATTAGAAAATATGGTTTTCACGGTTTAAGCCATAAGTATATATCAGAGAGGGCTTCTGAAATACTTGACCGTAAGTATTGCAATGTTATTGTTTGCCATATTGGTTCAGGTGGTTCAATTTCAGCTGTTCGTGATGGTAAATGTATTGATACAACAATGGGCTTTACTCCAAATGCAGGTATTGTTATGGGGTCTCGTTGTGGTGATATAGATTATTCTATTATTCCTTATATTATGAAAGAGACTGGTATGTCTTTAGAAGAAGTAGATAAGATTTTAAATAAGAAGAGTGGTATGTTAGGTATCAGTGGTATTTCTAGTGATTTTAGAGATATTGAAGCTCAAATTAGTAATGGTAATCATAAAGCTATTTTAGCTCATCACTTACTAGTAAATTCTATTGTAAAATATATAGCTCAATATTATGTTGAATTAGGTGGATGCGATATGTTAGTATTTACCGCTGGAGTTGGTGAAAATTCTGCTCATGTTCGTCGTATGATTGTTGATAGATTAGGGGCTTTAGGTATTAAGATTGACCGTGAAAAAAATGAAGCCACTAGATTTGGTAAAGAAGGCATTATTTCTTCTGTTAACTCATCAGTACCTATTTATGTAATACCAACTGATGAAGAAGTTATGATTGCTAGAGATACATATAGTTTTCTTAATAATTAGTCAGGAGTATTTTTGTGGTAAATCCAATATATAAAAAGATATATCAAAAGATAAAAAAATATGACACAATTGTAGTTGCTAGACATATTGGACCGGATCCTGATGCGGTAACTACCGAGATTGCTCTAAGAGATAGTATTAGAGAGACTTTTCCTAATAAGAAAGTTTATGCTGTTGGTAGTGGTGTGGCTCGTTTTAAGACTTATGGAACTTTAGATAAAATAAATGAAGATGAATTAGTTAATCCTTTATTAATTGTAGTTGATGTTCCTAATATCTATCGTATTGATGGAATAACTTTTAGTAAGTACAGTGAAGTTATAAAAATCGATCACCATCCTTTTGAAGATAAAATGGGGGATGTTGAGCTAGTTGATACCACTAGTTGTTCAGCAGCTCAGTTAGTTACGGAATTAATATTTAATACAAAGTTAAAAATGCCACTACATGTAGCCGAAAACTTATTTTGTGGAATTGTATCCGATAGTGATAGATTCTTACTTCCGTATACTACTGCTAAGACTTTTAAGTTAGTAAGTCGTTTAATAGAAGAAACTAATTTAGATTTTTCAAAGTTATATGTTAAATTATATGAAAGACCACTTAATGAAATTAGATTCCAAGGTTATTTGGCTGAGAATTTAATTCTTACCGAAAATGGTTTTGCTTATATTAAAATAGATAATGAATTAATAGAAAAATTTGGTGTTGATAGTGGTACAGCTAGTAATATGGTTAATAATTTTAATTTTATAAAAGAAGTTAAAGCCTGGGCTTTTATATCTTATGATACTAAAAATAAAGTTTATAAAGTAAATATTCGTAGTAGAGGTCCAGTTATTAATGAGATTGCTGCTAAGTATAATGGTGGTGGTCATGCCTTTGCAAGTGGCGTTAGAACACCTAATGAAGAAGATATTGATAATTTAATAAAAGACTTAGATGAAGTTTGTAAAGAGGAAAAGTAGGGGAACCTGCTTTTTTTAGTATAAAATATTAGGTTTTGAGTAAAATATATTTTAACTTAAAAATTTCATAGAGTTAAATACTCTATGAAACAGTATTTTCGTATCTTATTTTTAATTTATATATAAACTATATCATATAATTGTTTATATTGCTATAGGTAAGTGGCTTAATTTTTTATTAATTGTGGTCAAATTTCTAGTCAAAAATTTATGTAAAGTTGCTAGGTTTTTACTAGTTTTAATGCTGTAAAGCTTTTCTTGATTTTAAAATCTATTCTAGTCAAATTCATGGTCAAACAAGCTTTGATGCAAGTATTCACCTAACTTTTTCATAGAGTATTTAACTCTATGAAAAGTGTAAAGTATGTAAACAGGTATTCTAAAGATTTATTGGTTGTTTAGTATTAATTATTTTTAATTGGAAATAATAAAAATAGTAGAGGTTAAGTGCTATGGCAAAGTTTGATAGAAAAAAGACTTTAAAAAGAATGGAACTTAAAAGAAAGTTGAGAAATTATTCAAGATATGTATATATAGCAGTACCTTGTGTATTGTGTTGTTTATTGTGTTTGTATTTTGCTTACTCTAAATTCTTCATATCGGAGGGACAAGCCGTAATTAGAACGACTGTTGGTGATTTTATTTATGGTGATGTTGTAATTGGTGCTTATATTGATGGTGAGTATTCTAGTACAATTCCTGGTAAAAATGATGGCTATGCAGTAGAGAAAGTTGTTTGTGATAATGATGCAGTTGGAACGTGGAATGTTGAAAAATGGGGATTATTAGTTAATAATTTAAGTAAAAGAACTAAATGTAACGTTTATTTTAAAAAATATCTTATCGCTGATAAAATTATTGAATTGGCCCAAAGTGATACAGTCAATTTTGCTAATGATGATCCCGATGGTAACATAAGATATATAGGAGCCAATCCGGATAATTATGTCTATTTTAACTGTAGTGATTATACTAATCAATCTGACAGCACCTGTGAAAAATGGCGTATAATTGGTTTATTTAATAATATAACTAAGTCTGATGGAACCAAGGAAAATTTAGTTAAAATTGTAAAATCAGAGAGTATAGGCACTATAGCTTGGGATGAAAATCTATCGGGTGGTTATTGGGCAAATGCTACCCTACAACAAAATTTAAACAGTGGAACATATTATACGACTACATTAAAAAACGATGTAACGAGAAGTAAAATAGAAAATGTAATGTGGAATTTAGGTGCGAGTTCAACAATTACCGATGTGACCGCAAAAATGTTTTATGAAAGAGAAAGAAGTGTAAACACCAATAATGATGAAATTTCGGCATGGACCGGTAAAGTAGGCTTGATTTATGCTAGCGATTATGGCTATGCAACATCTGGTGGTACCACTGCTAATAGAACTACTTGTTTGCAAACTGCGTTAAATAATTGGAAAAATTCTGATGTTTCTGATTGCAAAGATAATAATTATTTATATAAATCTTCTCATGTACAATGGCTTTTAAATCTTTATGGTGATGCTAGAGATTTAAATGTTTTAAATATTGACATTAGAGGCAAAGTTAGCGATACTGCTAAATTTACTACATCTACTAGTACTAAAATTAAATATGAGCCACTGGAACCTGTAGTTCTTCCTAACAATCAAAATGTCAATGTATATCCATCACTTTATTTAAAATCTAACATCTCCATTAGTGCAGGTACAGGATCAAGTGGTGATCCATATCAGTTATCTATTAAATAAAGTATTAGTTAAAAAGTTAAGATAGAATATGACATACAAATTTAATGACTTTTACTTAAATGTTATGTCATCAACCATATTGTTAAGTGAGGTTAATACCTTGCTTTTTATTTAAAATAAATATACTTAAAGAAAACAAATAACTTGACTAAAAGACTTTGCTATATTAGTATTAAAGTAAGAGGATAATAATATGCAGGAATTTTATAAAAAGAGGTTGATAATTTTAGCAATAATATTAGTATTACTTGGGAATATTAGTGTCTTTTATTCCTTATGGAAGATAGATAATAGTAATATAATGGCAAATACAACTTCTTGTGTTGATATAATATATAGTGATGAATTAACATATAACTTAGTTAATCCTGAAGCACTTAAAGATAGTGATGGTAAGGGTTCATCAGTAAGAAGTATATCTATAACTAATAAGTGTAGTAATATAAAGACTATTCAATTATATTTAGATGTTTTAAATACTACTACTATTAATAGCAATAAAGTTAAAACTTATATAAATGGGGATATAACTTTAGAACCAACTCTTTTAAGTGATTTAAAAACTTTAAAGAATAGTGATTCTAATATTAAAGAAAAGAAAAGGTTATATAAATATGATTTAGAACCTAATAAGAGTATAAGACTTAATTTAAGATTATGGTTAGATGAATATGCTGCTACTAGTCAAGATAAAAATACTTTCTATAGTACTTATGAAGTAGTAGCATCTGATCAAATCATTAAACCTACTTTTATAGAAAAATTATTAAAGGATAATCCTAATATTATAAATAATATTGATTATACTAGTGATGCCATAGAGACCGGTTTAGTTAAAATAGATAATACTTATTATTTTAGAGGAAACCCCGTAAATAACTATTTTAAAATAGATGATTATATCTTAAGAATTGTAGGTATTAATAGTGATAATTCTATAAAACTTGCTTTCGTAAATAATATAATAGATAATCAGTTTAATGAGTTTTCTAATAAAGAAGAAACAGTTGCTTTTAATACTAGTAGTGCTTTTCAAGTCTTAAATACTTGGTATGAAGAAAATATAAGTAAGTATGATGAATACTTAGTTACTAAGGATTACTGTGTAGATACAACCTATACTAAGTATTATAATCAAATAACTTATGGTGGTAATAAAAGACTTTTTGATGAAGATAGTCCTAGTTTAGTATGTAATGCAGGGGACCGTGACTATGGTGGTAAATATAGTAGTAAAGTAGGCATATTAAGTGCTGATGAGGCAAGTATAATTGGTTTTAGTTCTAAGTTTAATAATCAAAATAATTATTTATTCTTAAATAAAGATACTTGTACTTCGACACCTTATAGTTATTATTATGGAGCTTATATAACTGTTATAAATAAAGATGGAAAGATATCATATACAAAAGTTAATAATACTTGTAGTATGATTCCTATTATAAATATTAATGGTCATTTAACTATTAAAGGTGAAGGTACTATAGATAGTCCATATGAATTAGATTTAGATGACTAAACAATAAAAATATGATAAAATTTAAATAAGTATGGTATAGGATATAAGAAAGTATTGGTGGTACTTATGAATAAAACAACCTTTATTTTACTAGGAGTAACTTATTATATAGTTTCTGTTTTAATTATTATTATTGTTTTAAATAAAATTAATAAAAAAGGAAAAAATAAGTATAAACAAGAAATAGAAGAGTTAGAAAGAGATAAGAATCAAATAATATCTTCTGATATAATGAGTAGTTTACAAACTGTTGAAGAATTTGTTAATAATGATTTAATGCAAGAAGTTTATACTAATTTAAGAACAAGGTTTGATGTTATAAAAAAGGAAGATATTCCGCATATTACAGATAATTTATTAAAGTTAGAAGATTTATATGATAGTAAGAAATATAAAGAATTAAATAAGTTATTAGGAACCGTAGAATTTGATATTTATTTAGTAAAAGCTAAGAGTGATTATTTACTTAAAGAGATTAAAAAAATTACTTTATCTAAAGGAAAGAATAGAGAGATTGCAACATCTTTAAAGACAAGATATCGTTTAGTATTAAATGAATATAATAACCATAAAATTGAGTATACTTATATAAGTAAACCAGTAGAATTACAGTTTGAAAATATTGATAAATTATTTAGTAGTTTTGAAGTTGCTATGGAAGGTAATAACTATAGTGAAGTTAATAAAATTATTAAAGCTTTAGATAATATGATTGGTAATTTAGAATTAGTTATTAAAGAAGGTCCATCTATTATTTTAATGGGAACTAAGTTAATACCAAGAAAGATTGAAGATATTAAGTCTATTAAAGATAGTATGGAAAGAAGTGGTTATAACTTAGATTATTTAAATATTGATAATAGTATTAAAGATGCTAATAAAAAGATAGCAACGGCTTTAGAGAAGATTAATGTTTTAAATATTACTGATTCTTCAGTAGAGTTAAAGACAATATTAGATTATTTTGATAATTTATATAATGAGTTTGATAAAGAAAGACTAGCTAAGAAAACTTTTGATGATGAGATGCGAAGTGTTTTAGTGCGTGCAAATAAATTAGAAAGAAATAATAATGAGTTAAGAAGAAAGACTAGTGATTATAAGTATTCTTATGATATTACTGATAGTGATTTAGATATTTTAGAAGAGATATCTAAGGAACTTAAAGATATTAAGAAGAATTATGAAGTAATAGTTAGTCATCATCGTAATAAAACTGTTGCTTATACAAGACTTTCTAAAGAAATGCAAAAGTTAGATAGAGCATTAGATGAGGTAGCAGAAAAGTTAAATACATTCTATGATACTTTTGGTAATCTAAAGGAAGATGAGTTAGAAGCAAGAGAGCAATTAGACCAGATAAAAGAAGTACTTATTAAAGCTAAATGTAAATTAAATGAGTATTCTTTACCTATGGTTCCTGATTATTATTATACTTATATGGCAGAAGCTAAAGAAGCTATTGATGATGTTAAAGTAGAACTAAATAAAAAGCCTATTTCTATTAAGACTTTAAATGTTAGAGTTGATACAGCAAGAGATTTAGCTGTTAAACTATATAATACAGCTAAAGAAGTAGTTAAAAGTGCTTATATGGCCGAAATGAGTATCGTTTATGGTAATAGATATCGTTCTTTAAATAATAATTTAGATATAGCTTTAATTAAGTCAGAAAATTTATTCTTTAAGGGTGAATATAAAAAGTCTTTAGAATGTAGTATAAATGCTATTGATTTAATTGAGCCAGATTATTATAAAACATTAAGAAGTACTTTAGAAAAAAAATAAATTAGAAAGAAAAAGGGTTGTATGAAAAAAAGAAATTTATTATTATTATTGGTTATGTTAGTACCAATTATATTTATTAGAGTTGATGCAAAGAAATTTACTGTTAATGAAGTTGTAACAGAATTTAATAAAGTAGTTAGTGAAAAGTATAAAGTTACTTTAGGAGATATGGAAGCTAGTATTGATACAGATAATAAGAAGATATCTCTAACTAAAGGAAAACAAGATTTTTCTCTTAGTTATACTGATGATTATATAGAATATAAGTATGCTGGTAGTACACCAACTGGTGCAAATAATGGTGGGGATTATTGTATAGAATTGATATTTGAAGCTTTTTTAGATAGTCTTTTTGGGTTAAGTAATGTTGACAGCATTTATTCTACGGCTTATCTTGGAAAATATGAAAGTAATTTTGATAAATATAATGTTTCTTTTGATTATACTGATTATAAGTATAATCAAAAGAATGATAAGGGGGAAAGTGTTGAATTAGAAGATTCCTATGTAAGTGATTTTAAGTTAGGTTTTGATAGTGATAAGATTACAGATTTTGCTAAAACTTATGCTAAAAGTAATCATTTTGATATAGTACCTAAACTTAATATGAAGATATCAAATGGTAAAGTAAATTATAATTTTAAAATAGATTATACTAAACAAGCTGATGAGGATATTCCATATTGTGTTGTTTTTAGAGCTGAGGCATTAGATGGAACTTATACAAAAATTACAGAGAATAGCATTTCTTGTGAAGAAAGAGATATTTCTGTTTATTTAGTTGATGATACAACTACGGCTGGTAAGACTTATTTTTATAAAGCTCAAGTAGTTGGTAGTAATAAATTTAGTAATATTTTAAAGGTGGATTTAACAAGTAATATAATTACTGATACTAGTAATAATGAGATAATTTATTCTCCATCTAAAGATGATGATAAGGAAGATAAAAATACTCCTTCAGAAGATAAGAAAGAAGAAGAAACTAAAAAAGATTATAAAAATCCTGAAACAGGAGCTTTCTTACCGATGTTACCAATTCTTATTTTAGCTTTAGCTAGTATTGTAGTTTGGAGTAAGGTTAAAAATAAATTTATGAGAATTTAATAGTAGAAGATTATCTAGTAAAATGGATAGTCTTTTTTAGATGGTGGAGAGTAATTTTGTAGGAAAGAAAAGTTTAGAATTTATGATATAATTTAGGTAAGAAAGATAGTGATTATATGCAAAAAATGAATTTTAGAGGATATCAAGTAAATTATATAGATATTGATGCTAATCCCAAGTTAGGATTTTATTTTCCTTTTCAAATACTTATTCCCCAAAATTTAAATAACGAACCAGAGCTTATATATGCTTGTAATTTGCCAGGAGATTATTCTAAAAATTGTGAAAGTATATCAGATTTAATAGAATTTATTAAAAAATCTGTGGATGGTAAATACGGAGCAATTGATAAAATGATGATGCATTTATGTTTGGAAAAAGGTAATCCAATGATTATTCCTTTTGTTCCTAGATTAACAAATTTTCGCCCTAATTTTTTAGGAAGAGATTGCTTGTTAAACGATTTTAGGTTAGTTGGTGAAGATAAGCACTTTGCTAAAGAAATGTACATGTATAACAATTTAGATTTTCAACATAAAGCTATGATTGATACAGCAATTAATGTATTAAGAGAGGAGCAAATAGGTGATTTTTCGAAAGTTGTTCTTTGTGGTTATTCTGAGGGCTCGAAGTTTGCTTCTCATTTTGCCTTATTGCACCCAGAAATTGTTAAAGCGATAGTAGCAGGTGGTACTGGCGGAGTTATGTCGATGCCTATAAGTTCTTATGATGGATATGAATTTATTTATCCAACTGGAATAAGTGGTTTAAAACATTTTGATTTTAAAGAGTTTAGTAATATCTTTTTCTTTTATTATATGGGTGATAAAGATAAATCTGATTCAGCTATACCTTATTTTTTGGATTATCGTTATTTAGATAAAGATGGAAATGTCCAAATTTTAAAAGATGAGTGTGGTAATAGTACCCCTTTAATTGATAAAGATGGCAATCAAGTTTTTACAAGAGATGCCAATGGTAATTATCGGGCTAAATTTAATTTATTTAGTGATAGTGAAGTAAATGCTATTAATAAGGTATTAGGAACAAAAATTCAAGATAGATTTAGAAAACAAGAAGCCATATATAAAAATTTAGGATTAAAAGCTACTTTTATAATTTATGAAGGAAATCATCATACTGTGTTTAATAATTGTGATAAGTTATTTTCTGATGTTGATAATTTTATGCTAGATTGTAAAAAAAAGCATAAGATTACTTTGTAAAATTAATAAAATACTAGGATATGAAAAAAGACCATCTAATTTAGATAGTCTTTTAAGCATTCCATAATGGGGCGAAATGTGGGGGTCGAACCCACGCGTGCCGGAGCCACAATCCGGTGTGTTAACCACTTCACCAATTCCGCCATTACCTAAAATATTCTATCAAGTAATTGCAAAAAAAGCAAGTGTATATTATACTTAATTTATAGAAAGTAGTGATTTTTATGTATTTATTAGATTTCTGGGAACAAAACTTACCAGAACAGTTAGGAGAGTTTTTTAACAAAGTTAAAACATTTATTGTTGATACCGGAATGACTATTTATGATAACATGGTATCAATTATGGGGGAGACTCCTGCTAAGATGACGATAATAGCGGGTGCTGTTATTATTGTTTTAACAGTATTACTTAAGATAATTAATAGATAATTAGTGCTTTTTTTTAATAGAATCTTTGTTTTTATTAACAAGGGTAGCATTTTCTAATCTGTTTATAATAAACTTTAGCATATCATTTCTATATACATCAGGAATTTCTGGTACATTAATTATAGTTTTTAAAGAGCCGGTTAACAAGGCTTGTTTTTGTTTAATTAAATTAAGTTTGTTAAAATCAACATTAATTGGTAAGCCAAGTAAGATATTTTGATAAAATCCTTGATAAAAATTTAATTCTTCTTGAATACTTTCTTTTATTTTACCAATTTTATCTTTAATAACGATTGTATCTTTTCTAGATAAAATATTTCCTCTAGAAGCTTGATAAGTCTTAGCAAATAATTGATCACAAACTTTTATTTTTTTTTGACATAATTCAGCATTTTCTTTTATAGTTTCTTCATTCATAAATAATCCCTCTTCATGACTTTAGATTATACTAAAATGATAAGGATAAGTCTAGTAAAATAAGCACTTTTTATCTTATAAGATGAGTATTATGCAAAGAATTAATATAAATACAGTTGTTTATAATTATTTAGAATTAAAGGATTCTTTAGAAAATACAACTGATACTTTTATTTATTTAGGTAGTGTTTTACATTTATTAATGGAATTAAGATAAATGCTAGTAACTATAGGACTATTACTTTTGGTTATTATAGTGTTTGAGTAACACTTAGTATAACTAGATATTTAAAAATAATCATTATGTTTTTTTCGTAACCTGAAAGGTGATGGTCTTTGTACCTGCCACTTTTATATCAGTTAACTTAACTGTTAATGTGTTTGTACCAGTATCAAAGTCTCTTCTTCGGCAGTTGTTTTTACATTGTTGGTATTAACAACACTAGCTTCGGAATTAATAAAAGTAAGTATTTCATTAATATTACCAGTTGCACTGACTGTATTTTTTAATTCTGTTTCTATAAAAATATAAGACTAATTTTTTCGTCTGTTCTTCTTATATATTTTATGATGAATAACCAAATAGGTTTTGAAAAAAAATCTTAAAAATAGTAAATAATTACAAAGGGGTTACTAAAAGTGAATAAATATCGATAAGATTTAAAAAAATAATAAAAAAGTTAAATGTCGCTTTAAAAGAGACCAATTTTAATCCTAAATATGGTATAGTTGATTTAGCAAGAAAAATTGAAATTAGCAAGGAGCATTTTTAAATGATAGATAAATTACAAAATTATGATACGGTTATAACTACAAATAATATCAAAAAAATTATTCTAAAAACATTGAGTCAAGAAAAGAAATTACTTAACTTGAAGTTTTATACTTTAGAAGAGTTTAAAAATAATTACTATGGGATTCCTACTAAGGAAGCTTTATATTTCTTAATGAAACATTATAATTATGGTTATGATATTGCTTTAGAATATTTGAGTAATATTTTTTATGATACTCCTGAGTTAAAAGAATTAAAGAATGTTTTAGATAGTAATAATTTAATTACTTATAACCATTATTTTAAAAAGAGTCTTAAAAGAGTAGTAACTATTGGTATTAGTTTAGATGATGCCTTAGTTAAAGAATTAGAATTCTATCATTTAGTAAATTTAAGTTTTAATACTGAAAATTTTTTTTCACATCAAGTAGTTAGTTATGAAACTAGTAGCGAAGAAGTAGTAAGTACGGCAGTTAAAATAAGAAATTTATTAAAAAAGAAAGTTAGTCTTAATGATATTTATTTAGTTAATGTTGATAATACTTACTTTAATGAATTAGATAGGACCTTTAAAAACTTTAATATTCCTCTTAATCTTTATGAAACAAGAAATATTGGTAATACAAAAATAATTCAAGAATTTTTAAGAATTTTAAAAGAGACTTTAAATGTAAGTGAAGCCCTAGAATGTATTTTAGATGATGATATTAAGGAAAAGATAGTTAATTTATTTAATAGTTATACTTTTGATTACCAAATAGATAATACTTTTTTAGAAATGGTTACTTGCGATATAAAGAAGATTAATATTAGTTTACCTAAGTATGATAAGGCAGTTAATTTAATTAATATTAGTGATATGTTACTTCCTGATAAATATTATTTTGTCTTAAATTTTAATCAAGGTATAGTGCCAAGGATATATCATGATGATAAATTAATTAAAGATAAAATGCGTAAGAGCTTGGGACTTGCTACATCACTAGATTTATTAAAAAGGGAAAAACAAGAAGTAAAGATTAGACTTTTAAGTAATCCTAATGTTTATATAAGTTATAAAGAAAAAGATAACTATAGTACTTATTATCCTAGTCCTTTAATTAGTGATTTAGGTTTAGATGTAGTAATTGAAGAAGTTAATCCTTATAATTATTCGCATCTTTATAATAAAATTAATTTAGGAACATTCTTAGATAGATATTTAAAATATAATGAAAGGAATGATTATTTAAAAGATTTAATGACCAGTTATCCAGATATTAATTATAATACTTACGATAATCGTTATATAAAAGTTGAATTTGATGATTTATATAAGTATTTAAATGGGAAGAGTAATCTTTCTTATTCGGCGATGAATAATTATTATTTATGTGCTTTTCGTTTTTATATTGCTAATATTTTGAAGTTAGACCCTTTTGTTGATACTTTTGCAGCTTTTTTAGGTTCTTTATTTCATGATTGTTTAAGCAAAATGTATAATGAAGGCTTTGATTTAAGAACGGAATATGATAAGTATTTGGAAAAAAGAGAACTAACTAATAAAGAAAAATTTTACGTAGATAATTTGTATACAACCTTAGAGTTTATTATTAAGACGATAAGAGAACAAGAAAGCAAATCTATGTATGATAAGACTTTGACTGAGACGAGATTGAATTTAAGAAAAGAAGGTAAGATTACCATTAATTTCTTGGGATTTGTTGATAAGATTAAGTATTTAGAAGATAACGATGGTAAGTATTTAGTGGCTATTATCGATTATAAGACGGGGTATGTACCAACTACTTTAGATAATATTAACTATGGGTTACATTTGCAATTGCCAGTTTATATTTATTTAACCAAGAGAGGTCTACATAAAGATATTAAGATTACGGGCTTTTATTTACAAAAGATATTAAATGGGAAAACAGTAGATTCTGATTCTTTCGAAGAAGATAGTAAGAAAGCTTTAAAGCTTGATGGATATTCAATTGACAGCGAAGAGGAATTGATTAAATTTGATAGAACCTATGCAAAAAGTGATGTCATTAAAGGTATGGCAACAACTAGTAAGGGGTTTTCACATTATGCTAAGTTGTTTAATGATAGTGATATTGCGAAAATTGATAGAATAGTTGACGAAAGGATTAATGAGGTAGTGGAGGCAATTTGGAAAGGTGATTTTCCCATTAATCCCAAACGAGTTAAGGGTGAACTTATTGGTTGTGAATTTTGTAAATATAAAGAAATTTGTTATCGAAGGGAAGAAGATATTGTTGATTTAGAATATAAAACCAGAGAGGATATTTTAGGAGATGATTTAAATGCCAAAGTGGACGAGTGAGCAACAAGATGCTATCTATAAAAAAGGGACGAACATAATTGTTTCAGCAGGAGCTGGTTCTGGTAAGACAGCTGTTTTATCTGAACGTGTGTTGGAACATGTTAAATCGGGTATTAGTATTGATGATTTACTGGTTTTAACGTTTACTAATGCGGCTGCTGCGGAAATGAAAGATAGAATTCGTAGTAAAATAAGAAAAGTTCCAGAATTAAAAGAAGAGTTAGATAAAGTAGATTTAGCTTATATTACAACTTTTGACTCTTTTGCTTTATCTTTAGTTAAAAAATATAGTTATTTAATGAATATTTCTAAGAATATAAATATTATTGATGCTAGTATTATGACTTTAAAAAAAGAAGAAGAGTTAAATAATATTTTTGAAGAATTATATCAAGAAAGAAATCCTTCGTTTTTAAAGTTGATTAGTGATTTTACAGTTAAAGATGATAAAGAAATATTTAATGCTGTTTTAGGTTTATATGCTAAACTTGATAATCGTTATGATAAAGATACTATTTTAAATAGTTATCTTGATAGTTATTATAGTGATGATAATATAAGCAAATTAGTTAATGATTATATGGCTTTAATAAAGATGCGTTTAGAAGTCTTAAATAATACTGTTGATAATTTATATCATTATACTGATGATACTTTTCAAGGTAAAATGGAAGAGGTTATTAGACCTTTAATAAGTGCGGTTGATTATTTAGACATTAAAAGGTTATGTGTCATTAAGTTACCAGTTTTAAGAGGAGCTGATGAAGTAATCAAAAAAATTAAAGATGAAGTTAAATCGATAGTTGATGAAATAGGAGATTTAACTAAGTATAATTCGCTTGATGAAATTAAAGAAAGCCTATATTTAACAAAAGATTATGTAGAGATTATTATTGCTATTATTCAAAAATTAGGTAAACGTTTAGATAAATTTAAAAAAGATAATAATGCCTATGATTTTATTGATATTGCGAAAATGGCTATTAATATTTTAAAGAATAACGATGCCGTTCGTTGTGAGATGAAATATAAGTATAAAGAAATTTTAATTGATGAGTATCAGGATACTAATGATATTCAAGATATCTTTATTTCTTTAATTGAAAATAACAATGTTTATATGGTTGGAGATATTAAACAATCTATTTATCGTTTTCGTAATGCTAATCCTTTATTGTTTAAAAGTAAGTATGAAGCTTATCAAAATAATGATGGTGGTTTAAAAATTGATTTAAATAAAAATTTTAGAAGTCGCAGTGAAGTTTTAAATAATATTAATATGATGTTTAATTTATTTATGGATAATTTTATTGGTGGTGCCGATTATATCCAGTCGCATCAAATGGTTTTTGGACTTACTCCTTATAATGATGTTAATAAAGAAAATTATAATATGGATGTTTTAAATTATACTTATGATAAAGACTCAAAATTTACTAAAGAAGAAATTGAAATTTTTACAGTAGCTCGTGATATTAAAGAAAAAATAGCTAATGGTTATGAAATGATGGATAAGGAAACGATGCAAAGAAGACCAGTTAATTATGGTGATTTTGTTATTTTAATGGATCGTTCCAGTAGTTTTAATTTATACAAGAAAATATTTGAATATTTAAATATTCCTATAACTATTTATCGTGATAAGACAATTAGTGATTCGGTAGATATCTCAATTATAAAAAATATTTACAATTTGTTAGTTTTAATTAAAAGAAGAGATTTTGGAACGATGTTTTCTTATTCATTTATGGCGGTTGCCCGTAGTTATCTTTTTAATATGAGTGATAAAGATATTTTAAAAGTTATTAGTAATAGGTCGTATGCTGAAACAGAAATTTATGCTATTTTATATGAATTAGCTAAGGAACTTGATAATATGCCAAATAATGAAGTATTTCGTTTAATTATTGAGAAATTTAAATTCCAAGAAGCATTTATTACGACTGGAGATGTTAAAGAACATTTAGTGACGATTGATTCAATAAGTAAAATTGCTGATAATGCCACTAATTTTGGTTATAGTCCATATGAATTTTTAGATTATCTAAATATGGTTTATGAAGAAGGGTTAGATATTAAACTATCTTTAAACAAAGAGGCTTCTAATTCAGTTAAAATTATGACTATTCATGCTTCGAAGGGTTTAGAATATCCAGTCTGTTATTTTACTGGTTTATTTAAGAAGTTTAATATTGATGATTTAAAAAGTAAATTTTATTATGATAATACTTTAGGATTTATAACTCCTTATGTAAAAAATGGTATTCATAGTACAGTTGTTAAACTGATGTTAAAGAATAAGTATATTTTAGAAGAGATAAGTGAAAGATTGAGATTATTTTATGTGGCTTTAACTAGAGCTCGTGAGAAGATGATTATTGTTGGGGAGTTTGATAAGAATGAACTGGCTTATAAAGTCGAAGGCGTAGTAGATAGAGAAACCAGAAGTAGTTATCGTAAGTTTACTGATATGTTAAATTCAATTTATGATTATTTAAAACCTTATATAAAAGATATTGATATTGACTCTTTGGGACTTACTAAAGATTATAATTTATCAGTAAAAAAAGATTTAGAAACCTTAAAATCTGAAAAGGGTGGGATTATCGCTGTAGATGAGTATATTCCGGATAGTAAAAAAATAGAAAATAGTCATTTTTCCAAAGTTACTAGTACTTTAAGAAGTAAAGAAGAACAAAAAAATATTGACTTTGGGTTACGTATGCATTACTTATTTGAAATAACTGATTTTAGTAATCCTGATTATAAAGATTTTAATGCTTTTGAAGTTAATTGTATAGAAAAATTTATTAATACTGGCATTTTAAATGATAGTAAAGAAATTTATAAAGAATATGAATTTATTTATAATAATAGTGATAGAGAGAATCATGGCATTATTGATTTACTAATTATTAAGAGGGATAAGGCCATTATTGTTGATTATAAGTTAAAACATACTACTGATGTTGCTTATTTAGAGCAGTTAAAGGGGTATAAAAATTATATTTTAGAAATGACTAATTTACCAGTTTTTTGTTATTTATATTCAATTATGGATAGTAATTTAGTTGATTTAAATATTTAATTAGAGGTGAAAAACTTCTAATTTTTTTTAGATTGGAATTTTAAAAAAATTTGCACAATAAAAAAGTCCAGAATTAACTAGACTTTTCATTAAGTTTAAAATTAAATTTCTTCAATTTTTAAGAAGTTAGTATGAGCATCACTAGGAGTTGAACCTACAACACAAACTAAATCTTTGTATTTTAGATTTAACATATCTTTAGCAGCCTTAATGCTTTCATCTACTAAGGTATCAGTATCTTTAGCAGCATTACCAACAACTTTAGTATAAACACCCCATTTAAGAGCAAGCATACGAGCCATTTTTTCGTTTTCAACAGTAGCGATAATATAAGCATTTGGTCTTAGGCAAGATACATCTAAAGCAGTTTTACCTTCTTTAGTTGATACAACGATAGCCTTAACAGGTAATTCTAAAGTAGCATCAACAGCACATTTACAAATGGCATTGTGAATATCAGTACCTCTTAATTTGTAATCAGCAAGATTGTATTTAGTGATTTGTTCTGCATTAATAGCAATCTTAGCCATATATTGTATAGTTTCAACTGGATATTTACCCATAGTAGTTTCATCACTAGTCATAATAGCATCGCAACCAGCAAGTACAGCATTAGAAACATCAGTAACTTCTGCATTTGTTGGACGAATGTTTTCTTTCATAGATGTCATCATTTGTGTAGCCATAATAACACCTTTACCATTCTTATGACACATATCAATCATTCTTTGTTGATATAATGGTAAGTTTTCTAAACCAGTTTCGATACCTAAATCGCCACGAGCAACCATAATGTAATCAGAGGCATCAACGATTTCTTGTAGGTTATCGATAGCATATTGAGTTTCTACTTTAGAAATAATGATCATATCTTCACGATGAAATTCTTTACATAGATCTCTAACAGCTTTAACATCATCAGCAGTGTTTACGAATGATACAGCAATGTAGTCACCGTCATGTTCACAAGCATATTTAATATCTTCTCTATCAGCATCAGAGATAAATGGAACATTAAGTTTAACACCTGGAATACAAACACCACGACGTGATTTAATAGTACCACCATTAATGATTTCACAAGTAAGACCATCTTCTTCTTTAGATACAACAACTAATTTATAGAAACCATCATCTAATAGAATAGCTTGTCCTACTTCTAAATCTTTAAGGATTCCTTTATAGTTGAAAGAAATTCTCTCGGCATTACCTAAAACATCTTCTTCAACAATACGAATTGTTTTACCTTTTACAAGTTCAATGTAATCACCATCAAATGCACAAGTTCTTAAATCTGGACCCTTAGTATCAAATAGAATACCAATATTAGCTCCCATTTCTTCATTAGCACGTTTGATTAATGATAAGTCTAATTCTCTTTCTTCTAAAGTTGCATGTGAGAAATTGATACGTGCAACATTCATACCAGCCTCTACAATACCTTTGAAATTTTCCCAAATTTGTGTAGATGGACCGATACTACAAATAATTTTTGTTTTTTTCATTTTATTTAACTTCCTTTCGCTAGTTAATATTACCATAAATAGGGTGTTTTGTAAATTAGGTTTTTATTAATTTTGTAAGCTTTTCTATTGGTATTAATTAAAATATTAAATTCTTTTTTATATAATAGAAAGTTATATAAATTTTAGTTATTAATATAATTAATTTTAGTTTGGCAAGTTAAGACTATAAGTTTATATTTAAGTTTTTAATGGATGATGATTTTTAAAGTTAGATACTAAAAAATAAAGAAACTTTTTTTATTAGTATTATATTTATTCTTTTTAAACTAATTAATTTATGATAGAATTAAATAGAATAGGATAGAGTTATTATGAAGATAGATTTATATACAAATGAAAAGATTTTTACTTTTACTTTGCCAAGCGTAATGCAAGGAATTTATAAGTTTGATATGGATAAGGAACAGTCTTATAAACTAATTAATATCGAAGCAAGAGATAATAATTGGGTTTTATATTCGACTCCTTATGTTAATGTTTTAGAAGGTAATGCTCCTATTTTAGAAACGGTAATAAGCCCAGGTAAATATTACTTTCTAAAAAGAGATGATAAGACTTATTTAATTAGAGTAAGTAATTTATTTGATGATTCAATTAAATATTTTACTTATAGTGGTAATTTAGAATTTAATATAAGCAATAATAAGAACAGTAGTATAGTTATTAATAACCCATTGATAACTGGTGATGTTTTAAAAGTTTATGTTGAAAATAATAATATTGTTTTAGAAAACTTAAAAAAAGTACCAATTTATTTAAATAATTTAATTGTAAATGATAAAAAGAGTATTATTCGTTTTGGCGATTATATAGATATTTATGGCTTTAAAATATATTTTCTTTATAATATGATAATAATGAATGATCCTAATAATTCGGTTTATGTGTATGAAGATAGATGTAATTTAAAAGTAGCTAACTTACCTAAGGTATCAGAACCTAAGGATTTAGATATTATAGATAGTGATTTATATACTAAAGATGATTATTTTTCTAAGTCTCCTCGTTTGCGCAGAAAAATAGAAGAAAAAGAAATTACTTTATCACCACCACCAGGAAGAACTGAAAATAATGAACCACCTTTATTTTTAGTTTTAGCCCCTATGCTTACAATGGCAGCTGTATCATTTGCTAATACTCTTAGTACTTTTGGAAAATTATCTAGAGGAGAAACTACTTGGGCTCAAAGTTGGCCAACAATCCTTAGTGGGGTTGCTATGTTGTTATCTAGTCTCTTGTGGCCTTTGCTAACTCGTCTTTTTAATAAAATTGTTCAATTTCAACGCAATATTATGATTACGCATAAATACAGCAGATATCTTAATTCAAAAAGAAAAGAACTAGATTTAGAACGTAACTTTCAAAAAGAAATTCTTTTAGAAAATTTAATTCCTTTAAGAGAAATTGTCGAAATAATTAATAATGGTAAACTTACATTCTGGGATAAGAGAGTAGAACAAGATGATTTTTTAACGGTGCGTATTGGTACTGGTAATGAGACTATGAAAGCCAAGATTAATTATCCAGAAGATGGTTTTACTATTGATGATGATAAATTAAAAAAACAAGCTGATAAACTTATAGATGAATATAAATACATCGAAAATGTTCCAATTGGTTATTCTTTTTATACTGGTAAAATTACAGGTATTTTAGGTGTTTCTTATAAAAAGTATCCCTTTATAAATAATGTTATATTACAACTTTTAGCTTATTATACTTATGAAGATTTAAAAATAGTAGTATTTACTAACGAAGGATTAAAGAATCATTGGGATTATTTAAAATATACTAATCATAATTTTTCTAATGATAAAGAAATTAGATTTTTCTCTTGTGATATAGAAGAAGCTAAAAGACTTAATGAATATTTAAATTATGAGTACCAAAGGAAGGTAGCATCACATAGTGATGATGGTCCAAAAAGTCCATATTACTTAGTAATTATTGATGATTTTGCTATGGTTAAAAATTTAAATGTTATTAAAAATATTTGCGAAGATAAAGACAATAATGATTTTAGTTTAATTATTTTAGAAGATCAAATGTCTAGATTACCTAGTAAGTGTGATAATTTTATTCTTTTAGGAGATAATGATTCTAATTTACTTAAAAATTCTTTTGAAAATCAGGAAAATATTAAATTTAAAGATGAAGTTGAACCTTATATAGATATGATGTGGGTAGCAAGAAAAGTAAGTAATGTACCAATTGAATTTGAAAGTACTGCGGGTATGCTTCCTAACTCATTAACATTCTTAGAGATGGAAAATGTTAGTAAGACTTCGGGGCTTAATATTATGAGTCGTTGGCAATCTAATGATTCTACTATTAGTTTAAAAACAGAAGTTGGTGTTGATAGTGATGGTAATCTAATGTATTTAGATTTACATGAAAAGTATCATGGACCACACGGTCTTATTGCGGGTATGACTGGTTCAGGTAAATCAGAGTTTATTATTACTTATGTTTTATCTCTTGCTATGAATTATAGTCCTAATGACGTGGCATTTATCTTAATCGATTATAAAGGTGGTGGTCTTGCTTATGCATTTGAAAATAAATCAACTGGCATAAAGCTTCCACATCTTGCTGGTACAATTACAAACCTTGATAAGTCGGAACTTGATCGTACTTTAATTAGTATTGATAGTGAAATTAAAAGAAGACAAAGAGTATTTAATGAAGCAAGAGATGCTTTAGGAGAGAGTACTATTGATATTTATAAGTATCAGAAATTCTTTAAAGAAGGCCGCTTAAAGGAACCAGTTCCTCATTTGTTTATTATTTGCGATGAGTTTGCCGAATTAAAAAGTCAACAACCAGATTTTATGGATGATTTAATTTCCGTTGCCCGTATTGGTCGTTCTTTAGGAGTACACTTAATACTTGCAACTCAAAAACCTAGTGGGGTTGTTAATGATCAAATTTGGTCCAATACTAAATTTAGAGTTTGTTTAAAAGTACAGACAGCTGAGGATAGTAATGAAATGTTAAAGAAACCAGATGCTGCTTTGTTAAAACAAACGGGTCGTTTCTATTTACAGGTTGGGTATGATGAATACTTTGCTATGGGACAATCAGCATGGTGTGGTGCAAAATATTATCCAAGTGATTTAGTTGTCAAAGAAGTAGATAAATCAATTCAATTTATCAATGATGTTGGTGTTTCTTTAAAGAGTATTCAAGCTGGTAAGTCTGTTAAAGTAAGTGCTTCCGGCGAACAATTAAAAGCTATTATGACCGAAATTATTAAGACAGCAGATGCCCTACATGTAAGTGCTAAACGTTTATGGCTAGATTCAATACCAGAAAATATTTTAATTGATAATTTAAATCAAAAGTATAATTATCATCCTGATGAAGATTTAAATATTATAATTGGGGAATATGATGCTCCAGAATCTCAAAGTATTGGTGTTTTAAAATATTCCTTAATTAAAAATGGTAATACCATTATTTATGGTAATGATGAAGAAGAAAGAGAAAAACTATTAAGAACTATTTGCTATGGCTTTTTAACTAATTATCGTACCGAAAAGATTAATCTTTATGGTATTGATTTTGGTAGTGAATCTTTAAGAATTTTTGAGGCTTTCAACCAAGTTGGGGGATTTGTTTATGCTGGAGAAGATGAAAAAGAGAATAACTTAATAAAGATGATTAATTTAGAAATTAAAAAACGTAAGAAATTATTAATACCTTATGGTGGTTTACTGGATAAATATAATGAAGTAGCCAAGAGTCCTTTAAGTAATATTTTGTTTGTTATTAATAACTTTGATGCTGTTATTGAAGAAAATGATTCTTTAGTAGATGAGTTAATTACTATAACGCGTGAATGTCAAAGATATGGTATTTATGTAATTTTAGTTTGTAATAATACGAATGTTGTTTCGAGAAGACTTTCAATGAACTTCTTAACAAGATATGCTCTTCATTTAACAGATAGTAATGATTATTATAATATCTTTAATGTTCCTGTTAAGATAGAACCTAAAGATTTTGTTGGTCGTGGTATTGTCTTTGATGAAGTTGCTCACGAATTTCAAACGGCTAGTATTGAAGCTCCAAATGAGGTATGGACAAATAAAGTAAGTAATATTGTAAATGTTGTAAATAACAATAATACCGAAAAAGCTCCAAGTATTCCAGCCTTACCAGATAAGGTATCATTAGATTTAATCACTAGATTTATAAAATTTCCAAAATTACCAGTGGGAATTATTCGTGATAGTTTAAAAATTGCTAAGTTAGATTTTAATGTTTCAAAATCTTTAACGATAAGTTCTAACCGTATAGAATACACTGTTAACTTTGTTGAATCTTTAGCAGAGTTATCACTACATATTGATAATGTTCAAACGGTATTCTTTGATTTAGAAAATATAATCCCGGCTTTAGATAAGAAGGAATATAATGGCAAAAAATTAATTTATTATCGTGATAATTTTAATGAATTAGTTACTAAATTAGATGAGTTTGTCAATGCTTTATCTGATGGTACTAAGTATTTATTTATTTTTTACGGATTAAGTAAATTAAAAAATATAATAAGTCCAATTAGTAACTTGGAAAAGCTTATAGAATCTTCAGTAAAGAATGAAAATGTTTATATGCTACTTATAGATGCAGCTAAGAGTTTAAAAGGCATTGAATATGACGGATTCTACGGTAAAATTAAAAATAATACTGATGGTTTATGGATTGGTCGTGGTATTCAAGACCAAAGTGTCTTTAGAATTAATAAGATAGTAAAAGAAAAAGCTAGTGAAGATATTGATTATGGTTATATTATCAGTGATGGTGATTGTAGTAAAGTTAAGTTAATATCTTTCTCAGATTTTAAGATAGAGGATGATGATAATGAATAATAAAGTTTTAGTAAAATTATTAGTACCAGAATTAAATTCTTCTTTTGATATATTTTTACCAGTTAATGAACTTATTTGGAAAATAAAGAAAATGTTAGTTAAGTCGATTAGCGACTTAACTAACATTCGCTTAAATCCAAAGAATAGTTATGTTTTAATAAATGCTATTAGTGGTATTTGTTATACTGATAATATAACTATTCATCAAACTGATATTAGAAATGCTTCTACTCTTATTTTAGGAACATATAAAGTTCAAGAAAATAGTGATTTTTTTGAAAAGATGATATAGGAGTGTAAGATGCTAAAGGTTAATCTATATAATATAAAGATGATTTTAAGTGGAAAAAATGGCATTAATACTATACTGGATAATTATGAAACAGATATTTTAGAAATATTTAATACAATAGAAGATATTTATACTAATTACTGGCAAGACGGTATTTCTTTACGTTTTAAAGATGAAATGATTATTGAAAAAAGTAATTCTTTAAAATTTTTATCTTGTTTGCAAGAAAGAAAAACTTTAATAAATTATATTTATAATAGTTATTTAAAAATAGGAATGACTATTTATTATGAAAAAAATAATAAAATGAGTTACTTAAATAATTTGAAAAATATTATTAGTAGTTTGAAAGTTACTGAAAATAATTTGGGTAATATTTATGTAAGTAATAATGTTTATGCTAATAATAATTTAAAGACTTCTTTACGTAAATTAAAAAATGTTAGGTATAAACTTAATAATTATTATATTAAAGTTTCTAATTTAGTTAAACAAATAGAGGAGATTGAAAGTGGTATTAAAGCTAAAATAAATAGTTTAACTGATTACTATGTTAAGACTTTTGAATTTAATTTGGATAATTTAAGTACTAAGAGTATTGGCTATGCTAAGATGGATGTTAAAGAAGTTACTTCTAAACTTAATGGTATAAATAAATATACTTTAGATGAAGAAGATAATTTAAAGTATTTTATAAGAAGTATGGATAGTTTAATTGAAAATTATAGTTCAGAAAATAAAGATAAGTTAAGTAATGATTTAGTTAGTATTAATAAATATAAAAATGATATTGTTGATAATAGAATAAAATATCGCAAGGTTATAAGTGATGTTGCAGATGAATATAGTAGTACTGCTAAAAATGTTAAAACTAGTTTTAGCAATAATGTAGGAGAAGTGTAATATATGCAAAGTAAAATGTTATGGGGTACACTTGCTAATTTAGCTTATGCTAGCAGTACAAGTGGTAATTTAAATAAGCCAGATTATTCTTATCAAAAAAGTCAAATTAATAAGTGTTCTTTAGATTTAAGTAATGTAAATCGTAATTTGACTAATTTAAATACTTTAGGAAATAATTTTTTAAAAATTGATAATAAAACTTATGGTAGTAGTGAAATTACTGGGGCTATAAATGAGATAAGAAGTATTCAAAATGAGTTAGTTAGTATAGCAAATAGTCTAAAATAAGTGTCAAAATAGTGTAAAAGGTCAGTTTTTTCTTATATTTTGGTAAGAAAACTTGCTTTTTTATTTGCAACTTAAGTTTTAGATGTTATAATTTATATGTATGATAGGTTCAGTCATATGACAATAGGAGGTGCTTTTTATGGCAATTATAGGATATAATGAACAAGAAGTAAAAACATTAACAGATAGTTTTCAAGCAAAATCTCAAGAGGTAACTGAATACTTAAATAATGCTTTTCAAAATCAAATTTTCAATAAAATGAAAGATGCATGGGTTTGTGAAGAAGCAAAAGAATTTTCTGATCTTGCTGTTAGTGATGTAAAAAGTTTAATGGATGGTATTGAACAAACTAATAGTCATAATTTTGATGTTATTTGTAAGGCAGGACAAGCTTGGGCTGAAACTGTTAAAGCTGCTCTTTCTTTAAAATCTTGGGTAGAAACTGCTGTTAGACCAAATGATGATTCAGTAATTACAACTACTGCAAATGGTGAAAGAGGATATGATCCTGATCAATGTGCACAAATCAAAAATAATTTACAAACAATTTTATCAGAAACTAACTCTAAATTAGATGCTCTTGCAAATACTTGTAACGGTTCTGCTTTTGTCGGTGGAAGCCAACAAGAAAATTTAAGAAATTCTATTGAAAATGTTAAAAAACAATTATCTGCTAAAATTGAAGAATTAACTAATGCTTTTGATGCTAATGTTAAAAAGACTGAAGAAAAATATGGTCAAATGCGTACTAATGTTGAATCTTCATTTACTCAACAAAATTAGTATTTTTCCTAAAGAAATGGTGTTTACCGTTTCTTTTTGTTTGCTATAAAACTTTTATTATTATATAATTAGGGTGTAATCATAGAAGATTGATAATAGAAAAGAGGATATAAAATATGAATACAGAAAAATTTTTACCGATTGGAACGGTGGTAATGTTAAATGGGGGTGCAAAGAGAGTAATGATAACGGGCTTTTGTACTATTGCTAGTGATGATAATTCGAAAATGTATGATTATTGTGGATGTCTATACCCAGAAGGTGTAGTAAGTTCAGATAAAACACTTTTATTTAATCATGAACAAATAGCTAAAATTTATGCTTTAGGATATTCTGATGATGAAGAAAAACAATTTAAAGTTAAATTAAAAGAAGTTCTTGCAAATAAATAAATTTTTATGAGTTAAAATTGTGAGGTGATAAGATGGATGCAATTAATAATAAAGATACTTCTTCTAATCGTATGCAAAAATATGTAGAAGGAAATAATGGATATATATCACCAACAACTAGTAGTGGGTATTTAAATCATATCGATAGTAAACCGGTAACTGCCACAGAAACAATGGATTTTACTGATGTTGATGTTGATTCTATATTAGCAGAAGAAGACCCATTTGCTGATGAAAGTAATAAAATATCAAGTAAACCAGTTTATGGTAAAACTTTTGGAACTGATGTTAAATTTACAAAAGGATATAATAATGTTTATGATGCTAGTAGTGAAAGTAATGTAATTAATTTAAATACAAACATTGTGTTTGATGGTGACTCTAGGATTAAGCAAGTTAAAGCCTTTGATGCTAATGGTGTTCTAGTTGATTTGCATATCGATATTAACGATGATATGAATATTGATGATATAATGCAAAAGGTCTATGAATCGGCAACTGCAATGGGAATTTCCGATGATAAAATTATTATAGATATCAGTGATCAAAATGGAAATTCAAGGGCTTGGGTTAGAGCCGAAGATATTTTATTGAAAGATAAGATTGTTTCAAAAACTGATGATAATATTAAGACTGAAGAATCCGCAGATGATGTAATAAATGATTTACCTCATAATATCAGCAATGTTGATAATGTTAGGAATGAAGTAGATAATAATCAAGATACTGTTTCAAATACTACTAATAGCTTTTTTAGTGATATCAAAAATACCTTTACGAAAGTTGCTAGTTCTTTAAGCAAAGTTGCGGTTGCCAAGATGGAAAAAGCAAATAAGACGGCTAAAGTACATGAAGAAATGTCTAAAACTGCGAATGATAATATAAAAAATACGGCTGCAAAAGTTGTTGGTTCAATTGAAAATGCCGCTATTGCTAAGATGGAAAAAGCAAATAAGACGGCTAAAGTACATGAAGAAATGTCTAAAACTGCGAATGATATTATTAAAAATACGATTGATAGTGGTATGGATAATTTAAAATCTTTTGGCAATAATATTGATAAAGAAAATTTAAAAATTAATAAAGACTTTAATAATGCTGCTGAATTTTTAAGTTCCGGGGCTATTGCTATATCAGATAGTTTTCATGGGTTTATTGCAGATTCTAGCAAACTTTTAGAAAATGCTAACGATTGGCTTGCTAATGATGCATTGCCAGCACTTGAAGATATAAGTTCAAATGTAAGTAATGCTTTAAAAATAACCGGCGCCACTGTAGGAACGGCAGCACTATCGTTGGTTGAGGGAGTAGAAAAATTAGGTGAAGCTCTTATTGATGCAGATGTTACAATTTATACGGCTATGGCAAGTCTTCCTACTTTGCTTCTGGATGGTGTTGGCAGTATTTATTCTAATTTAACAGGAAATGAGTGGAATTCTGTTACTTCAGCAATGTGGGATAGAACAAAAGCTTTTGTAGCCAAAAAACATGTTGCTGATTGGTTTGATTCTTTTTATGAAAACAGTGCGGCTGGTAGTTGGTTAAAAACTAATGCTTTCTTTTTTGATAACGTAAGAGAAGTATCATCTGGTATTGGATATACGGTAGGTATTATTGGCTTAACAATTGTAACTGGTGGTTTTGGTGGTATTGCTGGAGGAACTGCTGGAGTTGCTGGTATCGCTGGTTTTGGTAAGGGTGTTGAAGATGCTTGGGGAAAAGGTGCATCTACGGTTGGCGGTTTAACATCTGGTGCCTTAAATGGTTTATGGGAAGGATTTCAGTTCTTTGTTGGTGCTAAAATTAATGGTATTAATGTATTTGGAAAGTCAGCACCTACCATAAAGACAAAACTTATTAATAGCCTAATTCATGTAGCGTTAGATGGTGTGGATGGTGGTGCCGAAGGCTTTGCTAGAACTCTAATAGATACTTGTTATAAAGATGGGTATACTGATGAAAATGGTAATTATGTTAAGTATACTGATGCCGATAGTATTTTAAAAAAGTTACAAGAAAATTTTGATGATTTAGGTGGCTTTAATACTGTTTTAACAGGTGCTTTAAGTGGTGCTGCTACTTCTGCTTTGAGTGAAGTACTTGATTTAGGAAAATATTTTAAAGATTCCAAAATCCATAAGCCAAAATTAACAACAGAACAATTAGCGTTTATAGATGAAATAGAGAAAAACGTTAAAGATGGTGGTGGCTATTATGGGTATTTAGATAGTTATTCAGAATTAACAAGTGATATGCTATTAAAATTAAGAGATGACCATATGCTTGGAAATGTTACTTTTTGCTTTAAGAGTGCTTATGCTCATTCTGACGGTTTAATTAAAATGAAATATAAAGATTTTTTAGACGCTACAACTTATAGTGGTTTTGAATTAATTCCAATTTTACAAAAAGTAGAAGAAATAACCAGCAAGGTTGATATGTCGTTGCCAACAGTAGAAAGGGCAAAACAAATAGATAAGATTATCGGCGGTTTATATTCGTATGCGGATTATATGCTTAATGATAACAATGATTCTCATTTTATAGGTCAATCATTGAGAGGAATTACAGCCAACAATAAGTTGGGCAGAGAAGGATTAATTTGTGCTGGTTATTCTCAGTTATATAAAGAGATATGTGAAAGATGCGGAATTAAATGTGACTATGTTGTTGGTGATGCTTGCTTTAACGGAAAAATTGAAGGACGTCATGCTTGGAATGTAGTATATGACGATATAGGCAATGCAATTCCCGTAGATGTAACTTGGGATTCTGGAAAAGACACTTTAAAATATTTTGGTAAAAGTACTTTATTTGCTGCCAACCATATAGCCGAAGGAGATGAAAGTGTGATGAATTATTTACCTGATTATATTTTTGAGGGAATTGAAAATATTGTTGATACAATGGATTCAAAGTATGGCGAAGGTAAAGGCATATCGGGTCTTATTAATTACATTATTACAAATGACTATAATTACATAACGCATACTAATAACTGTCGAGATTTTATAAAAGGAATTGATAGTCTTGATATAAGAAAATATTTAGCGGCCAATAGTGAGAAGTATCAAGAAAGTTTTATAGAAACATTAAAATCAAGTATTTATAAATCAGGAAAAGATGCAGACTCGATATTAGATTCTTACATAAAGGACGGTGTTCCTAGCGAATTTCCAAATGATTATACTATACGAAGTATCCTTCCATTTATACCTGATGATGTTTTAAAAAAATATGATTTTTGGGCTTAAATTAACTGATAGTGTAAAAAATTTTATGGAAAATGAACCACGCTAACTTGATATGCTATTAAAGTATAAAATTTCTTTTAAAAAGTAGGTGAAGAAAAATATACAAAGAAATACAGATAAATAAAGAGAAAAATAAGGGATAGTGTGTGAAACTATTCACACTACCAATTAACTTAAGAAAGGATAATTATGAAATTAAATGAGAAAACTAAAATATATTTAGAAAGTATATTTAATAAAGAAATAAGCGAAATAACAACTGAGGATCTTGCAAATTTGAATAATATTTATTTAACAGCCGATATTTCTTTAATAAAGTTAATGCCTAATTTAAAAAGCATTAATTTAGAAAATATGAATCTTAATAGTCGAGATTTACAAGTTATTTTAAGTTCAGGAGTTACAGAATTAAATTTAAAAAAATGTACCTTAGTAAAAGGAAAAATAATTCAAAACGATAGTTTGCAAAAACTAACAATTTTAAATTGCAATATTGATGATTATAGCCTTTTAAAAATGTTTCCAAAGTTAGATTATTTATCTATACATAATCCAGTTAGTTCGAATCCTCTGGATTGTAATCTCATTCCAACAGAATTAACTACTTTAAGATTAGAAAGTTGTAATTTAAGAAATATTCAAAATATAGGCAATATTCTTAATTGTAATATGTTGTCTTTGTTAGGAACTACAGTATCATCTTTAGATTTTTTAGATAATTTGCCATTACAATCATTGTATATAAATGAAGAATATAATGCTACAATTTCAAGTCATATTTCAGACGAGTGTGAAGTCTATAATGATTTTAGATTATGGAGGATTTTGCCAAATGAATCTTCCAGGCACAGATAATTAAATAAAAAATTACCCTGTGTTTAGAAATTAAATATTATTGCTGCAATTAATAGCAATGTAAATAATTCGAGTAAATTGAAAATATATGCTGAAGAAAATAGTAGATATACTTTATCCCATAAATAATAATTATCTTGTATATATAAAAACTGAATAGAAAATGTTAATATTTATGTTGATGCTAATTAAGCTACAGAAAAAGATAATATAGAATTAATGTTATATAGAAGTGCTATTTTTGATACGATTCTTTATGTTGGCAAAGATGCTACTCAAGTAATGTTAAGTGGAGCAAGTGCTGATAAATATTTGATTAATAATAAATTAAGTGCATTGACTCAAGTACTAGTATTGGAAAAAATTTAGAACTTTTATAAAGTGAAGAGATTTGAAATTGTAGACGATATAAATAATTTTGTTTATCTTTTTAAATTTATTATTATATAATTGTTATGATGATAATAATTGTGGTAAGGTGTGATAAAAGTTGAGAACAATTAATGGAAAAGTAAATAATTCAAATAAAATGAAAACATATTCTGAAGGTAATAATGGTTATATTTCTCCTTTTAATAATGGTTATCTTGGTAATATTAAAGCGGAAGTAGAAACAATTGATTTTGATACTGATAATGATATAGAAAATGAGAAAACTGAAGAAAAAGTTACCCCAATTAAATATACTAAAAGTATATGGGATTCTAGAGATAATCTTGCTTTATATTTAAATAGTAATGGCTTTAATATTAGTGCTAAAGATATATCAAACTATGGAAGCAGCAATGTGAATGGGAAAGTGAGCGGTAGTGTTACAATTGATGGAGAACGCTATATAATTAACAGTAATGGCATCGCAAAAAGTTTTGATGTGAAATACAAATATGATAAAGAAGGTGAGTATGCCTTTAATCTAAACGATATAATGTATTCTAAGGATACTTTTGCCACTTTTTTGATAAGTAAGGGAATTATTAAAGATGCAAGTGAATTATCTTCTTTTTGTAATAATGGTGATAATACAGGTATATTTCTTCTTAAAGATGGTCGCTTTGCCTCAGTATATTCTGATTCTATTGTTGAAGGAACTTATAATGTAAATGACATGATTATTGCTGATAATATATTTTATGATCATAAAAAGTTGGCTGTTTACTTGGAATATTTAGGAGTAATATCTTCGGAAGATGAAATATTATCTACTAGCTATTCAAATAATTTTAAAGAAATAACCTTAAAAGATGGAAGAAAGTATTGTTTAACTGATAATGGTTTAGAAAAAAGTTTTAATACGTGGTTTAGTGTTGATAGTTTTAATGAAAATGATGAAAATGCTTTTAAACTTGATGATATCATGTACTCTAAAGAAACATTAGCAACATTTTTAATAAGTAAAGGCATAATCCAAAATATTGATGAAATTGCTGCATTTAACAATAATGGAAATAATAATGGTGGTTTTTATCTCGAAAATGGTAGATATTTTGATATACAAAGTATAACATCTTTTGGGGTAGTTACTATAACCGAAAACTATAATTTAAGAAATGATTATATTTCTTTAATGGATAAAAGTGGTATTTATTCTTATAATAATTATCCAATTCACAAATATGGTGGTAATCAAGGTGATTTTGCTGCTGACAATGACGATGATACTGTGTATGAATTGTTACAAAACGATTATATAGTTTCAAAATTAAAAAAAATATATCCAGATGCTACGATGGAAGATTATGAGGCTTATCTTTCTAAAATAAATAATGTTGGTTGTGGTTATGTAGCCCTTGTTAACTGCATTTTTAAATCTTTTGAAAATATACCAACTGAATTTGAAAAAAGATTTGGTTATCCCATGTATTATACTGATGAATCAGGAAATAAGATTATGAACTATGAAAATTTAATCTTTGATTATTTTACATATGTTTGGGCAGATGGTAGTGGTTATTCTATTGATCAAATTGTTAATGGTCCACAGACATCAGAAAATGTACCTAATTATAACGGTAGAGCACAAATTGATGAAGAAGGAGCGCATGGAACATCACCTAATATGTTAAAAGTTTTTAGTGAATTTATGGAGAAAAATTATAATTTAAAAGTAGACATTGATTATAAAGATGGTATAGCAAATGATGAGTTAGTAGAAAAAGTAAAGGCTATTAAGCAAAAGAATGATATGCCAATCATTTGGGCAGATGGATATAATTTAAGTTGTTTAAACGGTAATAATTATCTTTATGGTGGGGGTAGTCATGCGATGTGTGTTACCAATGTAACACCTGATAATGAAATAATTGTATCAACCTGGGGAGATCCGTATATAATAGATGTATCAGATGTTGATAAGAACGTTAATGAAGATAATTATATTTCACTACTAGATGTCAATATTCATATGCCATATATTGTTCCGAAATCCAAAGAGGCATTACAAAAAGAATTTATTACTGGTTTTGAAAACCAATTAAATCATCGAAATAATATTAATTTAGGAGAGTAAGTATGCAAAATAAAAATGAAGAATTAATTAAATCTAAAAATATTTCTTTAGAAGAATATGGCATTTTAAAGAAAACTTATAAACAGTTATTTGAAATATATTTACAAAATAAAGTAGATTTAAAATTATATGATAATAAAATAAAAAATAGTGATTTAGATTTTGGCATTGGTCATCCAACTAAGTCTAATTTGATTAATGATTTAGGAGAGTATTTAGGATTAAATTATATTTACATAATAAATGATTTCTTTATCGAAAAGTTAAGTATTAATGAATTAAATGAGTTAAGAAAAGTATATCAAGAAAAGAAATATAATATAAATACAATAATGATGATTGAAAAAACATATAAAGATGTATTAAATAATAATTTTGTTAATGGTAAATATATTAATGAACCATTTAATAGATGTTATGGACCAGTAATACCCAAAAATTTTGCTTTGTCGGATTCTTTGGTTATAAAAATTATTTTTGGAAAAAATACTAAACAGTATGATGATACTGAATATTTAGTCAATGCTAAGGCTAAAACAAGTTTTTTAAATATATTATGTAATGATTTAAAAAAAGGGATAGAAGAAAATCTTGGAATTAGAGTAACTATTTTAAGAGAAAAAGTACTGAGATAAAAGGATAGTGATAGAAGATAGGCTGTATCTAAAATGAGGCTTATCTTTTTTAGCATGTATCTATATAATTATTTTCATTATTTATATAGAGATAATAAATTAAAAATAATTTAATGTCAATAGATATATTTTTACTAAAAAAAGCTATAAATTCACAATAAATTGGGAAAGTCGTGCTATAATTAATTGAGGTGGAAATTTTATGGAAATAGTAGTTGATAATAAACATATATTTTATGACCAATTAGGACTAGGTTCTAAAGATATTGTTATGCTTCATGGTTGGGGACAAAACATGGAAATGATGCGACCTTTGGCTATTAAGTTGTTAAATGATAAAAATATTAAGAATAACTATCGTATTACCATTTTAGATTTACCAGGATTTGGATCATCTAGTGAGCCTGATATGGATACGGATGTATTTAGCTATACTAAGTTAATTGAAAATTTTTTAATTGCTTTAAAAATAAATAACCCCATTATGTTAGGTCATTCTTTTGGTGGCAGATTATCGATTATTTATAGCAGTCGTAATGAAACGGAAAAAGTAATTTTATTTGGGGCACCTTGTATTAGAGAATATAAGCCTACATTTAAAGAAAAAGTTTTAAAGGGTTTAAAAAAGATACCTTTTACAAAAGATTTAGTTGAACTTGCTAAACAATATATTGGTTCTACAGATTATAAAAATGCCAGTCCCGTAATGCGAAGAGTTCTAGTTAATACGATTAATCAGGATTTAAGTGAATGTGCTAAAAAAATAACAGCACCCACTTTGCTTATTTGGGGGTCTTTAGATACAGCAGCTCCTATAGAACAAGCAAGAAAATTAGAAAAACTTCTTAAAGATGGAGCTTTGATTGAGATTCCAGGAGCAACTCATTATGCTTATTTAGAACGAATCGATTATATAACTAATATTTTAGTAAATTTCTTAGGAGGAAAGTAAAATGACGATATTAATAAATATTATAATATTTTTAATTATATTTTATAGTGTAACAGTTAAATCAAGAAAATCACTTCATATGTTACAACAAAACTTATATAACGAAAATAATCGTTATTTAAAGTGGTTAAAGCAAAATCGAAAGGTTGCTTTAAAACATTATGATTTAATGGGTTTACTTTTATCAGTAATTGCCTTATTTACGGGTAATTTATTTGGTAAAGTTTTACTTATTATCAGTGCTTTTATCTATTTATTTGATAGTGAAGTAATAAAGTATTCGATAATGGTAGAAAAAGCTAAAAAACCACTTGTTAAGACGGCACGTGTTAAAAGACAAATTACTACTCTTTATATATTAAATTTAATACCTTTAGTACTTTATTTGATATTTAATAGTAATGTTAGAGTATTATTTGTACTTGCATCCTTAATGCTTGTTTTAAATTATTATATGGTTTATTTAGTAAAGTTAATAAATGACCCTATTGAAAAAGGAATCTATAAGAAATTTTGGAATATGGCAGAAGATAAACTTGCTTCTTATAATGATTTAAAAGTTATAGGAATTACGGGTTCTTATGGAAAAACTAGTAGTAAGAATATTTTAAATGAAATATTATCAATGGATTATATTTCGCATCCAACTCCTAAAAACTTTAATACGGATGTTGGTCTTATGACTACTATTAATAATGATTTAACCAAGTTTGATGAAATATTTATTGCTGAAATGGGAGCTTATAAAGTAGGAAGAATTAAGAATGCTTGTAATTTAGTTCATCCTAAGTATGGTCTTCTTACAACGATTGGTAAGGCTCATTTAGAAACTTTTGGTAGTCAAGAAAATATTATTAAAACAAAGTTTGAACTTATTGAAAGTTTACCTAGTGATGGTATTGCTTTTCTAAATATGGATGATCCCCTACAAGTTAATTATGATTTAAAAAATAAGGTAAGAGTTGTATGGTATGCTGTTAATAATAAAAAGGCTGACTTCTATTGTTTAGATACTAAGTGTAGCAATAAAGGTTCTACTTTTAAGATTTTCTTTAAGAGTGAAAATAAAACTTATGATTTTCAAACTAGACTTTTAGGTCGTCATAATATTTCAAATATTGTTTCGGCAGTGGCTGTTGGTTATGAGTTTGGAATTTCTATTCCTAAATTACAAGCTGCTGTTAGTAAGATTAAGCCAATTGAACATCGTCTCGAACTAAAAAGAATTGGTAATATGTTTCAAATAGATGATGCGTATAATTCTAATCCCGTTGGTGCTAAAGTAGCATTAGAAGTTCTTGGAATGATGCCAGGTGATAAAGTTGTCGTGACACCAGGTATGGTTGAGTTAGGAGCGGAAGAAGAAAAATATAATAAAGAGTTTGGCGAAGAAATAAGTGCAGTTGCTGACTATGTTATTTTAGTTGGGGAAAAACAAACAAAACCAATTTATGATGGTTTAATGGCTAAAAAGTATGATAAAGATAGAATAATTATTACTAATGATGTAAGACAAACTTATATATTAGTTAATAAATTAAAAGGTAAAAAAGACATATATGCTTTATATGAGAATGATTTACCTGATACTTATAATGAGTAGGTATATATAAATTTTAAATTAGTAAAGGAAGGAATTTTAGAATATGAATATAAAGTTAGGTGTAATTTTTGGTGGTGTATCAGTTGAACATGAGGTAAGTGTAATATCAGCAGTTCAAGCGATGCAAGCTATAGATAAGGAAAAGTATGATGTTATTCCTATTTATATAACTAAAGATAGACAGTGGTATACTGGGGAAATCTTAAAAGATATGGATACATATACTGATATGGATTTACTTAAGAGATATACAAGTAATGTATCTTTAATTAATAAAAAAGGTAAATTTTATTTACAAAGTAAGGGTTTAATTAAAAAAATAGTTACAGAACTTGATTTAATTTTACCAATTGGTCATGGTACTAATATGGAAGATGGAACTTTACAAGGTTATCTACAAACAGTAGGTATTCCTTATTGTGAATCAGATGTTGCAGCATCTAGTGTTGCTCAAGATAAAGTAACCCAAAAATTAGTGTTTCAAAGTAAAGGTTTACCAATGACAGCATTTACATGGTTTTATGATGTAGATTATAGTGAGTCACAAGACGAAATATTAAAAGAATGTGCTAAATTAAAATATCCATTAATAGTTAAACCAGCTACTTTAGGTAGTTCTGTTGGTATAAATTTTGCTAAAGATGAAGAAGAATTAAAGAATGCTATTGAAGAAGCTATTTCTTATGATAAGAAAATTTTAGTTGAACATGCTGTTGAAAATTTAAGTGAAGTTAATATTTCGGTATTAGGAGATTATAAATATCAAGAAGTATCTTGTATTGAAGAAGTAACTACTGTTCATCATTTACTAACTTATGCTGATAAATATATTGGTGAGTCTAAGAATAAACCAAGTAAGGGGATGGCTACTTTAGGACGTAAGGTGCCTGCTAAATTAGATAAGAAAATGCAAAGTGAAGTAGAGGATGTTGCTGTTAAAGCTTTTAAGGCTGTCGGGTTATCTGGTGTTTGCCGTATTGATTTTCTAATTGATAAAAATGATGATAAAGCATATATTAACGAAATAAATTCTATTCCTGGTTCACTATCATTCTATTTATGGGAACCAAAGGGTAAAAAATATCGTGAATTATTAGATGAAATTATAAAAATAGGTATTAAAAATTACCAAGATAATAATAATAAAGTTCATTCATTTGAATCTAATATTTTAGAAGGTTATAAAGGTGCTGGTGCTAAAGGTGGCAAATTTGGCACAAAGGGAAGCAAATTTTAGGTGAGTTATGCAAAAAAAAGGGTTTACACTAGTTGAATTATTGGCAGTAATTGTTATATTGGCACTCTTAGCAACTGTTGCTGTTCCTAATGTTGTAAGTATTTTAAAAAAAGAAAAACAAAATACTGATGAAATTGCTGTTACTAATTTAAACGATGCTGCAATTAGTTATGCAAAAGAACAAATATCTTTACAAAAATTGCACTTGAATTCATGTGATTTTACTATTGGGGACGTTAATACTGCTGTTTTAAATGCTTCTGGCAATAACAAGTGTGTGGTGGTTTATCAAGTTTCTTTTTTGCAACAAAATGGGGCTTTCGATGATAAAAGAAATTCATGTGATAGTAATGCTAATATTTATGTTTATAAATATAATAATGGTAAATATGATGAATTAAGGACGTTTATTCCTGCTAAAACTTGTGGTACTAATGGCGTTCAATAAAAATTATGTAGCAATAATTAAATTATTTAATAGTTGATTATGGTGATAAAGATTTATACTATATAAATGAATTATTGGAATACTTAAATAAAAATTGATTAAAATAAGGAGTTTGTCAGTAAAATTGAAGATAAATTCCTTTTTTTAACTCGTAATTTACGATATAATAAATAATTAGAAAGAAAGTGAAATATATGGGAATTTTTGATAAATTAAAACAAATTGTAAGTAATAAAAGTAAAGAAGAAGTTAAAGATAGTGAAGTAGAAAGCTATAGTAAAGGTTTAGAAAAAACTAGAAATGAATTTGTTTCTAAGTTAAATGTTTTAGGTATTAAGTATACTAAAATTGATGATGCTTATTTTGAAGAATTAGAACAAATTTTAATTATGGCTGATATCGGTGTTAATACAGTTGAAAACTTTTTAGATAGATTAAAATCGAGAGTTAAAAAAGAAAATATTACCGATACTAAATATTTAAATGAAGTAATAGTTGATGAATTATTTATAATTTATGTAAATGGCGAAAATATTACTGATAAAATTAATATTGCTAAAGAAGGACCAACAGTTATTCTAATGGTTGGGGTTAATGGTGTTGGTAAGACAACTACTATAGGTAAACTTGCTTATAAATATCATAATGAAGGCAAAAAGGTTATGCTAATTGCTGCAGATACTTTTAGAGCAGGAGCTGTAGAACAATTAAAAGTTTGGGCGGATCGTACTGGTGCAGTATTTTATGGTAAAGAAAATACTGATCCAGCTGGAGTAATTTATGATGGACTTGTAAAAGCCTTAGAAGAAAAAGCTGATATCGTTTTAATTGATACGGCTGGTCGTTTACAAAACAAGGTAAATCTAATGAAAGAATTAGAAAAAATGAATAAAGTAATTACTAAGTTTATTCCAGATGCTCCTCATGAGACACTTTTAGTAATTGATGCTACTACTGGTCAAAACGGTATAATGCAAGCTAAAGCATTTAAAGAAATTACTAATATTACTGGTATAGTTCTTACTAAATTAGATGGAACGGCAAAAGGGGGAATAGTTTTAGCTATTAAAGAAGAAGTTAATATTCCCGTTAAATTTATTGGTCTAGGTGAAAGAATGGAAGATTTAAAACCATTTGATATTGAAGCTTATATTTATGGTTTATTTAAGGATATGATGTAATTTGGAAAATATAGAAAAGGTAAATAATGCTAAATTGATGCCAATTAATGCTATTTTAAATAAATATGGTATTTCTGATGATTATATTATTAATTATGGTAAATATATTGCTAAAATTGATATAAATAATTTGAAAAATACTAAGGCAGGTAAATTAATCTTAGTTACAAGTATAAGTCCCACTATTTATGGTGAAGGTAAAACAACGACTGCCATTGGACTTGTTGATGCTTTAAACAAATTAGACAAAAATGCGGTTGCTATTCTTAGAGAACCAGCTTTAGGACCTGTTTTTGGAACTAAAGGTGGGGCCACTGGTGGGGGATGTGCTAAAGTCATACCAAGTGATGATATTAATCTTCATTTTACTGGGGATATGAGTGCTATCTGTACAGCTAATAACTTATTATGTGCTATTATTGATAATCATATTTTTCAGGGTAATGAATTAAAAATCAAAAATGTTGTTTTACCTAGAACCATAGATATTAATGATAGAGCCTTAAGAAATATTACTATTAATTCGAGTTATAACAGAGAAGACCATTTTATTTTAACCGTGGCTAGTGAATTAATGGCATGTGTGTGTTTAGCAAATGATTTTAAAGAATTAAAAGAAATGGTTGCTAATATGATAGTGGCCTATAATGATACCGGTAAACCAATTTATACCAAAGATTTACAAGCTGTGGAGGCTGTCTGCATTCTTTTAAAAGAGACAATAAAACCAAATGTAGTACAAACTTTAGAACATAATCTAGCATTTGTTCATGGAGGACCTTTTGCTAATATTGCTCATGGTACTGCTAGTATCAGAGCTATTAAAACTGGCTTAGAAAATTTTTCTTATTCAGTGGTAGAAGCTGGTTTTGGTTCTGATTTAGGAGCAGAAAAGTTCTTTGATATAGTTTGCCCTAAAGGAAACTTTTATCCTGATGTAGTTATTTTAAATGCGACAATTAGAGCTTTAAAATACAATGGACAAGATAATTTAAAAGAAGGACTTGCTAATTTACAAGCTCATATTGATAATATGTTGAATTTTAGTAAAAATATAATTGTATCTTTAAATAAATTTAGTGATGATTCTATAGAAGATATTAATATAGTAAGAGATTATGTGAAAAAACAAGGCTTAGAATTTGCTATCAATGATACTTATTCTAAAGGCAGTAATGGTGGTTTAGAATTAGCTCAAAAAACGATACTTTTAAGTAATAGTGATAATAAAAAGATTGTCAAGTTATATGATGATAATTTAAAAGTTAAAGAAAAAATTTTTGCTTTAGTAAAGAAAGTTTATCATGCTAAAGAGGTTGTCTATAGTAAAGAAGCTGAAGAAAAAATAAAGTCGTTAGAAGCCTTAAAACTAGATAAATATCCGATTTGTGTAAGCAAAACACCAATGTCAATTTCAGATAATAAAGAGTTATTAGGATATCCTAAAGACTTTACTATGCATGTGACTGATATTAAGTTAAATAAGGGAGCTGGATTTATCGTTGTTTTTATGGGAAATGTTATAACCTTACCAGGGTTAAATAAAAATAGTAATTACTTAAAAATGCATATTGATGATAATGGTAATATAAAGGAGCTAATGTAATGGATAGAGTAAAATTAACCAATCTTTTTGATATCTATGAATCACTACTTACTGATAGAGAAAAAGAAATATTTAAATATTATTATTATGAAGATTTATCTTTAAGTGAAATTGGTGAAAATTTAAATATCACAAGAACTGGTGTTTTTAATACTTTAAAAAAAGTTGAAGAAAAGCTCTTACAATATGAAGATAACTTAAAATTAATGAGTATAAAAGGTACTTTAAAAGATTTATTAGAAGAGTCTGATATTGAAGTAATAAAAAATAAATTAAAGAAAATTATATAAAAAGAATTAGAATTTTTATTTAGAAACTCTAATTCTTTTCTCTTTTATAAATAAATTTAATATAAATAACTAAGTAAACGAATGCTAGTAAGAATCCACCTAAAACATCAGAAGCATAATGAACACCTAAATAAATTCGACTTAGTCCAATTAAAAGAATAATAAAACCTAATAAAGTCATTAAACTGTATTTAAGGGGTTTCTTTAAGTCAGTGTGATATAAATAATAAATTAAAAAACCATAAAAGGCAAAGGAGACCATGGAATGTCCTGAGGGAAAACTAAAGCCATTTTCAATAATTAAATTAATATCAATGGGTCTATCTCTTCTGATAATACTTTTAACAATAAAATTACTAGCAAAAACACTTATTAAGTTAATAGTAAAATACCTATTAAAACTTTTATCTTTATTAAATAAATAAAAGATTATAATAATTGGTATCATGACTGTGTAATTACCAAACTCAGTTACTATTTTAAAAAACTTAGTGGTATTTGGGTTTATTAACTTTTTTACATGGTTATAAATAAAATTATCAAAAGTACTAATAGAATCAGCATTAATAAGTTTAATTATATATAAAAATAAGAATAAACATAATATTAAAATTATCCATATTAAATATTTATTTATAAATTCTTTTATCTTTTTCATAATATCACTATAATAAGTATAACACATTAAGACTATATTATGTTAAAATCTTAAGTAGATGTAATTGGAGTGATTATAGTATTTATGAAAAAAGTTTTAATTACGGGTGCTACTAGTGGTATAGGGTATGCTACATTAAAAGAATTAGTAAATAAATATGAAGTTATTTTTACTTATCATCATAATGAAGAAAAAGCTTTAGAAATAACTAGTAAATATCATATTAAGGGTTATTATTTGGATTTAGGAAATAAAGAAAGTATTGAAAAGTTAGTTGATAGTATTGATAATATTGATATTTTAATTAATAATGCCGCTATTTGTTTAGATAATTCTTTTGAAGATAAGACTTATATAGAGTTTAGTAAAGTAGTAAATGTTAATTTAACAGGGACTTATTATTTAACCAAATTATTAAGTAAGAAGATAAATAATGGTGGTAATATTTTATTTATTAGTAGTACTAATGGAATTGATACATATTATATTGAATCAATTGATTATGATGCTAGTAAAGCAGGTGTTATTTCTTTGATGCATAATTTTGCTAAACAGTTAGCACCTATTCGTGTAAATGCGATAGCACCCGGTTGGGTTGATACAGAAATGAATGCCTCAATGAGTGATAAGTTTAAGAAGAACGAAGAAGAGCATATCTTACTTAAAAGATTTGCTAGTCCAGAAGAAATTAGTAAAGTAATAAATTTTGTTATTAGTGAAGATGCTAGTTATATTAATGATACAGTAATTAGAGTAGATGGTGGTGTTAATAATGGATAAAGTGTTAGATTTAGTAAATAATTTTGAAAAAGAAAATGGTAATCTTTTTAAAGATTTAGATGAAATAAGTTTTATAAATAGTAAAAAAGTATTAAAAGCTTTTAAAGATAATAATGTTAATGAAAGTGATTTTGCTGGGACAAATGGTTATGGTTATGATGATGCAGGTCGTGATAAAATCGAGGCAGTTTTCGCAGAAGTTTTAGGTGGCGAAGATGCTTTAGTTCGTCCGCAATTAATAAGTGGTACTCATGCCCTAACAGTATGTTTTTTTGGATTACTTAGACCAGGAGATATGCTTTTATCTATTAATGGTAAGCCTTATGATACTTTAGATGAAGTTATTGGAATTAGAGAAAATCCTAGTAGTTTAAAGGCTTTTAAAGTTAATTATGCGCAAATAGATTTAGTAAATAATGATTTTGATTATGATAAAATTAGGGATTACTTAAGTAAAAATAAAGTTAAAGTAATAGAAATTCAACGTAGTGTTGGGTATGCTAATAGAGATACCATTAGTATTGAAAAGGTCGAGAGGGTTTGTAATTTAATAAAAAGTGTTAGCCCTGATACTATTATTATGGTAGATAATTGCTATTGTGAATTTGTAAGTACAAAAGAGCCAATTGAGGTTGGAGCTGATATAATGGTTGGTTCTTTAATTAAAAATTTAGGTGCTGGAATTGCTAGTACAGGAGCTTATATTGTTGGTCGAAGAGACTTAGTTAATCTATGTAGCCAGCGCCTAACAGCTCCTGGTGAAGGTAAACAAATAGGACCTTCCTTAGGAAGTAATCGTTCATTTTTACAAGGAATTTATATGGCTCCTCAAGCTGTTGTTAATGCTTTAAAAACAGGAATGCTTGCTAGTTATATTTTAGAAAAACTAGGAGTAGAAGTTTATCCAAAATATAATGAGGTTAGAAGTGATATTGTAACTAGAATTATTTTTAATGATAAGGATAAACTTATTAAATTTGTTCAAGGAATTCAAGGGGCTAGTGCAATTGATAGTAATGTTTTACCAATTCCCGTTGCTACACCTGGTTATGATGATGAAATAATTATGGCAAGTGGTTCGTTTACCCAAGGTTCATCTATTGAAATAAGTTGTGATGGTCCCGTTAGAAGTCCATATATTGCTTATTTACAAGGTGGTATTACTTATGATTATGGAAAGCTTGCTGTTATTAATGCAATTAGTAATATTTTAAAAAATAATGATTAAGAAACTTTTAACATATTAAAAAGTTTGCTAAAATAAGAATAGAAAGAGTGATTAGGGTGAATGATTTAGAATTACCAAAGATGAAAGAAGAAACAAAAGAAGTTAAAGAAGTAAAGTCGCTTACTTTTAAAGAATTAATAAAAACTATATTTACTTTTTTAACACATAGTGATTTTATAGATATAATTGTCTTTATTTTTCAATTGTTAGTACTTGCTTTAGTTATTATCGTATTTAAATTTCCTGTAGAGTTAGTAATTGATTTAGGACCTAAGATTTTTGGGTTACTTGGTAGTAATAATTTAGTAGGTATATTAGTTACTTTTTGGACACTTATATTCAATATTATTTATACTATTGTTGGAATTTATGCCTATATTAAAATTTGTGAAATAAGATTTGCTAATTTAAATGATAAAAAGTAGCAAGTCTTTTTATTTTGAAAAGTTTTTTTCTTTTTAAATAATCTTTAGTATTGTATAATAATATTAAAGGAGGAGAAATGAATAATAAATTTTTAAGTAAAGTATTTGGCTGGATGGTAATAGGACTTTTAGTAACATTTGGTACTGGTTTTTTAGTTTCATCTAACGAGAATATTTTAATTAATGTTCTTTCAGGACCAGGTTTACTAGGAATTTTAGTTATAGAAATTGCAGTTGTCTTATTTTTATCATTTAGGATTACAAAAATGAGTCCAAGTGTTGCTAAAGCATGTTTTATTTTGTATTCATTTGTTAATGGGTTGTTCTTTTCCACTTATTTTGTTGAATTTCAAGTAGCTTCATTAATATATGTATTCTTAATAACAGCGATTGTCTTTGCTGTATTTGCCCTTATTGGTGCTACGACAAAAATGGATTTAACTAAAATAGGTAGTTATTTATTCATGGGATTATTAGCCATTATTATTTGTGGTATAATCAATATTTTTGTTGGCAGCAGTAGTTTTGACTTTGGTTTATCAATTCTTGCGGTAATCTTATTCTTAGGCTATACTGCATATGATGTTAAAGTTATTATGAATTCAGATAAATTTGTTGCAGTTCCAGAAGAAAATTTAGCTATTTATGGAGCTTTACAATTATATTTAGACTTTATTAACTTATTTATAAGATTAATAGAATTCTTTGGTAAAAGAAATGACAATTAAAAAAATGTTAGCATTAGTTTGTTAATAGAAAAAAGTGTAGAAATTTAGGTTCTACACTTTTTAATACTTTTTTAAATTGATTTTTAAGGCATTTTTATTAACGTTAATTTTGCCGTATTTTCTTTCAACATCTTGTAATTCTTTTTGAAGTTCTGTAGCATATTCTTGAAGTTTTTTTAATTCTTTTTTGATATCTTCATTACTTGCTATGCGTTCTTTAATTTTTTTATCTAAATTATAGATGGCATTTTGAATAGTTTCAATATCGTATATTTTAGTATAGGCTAAAATGAAAGAGATTAGAGCTCCTAGTCCGATACCTAGAAGAGTAAAGGGGATAATGAATTTCGTACTTTTTCTACTAATGGTTTTATCTTGGTAAGTTTCGGTGATAATAATAGTTGTATCAGTAGTATTTTCGTTACTATCTAAGGTATCTTTAGCTTCAATATATTGATATTTTTCTATTAAATTACCATCTAGGTTATCTTTAGTAATATGAAAATCATCATTTTCGTTTGCGGTTTCTGGAGTTATATAATCATAGGCGGTTACATTACGAATATAACCATTACCAATATTATTAGAATGCCAAGGACCACATTTTAAAACGGTTGCAACATAAGTAGTGGAATGTTCATCAAATTCTTCCACTTGATTACCAATTAAGTTGCCAGTTTCTAAATTAATAGTTCTGGTAATGGTTTGGTATTCATCAACTTTATTAGATTTAGATTTACCTATACGATATCCGGCAGTAATAGTAATAACAGGAACAAGTACAACGGATAAAGCCTTAAGAGTTAATAAATTTTTATTTAATTTTAAATTCTTTATTTGATATTTATTTTCTAAATATTTAGTAGTTAATTTATCTTTCTTTTCTATTGCATTATTTACTTTAGTAGTTATTTTATCAATAGCTTCATTTTTTCTTCTAAGATATGAAGAATTAGCCTCACCAACAGTTTTACTAGATACTTGTCTAATAATATCTTCGTTAAAGCAATCAAATCCTAAACCTTCAGTACCAATATTATTTAAATTTTCATTAATGATAACTTCTTCTGATAATTTATTTAAATCATTTCCTAAAAGACGTCCTAAATTTTCTTTAAAGGCAATTGTATTTAAGCTATTAACATAATTTAGGATATCATTGCGTTCAAATATTTCTTCGTATAGAATAACATTATAAATAGTTTTATAAGCCTCATCTACAATAACTTTTTGTTCATCGGTTAAATTATTAGTTAAAAGATTTAGAGAATCTACTAACATTCTAGTAGTATCAATAATATCTATAATATTTTCATCAGAAATTTTAGCAATATTTAAATTTATTTTAGTATATAATAAGTAAGTTTCATAAAAAGGTTTTAATTCTTCTTCTATTTTTTTAGTTATTTCTTCTATCTTTTTAACATAATCATCAAAAACAAAAGCTTCTAAATCACTTTGCATTCCAGCATAGGGCATTTTTTTAGATAGATCTTCGTCATTTTCTACTTTGGTTTTAATTTCATTAAGTAAAGATTGATAATTAGTTATATCAAAGATAACTTTTACTTTATCTAGAATGCCTTCAAGATTTTTTACAGCTGAATCGTATTTTTGGTATCCTCTTGTTAAATCATAATCCATCATGTAATCCTTCTTTCTTACTTAAGTTATCTTAAAATATTTAAAAATCAAAGTCAAGGTAGTTTGTTATTTTTAAGAAAAATTAGGGTTAATTATTGACTGAAATTTAAGACAATGGTAAGATACAGTTTAGTGAAATGGAAGGATAATAATGGATAGACAGAAGAAAAATAGCTTAATTTCTTCCCTAATACTTGGAAGTGTTTTATTAACTGGATGTGGCGAGAAATCAGAATGTGAATTACCTACTAGACATGTTCATAAATATATAAAAAGTTTTAGTAATGGCAGTGCTATTACTAAATATTTGGATAGTGAAGATTTAGATAATTTTGGTTACAAGTGGACTGATAATTATATTTTAGTAAATAAGGTTGATGAAAAATTTTATCAAGAAGTAGCTAATATGTTTTTAGGTAGAGATAATTGGGATTATTTATATAATTTAATGGCAGCTCAAAAAGATTATTTAGAGTTTTTTTATGAGTATGATACGATAGAAACTTATACAGAAACTGATAGTGATGGTAATACAGAAACTAAAACAAGAACGGTTCATCATGAAGGATGGCATACTAATCCTTATGATAGTGATAATACAGGTAGAGTAAGACTTTATCATCATCGTTTTTATGGGTATAAAATTATTTATAAAAATAATAAGTTTTCTAAAGTTTCTAGTTATGCTGTTGATGACATTAGAGAAATAATGGATGAGTATCCATATTTTCCAGAAAATTGTGTAACTGAAGTATATGAAGAATTTAGATTTAGCAGATGGGATTTGCCTGATTTATCACCAGATGATTTTAATACTTTTAATCATCCAGATTTAAATAATAAAAGTATGACTTTAAATCACGGGTTTGGTAGAGTTTTAAAATAAATAAAAAGTCCTCAGAATATCTGAGGTTTTTTAAAGTTTATTTAACTATATTAATTAATAATCTTATTGCTGTTTTTTCTTCACCATTAATTAAAACATCGTTAAAAGCAGGGATAATGCCAATATTAATTCCAGCAGGTGCTAGAAAGCCTCTGGCTATGGCAACAGCTTTAACAGCTTGATTTAAGGAACCAGCTCCAATAGTTTGAAGTTCAACACTACCGTTTTCTCTAAAGATATTGGCAATGGCTCCTGCTACCTTACTAGGATTTGATTTTGATGATACTTTTAAAATTTCCATAATTTAATTCCTCCTAAAAAATATATATGCAGATTATAAAAAAACTTTCCTTATATTTAATTTAGAATTGATTTTATATTATTTTATAGAATTAATTATATTTTTATGTTATATTGATACTGTATATTAAGAATAAAGATAGGCATAGATAATTATAATAAAGGAATAAAAATGAAAAAGTTTAATAAGGATAGTTATTTAAAAAAATTAAAGTTAAAAAGAAATTGGCAAAGATTCTCTAAATATTTTTGTGTTGGTATACCTTGTGTCTTATGTCTAGTATTAGGAATATATTTTGCATATTCAAAATTCTTTGTGTCTAAGGAACAAAGTGTTGTTAGAACGACGGTTGGTGATTTTATTTATGGTGATGTGGTAATTAATGCTTATATTGATGGTGAGTATTCTAGTACAATTCCAGGTAAGAATGATGGTTATGTAGTTGATAAAGTTTCTTGTGATAATGGTGCGGTAGGTAAATGGAACAATGATAAATGGGGTTTACTTACTACTAATCTAAGTAAAAGAACTAAATGTAATGTTTATTTTAAAAAGGTAGTTTCAAAAGTATCTGATATTATTGCTCAGTTAGATACAACTGGAAAGTGTCCAACTATGAATGCTGATGGTTCTGTAAATGTTACTGGGTTAGAGGCTACTAATGGTTATTTATGTAAGGCTAAAGATGCTTATGGTGATTCATATTATTATCGTGGTAATGTAACTAATAATTATGTGAAGTTTGCTGATAAATATTGGCGTATAGTAAGAATAAATGGTGATGGTACTGTAAGAGTTATTTATGATGGCACAAGTGCTCATGCCAATGGGGAGGCAAGTCGTGATAGACAGATAGGAACTAGTGCTTTTAATAGTAGTTATAACGATAATGCCTATGTTGGTTATATGTATGGTCAAACTGGTGCCTCAACCTATGCAGATGCTCATGCTAATACCAATAATTCTACTATTAAAACTTATATAGATAATTGGTATAAAACGAATATAGTTGGTACAACTAATGAACAATATTTAGCTGATAATGTATTCTGTAATGGTCGTTCAATAAGTAGTAACAAACCAACTAGTAATTATAATAACTTGGGATATGGAACAAATGTCACCGCATATCGTTGGTATTATGGACCATGGGAAAGTGTTGGCTATAATTCTAGTATGAGATTAATGTGTCCACAAAAGAATGATGCCTTTACCGTAAGTGATATTACTAATGGTAATGGAGCTCTAACGTATCCAGTCGGTCTTTTAAGTGCAGATGAAATTGTACTAGCCGGTGGGTGGAATGCTGCCAATAGTGGTTATTACCTATACTCAGGGCAGTATTGGTGGGCTTCCTCGCCGTTCGACTTCACTGGTAATTATGCTCGCGTGCGTAGTATTGGTTCGAGTGGCTATGCGAACTACAGCGACTACGTGAACAACAACAACGGGGTTCGACCAGTTTTCAATCTAAAGGCTGAAGCTTTAAAATATGGTGATGGCACAGCTAGTAATCCTTACAGATTAACAGAAAGTCTTGATAATAGTTCTTCTAGCGAAAGCGGTGGAATTGATACTGGAGACTAAAAAAGTCATAAGTACTAAAGAGAAAATACTCTAGTACTTATGACTTTTTAAATATTAAGAAATAGCTTTTACAAAGAGGATAGAACTAAAAGATAATAATATATTTAAATAGCTAGTTTTAGATAAATGACGATACCATTTATGTTATGATTATATTTTTTAAATAGTTGTTTTTAGTATAATTTTATATATTTCATGATATACTATGTTTTACCCCAAAAAATTCATAGAGCATAAAACTCTATGAAAGCAAAAATATGGATCTTATTCTTAACTTATAGCATAAATATACCATATAAGTACAGTAATTTCTATATAAATTTGTTAATAAAATCGTATAATTATGGTCAAAATTATAGTCAATTTAAATTGATTGAAACCTAGATAAATAAAGACTTTGAATGGTATTTTGTAGTAACTAATTCAAATTTTTATTATAGTCAAATTTATGGTCAAATGGCATTTTGACTCAGATTTCACCTAGGGTTTTCATAGAGTTTTATGCTCTATGAAAAGTGTAAACTTTTTGTAAATACATAATTTGACAAAATATTCTTATTCTTAAGATTATGATAGTAATAAGGATATAGATTGTATGAAAAAATTTGATAAAGATAAATATTTAAAAAAATTAAAATTGAAAAGAAAATGGAGAAGTTATTCAAGATATGTATATATAGCAGTACCTTGTGTATTATGTTGTTTATTATGTCTATATTTTGCTTATTCTAAATTCTTCGTATCGGAGGAACAAGCCGTAATTAGAACGACGGTTGGTGATTTTATTTATGGAGATGTGGTAATTAATGCTTATATTGATGGTGAGTATTCTAGTACAATTCCAGGTAAGAATGATGGTTATGTAGTAGATAAAGTTTCTTGTGATAATGGTGCTGTAGGTGAATGGAACAATAATGATTGGGGTTTACTTACTACTAATTTAACTAAAAGAACTAAATGTAATGTTTATTTTAAAAAGTTAGTCTCAAAAGTACCAGATATTATTTCTCAGCTAGATACTTCTGGTAAGTGTCCAACGGTAAATGATGATGGTTCGGTAAAAGTTACTAGGGTAGAGACTACTAATGGTTATTTATGTAAGGCTAAAGACGCTTATGGTGATTCGTATTATTATCGTGGTAATGTAACTAATAATTATGTGAAGTTTGCTGACAAATATTGGCGAATTGTCCGTATTAATGGTGATGGTACTGTAAGAGTTATTTATGATGGCACAAGTGCTCATGCAAATGGTGAAGCTAGTGAAGACAGACAGATTGGTAATAGTGTATTCAATGATGATAGGGATGATAATGCATCTGTCGGTTATATGTATGGTTTAACAAGGGAAGAAGAAATAAATTATACAGGTGCAACTTATGTAGATGTTCAATCAAACATAAGAGATTCGGTTATAAAACAATATGTTGATTCTTGGTATAATAAAAAAATAGTTGGAAAAGATTATGCCCAATATATTGCTGATAATTTGTTTTGCAATGATCGTAGAATATTATTTGGGACTGGTGTTGGATATGTTTCGACAGGATATCGCTGGTATAATTTTGACGGCAATTCAAGCGATTATGATATGCTGTTGACATGTTCGCAACAAAATGATGCCTTTACAGTAGCTGATATTGAAAATGGTAATGGTGCTTTAACATATCCTGTAGGATTGATTACAGCTGACGAAGTAGCCTTAGCAGGAGGTTGGAGCACCGGTAATAAAAATTATTTTTTATATTCTGGTCAAAACTATTGGACATCTTCACCATTTTTTGGCGGGGATGGGTCAGTTATTGTATTTGTTGATTCAAGTGGAATTTTGATGCCTAGTTCAGCTTATTTGCTTAATAAAAGCACTGGTGTCCGTCCTGTTTTAAATTTAAAACCAGAAGCTTTAAAATACGGCGATGGCACAGCTAGTAATCCTTACAGATTAACAGAAAGTCTTGATAATAGTTCTTCTAGCGAAAGCGGTGGAATTGATACTGGAGACTAAAAAAGTCATAAATACTAAAGAGAAAATACTTTAGTACTTATGACTTTTTAAATATTAAGAAATAGCATTTACAAAGAGGATAGAACCTAAAATAATACCAATACTTAAGAATAATAATATATTTAAGAAGATATTTAAATAACCAGTTTTAGATAAAGGACGATACCATTCAATACTATGATCAGGATATTCTTCTAAAGTATTATCATCACTATAACTACCATCAGAGTTAGGATTAGCCTTAATTAATTTCATTAATTTATTTTTACCAGTTTGAACTTTACTATTAATATCATCTATTTGTTGTAGAGAAGTATTATAAAAATCTACTTCTTTAACAAACTTAGGATTATCTGTATAACCAATATTATTTTCAATTAAGTAAATACGATTAACGAAGGTTCTTAGTAAACGTTCTAACTCAGGACTTAAGTAATCATGATAAAGTAATAATTGAAAGAAATAATTATTATATTTATCTATAAAATCTTCTTCACTACCAAAGTTATTATAAAAATCATTCTCATGTTCTAGATAAATATTTTTAAATTCATATATTTTTAATATTTCAAAAAAATTACTAGTAGTAATACTACCTTCACTTAAATTATTAAGTAACAAGCCATTATTAGCATATAGTGCTTCTCTTATATCAAAGTTTTGTAAGTTAAGCTTTTTATTTTTAAATATTAGATAGTTGTTATCTATAATAAAATCATTATTTAAAACTAAAAAATGATTTTTTAAATTGTTAAAACATGTAGTATTATTTAATGTATAATCTATCATATATAATCCTTCTATTCTAAAATTATTGTAACAAACAATTTCTATTTTTTCAATAATATAGTATAATATGAGTCGTGATTGTTATGAATGAAAAATTAAACGAAGAATTTATAAAAAAATTATCAATAAAGAAGAATGAACCTGATTGGATGCTTGAACATAGACTTAAGGCTTATCATAATTTTTTGAAGCAAGAAGAACCTTCTTTTGGACCAGATATTCATATTAACTTTGATGAGATTTGCTATTATAAAGACAAGACTAAGAAGATGACCGATAAGTGGGCAAATGTTAGTTGCAATCTTAAAAATACTTTTGATGATTTAGGAGTTATTAAAGCTGAAGAACAGTATTTAGGGGGTGTTACTAATCAATATGAGTCGGAAGTGTTTTATCATAATCAAATAATTGGTAATGGTATTATTTTTACATCTACTGATGATGCCCTACAGAAATATCCTGAACTTTTTAAGAAGTATTTTAATAATTTAGTTAAGTTAGAAGAAAATAAGTATACGGCTTTAAATAATGCAGTTTGGTCAGGGGGTTCATTTATTTATATTCCAAAAGGAGTAAAAGTAGATAAACCATTACAAAGTTATTTTAGAATTGAAAGTGAGTCTTTAGGTCAATTTGAACATACAATTATTATAGTTGATGATGATGCTGATCTTTCTTATATCGAAGGTTGTACAGCGACAGCTTATTCTAAAACTAGTTTACATGCTGGAGTAGTAGAAATTTATGTTGGTAAAAATGCAAAATGTCGTTATTCAACAATTCAAAACTGGTCGACGGATGTTTATAATTTAGTTACCAAACGTGCAATTGTCGATGATGGTGGCATAATGGAATGGGTTGATGGTAATATCGGTAGCGGTCTTACGATGAAATATCCTTCTTGTATTTTAAAAGGCGATGGTTCGATTGGCAATTCAATAAGTGTTGCTTACGCGAAAAAAGGACAAGTATTAGATGCTGGTGCTAAGATGATTCATTTAGGTAAGAATACCAAGAGTAGTATTATTAGTAAATCCATTGCTGAAGCTGGTGGTATTGCTAATTATCGCGGGACAACTAAGATTACAAAGAATGCAACTGATTCGGTTGCTACTATTAAATGTGATACGATTTTGTTAGATGATATTTCTAAGAGTGATACTTTTCCTAAGAATATTGTTGGTAATAAAACATCTAGTCTTACTCATGAAGCAACAGTTTCTAAGTTGGATGCAGATAAATTATTTTATTTAACTAGTAAAGGCTTAACAGATGACCAGGCAAGAGAGCTTTTAATTATGGGATTCATGACGGACTTTAAAAAGGAATTGCCTATGGAATATGCGGTTGAGTTAAATCGTTTGATAAAAGAATAAAAAATATACGAAAAAAGAAATATAGAGTTAGTTTAAGTATTAAACTTCAAAGTTTGGCTTAACTAACTTTTTTATTTGGCGTAATTTAGATGGTTATATAGGCAAAATAGTTATTTGCTTAAAAATTTAAAGCTTGCTAATCTGGAAAGCAGAAAGGAGGTTTTAAATGATGAATGAAGTTGTCTTAGTAGGAAGACTTACTAAGGATCCAGAAGTAGTTACGACAGAAAATAATAAAAAGAGAGCATTAATAACTTTAGCTGTTCCTCGAAAGTTTAAAAATGTTGACGGTATTTATGAAACGGACTTTATTCGGATAGTCTTATGGAATGTTATTGCTCTAAATACTAAAGAGTATTGCAAATCTGGTGATTTATTAGGAGTTAAAGGAAGAATACAAATAAACTCTTATAAAGATAGTGAAGAAAATACACACTATTCAACAGATATAATTGCTGAAAAAATAACGTTTTTAACTTCCAAAAAGGCAAATGATGTCCAAGAAACTATAGAGGAAGAAGAGTAAAGAGACTTTGGCTTTTGTGAATAATTATGTTTATGTTATACTTTTTGGTTTTAATTATCACAATGCACATTTTTTAAAATTTTAGTAATGCTTCTTTTTAGGTGAAAAAATTTACTTTTTCGCTTGTTATCTATATAAAACATAATTACTAGCAGTTAATCGGTATAGCATTTTAAAGAGTGCTATGCTTTTTTATATAAGCAGTTATCTAAAAAAATATTTTAAAGATATGAATAGTTATGTAGATGTTTTAATTGATTATATTGGCTAATATCTAATCTTTATTTACAATGATTTTAAGAAATGATAAAATTTTAGTAATTAGAAAGAAGGGATCCTATGGACGAAAATAGAAGCTTACATAGTTTAGGTGTTGCTAAAAAAATGATGGAAATAGGTAAAAATAAAGGATTATCTACGGAAGAGTTAAATGACTTATTTACTTTAGGGATAGTTCATGATGTAGGTTATCAGTTTGGAACAAGTGCTATGCATCAAAAAAATGGTGGTTTAGTTTTAAAGAAAAATGGATATCGTTATTGGCAAGAAGTATATTATCATGGTATTATTCAAAATGAATATACTTCACTTTATTTAGATATTTTAAATCAAGCTGATATGCAAATTGATAAAATGGGAAGGGATGTTGGCTATACTGGTCGTTTAGAAGACATTAAATCAAGATATGGAGAAACTTCTAAAGTTTATCTGTCTTGTGTTAATTTAGTAAATTTTATTAAGAAGAATGAAACTTTAGATGATAAAAATTAGGTAGTAAAAAAGTTAGAACCAATTAAAAAAGATTAGGAGATTAAGATGGCTAGTAAACATGCAATAATAATTGTTAAAAATACGAGGGGTGAGTATTTACAGTATTACGAAAACTCATGGAATGGTTATTTATTTTTAAATTGTAAGTGTGAAAATAATAAAGATATTGCTAAAATTAGTGATACTGTATTAGAAAAATTAGGAATTAAACCATTAAAAATTGATTATTTATTTACTAAGATTCATAGTAAGTATTCGGTAAAACATGAAAAAATGCGTGAATATGAACATTATTTTTATTTGGTTGATATTGGTACTGAATTTATAGATAAGAAAGAATTTGTTATTAATAATACTAAATTTAAATGGCTTAGTATGGAAGAATTAGAAAATGATCCGGAAATTATGCAAATTAATGGAGATATCATTGGGTTTATTAAAGAATGGTTTACAAAATAAAAACAGATAAGAAAAGAGAGGCTATATGTATGGAGCAGTAATTGGCGATTTAGCTGGAAGTATTTATGAATATGATCAGTTAAAGAAAATTAAACCCATAAAAATGGATAAAGTAATTCCAGATAATGCTTTTTATAGTGATGATACTATTCTTACGGTTGCTATTTGTGATGCTATTTTAAATGGTGGTGATTATGGTACTTATTTAAGAAAATATATTAAAGAGTATAGTAATTATCATCCTAATTTTAGCCCTTATTTTAAAAGCCCTTTTTCTCCTAATATTATGAAATGGGCAAATTCTTCTGATATTGGGACTAGTTTGGGTAACGGAGCTATGATGAGAATTTCTGCTATTGGTTACCTTTTTGATACCGAAGAAGAAGTAATAAGAGAGGCCGCTTTAGCAACTATTCCTAGCCATAACTCGAAAGAAGCTCTATCTGCTGCGACGATTATTGCTTTAATGATATTTTATTTTCGGAAAGGCTTATCTAAGAAGGAAGTTTATGATTTATTAAATCTAAGTGCTGTTTATAGACCATTTGTCCATTTTAATACGACTTGTAAGGAAACTTTAAGTAATGTTCTATATGCCATATTTTATAGTACTTCTTTTAGTGATGCTGTTAGACTTACTTTGCTTATGGGAGGAGATACAGATACTAATCTTTCAATAGTAGCCTCGGTGTGTGAAGCATTATATGGCATTTCTGATGATTTAATTAAAGAGGCTGAGGCTAGGATACCACAGGATTTTTCTAGAATTTTAAGAAAAGTAAAATAAAACATTTGAATAAATTAATAAATTTTAGCAAGACTAGGGATTAAATAAATAAAAAATAAAGAAAGAGTGATAAAGATGCAAGGAAAAGTAGTAATTTTAACTGGTAATAAAAGAGCCGGTAAAACTACTCTGGCGAATAAATTAAATAAGGAATATAATTTTACCCATATAAATATGGATCAGATTTTAGATGCTGTAGATTATGTTTGTGATGAAAAGAATATTCCTCATTTTATAGATTGTTATTCTTTTTTAGAAAAGTTAGTAGATTTTGCTTGGCAAAATGCGAGAAATTATGGGGAAAATACGGTCATTGAGTATATTTTTAAAATTAGTGATGTTAAAAGATTACAAGAAAAATATGATATCGATGTGTATGCCCTATATACTGATACTGATGAAGAAAATTTAAGGAAGATATTAAAGAAGTATTCTAAGAAATTTGATTGGCCTATTTTAGTTGGCGATGATGATTTTAACCGTAACATTAAAGAAATATTAGAACTTAATAAGAAGTTAAAGAAAGAATGTATTAATAGTAAAATTAAATTAATTGATACTAGTTATGGTAAAAATAGAGAAGTAATTATTGATAATCTTAGTAAAGAAATTGGGATAATTAGAAAACAAATATAGACTATAGAAAGTGTAATGACATGAAAACGAAAATTATAAGTAAGACTTATTTAAGAGATATAGAAAAATATGAATTAAAAGTATATTTAGATTTAGATGATTATTATATTAGTGTTAAAAAGTTAATAGAATGTAGGGAAAAATATATAATAGATGATAATGTAGTTGTTATGGATGATGGTTACTATGTTTTTGAAGTGATTCCCAAAGATAAAGATTATGCTATGCGCTTATTTATAGATAAAGATAAGCAACCGTTAGAATATTATTTTGATATTTGTAGAAATGCTAGATTAGATTCTAAGTATAATATTCCAATGTATGATGATTTATATTTAGATGTAACTTCGCTTTTTGGTAAAATTAATGTTTTAGATGAAGATGAACTTTTAGAGGCTTATAATATGGGGGAACTTACTAAGGAAGAATTAGATGGCATTTATGCTACTAAAGATAGATTGATTGAAGAGATAAAAAATGGTACTAATCCATGTATGCAAATTGATTATTTAAAATATTTAGATAATATGTAATTAGATAATATTTAAAATATTATAGTGATGGGGGATAAAAATGAGTATTGAAAACGATGTAAAAAAGATAATTAGAGGAACTGGCTCTTATGATAACGTGAAGTTTGGAAATACGGTATCAATAACTGGCGATGGTGGGAATGCCTGGAATTATTATGGACCAGCTTATAAGAAGTTAGCACCTCGGTTAATGACTTATCTTATCTTTGCTGATGCTTTAGCTAATTTAGAAAAAATAAAGAATACTATATCTTTGGAAGAGTATGCAGCTAAGAAAAAAATGATAGAGTTTAATTATATTAAAAGCTATTATGAAACAAGATTAAAAGATTTAGACATGGAAATGTTTTTAAAGACTTTAGAAGAAAAATTTGGAACTAATATTATTTTTCTTTGCCATGAACCTGTTGGTGAGTTTTGCCATCGTAGAGTTTTAGCTGATTATATTGAATTACAAACAGGGGTTTATATTCCTGAAGTTAAAATTATTACCAGTGATGAATTTACTTTAAAGAAGACTATTAGTTATAAAAAAGAATTACGAAGGGTAATGAAAAAAAGATAAGATGGAACTTAAGGATTTAGTAAACTTTATTATAGATATTGTTAAGAAGAAAAATTTAAATAAAGTATATATATGTGGTAACGGTAGTAGTGGTAAGACAACTTTAAGCAAAGCTTTATATGATAAGGCTAGTATGATTGGTACATGTAATTTAATATCCTTAGATGATTATTTGGTAGATATTAATTTAAGAAAAAATTCTTTATGTACTTTTGATTATAATGGTAAAAAGTATCAAGGAAGATATACTTCTTCAAATGTTGAGTCTTACTTTTTAAAAGGAGTATATGAAGAATTATATAATATTGACCATGGATTAGAATGTTTTCATTTACCATATAAATATTATGAAAAAGATAAGATAAAAAAGTTATATCCTAATTACTTTTTAACTATTTTAGAAGGAGTAGGAACTTGTTTTTTAGATAAAGAGGAAAGTAAGTCGTTAACTATTTTGTTAAAGTGTAATCAAACAGAAGAAATAAAAAGAAGAAAAAAAAGAACTTTAGAACTTAAGCGAGATACTTCTGAGTTATATGATGATATTAGAAATAAAGAATTTAAATTAAATGTGTTAAGTAAAGAAAATACTTTTGATTTAGTTTTGATAAGTGATGAAGATTATCATTATCATATTATAAAAAGATCAGATAAATAAGGAAAGAAAATTTTTGATATGGAAAAAAAGATAAATTATATGATATTAAATAATAAAAATGTTGGTATAAGTAAGATAGAACTTAATAAAGATGAACTTAATATTACTGATAAAACTGGTAAGTATAATTTGCATGTAACTGTTGCCTATGATTGGAAAAAGATTAATCAAGTTGGCATTGGCAAAGAAGAAGATATTAGTTTTAATGAATATTATTTAAGTGAAAATAATGAATCAGTTTTAATTTGGCCTGATGTTTGTAAGCTAAAGAAAATAAGAGAAGATTATGTATCTTTTTATTTGGAATTTTTAAATATTGATAATAATAAGGATACTTGTTATATGAATAAAAGAGGACATTTTGATATATCTTTAGATTCTTTAGAAGTAAAAGTTTATATTAATTATAGGGATGCTAAAGAAGGAAAAATTGTCTATCAAGTAGATTAAATAGAAAGAAGAAATAAAAAAAGAATCACTTTAAAGTGGTTCCGTTTTCTTTATTAACATTATTTTTATGTTCAAGATATTTTTGGTAGTAACCATTTAAGAGGTCGATTATTCTAATGTAATCTTCTGAATAAATGCCTTGTGCAAAATAATCAGCTTCTCTATGAATAGCATTACTTTTTCTAGCAACTGAATCGTAACGGTTATAATCTTCGTTTTTACCTGTTTTTTGAGCAACTCCAAGGATAATAGTCATACCATGATATCTTTCAAAGGCAATACGATAATCATGACCAAGACGTATGCGTAGATAAGAAGTTCCATAATGGCTATTAACATGATCAATACCTTCACTGGTTGGAATATTATCTTGGGTGGCTAAAGGGTTATTTAATTTGTTAATTAAGTTAATAACATTATCAGGACTTAAACTTTTAATATCATCATAAGAGTAACCTGAAAAGAAAATACGATATTTTTTAGCAATTAAGAAGGGAAGAGTTTGTTCTTGCTTTTTTTTAAAATCAACAATAAACTGAGTTATATAATTAAATCCTTCTTCAATGTCTAAAATTAAATCAGTTTCTTTTAAATAGGCTATTTGTTCAGTAATATCAAAAATATCTCCAAATAAAATTTCGTTTAAAGTTTTTATTTTTTCAATAAGAGAGTATATGGCAAAAGCTCCAAGGTCTTTTGTATCATAAGTGGTACTTTTAAAGTGTTCTATATTTTTATTAAAGGAAATATCGTAGTTATAGTAATCTTCAATACGAGTAAATCCATTAAGTTCAAATAAAGCAAAGTTATTTAAGATTTCTTTTAGGTTAGTAATTATTTTTAAACGGAAGTCATCGTTAATAGCTAAATTATCGTTAGAAGTGTAAGCATTAATTATTTCTTTAATATTATCTTGCATGTTGTTCTTCCTTTAAGCCCATGCAAACTACATCGGCATGACTAGAACTAATATTACATTTGGCTTTTAATTTTTCTAGTTGATAGCATAATTTAATAATATCTTGTTTATTATCGTCATTTGCTTTTAGAGTAATGGCTTTATCATAAATTTCAAGTAATCTTTCTAAGTGTTCACCACTTAATTGATTGGTGTTTTTTAAATACTCTTTTGTTTTTATTAAATCGTTTGTTAAAACACTTTTGGAGTCTGGGTAAGTAGCAAGGCTGATTTGTTCGATGTTTTTATTTGCAACAATGTATCTAAGAACAAACTTTTTATCTTCAGGTGTAAGATTGCCTTTAGCAAGATATTCCTTTAATATTTTCATGTAGTCAGAATAATCAGAATTCATAATTTTCCCTCCTTAAACTTGTCATTACTATAGCACAAAATAAGAAAAATTGATAGGGTTAAATTTTGGTTTGATATTTGGAAATAAATATATAAGGTTACTAAATTATGGGGTGTAGTGTTAAGAAATTGAGTAGTCATATTTTATTAGATGGCATTTTGGTTATTAGGAATTATTAAAAATGTAATTGGAATAATGTACATTAGTTAAGGATGTGAAACGAATATGTATAATAGAGTATGGTTTCATTAATGTTTAATAATAATGATATAAAGGTTATTTAAAAGACGAAGATGGATTAAAATTCACAATAGGAAATGATACTCATTATTCATATACAACTTATGGTGCTTTTATAACAGTAACTTATAAAAACACACTAATAAAAGGTCAACTTGAAATTAAGAAAACAATAGAAAATTTAGTAATCAAAGATGATAAATACACTTACAAAGATAAAAAATTAAGTGGTGTAACATTTGAGATTTATGTAGAAGAAGATATTAAATCTGCCGATGGAAAAATTGACAAAAACCCAAAAAAATAATACAATTACGTGGGTTATGTACATTCTTAAAAAAAATTTGAAGATAGGAGGTTGATAAAATGCTAAAAAATGCTATAGCATATGTTTTAAGAAAAAGAAATAGAACAATTATAGTATTTATTATTTTAACAGTAGTTCTCTCTTGTTTATATTCATGTT
>HF993102.1:0-96794 GCA_000433475.1 Mycoplasma sp. CAG:956
AACACATCTTTTTTGTGTCTACTTTTATCTTACAACTTCAGTTAGAATAATCCAATTATATCTTTAATAGTAATTAATATCATTAAAAGCATTAGAAGCAAGAAACCAATTGTATGGAACCATCCTTCAATATTAGCATCTACTCTCTTTCCTCTAATTTTTTCTATAATAACAAAGAGAATATGACCACCATCAAAAGCTGGGAATGGTAAGAAGTTCATAAATCCTAAATTAATAGAAATATAAGCTGTTAAATATAGAATTTGTGCTAGACCTAAGGCTAGAGATTGATTAACAATATTATACATACCAACAGGTCCAGATAAGGAGTTCATTGATAAACGTCCAGTAAATAAGCCATAAATAATGGTAAACATTGATTGATAAATGCTTTCAAATTTACTGGCAGCATAAGAAATGGCTTTACCAATTCCATGGTAAGTTTCTTGATAAATAGTAACACCAAACACACGAGTTTTATTGCCTTTTTCATCAGTTGTTTCTTTGGGAGTTACTTTTAACATTTCAGTTGTATTATCTTCGTGTCTAACTTCAATACTATAATATTCTTTTTTATTATCTAAAGTTAATAAGACTTGAGCTCTATCCCATGTTTTAGTTTTTTTGCCGTCAATACTTAAAATCGTATCGCCATTACGACCACCAGCTTCACTAAATGCTGAACCTTCTTGAACAGTATTAATTTTTGGTGTTGTACTGGTTGAACCATATACAGCACCGATTAAAAATAATAAAACAAAAGCAGTAATAAAATTCATGATGACACCAGCACTTAAAATTAAAATACGTTGCCACCAAGGTTTGTTACACATTAATTTTTCTTTTGGAATTTTATCATCATCTTCCATAACCTCACCAGCTAGTTGAACATAACCACCAATTGGTAGAGCTCTAATAGAATATTGAATACCACTTTTTTTAGAAATACGTTTTAAAAGAAGTGGTCCCATTCCAACCGAAAATTCATAAACATGAACACCACATAATCTGGCTACAATAAAATGACCAAATTCGTGTAGTAAAACCAAAACCCCCAACATTAAAATTAATACAATAATACTAATCAACCACATATATACTCTCTTTTCTATTTATAATATTGTACATAACAATGTATATAATAAAATGCCAAAAACTAAACTATCAATTCGATCTAGTATACCCCCGTGACCTTTAATAAGATTAGAGTAATCTTTAATTTTATTTTCTCTTTTTATTTTACTAAAGAATAAATCACCTATTTGTCCAAAGACACTTATAAGTATGCTCATAAGAACGATCCTTAATACACTAGTATTACCGATTACAGCTAAATAATAGAATGTACCAATTATACTAGCACATATTATACCCCCTAAAGACCCTTCAATGGTTTTATGAGGACTAATACTAGATAATTTATGAGTACCAATATAGCTACCGATAAATAATGCAAAGATATCAGTTGCACAAATTACAATGATTACATATAGTAATATCCACTTATTAATGCTATCTAACATAACCATAGAATTTAGAGCCATACCTAGTAAAAATAATAAAGTAAACATAAAAAGCGATGTTTCCGTATCATATTTTTTACTGAATATTGTAGGAATTACCATTCCAAACAAAAGAAAGGCAATTGTTTGATAAGATACCCCTAAATACAAGGCATAACCATCATTAACAATGTAGATTAAAGCCATAAAACCTATAAGACCTAAAATAATAATTGGTAAATTTAGTTTATCCATCACTTTAGGTAAAGTAATTATTTCTTTATAAGCTAAAATGGCTACGGCTCCAATTAAGATTTTAAAAGCAACAGGTCCCAAGAAGAAACCTAAGGCAAAAATTAAAGCTATAATTGTGCCACTTATGATGCGGTCTTTCACTACTTCCCACCTCCAAAACGTCTTTCTCTACCATTATATGCATCTATAGCCTTATCAAATTCTTTTTTGTCAAAGTCAGGCCAATAACAATCAGGAAAATACATTTCAGCATAAGCAATTTGCCACAAGAGAAAATTACTAACGCGAACATCGCCACCGGTTCTAATCATTAAATCAACTGGTGGTAAATCTTGATATAAATACTTTTCAAAAATTTGTGTTGTTAAATCTTCCCTAGTCAATTTGCCGCTTTCTATATCAGCAACAATTTTTTTAGTAGCATCAACAATTTCAGTTTGTCCACCGTAGTTTAGGCAAATATTTAAAATACCTCCAGTACACTTGCTTGTTTCATCTCTTAAATAGTCCATAGCATTTAATACTTCTTCTTTTAGAGGACTTCTTCTGCCACTAAAAACAACCTTAATATTATTTTCTTTTAATTCTTTGCAAGAATCTCTAAACTCACTAATAAAAAGATTCATTAAATAATCAACTTCACTAGCTTCCCGTTTAAAATTTTCTGTTGAAAAACAATAAACTGATAAATATTTAACTCCTTTTTTTAAAATATAATCAGCCATTTTCTTTATATTACTAAAACCACGTCTATGACCTTCTAATTTGGGTAAGAAATGTTTTTTAGCCCATCTTCTATTACCATCTAAGATTATTGCCACATGCGTAGGTATTTTTAATTCTTCCATTTTTCCTCCTAATATTAATTATATACTGCTTAAAAGAGATAGTCAAAACATATATGCTATATTTTTTTATTTTCGCATATTAGCTCCTAGCATTTCCATATCGATAGTTAACTGCTTTATACGTTCTATTATGCGGTTAGCTTTTACTTTGTCTACTCCTTTATTGGATAAGTGTTCTTCTAATTCTTTAATTGTAAAGTTGGATGTAAAGAAGGTTGTCTTATGCTCATTCATACGTGATTGTAAGATAGTGCCAAGTATTTCATCACGTCCCCAATCAGTTACTTTTTCCGCACCAATATCATCGATTAGTAAGATATCTATATTACAAAGCTCATCCATAATATCATTCATAGCCTCAAAGTCACCCTTAATGGTTCTAAGTAAATCAGGTAAATAAACAATCTTTGTTCTAAAGCCACGTTTTTTCATTTCATTAAAACAAGCACTTAAAATATAAGTTTTACCACAACCAAAATTACCATGTAAATACAAACCCTTAATATTCTTACCGTAGTCATATTCTTTAATAAAGTTAGTTACCCATTTAATTAATTTGTAACGATTTTTATCACTAGTATCAATAGTTTTTAGGGAAGATGTTTCCAGTTCTTGTAAGGCAGTAGTACTTTCTTTAATCTTTTTGAATTCTTGAGACTTAAAGTAACAAGCCTCAGTTGAAAACATTAAATGATTATTATATTTTTGAGGATAATTAGTATATCCTCTAATTTTATTTTTACATTCATATAGACCATGACAGTTCTTACAGTTATTTTCTTCCTGTAAGTATTCTTCTAATTTAGAAGTATAATTCATGGCTTCTTTTGCCGTCAACTCAAGACTTGCTACTAACTTCTGAAATTCTGGGTTACGGCAGGCTCTAATATAATTATCTTTAAGACTATTTTCAATTAATTTAGTCCTTGTTAATAGTGCCATAGTCAATTCCTTTCATTAATTCTTCTAATTCTTTTTGCTCTTCTAAAGTTGCTTCATTTCTTTTAATTTCTGTCTTAAACCATACAGGAACGTCTTCAGGCGTTTTAATTGTAGTTGGGGCTTTAGCTATAAGCTTCTTTTGCTCTTTTTCCGCTAAGCTCATAGCATCTCTAGCGGTCTTTACACCACTTCTTACCCATTGTCCAGCGATAGTTTCTACAAAATTTTTATTTAATTTATTATCATTTTTCTTTAAGACATAATCGATTAAAACATTTACAACGGCTGGTTTCAAGTTTAAATCACAACATAGTGTTTCTAATAATTTTAAATCTCTATTAGTTGGGGTTATGCCATGATATTTGTTTTTTAAGAAATCATAAGGTTTAGTATTTTCAAAAACATAAATGATTTTATCCCTTTTACTCATATTTTCTAAAGGACTAGTCTTTTCTTCTTTATAAACAAGAGTTGGCAGTTTACCATTATTATGATAAGTATAGTAATTACGGGCTAGTTTTCTTAATTCTTCGGCTACAATATAGCCACGTTCATTAATAACATTCTTAATTATTTCACTAAACTGCATTGTATCTAGATTATAGACAAAAGCTAGGTTTTCAATTAATTCTTTAGTACGTTTATTAAAGGCTTTTTCATTTAAAATATCTTTGGGAATACTTGCCATTAACATATCAAAATCAATAACGTTTTTAGCTAAAACATTTTGTTTTACTCGCTCTGTTGCATCTACTTCTGGGAGGATTGTAGATGAGGCAAAGGTCATATTAAGACTACTAGTTATATCTTCATATTCACTTAAAGAAATACTTTTCTTTTCATAAGATTTTTTAATTGCATCGTATTCTTTTTTACCAATATTATTATATAAGACAACGTTTAAGACAGGATGATTTAAAAATTCTCTTTGACTCATAGGACTATATAATTCATATATATAAGAATAAACATCACCCCTTTTAACATAAGTTTTTAAAAGTCCTAAAGACTCTAAGGCAGTCCTTGCTTCTTTGATACTTTTTAAATCAAGTTTCATGATACTCATTAAATGATGATGATTATATTCTTCACTTTTAAAACTATTATTTTTTAAATCACGCCATAAAGTAAGGTAAAGACTAACGGCTAAAGGTCCCATAATTGGTTCATATAACATAATTAAATTATCTCGGTCTTCTAAGTTTAAAATAGTCTTACTAACTACTGTATAAATATCGGCTGGTAAAAGACTTACTTTATCCATAAAATCACCCACTAGTTAGTATTATAATAAAGATTGAAAAAAAAAGAAATGTTTTTTTAACATTTCTCACCACATAAATCAGCTAACTCATTAAATGCCTCTAAATATTTGTTTTTTAATTCTTCTTTTTGGGAATCATTTAATAAAATATAAGGATCTTTTTGAGAATCTACTGTACCTTCAATTACTTGTTTTATTTCACCATTTTTAATAAATACAACGGTAGGAGCATATATTCTTTTTTCACCGGTTTGGATTTCTTTACCATCATTATCTAGAATGGTATAATCTTCTAAAAAGCTATCAAGTTTTTCTAAAAGATAAGTATATAAAGTGCTACCATCAGTTTTAACTAATTTATTGGCATCATCAAAGCTATAGTTACTTCTAATTTCTTTTATATTATAGTAATTTATTTTAGCAATGCCATAATCTTTACCCGCTTCATTTAAAACAGAGACAATATTTCGACACCAAGGACAAGTTGGAAATCCTAAATATAACACACCTGTTCCATTATCAAATAAGTCTTTTATTTCATCTTCACTTATATAATAATAAAGATTTTCTTTATCAATAGTAACTTCAGGATAGATTTTACCATTACTAGTTTCTTTACCGTTATAAGAAGTATATTCATCATGAAATTTAGTATTAGATTTTTCCTCTAAAGTATTATTTTGCTTAAATAAAACAAGACTAGTACAAACTAAGCAAATAATAAATAGTCCTATTACATAATATTTTAAAAAATCCTTTTTCATATTTTCACCTGAACTCATTTTAAGCTATTTTTTTTAATAATGCAATTATTTTTTTAAAAGCAGTTGCCTTTGTTGGTGGTTTTCTTCAATGATAATAGCCTCTGGTATTTCTACTTCTTTATAGCAATCATTACCGTGGAAGGGTTTATCTAGTAATTCATATCCTTCAGGAATCATTTTTTCTTCGTTGACATAATAGCCATCTTGGACGGTTATGGTAAGACTTTGTCTATAATATCTATCTGTACGTTCTTTTTGATAATAAGCATCTAATCCTTGTTTTTTAATCTCATTTAATTGGTGTTTCCAACCAATATTTAGTCCTAAGTCAGAGCAAATTTGTGTAAAGCAACAAATTTTATTAGCATGGTCTACTTTGCTATCTAAAGAGGCCACACATACACTTGTAGCTCCTAATAAAAATATAGGCACAGAGATTATTGAAATTACTTTTAATTTAGTATCACTATTTTTCTTAACTGGTTTATATGAATATTTCTTAGAAAAACAACTTCTTTTTACTCTTCTTATTGGTGCATAACTATGTTTATCATTCATCTAAATCATCCTTTTTTTAAAGTCTATTTTCAATATACTCATATTACAAAGGTTAGTCAAGGAAAAAGTGGTTTTTAAACCTTAAAAAAAGTAATATAACTTAATAAATTTAATTATATTACTAAATGTCCTTATTTTTTAGTTTTCAATTCTTTATTTTTAATAAATATTCTAGATAGAATAAATAAACCAAAAGTAAATAAAATAATACTTATTCTTTGATTAAAGGAAAATAAAATATTTTCACGTCCCGCTCTTAAATAGTCTAGAAAAAATTTAGCAATGCTAATGCTCATTAAAAGATAAGCAAAATCTTGCATTTTAAATTCATGACGAGATTTTTTGTAGAATATAATAAATATTATGGTAAAAATAATAGCTTCTACTAATTGAATAGGAAATAGTCCGGTATTTAAAGGGGCTTGATTAGAACTTAAATAAATTACTTTACCAAAGCCATCATAATTAATACCATAACAGCACCCAGCACTAAAGCAGCCAATTTTTCCAATAGCATAGACAAGTGGTAACGGCACAGCTCCTAATCCAAAAAGATCGGCTAACTTGTGCTTAAAAATCAAGGCATATACCACTAATCCTACTAAAGCTCCTAGCATATTACCATAAGAAGTAAACCAAAGTCCAGGAATATCAGTTATGCTGTATTTAGGAAATTCATCTAAATAAGTAAATACTTTACCTCCTATTACAATAAAAATATTTTCTAAAATAATTATTAAGATAGCATCTTTTAATTTTAAATTATACTTTTTATAATTTAAAAGAATAAATAAAATATTAAAAACTAAGGCTGATTTTATCATTAAATCATAAATTGATGTTGCAATTGTCATATTATACCTCTAAATTATTGAATAGAAAAATTAGTGATTTCTTCTAAATCAATGCCTACTTCTTTAACATATTTATAATGTTTTTCTAAAGTTTCTTCAATATATTTAACTAATTCATGAGTATTTTTATTATCAATGAAAGTTATTATTTCTTTTAAAAGAGAGAAACGATCAATTTTATTACGCAAACGCATATCAAAGGCTGTGGTTATTGAGCCTTCTTCAAGGTAGCCATGAACATGAAAGTTTTTATTAGGACGATCATATATTAGACCATAAATAAATGATGGATATCCATGGAAATTAAATATTACTGGTTTATCTTTAGTAAAATACTTAGTAAACTCTTCATCACTTAAACCATTTGGATTACGTTTATTACTTTCTAATTTTAAGACTTCTAAGACATTTATAAAACGCAATTTAATATCAGGAATATATTTTTTTAGTAAAGAAACACAGGCAATTGCCTCAATATTAGGGGTATCACCACAACTTGCAATAACAATATCAGGATTATCACTTGTTGTTAATTTTTCTAAATTAATTAAACCATCGTTAACTAATTTTTTAGCTTCCACTTTAGTTAACCATTGTCTAGTTGGGTGTTTAGAAGCAATAATACTATTAACGACATTTTTAGACTTTAAACATTTATCATAAGTTAAAATTAAGCTATTAGCATCAATTGGCAAATAAATGTTAGCAAATCCCCTCTTCTTTTCAGCTACGTGACTAATGAAGCCAGGGTCTTGGTGAGTATATCCATTGTGATCTTGTTGCCAAACATTGCTAGTTAAAATTAAATTTAAGCTTGGTAAACTATTACGCCAACTAATTTCACTAGCCATTTTTAACCATTTAATATATTGAGTTACCATAGAATCAACTACTCTAATGAAAGCCTCATAACTAACGAAGGTGCCAAAACGTCCGGTTAGAGTATAACCTTCTAATAATCCTTCACAAACATTTTCTGATAAATAAGAATCGATAATTCGACCATCTTTACTTAAATTTTCATCATAAGGACTTATTTTTTCTTCCCAAGTTCTTTTTTCAGTATCAAATAAATGATAAAGACGGTTAGACATAGCTTCATCAGGACTAAAAAGACGGAAATCATCTTTATTTAGCTTAAATACATCACGAATATATTTGGAAAGTTCTAACATATCTTGAGTTTCTAATTGTCCTAGTTCTTTATTTTCTAATAAATACTTATCTGTTTCTGGTAATACTAATTTTTTACCGCTAAAACCATTAGTGATAGGATTTTTACTCATTCTGGCATTACCAGTTGGATGATAATTTTCTAAATAATCCTTTAGGGTACCATCAGAATTAAATAATTCTTGAGGGCGATAACTTCTTAACCAATTTTCAATAATTTCTAAATGATTAGAAATACTTTTATCAACGGGAATTTGATGGGCTCTAAAAGTTCCTTCAATTTGCTTATCATTAACAACAGAAGGACCAGTCCAGCCTTTCTTACTTCTTAAAATTAACATAGGATAATAAATCTTACTAGATGTATCATTTTCTTTTATCTTCTTAATGTCTAAAACAATTTTATCTAGAGCCATCATCATTAATTTATGCATAGCCATAGTATCACTACCAGATACAATATAAGGATGATAGCCTAAAGAAGTAAAATAGCAAATTAATTCTTTATCACTCATTCTGCTATAAATAGTAGGATTACTAATTTTATAACCATTTAAATGAAGAATGGGTAAAACTATACCATCCGTTTTAGGATTTAAAAACTTATGGATTTGCCAAGATGTAGCAAGAGTGGCTGTTTCTGCCTCACCATCCCCAATAACGCAAGCCGTAATTAAATTAGGATTATCTAAGACTGTACCATAAGCATGAATTAAGCTGTAACCAAGTTCGCCGCCTTCATGTAGGGATCCTGGCATTTCTGGTGTTGCATGAGAACCTGTACCATAGGGGTAAGAAAACTCCTTAAATACTTTTTTTAAGCCTTCTTTATTTTTAGGATAATCGGGATAGCATTCACTAAATGTTCCTTCTAAGAAGCTCTGGGCAAGTAAAAAATTACCACCATGACCTGGTCCACTTATATAAATCATATTTAAATTATTTTTCTTGATAATACGATTTAAATGAGTATAAATAAAGTTTTGACCGGGTACGGTACCCCAGTGACCAACTAATTTTTCTTTTAAATCTTCTTCCTTTAAAGGTCTTTCTAATAAAGGATTATCTTTTAAATAAAGACAACAAGCACTAATATAATTAGCAGCTCTAAAATATGCATCAATTATTTCTATTTCTTTCATTTTTTCTCTTCCTATTCTTAATTAATTATAGCAAAGAATAAAAAAAGAAGAAAGTCTGTTTAATTAAATTCTTCTCTTACCCGTTATCTATTTTTATCACTTTTTAATTTTCTAAGTGGTTATTATTTATTAAAAGTATTTTCTTTAGTATCTGGAGTGCTAGAATAAACCATAGGAAATTTTCCAGCTAGTTTTTCGTTTATTTCTTTTAATTTTTCTTCATAAAGTCTTTTTTGTAAAATTAGATTATTATATTCTAAAACATCACCATTTACAGTAGCACCTAAAAAACTTTTACTAACATCAAAACCTAATTTGCGAAAACTGGTTCTTATTTGTAATAATTCTTCGGTAGTAAAAAAATTGACTTGGTTGAAAAAAAACAAATCATTTAAATTATTGATACCTACTCTTCTTACCTTGGTATCTAAGGCTGCTTCTAAATGTAAAATATTAATGTCAAAATTCTTTAAAGAAAATTCTATTTCATGATAATTTAGATGCTGCATACCTAAATGAAAATTAGTTTTACTTAATTCTTCTTTTACTGTTTCGACTGTTTTTAGCCCAATTCCTTCTAAATCTTTTAAACTTTGTTCATCATATTTAACTAAGTCATCAAGAAAATATATTTCATGCTTATTAAGGTTTTGAACTATTCGTAAATCGGAAATTATTTTGTTAAGAGGAGAACTAAGGCTTAAGGTTTTACTTTTTAAAATATTTTGATATTCATATATATTTAAAAGTAAAATTGTACCATTATTTCCCAAATGATGAAGAAGATTAAAAAGCCAAGTATAGTCTTTATCACTTTTAATAGTTGTGTATAAAAAACCCTTTAATTTCTTTTTATCATAGGCAATAGTACTAAAAAACATTCCTATATTTTCATACTTTTCTAAGTAATCTCTTAGTTCAGGTGTTAAATCTAAATAAGAAATTTTTAGCTGTTCTAAATCTTCACATTTGCTACTTATATAGGGATAATAAATTGAATATTCATAATTAAAATGCAACCCTAAATCTTTTATAGCCTCATATATTTCATCAAAATAAGTCTGATAACGATGATGACTTTTACATAATTTTTTAATACTCGTTATATCAATTTCTAGCAATTTTTCGGTTGTTTCAATGTTCATCATCTGGAGCATCTTTTTAGCCCCAGTACTAATATTTAACTCTTCTATTCTCATAATTTTTTATAATCGTTTTAAAAATATTTCGATTAATCCTTTCTATTATTTTTTTTAGATAATTTTAACATACGTTCATATATTATTTTTTCTCTATTTAAAACATTTAATTTTTCTTGCAATGTATATTGCTCTAGGGTTAACTGATTATAGTTTTTTTCTAATAATTTAGGGGGACTAGTTAATAATTTATCATCAAGATTAAGATTTAACTTAGCAATTTCTCTTTGAATATTAAATAGTTCCTCATCAGTAAAATGAGCAAAAGACCTTTTTTCTAGTAACTGTTCAAGATTAAAAATATCATTTTCTTTTAATTTATTTAAAGTCTTTTCTTCTAGATTTAAAGTTTCTATCTTAAAATAAGCCAAACTAAGAGTTACATTTTTTAGATATTTAGTATTCATAAATGAAAAACCTTGTTCCTCTAATGTTGTTATAACTTTATGAGTCTTAGATGGTCCTAAACGGGGAATTTGGGTAATTTCTTCTTTAGACAAAGCCAGTAAATCACAAATAAGCCAGCAGTCATAACGAATCAAAGGATAATAGATACTTTTTTCTGGAAATACGGTAAATATTGGTCTAAGAGTCCCTTGGTTTTGAAGATTATTTTTAAAATCTTTGATAATTAAACTTAGAATTTTGCCATCATTTGCCAATGTACTAAATAATTCTTCTAAAGTAGTATTAAATTCATAAGTAACTACTAGACAAAGAAAACTTTTTAAGGCAGTAGAATCTTGTTTTAATTTTTTTAAGAAGTTTTCAATTGTTCCATAATTGGCTAAGTATTTGCGGGCATTCTTGCTCATAAATAAATCACTTATCTTTATCTCATTAAAATCACTAATTGCATTCTTTAAACTTTGATAATAAATTTTTTCATCTAAAAAACAACAGTTATTATTATGGACATATTCCCATAATTCATCAACCAATCCTTGATATTTTAAATTACCTTTGACGATATTTTTTAGACTTTCTAAAGAAAGATTGCAAGCGTCTTTAAGGGTTAAAACATTCATCTTTTTAAAAAGTTTCTTGGCATTACAGGATATATCTAATTCTTTAGATAAATCTATATTAGTATCTGGATGATTATTCATAAAATTCCTCTTTCAAAGTTCTATATCCTACCACGATTGATGACTTTTAGCAACCATGATTTACTTTTTTCTTAATTTTTTCTAGTCTTGTTAAGTAAACTAATTTATTAAAGGGTAACCACTCCAGAAAAAATCAAAAATATTATTTAAAATATTAATATAGTTATTCTTAGTTATATCCGAAACTTGCTCTGATAATAAAGTTTTAACTAACTTTTCTTTAATATCTTTATAAAAATTAAAAAATTTATCTTTAGTAATTACTTCGTATTTCAAGATTTTGATTTCTTCTACATATTCACTTAAAAAATCAATTTCTAATTCTATTTTTTCATCAATCATATCTTCTAGGACATTAGCTTTTTCATATAAAATTAAAGCTTCATAATAAGGTGTACAATCTACTTCTAAGTTATTAAAATTTTTATTTAGATAATTTTTTAAAGTGGTTAAAGAATAATCAGTAACATTATCTTCTTTAAGATTTTGACAGATTTTACTATCTAATACATAACCTTGAAAATAAATTTTATTTAACTCTATCGTCTTTTGAACTTGATACTGGCCATTGGAGCTTTCTTTTAAAGAAAAACAGCCAGTTATAAAATCTTGTAATTTTTCTTGAATATTTTTATCATAATTTTCTAATTTTAATAGTATTTCTTCTTTTGCCATTTTTTAACCTCTACTTATAAATAAATAAGAAAGTACTGATACCACGCCAGATATAAAACACACACCAAGGCTTAAAAGTAATGTACTAATAAAGCCGCTATTAGAATCATTATTATTTTGCTCTGTATTTTCTTTTTTGGTTAATACCCTACTCATTGGTTTAGCTTTAGTAACACTGTTATCTAAGCTTAGTTGTTCTTTTGCTGCTAGCATTTTCTGGTAAATATTTTCAGCTTCTGGTTTTATTGTTGCAAAGTGCTTTTGGGACTCTTGCCTATCATTCATATTATTAGAAAATAAATTTTCTTCTTTAGTATCTCCATACTCTTCAGAATAACCATATTTAGTTAATATTTCCTTAATATATTTCTCATTAAGATGGTACCAATCAATCCTTCCGTCTGATTTTCTAGCAAAAAATGTTCCTAAAAAATGACTTTGAACTGGTTGTAAAACATCATTTTCATTACTTAAATCTGGAGTTCGGCCATTTTTTTCAGCAAAATCAGCTATGCAAACTTTAATATCATTATCAATTGATTGTTTTATTATTTGCATTTTCTTCATAATATTTGGACAGTATTTTTCATAATATTTAACTATTGCTTGAATTTGCTGCCATTTTTGATCAAATATTTTTGGATTTTCATTTATTTCGGCTATACCCCAAATATAGGTTCTAAACATTCTAACAAAAGCCGCCATCATTACTTCTTTTGAATTATTATGATTAATACTTAAACGATTAGTATTAATCAAGTATTTAACTAAGTCTTTAGCCTCAAATGAGATTTGTCTAATGGGAACGACATTACTAGTAGCAACCCATTCTCGGTTAGGGGACGCTGTTACATTGCCAACATACTCATGAAATAACTCGTTAGGTAATATGTAAAAAGTAATAAATTTTCCTTCCAATACCTCATCGACAGTATTAGGAAATGTCTCATTTATAATATGAACTCCATTTTCTTTATAACCACTAAAAAGAAATGATAATCTAAAAGTGGCCATTTTCATGCAATCAGTTGGATCTACTCCAGCATAAACATAACTGCCTTTTTGAGTACTTCTTCTTGGCCTTAAAATATCTATGCTAGGATCTAAAGAAGCATGGAGCATCGTCTTTTTTCCAGATTGATAATTATTAAATAATTCTTCTAATTTAGCATAATTATCTAAAATTTTAATGCCATTTCTTTTTTCTCGAACCTCTATTATCGTTTTATAATAATCATGATAAAAATCATTAGTTAAAGGTAGTATTTCTTTAGCAGCTTCTGTTCTAAGTTTATTTACATCACAATTGCCAAACGGAGCTGGATAGTTAAGCCTATTTCTATCAAGAGCATCAGCATCTTTTAAGATATCAGACATAAGCTGAATTTGCTCTTGCTCTTCCAATGTATAATCTTTACTCGCAAAATCTATTTTATCCTCTTCTAAAGCATGTTGATTAATTAACATACTAACAGTTTCTATATCTTTAGATGACATCATTCCTTGCATCAGTTTAGTAAATTCCAAAGCTCCTACTTGACCATGACTCTTATTGGAAGCCCCAATAGTTTTTCCTATATCATGATACAAAGCTGCCGTTAAAAGAAGGCTTTTATTGATATTAGGATTACTAATTTTATTAACTATCATGACAACATAAGCTAAAACTTTTTCAATATGCTTTAAATCATGTTGAAAATCATTCGTATCTGTATATAAATGCTTTTTGATACTTTTTTCTACTAATGAAGTTATTGTTTCTTTATCAGCTGTCGATAAACCATACTTCTTTAGCATTTCATCTGAAAATTCTCGAAGATAACTTTCTTCTTTTATTTTACTATTATTCATTTTATTGCTCCATTCTTATCCTTTTATAAATAAATAAGAAAGTACTGATACCACGCCCGATATAAAACCAACGCCAAGGCTTAAAAGTAATGTACTAATAAAGCCGCTATTAGAATCATTATTATTTTGCTCTGTATTTTCTTTTTTGGTTAATACCCTACTCATTGGTTTAGCTTTAGTAACACTGCTATCTAAGCTTAGTTGTTCTTTTGCTGCTAGCATTTTATGATAAATATTTTCTTCTTCCAAAGACATGGTAGCAAAGTTAGCAACTTTGGCTTGTCTTTTTGCCCTATTAGTATCAAATAAGTTTGGATTTGTCGATTTATTTACTGTATTTTCTGTGCTTTGCTCTAAAGAGATATTTATATCATTTGTTTTAGAATTATATGCGTTTATTAAATCGCTAATCTTAGGCATTGCCTCTTTATAATATTTATTACCTACTTCGGTGATTTTTTCTAAAGACAAGGAAATAGTTTCTTCGTTAGCTGATAAATTATACAATTGTCTTAAAGCACTCATTTTTATATTTTCTCTATCTTTTACTGGGAAGGAAGTACTATAAGCATCAGCTATACTAGATAGTAAAATATCATAAGAAGTTGTTTTATCGATAGCACTTTTTAAGGTCTGTTGACTATTAAATGCTTTAGTACTAGTCCTTTTTAGAAAAGTTTCAATATCCGAGCTAAATAGTAATCTTCCTCTTTCTTCTTTTGAAACATTAGACAAGGCTTGTCTTACAAAGATAACATTAGGGCCATAATCAGATTGATAGTCAGAAAAAAGTTTATTTTTCTTATAAATATCTCTTGCGGCCATATCTACTAGACCTTCTGTTATGAAATTGCTAACTTTTTCACCATCAAATTCGTTTGCTTTAGGTCTAATAAAAAAGTGTAACAGTTCATGGGTAAGAAGACTATCAAATCGCTTTATAATATCATCTAAAGTAATATTAGGATTTCTTTTTAATATTGCAGGTAGATAAAAATGAATTTTATCATCATTAAATACCCGACTACCGTGAGCATAAGGAATCTTATAATCATCTAAAGCTATGCCATGAGCCAATTGATTATTTTTATACCTAGTAGTATCAGAATCAACAACAACATAGTTGCTTTCTTGTAATTTTTGTAAATATGTTAGTTCTTCTTCAGACATATCTTTACCATAAGTACTTTTAATTGTTGATAAGTATTCTTTAGACTTTTCAGTTAAAAGAGATGTTATATATGTTGCTAGATAACTAGTAGAATTATTAATTTGATTTTTTATTAGTTCATCATAGCTAGTAATACCAAAGAAATTTTCTAAAGATGATTTATCTTTTATTTGACTATTTAATAAGAAAGTACCAAAGTTTGCTAAAATAGATGGATTACTAAGGGCATATTCTGAATATAATCTAGCTATAATAAAGCGAAATTCATTGGTAATATGTTTACCGTTATGTAAAGAATAATTATGGCCATTAAAAAAAGTAGAATCATTTTCTTTAATATAGTTATTTTGCCATTTAGTAGTATTTTTTAATAAAGTTTGTTCAAATGGGGTTAAAGAAGCTAAATCTTCCTTAGTAAATTGGTAGGTTCCATTCTTTTTTAAATTACTTCTTAGTTTTTTAACAAACCAATACTCATCTTGAAAGCGGAATAAATTCTGAGATTCGAGCATTATTTCTCTTAGATTTTGCAGCTTAATATCACTTTGATTAAGGCATCTTAAGCCATTTTCAGTTACTATTATAGGCTTTTTAGATGCAAGCAAATATTGATAAAAAGCCTGTTCGGTTACTTTTGATTCAATTTCGTTATAAGTTCCATAAATGGCAGCAATACCATTCGTGTTTTGATTGCGAAGATAATGAGCCATTTCATGAACAACAGTTTTAAGCCAGTCTAAAGTATTGGTAAATTCGCCTACATAAATAATGCCATCTTTTTGATATGCTCGGTCTAAATTAGGAACTACTTTTAAATTTTTGTAGCCACTAGTTGACAAACAATTGGCTATTTTTTCTTTTGGAATACCAATACTAGCAAAGAAATCAATTATCAAATTTTCACATTGGCTAGGTGTTAAATCTACTTTTAAACCATTAATACCATTTGGTAAAGTATTACTATTAATAAGTCCCCTATAATTTTTTTTTAAAGCTTGAGTTAAACTATAATAGGCATCCAATTCATTTTGATTATTGTCATCTAACATGGCAGCAAAATCGACGTTGTTTTGAATTTTTTCAATAAAAGTGTTTAGTTCTTGTAATGTATCCATATTCTACCCGCTCCTTAATATTCTAAAAATATCTATTAACATTTTAACACAACATCATAATTATAGAAAAGAAATAACTAGCACTTACTAGTTATCTTTGTTTTCTTCCATGCGAACACTCACTAATTTGGAAACTCCTTCTTCTTGCATAGTAATCCCATACAAAGTATCAGCATATTCCATAGTTCTCTTTTTATGGGTAATAATTATAAATTGTGATTTATCTTTTCTGGTTTCTAGATATTTTCCAAAAACGTCAACATTAGCTTCATCTAGAGCTGCTTCAACCTCATCTAAAATAACAAATGGCACAGTTTTAACGTTTAGAATAGCAAATAATAATGATATAGCAGTTAGTGTTCTTTCACCACCAGAGAAAAGAGTTATAGAACTTAATTTTTTTCCTGGAGGTTGAGCAATAATTTCAACACCAGTTTCTAATAAATTATCTTTATCAGTTAGTTCTAAGTGACCTTCACCACCTCTAAATAAGATTTTAAATACTTTTTGAAATTCCATATTAACAGATGCAAAAGTAGCTTTAAAACGTTCTTTCATAATTTCATCTAACGAAGCAATAGCTGTTTCTAATTCCTCTATAGATTTTACTAAATCATCTTTTTGAGTAGTTAAAAAAGTATATCTTTCATTAACACGTTCAAACTCAGCAATACTGCCTAGGTTTACTTCACCAAGGTCTTTGATACTACTCTTTAATTTACTTACTTGAAGTCTTGTTGTTTCAATATCTATATTAGTATCAATCTCATGTAAGGCTTTTTCATAAGTCATCGTATACTCTTCATTTAAAGTTAGTAAGTAATTATCTAATTTAACATCATATTTACCTAAAGTGATTTCATTGCTATTAAATTCACTATTATATTTATTCAAACTGTGATTTTTATTTTTTATATTAAGTTCTAATTCAGCTAAATCGCCTCTGGCTGTTTCTAATTTTTCTTTATAGTCTTTGATTGTCCTTAAAAGATTATCTTTCTTACCATTTAATTCATAATAAGATTTTAGAATATTATCTAATTCAATATCAACGGTATTATTTAGAATAGCTTCATTATTTTTGATAGTATTTTCTTTGTCTTTATAATTACTTTGTAATTCAGCTAAACTAATGTTTTTACGATTAATAGTTTCTTTTAATTCAATATATTCATTATTTACTTTATTTTTTTTATTTTTTATTTCTTCTTGTTCTTGATTTAAAGTATTAATTTTGGTATCAATTACTCTAATATTTGTTTCTAAATTAACTTTATTAGTTTCTAATTTGGTTAATTCATAACGATCCTTTAGAATGCTATTACTATTTTTCTTAGCACCACCACTTATGGAACCACCGGCATAGGAAATATCGCCATCTAGGGAAACAACTTTATATTTATAATTTAAATGTTTAGCAATACTATTTAAGGCATCAATATCTTTGACAATGATGGTAGTAGCAAGTAAATTTTGCATAATATTATCATAAGCTTTATCATATTTAACTAAATTTATAGCCGTGTCAATAAAGCCAGATGTATTTTTTAGGGAATCTATGATATTACTATCTAGGTATTTTGGCTTAATTATATTAAGAGGTAAGAAGGTAGCTCGCCCTAATCTTTGCTCTTTTAAATAATTAATAGCTTGTTTAACTGAAGTTTCACTATCAACAACTAAATAATTGATGCTAGCTCCTAGTGTTGTTTCAATGGCATTCATATAGGCATCATCAAAAGTAAGAAGTTTACCAACTGTATTATAAATACCTTTTAATCGGGGATTATTTAGAATAGATTTAACTGGTAAAGGGATATTTACTTCATTTAAAATATTATTATTTAGAATATCTATTTTATTATTAAGCTCTAATAATTCTTTGTTTTTACGATTATATTCATTAGATTCTGTAACATAATTTTTTCTTAAAATTAATTCTTCATTGTCAATGGAATCTAAAGTTGTTTTTAACTCATCTTTTTTAGAATTTAAAGCTTTTATCTCATCTTCTAAAGAATTAATATTTTTGCCAATACTTAAAATTTCTTCTTTTAAGTTTAAGACATTATTTAAGGTTGCATCATTATTACTATTAAGTTTTTTACGTTCTAGAATCATAGTCTTTTTAGCATTTGTATCAGCAATTTGACGTTCTAATTCCACTAAATTTTGATTTAGTTTATTTAAGGTTGATTCCACTTCTAAATTACTTAGTTTACTTACTTCTAATGTGGCTGTATCCTTATTTATTTTAGCCGTTAATTCTTCAATTAAACTCTTTAATTCTTCATTACGAGCCTTTAACTTATTATATTCAAGATTAATTTTTTTAATATCATTAACAATTAAAGCTATTTCTAAGTTTTTTAGATTATCTTTATATTCATTAAATTTTTTAGCTTTTATTGATTGAATACGAAGGGGTTCTAAAGATGTTTCTAACTCGCTTATTAAAAGATTAATCGTATTTAAATTATCTTTAGTTTTTTCTAATTTACGTAAAGATTCTTCTTTATGCTTTTTATATTTTAAAACTCCAGCTGCTTCTTCGATAATTACTCTTCTGGCTTCTGGCTTACTATTTACAATATCTTCTACCGTTCCTTGCGATATAATATTATAAGCATCTCTAGATGCTCCACTATCAATAAAAAGATCGGTTATATCTTTAAGTCTTACCTTGGCATTATTTAGATAGTATTCATTTTCACCAGTTCTGTAAACTACTCTTTTAACTTCTATTTCATTAAATTCACTTTTTAAATAGTGATTACTATTATCAATAGTTAAAGCAACACTAGCTCGTGACATGGGGCTACGACTTTTAGAGCCATTAAAAATAACATCACTCATTGAACCAGTCCCACGCAAAGTTTTAACGGATTGTTCACCTAAAACCCATTTAACAGCATCTAAAATATTACTTTTACCAGAGCCATTGGGACCAACAATACAGGTGATACCATCCTTAATATCTAGTTCTATTTTATCAGCAAACGATTTAAACCCCACTGCTTTAATACTTTTTAAATACATAAAATCTCCTACTACTTGTTATTTGCTTTTTTGCTCAAGGCATCTTTAGCAGCCATTTGTTCGGCTTCTTTTTTACTTTTACCAATACCTTTTCCATAAACAATATTATCAATTTTGACTTCCACTTCATAAGTTTTATCATGAGCTGGACCAGTTTCGTTAATAACGTTATAATCTAAAGTTTTTTTATCCATCTGAGTTGCTTCTTGTAAAGCACTTTTATAATCAGTTAAATAAATTTCATGATGTTTAATATGTGGAATTACAGTCTTATAAACATAGTCTTTAGCAACTGTAAAACCACATTCTAAATAGATACAACCCAGGATTGCTTCAAAAATATCAGCAATAATAGTATCGTTTATATCATGTAGTTGACCATGACCTACTCTAATGTAGGGAATATAGCCTATTTCTTTGGCATAACTGGCTAGAGCACTTTCACAGACAAAACTAGCACGCATTTTAGACATAGCTCCTTCTTTTAAGGAAGTGTTACTGTATAAATACTCACTAACAATCAATTGCAAAACACTATCGCCTAAGTATTCTAGACGTTCATAAGAAGAAACATTATGTTCATTAGCATAACTAGTGTGAGTTAAACTTGTTAAAAGTAACTCCTTATCTTTTATATCAATATTATATTTTTCTAAAAAGTTCATTTTTATCACCTAACTCATTATAACAAATAAACAAAAAAAGACCAAGAAAAACGGGTAAAAAAAGCAAAAAAGATTATTGCTGTTTCTAATTGTTCTAAAAAAATAATCTTTTTAAAGTTCTTTCTTCACTAACATAATCATAATTACAGATTTTTTTAATATATTTGCTTTATTAATTCTATTATTTATTATTTATAAACCATATTTACTAAATTTTAAAATTATAGTAAAATGAGTTTGGTGATGATATGAAGTATTTACTTTTAAAATTAATAGATTTTTATCAAATATTACCGTTAAGCACTCATAATCAGTGTCGTTTCTACCCAACATGTTCTAACTATATGAAAGAGGCTATTACTAAATACGGGCTACTTACCGGGCTAAAACTTGGCATTAAAAGATTATTAAGGTGTCATCCCCATGGGAAATTTGGTTATGATCCCGTACCCATATTAAATAATGAAAATAACTAATAAGAATTATTATATTATATATATATAAAGGAGAAAAAATGAAAAAGAAGAAAAATTTATTAAAAATATTTTGTTTACTTTTAGGACTTTTTAGTCTTACTGGTTGTTTTAAAAGAGATGACATGGAAGATATTAGTATAGTTGTTAGTACTTATCCTATCGAATATATTGTAAAGAGTTTATATGGTGCTTATTCTAATATTGATAGTATTTATCCAAGTGGGGTTGATGTTAATAATTACGAACTTACTGATAAGCAGATAAATGATTATTCTAAAAATACATTATTTGTTTATAATGGGCTTAGTGATGAAAAAAATATTGCTAGAAGTTTTCTAAATCAAAATAGAAATATGAAAATTATTGATGTTAGCTATGGTCTTAATATCGAATATGGTAAAACCTCAGAAGAACTTTGGTTAAGCCCTAATAATTATTTAATGCTAGCAACTACTACAAAGAATAATTTAAGCGATTTTATAAATAGTAAATATTTGATTCAAATGATTGATACTAATTATAAGAAACTACAAGAAGATTTATCTTTAATGGATGCTAATTTAAGAAGTATTGGTGCTGCTAGTAAAAAACCTGTTATTACAACTACTAATTCCTTAAAATATTTAGAAAATTATGGCTTTACTGTTATATCTTTAGAAGATAGCAAAAATGTTACTACGGATTTAAAGAATAATTTTAAAAATGGTACTTATACTACTCTATTTATAAAAAAAGGTGAGACTAGTGATACCATTACTGATTTAGTAAACAATTATAAAGCTAAAAAAGTAGAAGTTAATATGATGAATACCTTAGATAGTAATGAACGTAACAATAGTGATGATTATTTATCAATTATGAATGAATATTTAAGAAATTTAAGAGAAGCTACAACAAACGAATAAAGTTTTAAAAAAATGTTAGACTTAGTTCTAATATTTTTTTCTTGAAAAACATTATAACATTTCTTAGATAAAGAATTCTAGCTTGTAATTAACTTTTAAATGCTTAAAATATGAAGTAATGAAAAGGAGTTTTTGTTTATGGAAAATGATAATTTTAAACTTAATGTTAAAAGAACTTGGAAATATATTAAGGAAGCAAAATTAAACTTAATTGGATATGGTATTGTAAGTATTATTGAGGCTATAATAAGTGCAATAATTCCCCTACTTGCAGCCAAAGTTATTTTAAATATTACTAATGGTATTATAAATCAACTAATATTATCAGCTATAGTTGTCTTTATTATTGAACTTATTTTATATGTTATGATCTATTTTAAAGGATTTTTTTATCAAAAAATATATCAAAAGACTTTAATTGCTATTCAAAAATCATTAACAAAAGAAATATTAAACTTAGAAGTTCAAGAAATAGATAAAAATTCTTCTGGATTATTTATTAATAGATTAAATAAAGATACACAAGATATTGCTGGATTATTTATGGAATATGCTTACTGGTTATCTTATATAATTACTAATGTTGGAGTTTTAGTGACAATATTTATTCTTAATAAGTATCTCTTTATATATGCCGTTATTACTTCTTTAATTGTGTACTTTATTAATAGAAAAAGTTTAGCTAAACAATATGAAGTTCAAAGAAAATTAAAGACTATAGAAGAAAATAAAACGGGTTTAACTAGCGAATTAGTTCGAGGTATTAGAGATATTAAAATTTTAAATGCTAGTAGAAGTATTTTAAAACAAGCTTATAATAAAATTGAAGATGCTACTAATGAACAAGTACACATTATGAATATTAGAAGATTATATAATTATATTGAAAGTAATATCAGAGCTTTAACTGATTTAGGTTTAATATTGGTAGGATGTCTTTTATATAATAAGTCCCTACTTTCTATTCCTAACTTTGTTATTATTTATAATTATCAAGCTAAGGTTAAAAATTTACTTGTTGGCATTGTTAAAATTGCTGAATATAATAAAAAATTTAGTATTGCTGCTAATAGAGTATATGAAGTCATTGAAAACAGTAAATTTGCTAAGGAACAATTTGGAAATATCAAAAAAGACAAGTTAGAGGGTTCTATAAAATTTGTTGATGTTTCCTTTAGTTATGATACAGAAGAAATTTTAAAGAAAATGAATTTTACAATAAAGCCTAATGAAAAGATTGCCTTTGTTGGTAAAAGTGGAGCGGGAAAATCAACTATTTTCAACTTAATTACCCATCTTTATCAAGTAAGTAGTGGCAAGGTTTTACTAGATGATATAAATATTAACGATTTAGATTGCAATACAATTAGAAATAATATGTCAATTATTACCCAAAATCCTTATATTTTTAATTTTTCGATTAAAGATAATTTATTGCTAGCCAAAGAAGATGCGACATTAAAAGAAATTAGAAATGCTTGCAGGCTAGCTTGTATCGATGATTATATTATGTCGCTACCAGATAAATATGATACACCTTTAGGCGAAAATGGCATTATTTTATCAGGTGGTCAAAAACAACGTATAGCAATAGCCCGAGCCTTACTTATGCAAACAGAAATAATTCTTTTTGATGAAGCAACAAGTGCCTTAGATAATGAAACCCAAGAGCAAATACAAAAGGCTATTGATAATTTAAAAGGTGAATATACCATTCTTATCATTGCTCACCGTTTATCAACGGTAATTGATGCTGATAAAATATTTGTTATTGATGATGGCAAAATAATAGATAGTGGAACTCATCAAGAATTATTAAAAAAATGTGAGTTCTATAAAAATTTATATAGTAAAGATTTACATAATTAGTTTTATAAATGACAAAAGACTGCTAGATTAATTCTAGCAATCTTTTTTTGACTTTTATTCAATATAATAATGCCATAGCTATTTTGAATTTTTAATAATTTTACTTAATTAAGATAACAATATTGTATCATAGTTTATTATAATGATGACTAATGATTTCATTTAATTAATAAGCATTTTCCTCCCTTTTAAATAAAAACCACAAAAAATTAATAGAAAGATTCAATTTTTTATTGACTTGTCTTCTTATTTTTAGTAAACTGATATTGTTGGCATGGAGTAGTACTCAAGAGGCTGAAGAGGCGCCCCTGCTAAGGGTGTAGACCGGGTAACTGGTGCGAGAGTTCAAATCTCTCCTGCTCCGCCATTAAAAAGATATTTACGTTAGATTAATTTCTAACGTTTTTTTCTTACCTTTTTAAAGATTTACTTTTTATGGTGCAGTGGTTAATTACCCTATAAATTATTTAACCTTAATATGACCATTAAAAGTAGCCTCATATTCATTTATAAAATCTTTTAATAAGTAACTATTCTTTTTACAATTGTTTATACTTAAAACGACATTTTCAATATCATATTCCGTAACTATTTTAAAAACTCTTAATTTTAATCTATTTACATTGTAGGAATTTAATTCTTCATAAATGTTAACAAATAAAGTATTATCATTATAAAATATATTCACAAGTATCACCTAAATTAAATATAACAAATATCTTTAGCATTTCATATAAATTCGACAAAACTTAGCAAAATCTCTTTTTTTCTTGGGGTTTTATAGTATAATTGTCTTATGGTGGTGTTATTATGAAAATATTTTTAGCTACTTTAGTTAATAGATTTATTAACTTTGGCTGCAGACTTTTTGGTAAAAATGGAACGCAGTTACCTGGATATTGGGTTTTAAAAATCTTTGGCGATGATATCGTTAATTATGTCAAATATCCTAAGTATGTGATTGCTGTTACTGGTTCTTCTGGTAAAGGAACAACTTGCAATTTAATTAAACATATCTTAGTAGATGCTGGGTATTCTGTTGCATTAAATGAGTATGGTTCTAACGGCTTAATTGGAGCTACAACTTTAATTTTTAACAATTTAAAACTTAATGGTGAATTTAAAAAAGATGTTTTACTTTTAGAATGTGATGAAAGGCATTTACAATTTATTTTTCCAAAGAAAAAGCCTACGCATTTAATTATAACTAATTTGACTCGCGATCAACCGGTAAGAAATGGAACACCTGAAATTATTTTTAAAGAAATAAATAAGGCTATTGATGATTCTATTCATCTTATTATTAATGCTGATGACCCTTTAGTTAGCCGCCTAAAACTTACCCATAAGGGTAAAATTACAACTTATGGTATTGATAAAACTAAACATAGTTTTAAAAAGCCAACCTTAAACAATGTTGATTTTGCTTATTGTCCTAAATGTCATGAAAAGTTAGAATATTCTTATTATCATTACGGACATTTAGGTGACTATAAGTGCCCAAGATGTAATTTCTATCGTGGAGTACCTGATTGTCTAGCAACTAATATCAATTTAGATAAACAACATATTACCATTGATGGCAATGAGATCTATATTAATAAAAATGCTTTATATACGGCTTATGCTACAACAGCGGCATATACTCTAGCTAAAGTCTTAAATATTCGTGAAGATAAAATTTTATATGCCTTAAATACTGATAAAATTGCCTCTAAACGTGGCAAAACTTATTATATTGCAAATCGCCCTATCATGATGTTAGAAACTAAAAACGAAAATAATTTAAGCTATTATCAAAGTTGTGAGTACATCAGGGAGCAAAAGGGACCTAAAACTGTAATTTTAGGTTTTGAAAATGTTTCTAGACGTTATAAAGAAAATGACCTTTCATGGTTATATGATGTTAACTTTGAATTATTAAATGATGTCTCTATTGATAAAATTTTCTGCATTGGTAGATTTCGTTATGATGTTAAAACTCGCTTGGAATATGCAGGTATTGATAAGAATACATTAGTTTTAGTTGATGATTTAAATAATCTTCTTAATTTAGTCGAAGAAAAATCAACTGGCGATATTTATACGATGGTATGTTTTGATATGACAGCTATTATTAAAAAAATGATTGAGGAGCAAGAAAAATGATTAAAATATTGCATTTATACTACGATATTATGAATATGTATGGAGAATCAGCTAATGTAAGAGCATTAATGCATGCCCTTGATAAAGAAGATGTAAAATATAAAGTAGATTTTAAGTCTTTACATGATGATATTAAAATTATGGATTATGACTTTATTTATATAGGTACTGGTCTTGATGAATCTTACCCTATAGTCTTAGAAGATTTAAAAAGATATAAGGAAGATTTAAGTAAGTATATTGATGCTAATAAATTTATTTTAGTAACAGGTAATGCTCTAGATTTATTTAGTGATTTAAAAATACTAAAATTTAAGAGTGTTAAAGAAGATTTCAGGATTATTGGTGAGCAAGTCTATACAACCGATTTAATTAAAAATTATGTTATTGGTTTTCAAAATCGTGATACAGTTATTAAAGAATATAGCGAGACCTCCTTATTTAAAGTAACAACAGGCACTGGCTTTGCTCCTAATAATAAAAATGAAGGCATTAGAAAAAATAATTTCTATGGCACTTACTTGCTAGGTCCCCTTCTTATTCGTAATCCTTATCTATTAGAATATTTTACAAAGAATTTACTTAAAAGTAAAAATATTAAATATAAAGCTATGTCTCATGATACAGCTTATCAAGCATATGATACTTATTTAAAAAATTTTGTTAATAAAGAGTAAAAAAACTTATAGAAATCTTAAATTTCTATAAGTTTTTTCTATAGACTTTTTCTAGTAGAATCAGTATAAGATACATTAGCATTTCTGGTATTGTTTAACCCACGGTTATAAATAATTTGTGGATAATTTCTAAAAGCCTTATCTAAATCAAGATTCTTAGAATAGCCTTTAAGAAAAGCATTGTCACTTACTTGATGAATACCAAAATTGGTTACATACTCAGGCATCTTTAAGTTATCAATATTAGTTGATTTTGAAAAATAAATTTTTTCTCCAAATTTAGAATTAGAAGAATATTTTCCATATCTAGCTATCCAAGTATCAATGCCAAAGATACCACCATCTTCTGTTTTAAAGGGGCGAAGATAATCTTTAACACAAGCATCTCCAGTATAAAGCATTACATAATAACCGGCTTCTTGTAGTAAACGGATGGTTTCCATGATGGCTTTATAGGCATCAGAATTTTTCCCATGTTCTTTTAAATCATTTAAAATTCTCTTACAATCAGCAATATCTTCAATATCCAAAGCAATAGGCATAAAAGTATAATAGCCAAGAGACTCTAAGTACCTTAAATATTGAATTATTTTTTTCGTTTCGGTATTTGCTTCAGAAACATTTCTTGCTGATGGAAAATAATAATAACCTGCTACTACATTATTAGCTCTTAAAATCTCAATATTTTTTGTAAAGTTAGCATCAACACTAGGATTATTAGCAAGACAGTTACCTATACGGTTATAAACAAAACGAATGTTTGGATTAGCTTGTAAAACTTTATTTAAATCCATTGTATCTTGGTGTTTTGAAATATCAATCCCATACACATGACCATTTCTAGCAATTTGTTCGTTCCAATCTGATATGCTTTTAACAGGAATATCACTTTTAGCATCAATATTATCTTCATAATCTAATTTTTCTTCAGTTATAGAAATAGTGCTACTATCAGGTAAATATATTGTTTCACCAGGATTAATTGCTGAAGTACCATTAACATATAAAATATCTTCTGGATAAATTCCTAATCTAGAGGCTAAATCTTCTATGGTTTCACTGTCACCTAATTTATACTTTTTATAGATATCCATATCAGTAGCAACAAGAACTTTATCACCTGGTTGATAATAAGATGGATAAGTTATACCGTTTAAACTTTCAAATAAAGGGATAGACATACCAAATTTCAAGCATATATCATCAATATTTTCAAAGTTTTTAACAATATATCCTTTAATATTATTTTTAACGGCTAAAGTTAAAATATCTCCTTCTTTGATACTGTTAATATTTTTTAAATTAGGATTTAATTCTTTTATCTTATCAATATCACAGCCAAAAGTAGTACTGATACCAGAAATAGTATCGCCAGATTTAATTATATAATTTATTTCATAAAACTCTTTTTTTATCTTAGGAACATTTAAAATTAAACCAGGATATATTTTATCTGGGTTAGAAATAGCTTGGCTATTTAAGGCAATCAAGTCTTCTAAACTTATGTTATGACTTTTAGCAATACTAGTTAAATTATCACCTGGTTCTACGATATAATCTTCATAAAGTTCTTCATCTAGTTTTATCATCGGAACCTTAATAATTGTATCAATTAAAATATTGTTTTCATCTTTTATGTCAGGATTCATTTCTAAAATCGTTTCAACAGTAGTTTGATAATCTTTGGCAATTTGCCATAAAGTATCACCAGATTTAATCTTTATTTCAATAATTTCACGAATATTACCATCTTTGTCAACATAAGTTGAACCTATTTCGTATTTTTTCTTACAACCAGTAAGGCTTAGTATAACGGGTGCTACCGCTACTACCTTCAAAAAATCACGACGTGATATTTTAAGTCTATTATTTTCTTTTATTTCTTCTTTCATAACCAATTCCCCTTTTTTATTGATTGTTACTATAACACGAAGTTTAATTTAAGTCAACTGTTTACTTTGAATTTTAGCATGCTTATGTTTAACTTATGATAATGTCCCAATAGTTATTTTAAAAAATATGAAGATATCAAAAAAAGAAGCTTTAAAACTTCTATAAATGTCTGCTCATAAATTGGATAATTTTCATCTACGATGAGATAATTTCATTGTACGTTCATTGGGTTCTTTTGCTCCTAGAAAATCATCAGTATCTAAAGTAGGCTCTTCATCTGGTCCATTATCTATTTCATAGGTATCAACTAAATATTGTTCTAAAGAATCGCTCAATTCTATTTCAGCATTCAAATGTTTTTGCTTACTTTCTTCTAGTATTTTACAAATATTTTGTTCTCGTCTTAAAACATAAACAAAATATTTAGCTAAGGCATCATCACTCCAATTAGCAATGTCTCTCCTACTTAAGGACTCTGAATTATCAAATGGTAATAATCCACGGTATTTATATATAGTACTAATATATTCCGCAACAAGTTGGTCTGGCATTAGATACTCCCCCTTTTTTAGCATCTAATATAATAGCACAATTTTACAAATTGTCAATTATCTTTTTTCATTTTGTTCAGAATCCTTGGCCTCACGAATTAAGCGAAGATTTTGTTCATCTATTTCTTTGCGAACTTCTTCTATAATCTTAGCATGGGGATTGGGCTGAACTGGTCCTAAAAAAGTATCGGTTTGACATTCATTTAAAATTATTGAATCATCTTCATATGGTTCGGAGTCAATTTCATTATCCTTATTAATATAAGCTTTTTTGATTTGTTCTTCAGTTTCCATCTTTATTTTAATTAAGCATCTTTGAATATCCAAGTAATAACGAATTAGATCATAATCAGAAAGATTAGCTATCTGGGCATAACTATAAGGATAGCCAGTACCACGTATCTTGATATGAATCAAGTTTTGATATCGATATATAATTTTAACATATTTTGATTTTTCAAGCTCAAGCATATTTTCACCTCAAAAACTAACGTTAGGATAACATAAATTATACACATTTGCAACTTAAAATAAACTTCCTAGTAATTCCAAGAAATCCTTGATACCGCCATCCATTAATTTATCTAAGCTAGTACCAATTTTACTACCAAATCTAGAGACTCCTGAGGAGTAATCAATATAATCTTTAGTTAAATAATCTTTTAAATCAATATTTTTACCGTCTTTAACATCTTGCTCAAATTCTTTTAATTTTTCCTCTGTAATTGTTGCTTTTCTACCCATTTTAACATCATAATAACCAGATTCTAAGGCAATGTATAAAGCAATAAATATTAAGAAAAATACAAATAAAATTTTAAAGAAAGGGTTAACCTTTTTCATATGTTTTCTCCTATATAATCATAAAGCATTTTAGCTAATATATCTATAGTATTAGATACTTCTAACATAGTATTATATTGTCCACCTAGTTCAATTAGAATACAATTGCTATTAAAATCTTGATTATATATACCATTAACTCCTGGTCCACTCTTTTTATAAATACCTCTTGTAAGACTTGGATATTTAGCTTTTATTAAGTTATTAATATCAGTTGCTACTTTTAAATTGGCATTATAATTATCGTGTTCTAGTCCTACTAAAAACATAACTCTAGCATATGACTTACCATCTATTGTGGTAGTAGTTTTACTTTTTAAGGAAGAATCACGATGCAAATCAATAAAGTATTTTAAAGAAGTATTATTTTGATAAGTATTTTCTAAATAAATTCTTGAAGCTTTATAAGAATCTTTATAAACCCAGTTATTTTTATTTAGGGCATCTTTAATCATTCTTTTTTCAACAATTGTGTTAAGCCCTAAATCACTTAGCTTTTCTTGTAAATAGTAAGAAGCAATTTTAACGTCTGGTTTAATATTATAAATATTAAAATAGCTACTAGCATAACCCTCGGTATCATGGGTACTATATATATAAATAATTGGTTTAGTACTATTTGAGACCTCTTTAGTATTAGACTTATCAGTAATTTGACTGGTATCGTCATTATTATTTTCTGTTACCGAAGTATTATCAAATGTAGTATTACTCAGTAGGCTAGATTTAATATAACTACTATCAATTTGCTTATTAAAGCCAACTTTTAATAAATAGTTTAGGTAATCTTCGCTTGATATCATGTTTCTTACTTTGTAATAAAAGTAAAGATAACTTAAGAAAAAACCTATTAAGATAAATATTAAATAGATGATTTTCTTAAGATTATTTAATTTTTTCCTGCTTTTAAATCTTTTTTTCATAATTATCACTATTTAATTTTAGTAAATAACACTTAAATAATATGTCAAATTATGCTTAAAAATTTAATTTTTTATATTTTATTACTTTTACCCTGATTACATCTTTGACACAATGTTTGTAAATTAGACATGGTTGTTTTACCACCCTTGGAGACTGGAATAATATGGTCGACTTGTAATTTTATACCATCTTTTACTGTAGCTCCACACATTTTGCAAGTGAAATGATCTCTTTTTAGTACTTCATATCTTAGAGTCGACGTTATTTTGTTTCTTTCTCTTTTTATCGTTTCGCAATACTTTTTGCCATTTAACCATTCATTATAAATATTTAGTATTTGCTTCCAAGTAATTATGCCAATATTTTTATACCAAACAGCACCATTATAGGCATGATAAGTAATAGTAATTTTAACATTTAATAATAAATTTTCTTTTTGGTATATTAATGAAGATATTATTCTTTTTTCAAGTCTTTGATAGAAAAAGCGATTCTTTTTACCTACAAAATCAGAATTATTTAATAAAATTTTATTAAGTTCTTCTTTGTAATTTTTTAAATTTTGAAGATCTAGTATAGTATTTTCTATTGACTTTCGAAGACAATTAATATCATTTTCAATATAATATCTAATAACTTCTTCTTTAGTAATATTATTAAATTTTCTTTTAGAAGATACTTGCTCTTTGATGGTTATAGTGTTTGTCTTGTTATTAAATTGATATTTATTATTTAATTCTTTTATTTTAATAGCTTTAGTACTGATTAATATTAGTTTTTTATAATAATTAAATATATTTTTAATAATAAAAATGTAAATAATAATTGGTAGAATAAATGCGATGATATTTAAATCATTTGTAAATTCATTATTAAGTTTTAATATATAGTTAAGAATACTTATTACTTGATAATTAAACACCCATATTAATAAAAAGATAAGAACTTTTTTAGCTTTTGACATATAAATTATGTTTTCTAGGATGCTAATTTTAGTCATTGCTGGTTTTAAAATAAAGACATAGATAATACTAGGTAATAGAAAAAGAATAAGGCTAATATTTTTGACTAATAAAGAATCTAAACCTATGGATTGTAAACTATAATATGATATATAGAAAGCAATATAGCTGATTAAAATTAGTAATATATTTTTTTGATATTTGGACATAATATCACCTTATTCTTCTTTTAATATAGTTTTATTTTGTAACTTTTGTTAATTTTCTACCGCTATTTCCAATACCTAGAGATTCTTCAATCATTTTGATATCATCTTCACCATATAATTTGCCTAGTAAAGTTTTTTTAAAGTAACCAACATTTTTTTGATTATTAACACCATCATTATAACTATTTATATCTAACTGTTCTACAAAGAAAGTAAATTCATTAACATTTGGCTCTTTATTAATGCTTAAACATGCTTTTAAATAAGAAAATATAACAGTTTGTAAAAAGCAATTATAAGAGCCATCATTATCTGGTAAGACATTTAAATTAGCATCATCGGTTGGAACAAAGGTAGCATTTGGCTTAATAGCTGCTTGAATTGTTTTATTATTTTTAACAAAGTCTTTAATATAAAAATACTGTTCTGGACTAGTAAATCTAAATACGATGGCATCATTTGCAGGAACCGTTCTAAATTTAGTTTGACCTAAAAGTTCACCATTAAAATTGCGACGAAAATTATTAACAAAATTAATAATTTCTAGAACTACTTCAGTATATTTTTCTGGTACAACTGAAAGATAAGCTTTACCAAAATAATAATGGTTAGCCATATCATGAAAGATAAAATTCATTCCCCTGTCTACTGTAAAGTCTTCGACTTGTCGTTCTAAAGCATTTAAATTATGGACGTCTTTTTTACTACCTGCGATTCTTTGAGTCCAAATCGTAGCATTAAGTAAATTATTTATATCATAAAATATTTTTAAAAGATTTTTATCATACTTGCCAGCAAACTTACTATCCACTGCCGCATAAAAGGTTTCAAAATCCGTTGAGGCTTGCCAAATTGACTCAGCATCAGTTTCAAGCAAATCTGGGCCCCAAGAAGAACATCTACCGGTGGCTTTAAAAGCTGCTAAATCTTGTTCCATTTTTGACCATTTACCCTTTAATATAGTATCGTAGCACTCTATTATATTAAGATATAAACCAAACTGCTCATCTTTTTTAGTACTAATAGCCCCACTTTCAGTAATCAACTTTTTCTTTTCTTCTTTGGTTAAATCTGGACGTGCCATTGTCTTTTCATACTCTTGCATGGCATGATACCATTTTTTTAACAATTCATCAATATTTTTCATATATAACCCCCCTTAAAATGCTAACTATCGCATTTGTTGACAGCTACTTTAGCACTAAATTTATTATTTGTCAACTTTATTCATATCATTTTAATCAAAGAACAACACTTATCATAAGAAATAGAAAAAAAATTTCAAATGCCTTGAAAAGTCTTGAAATATTTGATAAAATCATATAGACATTTAAGGAAGGAGCAAGAGTATGGCTAATATTAAGAGTTCTAAGAAAGCGATTAAACAAATTGCTAAAACTACTGCTAATAACCATGAATTAAAAGCAAGAGTTAAGAATACTATTAAGGCTTGTGAAAAAGCAATCGCATCAAAGAATAAAGAAGAAGCGACTTCTTTAGTTAAAGAAGTACAAACTGTAATTGATAGAGCATCTAGCAAAGGTCTTGTTAAAAAGAATACTGCTGCTAGACAAAAATCAAGATTAAATAATAAAGTTAAAGAAATGAACTAGTAAGGGTTCATTTTTTTTGATATAATCTACTAGGTGATTAAATTGAAAAAGTTTATATGGCCAGTTATACTTGGCGTTTTATTAGCATTAGAAGTTAAAAATATTGATACAATAACTGATTATGTCGTAAGTAAATTGGATAATACAAAAGAAGTAGTTATTTTAGATAGTAATAAATATCATAAAGATGCTTCATATAAATTTGTCCAAGAAACAACGAATTTCGTTCCTTATAGTTATCATGATTTGCTTAATATAATATATACAGTTATTAATAATGGATGGAATTCTTTTACTTTTTATTGTCCTAAAGAATATAGTGAGTGTTTAAGTGATATTAAAGATATTTCTACTAACGATACATTACTTACTCAAATTAATAATTATGCTGCCCCTTTTAATTCCTTTGCATCAATTCAAACTTTATATGATGATACGGGAGAGATTACTTTAAAAATAACGAAGACTTATACAAATGAAGAAATTGCTCTTTTAAATGATAAAGTTACAACAATGTTAAACACTGTTATTACTGATAATATGACTCTTAAAGATAAGTTGTTAGCTATTCATGATTATATTATTAATAACACTAAATACGATACAGAAAAAAATAATAATGGAACGAGTAAATATCATAGTAATACAGCAATTGGAGTTTTTATGGAAGGATATGCCACTTGTAATGGGTATGCTGATGCTTATGCCATAGCCTTAGATAAATTAGGAATTAGAAACTATAAAGTATCTAGTAATACACATATTTGGAATGCTGTTTATTATAATGATGAATGGTTACATGTTGACCTTACTTGGGATGATCCAGTAAGTAGCGATGGTAAAGATTATTTATATCATAAGTACTTTTTAGTTAATAATGAACAAATGAAAAAAGAAGATGAGGATTTACAAGACCACATCTTCGATAAAAAAGTTTTCCAAGAATTTATGGATTAATAGGTTTATAAAGACCTATTTTTTTAATTTTCTAGTGTAATAATTATTAATGATATCTTCTAAACTTACTTGATAATTTACCATTATATCTTTGCTACTCATACTAAATAAAGGATTTAAAAGTCCATTAATTGTAACTGGTAGATTATTTGCTTTTAAATAAGCTATTTTACTAGCTAGTTCAATAAAGGAGATTCTTTTAAGAATTACTTGATTTAAAGAAGTGTCGATATCATTTTCTATTGCAATATTTAATACTGCTTTATAATTAGCTTTTAAAGGCCAGATTAGTCCCATTTTAGTTAATAGAATTGCATTTTTTCCTAAGGGATTAGCGGAGTGTTCAAAATTATATAACCATTTATATAGTTCTATTTTACCATTTGGACTATATGTATAACCATCATCGGTTTTAAAACCAGATGGTACCATTAAATTACCATAATAATCATGATAAGCTTTTAAATAGGGATAAATTTCAGCAAAACGAATCTGAATTTTCCAAATCATTTCGATTTTATTTAATAAGGCTACTTTTTCTTTATCTAAGGCTTGCTTACAAGTACTATTGTTATTAGGATTTAAATAATTTTTATATTTTTTACGTTGAGAATTAATCCAATAACCTAAGTTTACTAGATTACCATCACTATCAAAATAAGAATAAGTTGCTGGAACTTTTAAGTCACCATGGATATCATAATATTTAGCAGCTTCCTTATACATTTTCATCCAATAATAGTCATAGTCAGCAAAATTTGTTATAGAGATTTTTACTAAAGCTTCTCTTTGTTCTATAGTTAAATCACTATTTTTATCTAAAAATTTGGCTTTATTATTTAATAACCATTCATAAGCATTAAATTTTTTGCCGTTAGATAAGGACATATCGTAATCTTTTGGCATGTCTAAGCTACCATTAACTTTCAAATAATCTAAAATAGCATTATACTTAAGGAGCCAATTTTGTTCATTAAGAGGAAGCCAGTTAATACCTAGTTCTTCTAAAAGAGAGATTCTTTCGTCACTTAAATGCCATCTGGTATTTTTTAACTTAGATATGCCTTTGGCATTACGATAATTGTTTCTTTGATTAATTAACCAACGTCCTAAATAATAGGATTTACCATCAATTTTTTCTACATAACTTTGTTTTATATTTAAATTACCATGAGATTCTTTATACTTTTTAGCTAAAGAGTACATAAAAAGCCATTCATCTTCTAATGGATGCCAAGATATATTTAAATGTTCTAACATTTTAATTTCTTCATCTGTTAGTTTATTATTACGATATTTATTACGTTGTGCGTTTATATAGCAGCCTAAATTAACTACTCTACCATCTTTGGTAGTAACCTTATAATTAATAGGAATATTAATATCTTGATGTTCATTATAATACTCTACTAATAAATCATAGTAAAATTGTAAATTATAATTCATTTTTTACCTCCTAACAAGATTCATTCTATTTTGATATTTTATAATTAGTTCCTCTAGAGAAACATTATATTCATTTTTTAAATCTATACTACTCATGGTAAATATAGGATTTATTTCATTTTCGCTTTCTAAGTGTAATTTATTATCAAGGCAAAAACATATTTTAGCATTTAATTCTAAAAAAGAATATCTATTTATAATGTTTTTAAATAACTTATTAGAAAGATGATAATAATTACATAGATTAAAATTATTAATATGATTATCACTTTTATTCCAAATCATCCCTATTTTATTTAAAAGTTCAATTTGTAAGGAATTTAATTTGTTATCTTGATAATCTATCTGTTGTTTATGATACCAACTTCCTAGAGCTACACTTTTTCCTTTAGCATCATATGTTTTATAAGCAATAACTATTGCTAGATTTTTATTAGTTAAATAATATTCTTTAGCATAGTTATACATTCTAAGCCACTCTAAACTTAAATTAAGCCAAGATATCTTTAAATTTTCAAATATTTTAATTTCTTCTTCCGGTAATTTATTTTCCCAATAAAGTTGTCTTTGTTGTTCTACCCATTGATATAAATTAAATTCACCTGTAGAAATAATAGCTTTATAATTTGATTCAACTAGTAAATTACCATATGTATTATAGTAATCTCTAGCAGCATTTAATTTTTCGTTCCATAATGAATCAGCATTTTGCAATTTTATACCTATCATTTGTAATTTAGCTATCTCTTCATTAGTTAATTTGCCAGTAAGAAATTTATCTTTTTGTTTTTGAAGCCAGTTACCAATATTTATAGTAATATTATCATCATAAGCTACCTCATAATCTAAAGGAATATCTAAAGTACCATATTTTTCTTTATATTTAATAACTTCTTGATAATTAAATTGCCATTCTTCTTCTTTTGAAAGATGAAGTTTCCAAACCATATTAATGCTATCTAAGGCTTTAATTTGAAAGTCACTTAAGCTATTTGCTTTTTTTCTTTTTCTTTGGATATAAAGCCAATAACCGAGATAGACTTCTTCGTTATAGAATCCAGTAACGGTCTTGGTAAAACCTAAATCAAGATTATGATAAGTATTGGCATATTTCTTAGCTATAACAAAGTTATACCACCATAGATCATACTGATATAAATCTTTTTTATCGGGTGGTAAAAGAGCTGATATATTACCTTCTTTAATAGCTTGATACCATTTTTTGGCTATAAGTTCATTTGCAGTAGTACGATAGTGCTTAGAAGTTTGACTCCAAATCATATCTATACTATCTAAAGCTTTGATTTGTTCTTTAAATAAGCCACCACTCGTTTCTCGCCTTTTTTGACTAGTTAGCCAAGTTGTTAAGTTAAAATCTTCATCGTAATAGCCTTTTACTATCTCGTTTTTATTAGGACATAAACAGCCATATTTTTGATAATATTGGTAAGCAAGACTAAACTGATACCACCATAAATCAAAGAAAGACAACATAGCTTTTGAAGCTGGTAAAATCTTTTTAACATTATTATTTTTGATGGCTTCTAACCATTTACTGGCAATTGAATAATTAGCTTCATCAGGTTTCAAAGTCTTATTAGCAATGCTATTAAAAGCCTTTCTTTGATATTCATTTAAACTATTTTTATTATTACGATTAGCTTGACGCATTAACCAACTTCCAACATAAAATGGTTCGTTATAGAATCCTAACATTAGTTGATTACTTGAGATATTTAAAACGATATTTTCAGTTAAATATTTTTTAGCAAGAGCAAAATTATACCACCAAATGTCAAAGTAACTTAATTTTCCTTTATCATCAGGTAAAAGTGATTTAACATTATTATTTTTAATAGCTTCTAACCATTTGACAGCAGCTATATCAGCCCTATTTTCTATTTCTGATTTATCTTTTTCTATCCTATCTAATTGGTACCAATTAGAACAAATATTATTTAGAGCTTCTAATTTATAAGGTTCTAACTGATTACTTAGATATTTTAATCTTTGATGACGATACCACCTGTCTATTATAACATCTTCACCATAGTAACCTTTAACTGTCAATTCATAGTACATAGCTAAATTACCATGTTCTTGATAAAATTTTTTTAACAAAGCTAGGTTATACCACCAAAGATTAAGATTATCTAATGATTCTTTATTTTTTGGTAAAATACTTTTAATATCAGCATTTAAAATAGCATCCTGCCATTTTTTATTTACAGAATCGATATAACTTTTAGTCTTTTTTTCCCAAATAATGCCGATATTATCAAGAGCTTGAATTTGCTTATCAGATAATTTATCTTTTTGGCGGTTTTTTTGACAACTAAGCCAAATTCCTAAATTAACGATTTCACCATAGTAGCCAGTAGTTTTATAGCTTTGGGAAAAATCCAGGTTATGATGTTCTTGGTAATAAGTTCTAGCTAAAGAATATTTATACCACCATAAGTCATTTAAGTTTAAGCAATCTCTACTAATAGGTAAAATACTTTGAACACTATTATTTTTAAATGCTTTTAACCATCTATCAGCTATTATGTTTTTAATATCGTTTTCATCTTTTTGCCAGATTATCTCTAATTTTTCTAAATAAGTAATTTGACGTTTAGATAACATATTATTTCTTTTTCTAGCTATTTGAGCATTAATCCAGGCACTTAAAGAGACATTCTTTCCATAATAATCAATGATAGTTTGATTAGACTTTAGATTAATATTTTTCTTTTCTTCATAACATTTTTTAACTAATAAATAATTATACCACCAAATTTCATAGCGAGTTAAATATTCTTTTTTTAAGGGAAGAGCACTTCTAATATCATTTATTTCAAACATTTGAAACCAACAGTTAATTAGTTGGTGACCAGTTATTTTAGCCTTTTTTTCATTTAAAAGTCCAATATTTTTTAAAAATACTATTTTATCTTCTTCTAAGAGATTATTTTGAAATCTAAATATTTGAATATCTAGCCAACTTTTTAAGTTGGTTTGTTCGTTATAAGCTCCTATTATGTTAGTGTTATTAAAAATTTGTCCTTTATTTAATAAAGTAAGGTGATTTATAATTAGTCCTAAGTTATACCACCATAATTTTTCAAGATTTAATTCATCTTTTATTGCTGGTAAGTTTTGAGCTAATTTAACATCACTATTAAGACTTGTTTGTACCATAATTACATTTCCCCCCCTTAAATGTAAAAATATACTATCACTTTTATTTACAAAATGCAAATATTTTTTGAGTAAAAAAAGATAATAACGAAATTACTATTTCAGTAACTAATTATTATCTTTTTAAAATAATTATTCAGCACTAGTTATACTTAAAGTACAATCTTCGCCATTAATGTCATAGTGATTTTCACTTTCTTCTAAAGTTAGATTGTTTGCTAAAGTTTCTGACTTAATAAAATCAGCATATTTAGTAAAGCATTCAACAATCTTATCTGAACCACTATAAGTAACATTGATATGGTCTTGAATATCTAAATCCATTTCTTTACGCATGTTTTGTAGTTTAGAAACGATTTCTCTTGCCATACCTTCAAGTAATAATTCATCAGTTAAAGTTGTATCTAAAATAACAAAATCACGACCATTCATGGCAACATCAAAGCCTTCTTTTGCCTCAATACGAACATCTATCATATTACTAGTGATAATTAAATCTTTATCTTGGAAAGTAACATTTAATTCTTCTTTATTATTTAACTTTAGTTTATCTTCTTCACTTAAATTTAATAATAATTCTTGGTAAGCTTTAATATCTTTGCCAAACATAGAACCAGCTACTCTAAAGTTAGGTTTAATAGTTAAGTTCATATATTTACTTAAATCTTTAGTAAATTCTAGATTTTTAACATTTAATTCTTCGGTAATAAGATTAGTTAAATCGCCTAGTAAGTCTTCTAATTTACCATCAATAATAACAGTTGCAAGAGGAATTCTTACTTTGATTTTGCTATCTTCTCTGGCATTACGTCCTAGAGATATTAAGTCTCTTACTTTATCCATTTTTTCTTCAATAGTAGAGTTAATATATTCTTCGTTAACTACTGGATAATTACTTAAATGAACTGATTCTTCATTTGTTAAATTACGGTACATTTCCTCAGAAATATAAGGACAAATTGGAGCAATTAGTTTAGATAAGCCTACTAAGACATCATAAGTAGTTTTGTAAACAGCCTTTTTACTAGTTGTAAGATGACTATCCCAGAAACGATTACGATTACGACGAATATACCAGTTAGATAGGTCTTCACAAACAAAGTCTGTTAAAAAGTGAACTACTTTATTTAAATCATATTCATCAAATGAAGCTCTAACATTTTTAACTAAAGTATTATATTTAGAAAGTAACCATTTATCAATTAAGTCTAGGTCTTCGTATTTAACATTACATTCATCAGTATCTATTTTATCAGCATTAGCATACATAACAAAGAAATTGTAAGTATTTTTAAGAGGGTTAAAAAACTTAGAATGAACTTCTTTTAAACCATCAAATGAGAACTTAAGTGGTGTCCATACTGGTGAAACATAAGGTAAGTAGAATCTTACTTCATCAGCACCATATTCTTCGATAGTCTTGAAAGGCTCAACGATATTGCCACGGGATTTACTCATCTTTTTACCTTCACCGTCTAATAGTAAGTCATTTACTAAAACATTACGGTAAGGAGCATGCCCCATTACAAAGGTAGAAATAACCATTAAAGTGTAGAACCAACCTCTAGTTTGGTCAATTCCTTCACAAATAAAGTCAGCTGGGAATTGTGTTTCAAATAATTCTTTATTTTCAAATGGATAATGATATTGAGCAAATGGCATAGAACCAGAATCAAACCAACAGTCTAAAACATCAGGAATACGTTCCATAGCACCACCACACTCTGGACAAGTTAGATGGACTGTATCAATATATGGTTTATGTAAATCAAAGTCTTCTGGTAATTTTTCGATGCTACGATTTCTTAATTCTTCGATACTTCCTAACATTTCATTGTGACCACAACTACATTTGAAGAATGGAATTGGTGAACCCCAGAAACGGCTACGGGAAATATTCCAGTCTTTAGCATTACTTAACCAGTTAGCAAATCTTTTTTCGCCAACATAATCAGGATACCAGTTAACTTCTTTATTAGCTTCTACTAATTTTTCTTTAAAAGCTGATACCTTAATATAATAACTAGGCATAGTATAATAAATTAATGGAGTATGGCATCTCCAGCAATGTGGATAGTCATGGGTTATTTTTTGCTTTCTAAATAATTTATTATTTTCTTTTAAGTAAGCAATAACATCATCAGTACAATCGAAAACAAATTTACCAGCCCAAGGTCCTTCTGTATAACAGCCGTCTTTGCCAACTGGATTAACAATTGGCACCCCGTAACGGTTACAAACATTGGCATCATCAACTCCGAAAGCACCAGCCATATGAACAATACCAGTACCATCAGAAGCCGTAACGTATTCATCACACATAACAAAGAATGCTTTACCTTCCACTTTTAACTCTGGAATTAATTGCTCATATTCAGTAAATTCTAAGGATTTTCCTTTGAATTTTTCTAAAATTTCAACTTTTTTATCTTGAAAAACACTAGTAATCAAGCTTTCAGCTACAATATACTTAAGTCCATCTACTAAGACTTTTACATATTCCATATTTGGATTAACACAAAGACCTACATTTGCAAGTAAAGTCCAAGGTGTAGTTGTCCAAGCTAGAAAATAAGTATCACTATTTTTTATCTTAAAAGGTACATATAAAGTAGTTGCTGTCTCAGATACATATTCTTGAGCAACTTCATGGGTAGCAAGCCCAGTACCGCAGTGAGGGCAATAAGGCACTACTCTAGTTCCTTCATAAAAGTATCCCTCATCAAAGAATTTCTTTAAAATCCACCATTCTGTTTCAATATACTCATTTTTATAAGTTAAATATGGATGGTCAACATCAATAAATTGACCCATTTTACTAGTTAGTCTAGTGAAAGCTGCTTCGTTTTCAGCAACACTATTACGGCATTCTTGATTAAATTTATCAACACCAAGTTCTAGAATTTCTTTCTTTGAAGAGATACCTAATTTCTTCTCTACATGGTTTTCAATAGGTAGGCCATGAGTATCCCAACCTACTTTTCTTAAAACTTTTTTACCATTCATGGCATGATATTTGCAAATTGAGTCTTTTAGGTTTTTAGCAACCATATGGTGAAGTCCTGGAAAACCATTAGCAAATGCTGGTCCATCATAGAAAACAAAAGTATCGCAATCTTTATGAACTTCATTTTGACGATTTAAAATATTAACGATGCCACCCCAACTTTGCAAAATGTCATTTTCTACAACACTAGTTGGTCTTTTGTCTAAATTTTTAAAATTTTTCATACATTTTCCTCCCAAATATTTGATAAAAAAAGAAAAAATCCCATAACATAAGGGCGAATTACCGCGGTACCACCTTATTTTATGAGATATCATACACTCTTACTTTTAACGCAAGTTAAACGGCTATAAGCACATCGAAAAGTGATTTGAAATAAACTAATTTACTGCCTTTCACCAAATGACAGCTCTCTTTGAAATATCATTTATTTCCGTCTTTTTTCATCTGATTTACTGTTTAATTATACATCAAGTATTTTTCTCTTGCAAGTTTTTTACGTTAGTATTTACTAATTAATTTAGTGATAATTTGTAATTTTTACTTATTTTGTAATCGAACCGTTGATTTTCTTTAAATATATTAATCTTTTAATTGGTGCTTTTAACTGACTGATACTTCGTTTACTTAAGTAATAGTGGGGTTTAATATAATCTTTATAATAGTATTCTCTTAAACTATTTAATGCTGATGTACTTCTTAGAATAAACAAGCAATTTTCTAAGATATGTTCTACTCCGACATCAGTTATATTAGCTATTTTAGCAATCTGTCTTTTAGTTAGTGGCTCTTCAATGCCAAGTCCATAATACATCTTAAATATTTTTTGATAATTTAAAGGTATATATTTATTAATGATAGTAAGAATATCTTGAGTTTCATAATAATCATCATCACCTATTTTTACGTCTTCTGTTGTAATTTTAGTATCAACGTAATTTTTTCTATTTACTAAGCCTATTATTCTTCTCATTCCCTTAATATCAATATTAAATTTAGAAGCTAGTTCTAAACAATCAAGTTCTTTAGTATTACCAGCTTCTAAGTCATTTAAATATTTTAAATATAAAAAGACTATATAATCAAAATTATCACCAACTTTAGCAGTTGTATGATTTAAACTAATTTCTTTATTAATATTTTTAATTATATAAAAATAAACTGAATTATTTATATTACCAGACTTAAATTTTTTTATTCCTTCAATAAAACCATTTACGGCTGCCATGGCAACATCATTTAAATCAATACCTTCTATATTGTAATTAAAAACTATAGAAAGAATGAATGGATAATAATATTTAACAAGTATAGTTAAAGCTCTTTTATTGTTTTGCTTAGCAAGTTCTACTAGTTTTAATAATTTTTCAGAAGGAATCTTAGAATATTTTAAATCTCTTAAGCTATTTAGATTATTTATATCAATGTTATCAAATTTTTCAACTATTATTTCTAATTCTTTTAGTTCTTCATTAGTCATGTTATCCCCACTTCTTTTGAAGACTTATTTTAGCATATTTATTGTTAAAAGTAAAAACTTTTGCTATGATAATAATGTAAAAATAGAAAGGATTCAATTAATTTTTAATTACTTATGCTATTTTAAAAGAAAAAAGATTTTAAATAGTATAAAAATGTTAAAATTAGTTGCTAAAATGTGATTTAAAATGAATAAAAAAATATTTCGCGAATATGATATTCGTGGTATCTATCCAGTTGAAATAGATGAAAAAACAGCATATATCATTGGCAAGAGTTACGGTTCTATCTTACAAACAAAGTATAATAAGCATATTTGTACGGTGGGTTATGATAATCGTTTGTCTTCGCCTAGCCTTCATAAATCTATGGTTCAAGGGCTTATTGATACTGGACTTGATATCATTGATTTGGGACTTGTAACAACACCGATGTTATATTATGCCTCAATTAAGTGTAATACTTTAGGTATTATGATAACGGCTTCCCATAATCCTAAGGATGATAATGGCTTTAAATTTAGCTTTGATAAATTAGGAAATGCTCGTGGTAAGCAAATATATGATTTTAGAGATTTTACTTTGAAAGATGATTTTTTAAGTGGAAATGGTAATATTTATCACTTAGATATCTTGCCTTACTATAAGAGCCTATTTAAAGATAATATTTTTATGGGAGATAAAAAATTAAAAATAGTACTAGATCCAGGTAATGGCACTACTGCTAATTTTGCTTATGATATTTATAATCAATTCAGTAATTTAGATATAACCATGATTAACGGTAAAAGTGATGGTACATTTCCTAATCATCACCCCGATCCTGCAGTACCCGAAAATTTAAAACAATTGCAGGCTAAAGTTTTAGAACTAGGAGCAGATGTTGGCATTGCCTTTGATGGTGATGGTGACCGTGTTGGCTTTGTTGATGATAGTGGTAATATTGTACCTGCTGATAAATTTTTGTGTATTTTAATGCGTTATTATTTACCAAATTATCAAGATAAACGAGTTTTATATGATGTAAAATGTTCTAAAATAATTAATGATACAGCAAAAAGGCTTGGTATTGAAGATATTATGTTCCGTACAGGGGCATCATATACAAGAAGTGAAGTTGTAAGAAAGCATATTCCATTTGGTGGTGAATACTCAGGACATATAATTTTTAATGACCGTTTTAAAGGTTTTGATTCAGGAATTTATGCTGGGCTTCGTATGTTGGAAGTATTGTCAAATAGTAATATAGCTTTATCTCATCAACTTGATGACATTACTAAATATTATAATACACCAGAAATTAAGATACCAACACCCGATGAAATTAAATTTCAAGTAATTGATAAGGTTATAGAATATGCTAAGAATAAAAATTATAACTGTCTTACTATTGATGGACTAAGAGTCAATAATGATGAATCTTGGGCATTAGTACGTGCTAGTAATACTGGACCTAATATCACTTTAAGATTTGAAGCTACAACTGAGGATGAATTAAATAATTTAAAAGATGAATTTACTAAATTAGTAGAAAAATATAAAAAGGACTTAAGTACAAACATTTAAGTCCTTTTTTAATATTTTTGATTTTAATAAATTTTACTTAAAATAGTTAGCAAGTTTTTTTATTATATTTTTAAAGGATTAATATCAATATCCAAGTTAATATTTCTATTATTAGCGTACATTTCATCTAAATATTTTAAAACAGAGAAAAGATTTTTATCATAGGTATATTTAATTATCACTTGATAACGATATAGATTACTAATTTTACCAATACTAGCCATATTAGGTCCATAAACCTTTGTATTTTTATTGACATTTTTATTAATATAATTAAAGACATTATTACTTTCTTTAATGACTGAATTAACATCTCGACCGGTAATTAAAATATTTATTAAGAAACAATAAGGTGGGTATAGAGTATTTTTACGAAAATTCATCTCGTATTTATAAAATCCTTTATAGTCATTATTTTTAACAAAATTAATATAGGGATTATCAGGATTATAGGTTTGAATGACTACTTCCCCATTACTAGTTTTTCTGCCAGCTCTGCCTGATACTTGACTTAAAAGTTCATAAGTAACTTCCCCACTTCGAAAATCAGGGATATTAAGGCTCGTATCAGCATTAATAATACCAACTAGAGTCACCTTAGGGAAATCAAGACCTTTACTAATCATTTGGGTACCGACCATAATATCATAGTTTCCATTTGCAAAATCATTAATTAGGTTAGCATAAGAACCTTTTTTGGCTGTTGTATCAACATCCATCCTAGTGATTCTAATGCTTGGAAACATTTTTTTTAGTTCTAATTCGAGCTTTTCAGTTCCAAGTCCCATAAAATTTAGAGAGTAGCCACCACAGCTTGGACAAGTATCACTTTTTATTTTAGTATAACCACAATAATGACAACGCAAGCTATTACTACTTTTATGATAGGTTAAAGTTATATCACAATGAGGACACTTATAAACAAACCCACAAGCCGAACATGTAACTGTTGTTGAATAACCTCTGCGGTTTAAAAGAAGCATTGTTTGTTCACCATTATTAAGTCTTTCCAGGATTTTTGCCTCTAATAGACTACTAATAATAGGATGACGATTTTTAATTTCTTCTTTCATGTCAACTAAAGAAATTTTAGGTAAGACGGATAAACCTATTCTTTTGGTAAGCTTAAGTAATTTATAAGTACCATTTACAGCTTGAGTCATATCTTCTAATTTTGGGGTTGCACTACCTAAAATGACAGGACAGTTATTATATTTGCCACGCCATTTGGCTATATCAATCGCATTATACTTAGGAGTATTTTCTTGCTTATAAGTGCTACTATGTTCTTCATCTAAGATAATCAAGCCAATATTTTTTAACGGTGTAAATATGGCACTTCTTGTTCCAACAACGATACTTACCTTACCACTATAAATTTTTTGATATTCATCATATTTTTCACCGTTTGAAAGCCCACTATGAAATATAGCTACTTTAGAACCAAATCTTTTATAAATACGTTCTATCATCTGAGTTGTTAAAGATATTTCTGGTACTAAAAGAAGTGATGATTTGCCTTTAAGACTTGCTTTTTCAATTAAATTCATATAAACTTCTGTCTTACCAGAACCAGTTATGCCATATAAAAGATAGACTAAAAATTGATCCATATCAACACTTGTTACGGCTTTTTCTTGTTCTAAAGACATCTTGGGTTTAATTTCTAATTTAGTATTATCATAATTAAGACGATAAACTTGCTTTTTTACTTCTTTAACTAAATTTTTATTTACTAAAGTTTTAATAGTACCACTATTTTCTTTATTCTTTTCTATAGAACTACCATTTAAAAGGCTAGTTAATATTGCTATTTGTTTAGGATATTTAATATTTTTTAGATAATTTTCGATTTCTAAAGGACTTTTATTTAATTCTATATAAATCTTATATTTGCTATAATTATGATTTTTTTCTATTTTTAAACTACTGGGTAACATCGTATTAAAAGCACTTATTAAACTACATAAAGTTATAGATTTTAGATATTTACCTAGTTGTAATAATTCATTATTTAAGATGAAATTTTCTAGAACAATACTATCTATTTCTTTTAAAGTATAAGTACTAGCAAAATTATCATATATTTTTAAAACGAAACCATTTATTAATTTTTTATTAAAAGGCACTCTTACTTGCATACCTACTTTTATTTTATTTTCTAAAGTTTTAGGTATTAAATAAGTAAATGTTTTATCGATTGTTTTGTTATTATATTCAATTAGTATTTCTGCGTACATGTAGTTCCTTTCTTAGTTAATACCTATTTTTTATTTAGAAATTAAAATTATTATTAAAAAAATACTAGACTGTTTTTAATTGCTTCAACTTGGTACAATTATAACTCAAAATCCTAGTTTTTACCATAATTACCTCAAATATTTTAAGACTATTTATTTCTCTAATTATATATATTGGTAACTTAAAACTATTTTCCTTCAAAAATTAAAAAAAATATGTTCAATCTAGAACACATCTTTATTAAACCAATCATATTTATTTGCTAAGAATCGGTAAAGGACTTTAAATAAACTTAATATTGGTGTTGCAAGAATCATTCCCACAATCCCAAAGAAATGTCCAAATACTAATAAGCCAATAATAATTGTTACTGGGTGTAGTTGCATAGTCTTACTCATAACAACTGGTTGTAAAACATAATTTTCAACTAACTGCACAATGGTTGCAACAATTAAAGTTATAATACCAATAATTGGATTTTGGGAAAAACCAACGATGACGGCAGCAGCACCACCAATATATGGACCTATGTAAGGAATTAAATCAGTAATTCCACAAAGGAGTCCAAATAAGATTGGTGATTTTAAGCCAGCAAAGGCAAAACCAATTGAATCACAGACAAAAACCATGAAGGCCACTAGTAAAGTACCATTAACGCATTTTCTTAATTCGTTAGCAATATTATCAACCAAATTTTTAGTTTCTTCTTTGTGATTCTTAGGTATATATTTAAGTAAATGGTCAGTTACATCATTAAAATCGAATAATAAGTAAATACCAACTACTAAAGATACACCTATTGTTCCCAAACCACTAACTAAAGAACCAGCAATACTTACAATCGTTGAAGGCAAGTCATTAGCAATACCGCCACCTAAATTTTCCATTGTCTTAAAAATATTACTTTCAATCTCAGCTACATTAAACATTTCACTACTATTAAATTTATCTAAAAAATTAGTAATCCATAATTTAACTTGATTAAATATATTAGGTAAGGCTGCTACTAAATCATTTAACTGATTATAAAGAGTTGGAATTAGCATGCCAAAGAAAGCAAATAAAATAATAATAAAAGCTAAATAAACTGTTACACAAGCAATTCCTCGTTTCCAACCACGGTTTTCTAATTTTACAACAATAGGATTAAATAGCCAAGCTAACACGAAGCCAATAAAAAATGGGTTTGCTACTTTTAAAAGAGTTACGATTAAATTTAAAATCCCCCACTCTTTAATAATTAAAGTAGCTAAGAAAATGATACCAATTATCATCATTATATAAACTAGATGTAATATTTTTTTTGAAAGTCCTACGACTTCATTTACGTCACGAACATTTATTTTACCATTTTTCTTTTCTTTATCTTTATCCACTGTTATCCCTCCTTTAAATATATTCTAAATATACCATAATTATTGAAAAAAGAACATACTTTTCGTATGTTAAAGTAAGTCTACTTCATCTAATATCTCATTAAATAAAGCTTCATATTTTAATTTAGTTATTTTTTCATAAGCCATGATTGAAGCAATGGTTAAACCTACTCCTAAGGATATATTCCAAATTTTTTTCATACCAATTCCTTTCTAAAATTAGTATGAATATAAATTATTTTTTTATACTGTTATTATTATATTAAATATAAGAAAGCAATTGTTCTTTTAGAGAAGTCTTTCTGTTCATACTGTAATCATTATTAACAGCCATTAAGAAAGACTGGACTTCACCAATTAAAACAAGGCTTTTCTTGGCTCTTGATACACCAGTATAAATAAGCTTGTTATATAACATTTTATAATAGTTTTTTACAACGGGCATTATAACGTTAATAAACTCACTTCCTTGGGCTTTATGAATAGATATAGCATAAGCTAGTTTTACATTTAACATTTCGGCAGTTGTTAAAGTTACTAAGTTACCATCAAAATCAATATTGATATTTAAAGCTTTCGAGTTATCATAGATAATATCATCAATATAACCGATATCCCCATTATATATACCTTTATCAGGGTCATTTACTAGTTGTAAAACCTTATCACCTACTCGAAAAATATTTTCACCTACTCTGATTTCTTTTTTCTTTTTATTCTTAGGATTAAATAAATCACGTAAATTATTATTTAAATTATCTATACCATTAATTCCTTTATACATAGGGGCTAAAATTTGAATATCTCTATCAGTGAGACCTTTATTAATAGATAATTCACAAACTTTTTTAATGCTTTCAACCATATTATCACTATTTACTTGTAGAAAATTGTAGTCATCTTTTTTACTTAAGAACTCTTCACCAATATTCTTATTTTTTATTTCTTTGGCTAAATAAGGAATGAAAGAATTTTCACTTTGGCGATATATTTTTTCTAAAGGACAAAAATTAAATAGGTCTGAGGCAATTAAGTCACCTAGGACAAGACCACAACCAACTGATGGTAATTGGTCTTTATCACCAACTAAAATTAACTGAATATTATTAGTTAATCCTTTTAAAAGAGCATCAAAAAGATTAGTATCTATCATACTTACTTCATCAATAATAATTAAGTGATGATAATTTTTATTTAGTTCATTAACTTGAAATTCATTAGTATCTTTATTCCATTTTAAATATTTATGAATAGTAGAAGCTCCAAGTCCAGTTGCTTCACTAAGTCTTTTAGCAGCCCTGCCAGTGGGTGCTAAGAGGGCAATATAAGCATCAACATTATTAGGTCCTAAGTTATACATTTTCATATAAAGACTAGTTATAGCTTTAATAATAGTGGTTTTACCTGTACCGGGTCCGCCAGTAATAATACTAATCCGACTTTCTAAAGTTTTTTTAATCGCCGCTAATTGGTTGATATCATAAGTTACATCTAATTTTTCTTGGAGTTTTACTACTTCAGTATCAAACATGCTAATGTTTTTATTAACAATAGGCATATTATTAATATGGTTTAAAGTCTTTGCTATATCAACTTCCATTTTATAAGTAGTATATAAGTATATTCTTTTATCTTTAATATAAATATCGTTATTATTTTGTAAGTCTAAAAGTATATTATCAAAATTTTCATCTGGTAAGATACCAAAATAACTTCTTAAACCGTCTTTTAATTCTTCATCGTAAAAATAAGTATCACCATTTTTAATTTCTAATTCTTTTATTGTTTCTAAAAGACAGTTTTTAGTTCTTAAATAAATATCAGGACTACCAAGATTCATATAAACATTATCAAGTTTTTTAAAATCAATTATTTCTTTTAGAGCATAAGGATTAGATTTAGTAATACTAACGGCATTGGCACCAAACTTATTAATAATATTTAAAGCTTCTTGAATCGAAAAACCTAATTCTTTTAAGTTTATTAACATTTCATCAGTATTAGCGATTTTCATTAAAGAACTATAGATTTTTTCAGCTTTTTTCTGAGTCATCTTGGGAACTGTAAGCAATATTTCAGGATTTTCTTTGATTTTCTTTAAACAGTCTTCACCTAAAGTATCAACGATTAAAGTAGCAGTTGCCTCACCACACCCCTTAACTAAATCGCTAGTTAAAAATTCTATTACCGCATCTCTTCCTTTAACTTCTACTCTTTTATAATCAGTCACATTATATTGATAACCATACTTATCTTTATAAACTAGGGTACCTTCCATTTCGTAGTTATCCCCAATTTGGAGATTAGCAAAATAACCAGTAAAATGAACATTTCTACCAACGAAGCCTTCCATTTCAGTATCGTTAGTTTCTTTTACTCTTATCTCACCTACTTTATAGTTACTATCTGACTCATAGATAATTACTCTGATTTTTCCTTTAATACTGCCCACACTATCACCTGTTTTCCTATTATAAGTTAATTAATAATTTTAGTAAATATGGAAAAGTTAAATCATTGAAGAATTTTCTTACTTAATTTAACTTTTAATTACTTAGTTTACTTTGTTAAACTTCTTTTTACTTCTATTTCTTGTTTACCTAATAATGATAATTTATTATCAATAAATGTTAGATTTTCTAAATCAATATAACTAATATAACCACTATCAAAGCCCATTTGCATATTTAAAAATGATGGAATAACTCCTTTAGTACTTGGCACATAATTAGATAAAGCTGGAATATATATTAAAATATTATCATTTACTATTTTTACTTTATATTGATGAGAATGTCCCACTAAAACCACTTTTTTCATTGGAGTATTATTACAATCACAACTTAGAGGATGATACATATTTATAAAGTCATTTTTGACTAGAATACGACCATTTTCTATACCAGCTATGGCAAAATCAGGACGATAATTTTCTAAGATACGAGCGAAATTAACTCCATCTTTATTTAAACCTTTAATATCATGATTACCTAAAACGCAAATATTTAAAATACCTTCTTCAAAGGGATGATTTTCGATGAAATATTCACACTGACTAAGATGGGTTCTACAAATATTTTTTCTTTCACTAGTTAGACCATTTATTAAATCGCCACCATTAATAATAATATGAATACCATTTTTAATGGCATAATCATAAACTAAGTTAAGTAAATCTAGTCTTTCTTCTTTAGTACCTAAATGTAAATCCGATATTAAAAGGGCATTTATTTCTTCTTTATTTTTCGTAAGTAAATTTATACTATCACTAACATTTTTACCATATAAATCTTTATTTGGTGTATATAAAGTACCACCATTTAATAAGTATCTTTTATTATATTCAATACCTTTATTTTTTAAATTTAATAATATATTTCGTAAGTCAATACTACTTATTTTTAACTTTTGACATATTTCAATACTACTTTTTCCTTGTTTAATTAACTCTACTATTCTTTTTTCTAAACTACTCATATATAAATTCTCCCTTATTATTATGACATAGTTTTAAGAATTATTCTATTGATAATGAGTTATTTATAAATTATTTTACTTATTTAGTCTTACTTTTCCAACCACACCACCCTATAGGGATAAGTAAAAAAACTCAGGAGATAATCCCAAGTTTGTTATTTACTTTCTTTTGTTAATTTTAATTTTGGACCTTTATTGTCTTTTGATGTTTCTTCTTTAATAAAATCATCAAAAGCATTTTTTTGTAATAATGTAGCAAAAATATCATAATCTGCTGACTCCATTAGAGATTTCATATAAAAACGGCTAGCTAGATAATTTAAATATTCATCGCTATTATCATATTTTTTGCACATAGGATTAGCCATGTATAATAAATGACTACGATTGGCAATTCCCATTAAATTAGCCTCTACAAATCTTAAAACTTTAAATGTACTTTCAGGACCATAAGTATTGGCTTTAACGAGAGCAATATTATTTGCTAACTTTTGATATTCATCAGTAAATTTTAAAACAGGAAATGTCTCTTCGTTTAAAACTTTAGCAAAAGTATTTATTAGATAATTTGCATAAGATACATCTAAAGCACTCATTTGTTTAATAAATTCTAATATATTTCTATAATCTTCAGTTATTAAACAATTTGTTCTGCCAATAAAACGCATATAATTTTCAACTTTATCATAATATTCATGTAAAGCCTTACGCATCCTGATAATAATCTTATTTGAACGATTAGCCATTGGTTTGGTATAAGCACTTATTTCTTTCAATATATCTTGGATTAATTTAGCGTTTTTCATTATTTTAGCAAAGGCTTCAGCCTCTAAATCATTTAATTTACACGTACCATAACGGGAATGTGCAAAATCACTTGCATACTGATATCTATTATATTTTTGACGTTCATACTCTCTTTGCTGATCATAATAATATTTCCAATTATAATCATTGTAATTGTTATAGTTATTGTTATTGTTATAGTTATTATACTTATCATAATAATTATTGTAACCGTTATAGTTATTAGATTTATCATAAGTATAAGATTTACTTTGATTAGCATCCTTAGAAGTCTCACTCTTAGCTTTTTGGAAAGCCAAGTCATATGCTTCATTAATTTGTTTCATCTTAGCCTCATAAAATTCTCTTTCGGCATCTGAATGTAAATCGGGATGGTTTTGCTTAGCAAGTTTTCGATAAGCCTCTTTTATTTCTTTTTCAGAGGCATTTACAGGAATGCCCAATATTGTATATGGATTCATATTAATCCCCCTTCTTGAGTTAGTATGTTATTATATTTTTTACTCCTTGTCAACCAAAAATTAATCAAAAGTAAAAAATTGTTACAGTTTTATACTTTCTGTAACAATTTTAATTATCTAAAAAATAACATATAAAGAGTAAATACAAATAGAATACCAAAGGTTATCCAACCATTAATACTACTTTGTTTATCAGTCTTATTTTTAATGCCAAGACCCATAGTGATAAATACACCACCAATTAAACCACCAATATGAGCATAAAAATCAATATTAGATACAACTAAACTTAAGGCTAAGTTAAGAACAATTACGGGAATAATTTCACTATATAAGGCTTTACCCATATATAATCTATAGTAATAGCCAAAATAACATAAAGCCCCCATAAGTCCAAATATAGCTCCACTAGCCCCAAGGGACCAGCTGGTATTAAAGATACAAGAAAACATGGAACCAATAATACCACTTACAAAATAAATAAGTAAAAATTTCTTCTTACCAAAATAATTTTCCGTAGCACAACCAATAACATATAGCGAATACATATTACATAGTAAATGCCAAATAGAACCATGCATAAACATTCCGGTAACTAACCTATAAACTTGTCCACTTCTTACTAAAGAACCATTTACTGCTCCTAAGGTAGTTAAACTTGGAAATAATATTTGTAAAATATAAACTAAAGTACAAAGTGCTATTAAAACATAAGTAACAACTATCTTTTTAGGTTTAAATACTTCTTCATACTTTCTATTTTCCTTGGCTGTCTTACTATTTATATCATTAGTAACATTAACTATTAAGTCAACATCATTATCAGCATTAATAATATCTTTTTCAATATTAGGAAAAGCTTCTACTACGATTTGGTTATGCACTAAATCTTGGGTATCATTTACTTTAATATTATCAATATGATCAATACTATCTAATTTAACATCATCATTTAAATCTAAGAAAATATTTAAAACATTCATCTTCCAAGATAAAGTCTTCTTTTTTATTTGTCTTGCTACATTATTAGTTTTATATATATCAAAATTAAATTGTTCTTTATTATGTATATAATTAGAATTAATTCTTATTATTTTATATGGTCCTTCAACATTTTCTAACCACACTTCATTTCTTACTCCATTAACTACTATCGGTGTATAGTTTTCTTTAGTAACTAAGAAATGTACTAATTTCATGACAATTTCATCTTTTTTATCCATACTAATTGAACTCATTTTTACCACCTTCTATTATTTTATTATACTTCATATAATTAGTAAAGGAGTATTTATGACCACTATTACTATTATATTATTTATTATTTCTTTTGCTTTACTTAACTTTTCTTTAATTTCTATTTTCTATCATAATAAGTTTACTAATGATACTACTTATTTTATTTTAAGTAATTCAATTATTTTAGTTAGCATTCTTTTATTTTATCATTATTTTAATGATTATTATTTATCTTTAATATTTAGTGTTTTTTATTTTATTAATAATATTTGTCTTGCTATTGAACTGAAAAAAGTTAGTATTAAATATTTTTTCTTTAGTATTCCGTACCTTTTATTTAATATTTACTTTTTATCTTTATTAATTTTTAAATTATAGAGTATCTTGTTCTAATTTTTCTTCATTATCTAACTTATCTAGGAAGTCTTTAAAATACTTTGGAACATCTCTTTTAAAATACATTTTTTCTTTAGTAATAGGATGGATAAATTCCATACTATAAGAATGTAAGAATTGACCGAAATCGTCTGTGCTTTTATTAGAATACACTGGGTCATTATAAACGGGATAGCCAATATACTTCGTATGTACTCTTATTTGATGAGTTCTTCCCGTTTCTAGTCTTGCTTTAACTAAAGTATATCCAGCTTTATATCTTTTTAAAACCTCTAAATGGGTTATAGCTTTTTTACTGTTATTAGGAGTTACAGTCATTCTTAAACGATTCTTTTCATCACGACCTATGGGTGCATCAATCGTTGCTGTGTCATGAGGAAATATCCCACACAAAAGGGCTATATATTCTCTTTTGATACTATGCTCTTTAAAATATTCTCCTAATATTTCATGGGCTTTATTAGTCTTAGCAATCATAATAAGACCTGATGTATCTTTATCAATACGATGAACTATTCCTAGCCTTTCAACCCCATTAATATCGGATAATTTATCCGTATAACTTTTTAAGGCATTAACAAGAGTATGGTCTTTATTACCATTACCAGGATGTACTACCATACCACTAGGTTTATTAATAATAATAATATCATCGTCTTCAAAGACAATATCTAAAGGATAATCCCAAGGTGTAATATCTTCTGTATCCGTTTTAACATTATTAATCGTAATTTTATCACCTTGTTTTACTTTATAACTAGGTTTTATCTTACTATCATTAACTAAAATATCACCGTTTTTAATTAAATTTAAAATCAAGTTTCTTGAATAATCAGTATTATCCGCAATATACTTATCTATTCTTACATCATTTATATCTGCAATCATTTCTTATCCCCCAAACTCATTATTAAAACCATTAAAATTATTCCTAAAGTAATACATATATCAGCTAGATTAAAGATTGGAAAACTTATTCCAAAGATAAAGGTTTCTAAATAATCAATAACATAACCTCTAAATACTCTATCTATTAAATTACCTATTATACCACCCAAGATTACTCCGAATAATATATCATACTTTTTAGTCTTTGGTAAATCTTTTCTTAAATTAAATAAGAAATATATTAAAATAAGACTAAATAATAAGATTAAATATCTTTTATTTTCTAAAAAACTAAAAGCTACTCCATAATTATAGACTTTATGAATATTAAATAATTTTGGTAATATTTCTATAAATAATACTTTTTTATCAATTATAAACTTAATTATTTGATCTAATATAGTTATTAAAATACTTATTATAATACTGGTTTTCATAACATCACTTGTTTATTATATCATAATATCAACTAAAATGACATCTTCCCCAATTCTTTTTATTTGTTTAAAAGTAATAGTCGTTTCATTGTCTTTATTAAATAAGTTATTTAGGCTACCTCTTTTTTCAATACTTAAGTATTCTATAATACCAGCATCATTTATTACCGCATCAATTATTCGCCCAATTTTTTTACCATCATTAATATTAACTACATCTTTAGTCTGTAAATCTGATAAATGCATAATATCACCTAATTAATTATATTGCTGAATTATCTATTTTTTGTTAAAATATTTATAGAAAGGACGATTAATATGTACGATTACGCTTATAAAACAAGTGTTGGTGGCTTTTATACTTTTAAATTAGTTGCATTTATAATTGCTATTGCCGCTACTATTATTATTTATACTGTTTTTATGGATAAACGTAACAAAGATACTTATAGTAATCCTTTAAAGAAATTATTTGATTACTTACATTTTAATAAATTCTTTATGGAACCTATTTTAAAGATTACTTATATCTTTTGTAGTTTATATATAACTATTACAGCTTTTGGCTATATTGGTACTTCCTTCTTATTATTCTTTTTACTTTTAATCTTGGGTAATGTTATTTTAAGAATGTTTTTTGAAGGTCTAATGGTTATTTATAAAATTTATCTAAATTTAAATGAGATAAATAAGAAAATGAAATAATTATTTTATAATATGACGAAGAGTGCTTATGGCACTTTTTTCTATGCGTGAAACTTGAGCTTGGCTGATATTTAAAGCTGCTGCTATTTCTTCTTGAGTTTTTCCCATGACATATCTATCTTCTAAGATTATTTGTTCCCTTTGTTTTAAACTAGTTAATGCTTTTCTTAATGTTAACAACATATCTTTATCTTTGTCTAAACTTTTATCCGCTAATTTATCACATAAGTAAATTGTATCACCACCGTCACTATAGATAGGTTCAAAAATACTTACTGGTGCTACTAAAGAGTCCATAGCTCCTTTTATATCGTACAAACTAAGGTCTAGGGCCTTACCAATATCTTGCCAAGAAGGTTCTCTATCATGTTCTTTTAAGTAGTCTTCTTTATATTTTAAAATGCGATAAGCATTATCTTTAATGCCTCTACTAATTCGTACCGAAGTATTGTCCCTAATGTATCTTCTAATCTCCCCCATAATAAGTGGCACAGCATACGTTGAAAACAAGCAGTTATAATTAATATCAAAATTATCCACGGCTTTAATAAGACCAACACAGCCTATTTGAAATAAATCATCAACATTATATTTACTTTTATCAAATCTTTGAACTATGGATAAAACAAGACGTAAGTTACCATTTACTAGAGTATCTTTGCACAAAGTATCTCCTTCATGCATTTTAATAAATAGTTCTTTCATTTCTTCATTGGTAAGTGTTTTTAAACTACTTGTTTTAATACCTGCAATATCTACTTTATATCTTCCCATAACATCACCTAACCAAATTATGGAAATTTTACTAATGTTTTATACACAGAATGCTAAAAGAAAAGAAAAAAAGTTATAAAACATTTAATTTTACAACTTTCTAACCAGCCCTTTTTGAGCAACCGTATTATCATGATTCGTATGTTTTCCTCATACTGGCTATACTCTTCAATATTAACCTTAACATCTTCGGCAATCTTTTCGTCGTAAAATTAGATATTTTTTACTTAGTTCTAATTTTTACTCTTGCTAGTTGTGGCGATACCTGGATATCTTTATTTTCTTTGCAGGTCTTTTCATCATCCAAATTTGTATTTAATATTTCTTCAATCTTTTTGTCAATTGAATTTTTAAGTTGTTGTTCTAAATGATTTTGCTTATTATCAGAAATTTGCTCTTCATTATTAGCCTCTTGCATTTTTACCATTTCTTCAATTTTTAAGTAAGCATTTAACTGTATTTTAGTAAGTCTAGAGTAGCACTCTTGGCGTTTAAAAGGTGCTAAATCTAAGTCATGGGTTTCTTCGGGACTAATTTTTGCGTAGGTGTAAGCTATTTCTCTAATTTGGGCTAAATCACTTTGATAGCCAAGATATTTGGCAGCAATAATATAATCGATAAGATTATTAACATAGTTTAAAAACAAATTTTCTTCTTTGCTATCAGAAACATTAATATAGGTTCTGGTTTTATTTATTTCAGCCTCTAACGTTTTTTTAATTTCTTCAATACGTTTAGAAGCCTTTTCATCATTATTTTTTTCTACTATGGCGGTAATTACTGCTGATATAGGAAATGATGAAAAAAGCCAAGCAATGGTAAGAGCAAATTTAACTGCAGGCTTTGTTTTTGAACTGTAAAGAAAAATGGAATTATATCTATGTCTGTACCAAAATTCATTTTTTAAAACATTATTATAACAAATTAATGCTTCTTCTTTGGTAGAACAATATCCTTTTATTAGAAAATTTTCAACAACATGCCATTCTTCAACAGTACAATTATTTCCGGCGCGAGTACCAAGTAAATCAAATTCTGTTACTAATTCCATATTAAATCACTTCTTTCTATTTAAAGTTAGCCCCTGTCCTTTATCACTAAAATCACTAGTAAAATCTATATCATATTTTGGGTTATCATCGATATTTAAAGTATCCAATTTTCTATCAACAATATTTTGAATCTGATAATTAATTTCTTTACTCCTTTGATAAAACTTTATTTTGTTTTCAATATCAAGGTCCAAAATTTTTTTAAATATTGCTACTTTTTCGGCTACGGTTAATATTTTTTTAGACTTAATATCTTTAACATATTGATGTGCAATATTTTGTAATTCATATAAATCACTTTGGTAGCCGGGATATTTTACTTGGGCAATTGTATCTAAAGTACTAGAAATTTCTCTGATAATTTCATCATCTCTTTGATAAATATCTTTTACTTGTTCTTTTAATTGATTTTCAAGTTCAGATAAAATAGCTTTTGCCTCTTTATGCTTTTTAATACTAATTATTTTATTGACCACTCTATAAAGAATAATGTCACTTACCAAGAAAACGGCTATAACTTTGGGCATTTTGTCAGCAAATACTGCGAGCAAGAAAATAAACTTAAGGAAAGCACCTACCGCTTCTGCTATTATATCGTTTGTAGAGATAGCATCTACCAGACTAGTCTCATACCAATTATGATTTTCTAACATGTTTTTATAGCAAATAATTTTTTCTTCTAAGGAATTGCAACCACCACATAAAATAAAGTTCTTCACTATTTTCCATTCTTCATCAGTAGATTTATTCAAATATCTAATATCTTCTAATTCTGTACCTCTTATCCATTCCATGCATTATCCCCCTCTTTGTTGAGGATTATCATAACGCATAGTTTACACCGTGTCAAGTTTTTTAGACTTTAAAAAACTACCCAATTGCCTTAAGTAGTCTTATAAACTCTACCTATGCTATTCCTATAGCACTAAGTGAGATAAAACGATTTAAAAGGGATATAACTACTTTTCTTTAGTCTTACCTTTAGGGTAAATTAACTTATTATTACTGATTGCTAAATCTTTGTTAATTAACATAGTCTCTTTTTTTTCTTCGCCGTCCAGCTTATACGTTATGTCTACTGTAAATTTACTATTTTTATAGCCTTTCTTAGTAAATAATTCATCATAACTATAATCTTCGATATTAATTCCTGTAAAAAAACTACTCTGCCCCTTAATAAGCTCATCATCTATTTTAAATTCAACATTAATAATATCATTTTCTTTTACTTTATCATTCTTAATGTCAAAAGTCCCACTCTTTAAAATAAATTTCTGGCTTGATTCTGCAAAAATGCCGTTTGTATAAGTAAAAGTGTCACTATCACCATTTAAAACATAAACTCTTATTCTGTTAAAGTTATTAAAAAAGTACATGCTAAGTAAAACAAACAATATAGTTAGAGCAATTGCAGCAAAATTTATCATTCTAAATTTAAAGACTTTTTTACTAAACTTTTTGGTTTCGACTTCTAAATAATTATCTTTTTCTTCTATAGTTTTCAAAAATTCATCCATAGACATATTAAAAACTTTACACAATTTCTGCATTATTTCTATTGATAAGCCCCTTTGACCATTTTCTATCTTTGAAAAATAACTTCTTGAAATACCAAGTTTACTGGCCAACTCCTCTTGACTCATTTTATTTTCTTTTCGCAAGCTTTTGATTCTTGAGCCTATTAATTTTTCTTCGTTTTCCATACTTTTTGCCTCACAACTTAAATTTTACATTAATAAGTCTTATTTGTCTATCCAAATTTTTTTATTATTATAAAGCTATAGATAATTTTTAATTCATTAATATATATAATCATTGTTTTGTTAATTTGCAAGTTATTTTAGAAAAAAGTAAGCAAAATTTCTTCTGCTTACTTCCAATTTTATTTTAAGTTTAATAGAACAACAGTTTGCCCATCATTTAAACCATCAATATAATATTTATTAACCCTTTTATTTCTTTTTAGTAATTCATGTGTTTTACTTCTTAGAGCTCCACTACCTTTACCATGAATAATAATAATTTTATCATTTTTTAATTTAACATTATCTCTGATAAAGGCTTCAATTAAATAAACAATAGTGGCAGTTGTTTCACCATGTAAATCTAAATGTGGTAAATAATCAGTAAAAGGGTCAATTATTTTTCTCATAAATTTTGTTTACCTCATCTAGTTTAGAAATGGAAATGCGTCCTCCTATTACTCTAGTGGCAAGACCAGCTGCTATATTACCATACTTAATTGATTTTTCTAAAGTAAAATTATTAGCAATGCCATAACTAAAAGCTCCGGTAAAAATATCACCACAACCAGAAGTATCAACAACTTCCATTTTTAAAGATGGGGAAATTTTTATTTGGTCATCTACCATATACATTGCACCATTATTACCTAAAGTTATAATTATATTTTGATGCTCATAGCGACTTCTAAGCTCAGTATAAGCATTAACTAAAGCCGAAACATTGCTACTATCAATTGGCATTTTTAAATGACCACTAACAAAGTCTAGAGAACATATTAAATAATTTACTTTTAAAGCTAAATTGGCAATATCTTGGTTAAATCTAGTTGCTCTTAAAATGGTAACAGCTTTAGGAAATCTTTCGATAGTTGATTTAGAGGCATAAGTATCGTTACCATCTAAAACAATTAAATCGGGTTGAAAATCAAAATCAAATTTCTTTAATTTTACAAATTCATCAGCAACATCAAAGCTAGTTGACATTTTATTTTTGTTATCAACTAAAACAAAGGATAGTACGGTATCTTTTTCATATGATGTTTCTACATACCTGGTATCAACTCCAGCTGTTTCTAATTCCTTACGAACTCTGTTACCATAAACATCATTACCAACAACACCAGCAAATGTTGATGAAATACCCCATTTAGCAAGCATATATGCAACATTGCACGCAGTTCCCCCACCACAGCCAATCTTATTAATAAATCTTAGCTTATCTCCTTCTTTTGGGTATTCATCAACACTTACATATATATCATAACTAGCTTGACCTATCGACAAAGTTTTAATCATTTTCTTATCTCCTTATACTAATATCTACAGTAAAGATTATACTATATTTTTACTAAGAAAAAAAGTACCAGCTTTAGAGTTTTATGGTACTTTTTATTTTTATTGTTCCTTATTAATTAATGATGCCTTGGCAGCAGCTAGTTTAGCAACGGGTATACGATATGCCGATGCAGAAATATAAGAAAGGCCAATTTTATCAAAGAAGATAATTGATGATTCATCGGCAGCATGCTCACCACATACACCTAAAGAAATATTTGGCTTAATACTTTTAGACATTTTTGTAGCAATTTTAACTAAAGTTCCTACTCCGTTTGTATCAAGACTCATAAAAGGGTCTTTTTCTAAAATATTTTTAGCATAATAATCTTTTAAGAATTTGGCAGCATCATCTCTAGAAAAGCCGAATGTTAATTGAGTTAAATCATTTGTACCAAAAGAGAAGAAATCGCAAACATCTGCTAATTCATCAGCTAAAATGGCTGCTCTTGGTACTTCGATCATAGCACCAATTTGATAATTAATTTGCATGCCTTTTTTCTCTAAAACACGTTTAATTTCTTTTTCAACAATATCTTTTATATAAATAAATTCTTTTTTATCCATAATAAGTGGTAACATAATTTCAACGATTGGATCAATACCTTCTTTTTTGACGTTGCAAGCAGCACTGATAACAGCATTAGTTTGCATAACAGCAATTTCTGGATAAGTTATATCAAGTCTTGAACCACGATGTCCCATCATTGGATTAAATTCTTTTAAACTATCTATTTTTAATTTTAAGGCTTCTGGTGTAGTATTTAAAGCTTTAGCTAATTCTTCTATTTCATAATCTTCTTTTGGTAAAAATTCATGTAATGGTGGATCTAAATAGCGAATAACAACTGGTAAACCAGAATTTAGGCGATATAGTTCTTCAAAGTCTTTTTCTTGATATGGTAATAATGATACTAGTGCCTGTAAACGTGTCTTTTTATCATTTGCAAGTATCATCTGTCTAAATTTAAATATTCTAGTTTTTTCAAAGAACATGTGTTCAGTACGAACAAGTCCGATGCCCTCAGCTCCAAATGATTTAGCTATTTCCATATCCTTTTTAGTATCAGCATTAGCGCGAACGCCTAGATTTTTAATATCATTGCACATATTTAAAAGTTCATTAATAGATGTATTACTGCTAATGTTTTCTAATTCAATTTCACCCTTATAAACATTACCTGTTGTACCATCAATCGAAATAATATCACCTTCGTGTAACACTTCCCTTTTATTAGTAATTAATGTATTATTTGCAATATCCATATTACTGCAACCACTAACGCAACAAATACCCATACCACGAGCTACAACAGCAGCATGAGAAGTCATACCACCGCGGATAGTTAAAATGCCCTCGGCATAATGCATTCCCTCAATATCTTCAGGACTTGTTTCATGACGTACTAAGACAGTTTTAATGCCTTCCTTAGATTTTTTTATAGCATCTTGAGCTTCAAAAACAATCTGACCACAAGCAGCTCCAGGACTGGCTGCAAGTCCTTGACCTATTATTGTAGCTGTCTTTAAGCTGTCAGCATTAAATACTTTATGTAGAGCTTGAGTAATATCATCGATGCTTACTCTTCTAATAGCTTCTTCTTTACTGATTTTTCCTTCACGAACTAAAGAGGTTGCAATATTAACTGATGCTAAACCAGTTCTTTTGCCAGTACGAGTTTGTAACATATAAAGTTTACCATCTTCGATAGTAAATTCCATATCTTGCATATCCTTATAGTAGTCTTCTAACTTTTTAGCAACAGATATAAACTCTTCATAAACAAGGGGCATAATATTTTTTAAAGTTTCAATACTTTGTGGAGTTCTAATTCCAGCAACAACATCTTCTCCTTGAGCATTAATTAAATATTCTCCGAATATTTTAGCCTCACCATTAATAGGACTTCTTGTAAAGGCAACTCCTGTACCAGAATTATTATTTTTATTACCATAAACCATTTCTTGAATATTAACAGCTGTTCCCCAATCATCAGGAATATTATTAATCTTGCGATAATATATAGCTCTACTATTATTCCATGATTTAAACACAGCTCCAATTGCCATAATTAATTGACGAGTTGTATCCATAGGGAATTCTTCGTTAGTTAATTCTTGATACATCTCTTTATATTTTAAAGTTATTTTATACCAATCATCACCAGTTAATTCAACATCGTTTTCATAGTTATGTTCTTTTTTATAAGTTGTTAAATATTCTTCAAATATACTTTTATCTTTACCCATAACAACATCAGCAAACATCATGATTAAACGGCGATAAGAATCATAAACAAATCTTTCGTTATTGGTTATTCTAGCAAAAGAAGCTGCTACTTCATCATTAAGTCCTAAGTTAAGAATAGTATCCATCATTCCCGGCATACTACTTCTAGCCCCACTTCTTACAGATACTAATAGTGGTTTATTAACATCTCCTAAGATTTTGCCAGTTCTTTGTTCTAAACTAGTTAAATGCTTATAAATCTCTTCTTCTAAGGTTACAGAAATTGTTTCGGCATCGTCATAGTATTTATTGCAGGCTTTAGTTGTAATAATAAAACCATCAGGTACTGGCAAGCCTAGATTTTTCATTGAAGCTAAATTGGCGCCTTTACCACCTAGTAATTCTTTCATATCTTTTGTGCCTTCACTGAAGTCATACACAAATTTTTCCATTTTTTATTCTCCTTCTATTCTAATTAAATATAGCATTTTTCTAAAAATTTTACTACTAATTTTTTATCAATTTTTAATTTATAATTATCTTTTAAAAGCTTTTAAATATTCTTGTCTTACTACTTCATTAGTAACATGCGTATATATTCCCGTTGTTGATAGTGATTTATGTCCGAGTAATTCTTGAACACTTCTTATATCACAACCATTGTTTAACATTTCAGTTGCAAAAGAGTGTCTTAGAGTATGAGGACTAATCTTTTGACGTAGCAGGGCTTTTTTAGAAATATCACTTATTAAATATTCAACTCCTCGTCTTGTTAATCTAGTATAATTTTTATTTAGAAATAAGTATTCTTTATCAACAATATTTATGTTTCTTCTTAAATTTAAATAGTCTTCTAAGTAATTTTTAGCATAATCTCCGTAATAAACTATTCTTTCTTTATTACCCTTTCCTAAGACTTTTATACTTTGTTCTTTTTTATTAATATTATTAATTTCAATATTTACAGCTTCACTTACTCTTAGACCAGTATCAAATAAAATTTCTAGTAATAAGAGATTTCTTGCTTTTAAAAATTCGTTTTCTTCCTTTTCTACTATAGCAAGCAAACTCATGTACTCGGAATAATTAATAAAATTAGGTAGTCTTTTTTCTTTACGTGGACGATTAATATCTTCAAAGTAATTATACTTAGTAACCTTACATTTTGTTAAATAGTTATAATAATCATTAAGACTACTTAAAATACGGTTAATACTACTATTTTTATATTTTTTTTCATCTAAGTATTTTAAATAACTCCTTATTACTTCATGGTTAACATCTTTATAATTTAGCTTTTGAATATGCAAATATTCTAAAAAAATATTAATATCACTTATATAACTATTAATAGTATTTAAACTATATTTTCTAACATTTTTTAAATAATTTTCAAAATCTTTTAACATATTTATCCTAAAAAAATAGGTCTTTAGACCTATATTCAAGTTGGTGCAAGCCAACAACCCTTTTTATTTTATTATAGCATCTAGTGCAAGTGTAATCATGTCGTCTAGTGATTTTTCACGGTCTTCAATTGGTAAAACAACATCACTAAATTTAGAATCAACGGCAGTTACTATCGCTGTTGCTTCCTTTTTAAATGAGTTAGCAACATGAACAAGAGCATAAGCTTCCATTTCCTCAGCAATTGGTTTAACATCTTCAGGGATTCTTTTTAAAACATTATCCATGTTAATATAAGGACCAAAGGCATCACATGTAAGCATGGTGCCAATGTGTAATTTTTTTCCTTGTTCTTTAGCGGTTGCTATGATATTTTCATTTAATTTTTTGCTTGGATAAACCATATTTTTATCATAACCATCATAATTGTAAGCAAAGTTTGATAAACTAAAGATATCATCAGCAAGTATTAATTCTGGCACGTTAATATCCTTAGTTACAACTCCACAGGTACCAATGCGAATGATTTTTTCAACATTAAAATAATAAAATAATTCAAAGGCATAAATGCTCATACTAGGCATTCCCATACCACTACCCATGATTGTTATCTCATGATTTTTATAAGTTCCTGTAAAGCCAAACATATTACGAACGCTAGTAACCATTCTAGCATTTTTTAAAAACTTTTCAGCTATATATTTTGCTCTTAGTGGGTCACCAGGCATTAATACTAAAGGTGCTATATCTTTTTTATTTTTTACTTTAATATGAATAGGTTCTTCTTGTGGTTTCATTTTTTCTATCCTCCTATGATTACATTATAGCTTAAATTTACTAATAATAAAACTAAAAATTACAAAAAAGCTATTTTTTTTAAGAAAAAATCTTTACAAATTACTATCTTTTTAGTAATCTAAAACAACGTAAATAATTTTATGGCTTTATATACTTATATAAGAAATATTTTAGAAAGGAATTAAAATTAAGAAAATTTTATTTATCTTATAATTAATTAAAAATTAATATGTTAGGAAAAATCGTAATTAGTGTTAATAAAAATTATTACTTTTTAGAAATTAATGGTTTTTCAAGGAAAACTAAGGATAACACAGTAATTCTTGATATTTTAAATAAAAATTATGGTCATTTAATTAACTATAAAAAAAGTGGCAATGATTTAGTCTTAAATTTTGAACGAATAGTTATCGTCATTAAAAGTATAAGAAATATTAATAAGCTTGGCAACGATGATACTCTTTTTAATTATGTTGCCTCTTTTAAAGATGAAAAGTTAATGAGGTTAGTAAAGATTAAGCAAAAAAATTAATCTTTATTTTTTTTAATAAATTCTCTTAATATTTTACTTATAGCACGTTTTTCAATTCGGGAAACATAGCTTCTTGAAATACGCATTTCTTTAGCAATTTCTTTTTGAGTCATTGCTTTTTTATTATTAAGACCATATCTTTTAATAATAATATCTTGCTCTCTTTTATTTAACTCAGCTATAAATTGTTTTAAAAGATTAATATTATCTTTTAAATACAGTTCTTCTTCAATTGGTTTGCTTTTATCTTTGATAACATCTTTTAGGTTTATTTTGTTGCCTTCTTTATCAGTACCAATATAATCGTCCAGTGATACTGTATTTTGAAATTTTCTAGAAGAACGATAATACATTAAAATTTCATTTTCAATACAACGGGCGGCATAAGTAGTTATTTTAATGTTTTTGTTACTCTGATAAGAATCGATGCCTTTAATTAGTCCAATGGTTCCAATGCTTATCAAATCGTCAGTAAGTCCAAGAGGAGGGTTAAATTTTTTAACTATATGGGCAACCAAGCGAAGATTATGCTCAATTAAGATATTTCTGGCTTCTTTATCACCTTGTTGCATTAAAGTAATGTATTTTTCCTCTTCATCGCTGGTTAAGGGATCTTTAAAAACAGTATTAGAATAACTTCCCGTAAAGAAGAAAATGTTTTTAATGAAATTAATAAGTAAATTTAGCAATATTATCACCTACTAAATTGTATTTTTATTCATAAAAAAAAGAACTAGATAGCAACATGATTAATATTCAATATCATCATATTTGTCTAATAGTTCTTTTTGTTCTTTAATTATATTCATTACTCGATTTCGATATACGATAGTGTCTCTTTTAATTGCATCGGCATCATCTTGAATTTTTTGAGCCTTAAGCAAGGCATCGTTAATAATTCTTGAGGCATTTTTCTTAGCATCTTCTACAATTGCCTGCGATTCATCATTTGCAGATTTCCTTATGGTTTGATTTGATTCTTCAGCAAGGACCAAAGTTCTTCTTAGAGTTCCTTCAATGTTTTTATATTGCTCTAGTTGACTTTCCAGTTTGCTATTATCATCTCTTAATTTTTTCATTTCTTCGTTAGTTTGCTTTAGCTTATCTAACATGCTTTCATATTCGTTAGTAACATTGCTTATAAACTCATTAACTTCGTTTTTATTGTAGCCATAAAAAGACATCCCAAATGTTTTAGGCATAATCCCCCACCTCAATTTTTATTAAATTACCACTTCACTTCCTCATTTGCTTCTTCATCGGCAACTGATGAATCTTCCGTGATTTTTCCTTGTACATTTACATTATTAGGTGCACACAAATAGATACCTACACCAACTTTTTGCATAGTGCCACCTATGGCATAGATACATCCACTTAAAAAGTCAATAATTCTCTTAGCTTGATCAGAAGTCACCCTTTTCAAGTTAACAACAACACTATTTCTCTTTTTTAAGTGATCAGCAATTTGTTGTGATTCTGAATAGGCACGAGGCTCTAATAAAATCATTTTTGAGCCACCGTTTTTGCTGCCCGTTGCTTCCTCTTCTGTTGCTGTATAAAATTCGTCTTCAGTTTGAAGAGAATTATCATCACCATCTAACCCCATCATTTTCTTTAAATTTAAAGCCATAACTAAATCTCCTTACTTTATCTAACAACAATTATACATAAAATAAGCATTTTTTGCAATTCTTTTATGACTTTCAGTGCTTATTTATAATATCAAATTGTTTTTAATTTAGCAACCACAAATTTATTTTTTTTAAAATTTAACAGCATTTTTAATGTATTCTTTTAAGTCACTAACTTTAACTTTTTCCTGAGTCATTGTATCACGATTACGGACTGTAACAATATTATCATTAATCGTTTCATCATCAACTGTAATGCAAAATGGAACACCAATAGCATCGCATCTTCTATAACGTTTACCGATACTACCTGCATCATCATAAGAAACATAAAAATCTCTTAACAAATCAGAATAAATCTCATTTGCTTTTTGACTATGAACTTTTTTAACTAATGGTAAAATTGTAGCTTTAAATGGTGCTAATGCTGGTATTAGATGTAGTACTTCTCTTTCGGTACCATTTTCTAATACTTGACGTTCATAGGCATCGCATAAAACAGCTAAGAATAATCTTTCAACCCCAACACTTGGTTCAATAACATAAGGTAAATATCTTTCATTAGTTTCTGGATCAATATATCTTAAATCTTTCTTTGAATGTTCCATGTGAGTTGATAAATCATAATCAGTTCTATCAGCAATCCCCCATAATTCTCCCCAGCCGAATGGATAATGATATTCAATATCAGTTGTAGCCTTTGAGTAGAATGATAATTCTTGTTTTTCATGATCACGATTTCTTAAATTTTCTGGTTTTATTCCTAAATCTTTTAAGAAACTATTGCAATATGATTTATAGAAGCCAAACCATTCTAAATCACTATCAGGTTTACAGAAAAATTCTAATTCCATTTGTTCAAATTCACGAACACGAAATATAAAGTTACCTGGTGTTATTTCATTTCTAAAACTCTTACCAATTTGTCCAATACCAAATGGTACTTTAGCACGCATTGTTCTTTGAACATTTAAGAAATTAACAAATATTCCTTGAGCAGTTTCACCACGTAAATAAATTTTGTTTTTAGTATCTTCGGTTACACCTTGACTTGTTTCAAATAACAAATTAAATTGACGAATATCAGTAAAATCACAAGCGCCACATTTTGGACAACAAATATTATGTTCTTTAATGTAGTTAGTAAGTTCTTCATTACTCCAACCATCAGCACTACCACTGATATTATTTTTAGCAAAATATTCTTCAATTAATTTATCAGCCCTACTTCTTGCCTTACATTTACGGCAATCAATTAAGGGGTCTGCAAAAGATGCTACATGACCAGATGCTACCCAAACGTTAGGATTCATTAAAATAGCGGCATCAAGACCATAATTGTATTTATTTTCAACAATAAACTTTTTCCACCAACATTTTTTTATGTTTTCTTTTAATTCTCTTCCTAAAGGTCCAAAATCCCAAGTATTGGCAAGTCCACCATAAATTTCACTACCAGGAAATATATACCCATATTGTTTGCAAAAATTAACTATATCTTCCATATTATTTTTCATATTTAAAATCCTCCAATTTCAATTGATGACAATTAACATTTTTTAAATTTTCTTTACAATCAGCACAGCTAATAATTATCGGAAAAACATTTTTTTCATCTCCTGTAAAACTAACATGAGTATTAAAAACTGTAATATCAGTACTAACTGGCTTATTAAATTGATAATTTATTCTAATATCATTGTGTTTAGATACAAATTCTAATAAATAGCTAACTAAGTTTGGCATTTCTAAATCTAGTAAGTGGTTAGATTCAAAAACAATTTTTTTAGTATATTTATCAGTTACGATAATTTTATCTTTTCTTAAATTAATTTCTAAAAGACCATTGCCTATTTTTATTAAATTAAAGAGACTTCTTTTTACCGCTATTACTAAATAAGCTTTAATTTCATTATTATAACTACTTAATAACGTTTTTTCTATTTCTAAAACTTTACCATCATTTCTAATTATAATATCAACATCACTATTATTAGGGTGTGGCTGCCAAGCGATAATATCACTTCTTAAAAAGTCTGATACTATATCCTTTTTTATATCTTCTCTTTTTGGCAAGCCAATATCTAAAATATCTTTAGCATCATAAACTTTATCATGAAAGCCATAACACTTAATGCTATTTTTTCTAATAACTACTGCTTTATAGTCTCCAACTAGAGCTCTTAGTACTTCTATATCCAAAACAACCACCATCAACCTTTAACACCATTTAGTATAATAAAACTTCATCTTTTTTGCAAGGTCACATAGCAAGTTTATTTAATAATTCTTTATTTTTAACATACAATCCAGTAAAAGTTTCATAATAATTACTTAAAAATAAGTTGATTTCAGTTTTAACCAAAGGACTAATTTTAATTTCTTTTATCTTAAGTATATCAATATTAGCATAGTTTCTTATCATTATGATTGTCTTTTTATTTACTAAATACTCTTTTTGGTAACAACTACGGCAAATTAAGCCTCCTAAAGAGCCATTTAAAGTTACGATATTATCACTATTACCACATTTAATGCAAGTCCTTAAATTTAAATTTATTCCTAAGTATTTTAAATATTTTATTTCTAAAATATTAGTAAGTACTAATGGGTCTAAATTTTCACTTATTTTTTTTAAAGTAGTAAGAAAAAGGTTTAATATTTCTTTATTATTATCTTGTTTTACTACTTGATAAGTTAGTGATCCTAAATAACTAAGGTAAGTTATTAATGTTATATCCTGATGAAAATAAGTAAAATAATCTATAACGTCTATTTCTTTTAATGGAGAAAGCCCAGCTTTTTTATAAATTATAAAAAATTTAGCATAATTATAAATTCTCGTTTTATTCAAAAATTTACTTTTAACTTTTTTAGATCCACGACAAAGAAGACCAATTAGGCCATATTCTTTAGTTAAAACTTGTAATATTTCACTGCTTTCTTTAAATGGAGTTACATATAAAATAATTCCTTCAACGCATTCTTCCATTTTTACTACCTACTTTTTTGTAATGCTATTTATGTTTTTTATACTGTAAATAATATTCTATTTTCCCAGTTTTTTTAAATAATTCCCATAATTCATCTTTACTCATTTTTCATCACCTATTATTATAATGATGCAAGAAAAATAATTTTATTCACATATTTTAGAAAAAAAGAAAGAAATTTTAACAATTATCCTTCTTTTTTTGTTTTATTTTTTAAAATTCATAGAAACCTAAATCTTTTAAAATAAATTCTTTATCGCGCCAGTTAGGAATACATTTAACATATAATTCTAAATAAACTTTTTTATCCAACATTTTTTCAATGTCTTTACGAGATTCCATACCAACATTTTTTAACATTTCGCCATTATGACCAATAATAATCTTCTTTAAAGATTCCCTATCAACTATAATATCAACATTAACATTTACGATTTTTTCTTTTTCTTCATAGCCTGTCGTAAAACAAGTTATAGCATGAGGAATTTCTTGCTCTAAATGGTTAAATAGTTTTTCCCTAACATATTCACTTATCATGAAACGCACGGAACTGCTGGTAACGGCATCATCTTTAAAATATTTGATATCATCGTTTAAGTAGTTTCTTACAACATCAACTAGAGTTTTAACATTATCGCCGTTTTTAGCACTTACAGGAACTATATCACTAAAATTAAATAAATCTTTGTATTCAATTATTCTATTAATGATTTCTTCTTTTTTCATAGTATCAATTTTATTTAAAACTAAAATTGTTGGAATATCTTCATTTAAGTTTTTAATTATTTCCCGGTCTCCTCTACCTAAACCACCTTTAGCATCGACAACAAATAATATGCAATCAACTTCTTTTTGTTGACTTAAAGATTGTTTGTTTAAAACTTTTCCTAATTTATCAATTGGCTTATTAATTCCTGGGGTATCAACAAATACTATTTGGCTTTCTTTATCGTTATAAATGCCTTCGATAATATTACGGGTAGTTCCAGCTTTATCACTTGTTATTGCAACATGATAGTTAACAATATTGTTTAAAAGGGTTGACTTGCCAACATTTGGTCGCCCAATTATACTTACAAATCCACTTCTCATCTAGTAATCTCCAATTCTTCTAATATTTTATCTTGCTTGCCAAACATTATTTTTTCATCTTCAGGTTCCATATGATCATAGCCTAAAAGATGAAGGAGCCCATGACATGTTAAGAAAGATAGTTCACGCATTTGACTATGTCCATATTCTTTAGCTTGTTCTTTCATTCTATCGATACATATGTAAATATCCCCTAATACTCTTAGACCATTAATTTCAAAGTCATCACTATCCTCAAGAGCAAATGATATTACATCCGTTGGTCTATCAATGCCACGATACTTCTTGTTAAGTTTATGAATTTCATCTAAAGTAACAAAAATAATTGAAAATACGGCACCATTAACTTGTTCTTCTTCTAAAGTTTTATTAATTACTTTATCTAGATAAGCATAATCTTTATATAAATCATTGTCTACAATTGTATAATTATTTTCCATTAAAACCACCTTAAATCTAATATATTTGCTGCATACAAAATAAACATAGTTAATATTATAAGAGAAATGACGTCATAAATAAAGTCTTTCTGCAAAATTTTTGGCAAATGTTTATAAATAGCATCAAAGGCAATATAAACAAAGTAACCTATGATAGCTCCCACTATATTTAAAATAATATCATCTATATCAAAAGAGCGCCCTATTTTTAGTTGAACTGTCTCAACTGTAACACTAGTAATTAAAGCATCAACAATAATAGGTAATATTTTCTTAGGTTTAACATATCTTGAGATAAAATAACCAAATGGTACGAAAATCAAAATATTACCTAAAACATTATAAATAAACATTTTACTGCCAAATTCATAGCGCATAATTTCTTTAAAAGGTATATTATTTATTCCACTACCATAAGAATTCTCCGTACCGGTTAAAAGTTCAAATAATAACAAAACATAAATAATAAAAAGTAAATTAAATATTTCATTATGTAAAATTATTTTTTGATTAGTGCTTCTAATATAACTAATTCTTACAGTGCAAATAACAACTATAAATATAATTAACATCGGTAATGCACTATTAACGATGTTATGAAATGCTTCACTAAACATAAAACCTCACTATCTATTCTGAAAGTATTGCTAATGCTGTTACAAATACTTCTATTTCTATTGTACTATCAAATTCAGTCTTTTTCAAAATATTTTTATATAAAATTTCTTCTCCTTGATTTTTTTTTAAATTTACTTTATTAGCAAGTATTTCGTCAATTTTTCGATTTATTTCTTCTTCTTCATAATATTTGTCCTGAAAAACATACTCTTTTTCTTTAGTCTTTAAAAGTTTTTTACCCAAAATACTAATTATTTCTTTTGTATCTTCATCATAGTTTTTGTACTTACTTCTAAATATTTTATAATCATTTCGTCCTAAGTCAATTTTGAAGTTAGTCTGGGTTTTGCCAGTATAGTTCTTGATTTGATACTTTTTAGGAATACTTATGCTAGCTTTATACCAAATTTCACCGAAAACTGTACCCATAGCACAAGTTTTTCCTTTTATTTCCTCATTCAAATTTATATCACCGCTGATGAGTAAATCTCCTTTTCTGATATATTGATTTTCGTTTACTAAAACATTTCCTTGGGTAGCAATTATCTTCTTTACAATACCATCTTTGGTGGCATAGATATTGCAATAGTTCTTTCTAGTATTTTCTTTTATTATTTTTCTTTCTTCTAGAGTAACAAGATAAGTCATCCCGACATTTTTTATTTCTAACCATTCAATAGTATCTTTGTAATCGACTTCTATCTTTTTTTTAATTTGAGTAAGATTATTATTATCTTTTTTCATACTAAGGCGATAAATACCATAGTTTTCTAAGGATTTTTTTAATTTTCTAGATAATTGCTCATTAGAGCTGACAATATTAATATCAATAATTATATTTTTAAAAAATAAAAAAAGAAACATACTTATAATAATGCTTAAAATGGTTAGATAATTCTGTTTTATTTTAAAAATGATACTTGCAAAACTAAAGGATTTAACAATTGTCACTTTGTAATATTTATTAATTTTTATTAAATCTTCTCTTTTTATTTTACATTTTAAAATATTTTCTTGATAACTTATTCGTTCAATATAAATGTTATTTTTTATAGAATTCATCAAAAAACTATTAAGATTAAAAACCCTAATATTTACAACAATTAAATTATTCATAGGTTACCCCTTTGATTGTTCCATAAATAATTAATTCGTTTCCACAAGATTTCTTTAAAATAAGATTATTTCCTAAGACAGTTAGTTTTTTATCGCCAATATCAAAAGAAATTTTTTTACTTGTTATAAAATAAATTTTTGTAAAATTATAAACGTATAAAAAATTGCTAAAGTAAGCTAAAAAGTAATCTTTATCATATAAAAATTTTTGCAAATTAGCCCAGATATGCATAATATCACCTAAATAATCCTATGAAAAAAGAAGTCTAATAAGACTTCTTAATTCAAACTTGCTTTGATTAGTTTACTAACTTCGCTCATATCAGCAATGGAACCTAAAGTACTACTTGCCTCTTTCATAATTTTACCCATATCTTTAATAGTTGCATCTGGATAATTTTTTAAGATTTCTTGGACTTTAACTTCTAATTCTTCATGTGATAACTGTTTAGGAAGGTATGCTTCTAAGATTGCAATTTCTTGTTTTAAATCATTAACCATATCGATACGATTATACTTAGTATATTCCTCGATACCAGCACTTCTTTCTTTAAGTTGCTTTTTTATGACCATAATAACTTGTTCATCGTTCAAATCAGTAGACTTGCTATTAATTTTTTCACTTTGTAAAGCACTTTTTAACATTCTTAGAACGGATACTTTAAACTTATCAGAATTTTTCATTGCCGTAAGGGTATCGGTTGTGATTTGTTTTTCTAACATATCAATACTCCTTAATCTCTATGATGTTTTCTAGCATTACGAATCATTTCTTTTTTGGCTTCTCTTCTTTTTACGCCTGGTTTTTCATAATGTTTTCTCTTTTTTAATTCTGAAGGGACACCACTTTTAGCAACTTTAACTTTCCATTTTTTTAATGCACCATCTACATTGCCATCTTTTACCACTACTTTTGTCATCTTTATCCCTCCCTTCAATCAACAAGCCAATTATACCACATGTATTTGTTGGGTTTCAACTGTTTTTCTCTGGTTTTGTTGATGTTTTTTAGATAGCAATCATTTTTTTATAATAAAAGTTAAGTTTTATTCTATTTTAATTCCAATTAATAAATAAATTATCCATACTATAAACTGAGTAATCAGAAAAATAATTAATTTTACTAGCTTTAGTATCATTGCTAAAATTTTTTAAAAACTTGTCTTGATCGCTAGTGCTTATGTTTAGGGTATCACTGCCATTAACCCCACTTTTTTTAATAATATCCGTAACATCGACAACTAATACATTATCAATATGCATTATAGTATTACTAATATTGTTACTGTAGTTAACTCGAAATTGACATTGACCATTATAATCACTTTTTTCTAAATAGCCTTTTTTTTTCCAGTTCAAATTATAATCATTGTCATAATTAACAACAACAAAATTTATAGATTCTCCAGCAATAAGACTATTGTTTTCTGAAAATAAGCCAATATTTCCGGTGCCATTACCAACATTACCATTAGTGAACACATAATAAGAGACGTAATAATATCTATTGGCATAACAGTTAAATTTATTTGAAGTTACTGTTGCAGTGCTATTTGGAAATTTTAAAGAACGTAATCCACCTTTTTTTGTTTCCTTATTATCTGGATTACTGTAATAGGCATTGCTTAAATTCCAAGAATTATTTTTTTCAAAATCGCTATTACCAATTTCATTATATAAAGTAATATATTTATCATTTATTCGGGTATTTAAAGCAGTATTTATACTCTTATTATATTTGTTAAGGGTATTACGATAATAATTGTAATTACTAATAATAACGGTTACTAGTGTGGCAAATAAAAGTAAGAAGGAATAAATAAGTGTGGTTGCAATAAAACCTTTGTTATTTTTCATAATAATTCACCTCTATTTTAGAGTATACCATAAAGATATTAATTTTTCACTTATTTATCCTACTTGCATATAGTTTTTATTTATCTTTTTAGAAAATTAAGAACGTAACATAAACATCTTATGAATGTATAAAAATCTTTATTCATATATATCCTTTCTAAAGAATTCGTAAGGTAATACGAAGAAACTCTATAATTTTTTTTATCATTTGCATACCCTTTTAGAAAATAACATTCTTATTGCGGTGCCTAGACTTCTTCCTATATCAGAAATAGTACTTAGGCTTCTTGCAAGAGCATTAAAGAATGTGGCATTTAAAACACTTACCGCTCCGCCTTTTATTTCTTTTAATTCATTGACATTTAATAACATATGATCTCCTAATTGCAAGCTAATGGACGCATAATACCATCTAAAATTCCGATTAAAAATGCTCCTAAGCCAACTAAACTAGCAATAAGTCCTACGGACATACCGCCACCCTTTATTTCTTTTAATTCTTCAAGTTTTAATATCATAATTTTTTCCTTTCTTACATCAGAATAACTTTATTTGCTTTTTAAACAGATCTTGTACATCTTTATGTGATATATAAATTAAAGTACAGTTTTTATAAGCACCTATTATATTTTTTATTATCTTTTTTTCAGTTGCTATATCAACTTGGCTCAAAGCTTCATCAAAAATCATGATAGGTTTTAAATCATAAAGACTTCTAGCCAAAATAATTCTTTCAATTTCGCCACCAGATAAATTATTTCCAGATTCTTGTAATCTTGTTTCTAGGTGATTTGGTAATTTAAAAATCAATCCTTCCAGTTCACATATTTTTAAAATTTTATTTAATTTATCTAAATTTAATGTTTTACCAAGTACTATATTATCTTTAATGGTTTTGTTAAATAAAATGGCATCTTGACTAACATAACCTATATTACTTCTTAAACTATTTAAGTTAATATTTTCAATATTAATATTATTTATAGTAATACTTCCTTTTTGCAAATTATAATAGCGATATAGCAATTTACATAAAGTGGATTTGCCAGTGCCACTTGGACCCAATAATATTACTTTTTCGCCCTTTTTAATTGATTGATTTAGATTTTTAATAACATTATTGCCATTGTTATAATTAAAACTTACATTGCAAAAAGTAATATCGCCTTTTGAAAATGGTAATTTTGATTCTTTATCTTCTGTGGAAATATCACCAAATTCGCTAATACGATTATAACTTTGTTTTAAATAACGATACTTTGGCATAATATCTAGTAATTCTTCTAAGTTATAAATCAGATAGTTAGCTAAAGTAATAAAAGTAAATAGACCTATTAAGGCTATTTTATTTTGAAGATATAAAACAAAGCCATAACTTACTATACTGAAGTTTCCCAATTCCAAAAGAATACTTTCCATAGATTGCCATTTATTTAGAGTATTGCCATAACTATTCTGATAGTCAAAATAATCTAAAGCTTCACTTTGAAAGTGACTATAAAAATAATTTTCTTGATTGATATCCTTTATTGTTTTATAGCCATTTATTATTTCTATTAAAGAATCTTGATAAATATTATTTTTATCAAGTAGATAATTTATGTAACAATTCATTTTTTTATTTTCAATCACCTTAAAAATCGTATAGCTTAAAATAATAAGTATAACAAATATGCTTAAGAGAAGATTTAAATTAATGATTAGAATAAAGCCTAATATAAACTGACAGACAGTCATGGTAATTTTTAATAAAAATTCTAAAATTGCTTCTTTGATAATTTGTAAATCTTCAATATGTTTTAAAGTTCTTCCTGATGTTGCTTTCTCTAAATAAGGAAGCGGGAGATGTAAAAAATGTTTAATATAACTAAAAGTTAAAGCTTTATCTACGCTTTTGTTAAATTGCAAACTTTCTTTAGTAAAATAATATTTGCTTATAATTTTAAGAATAGTTAAAATTAGAAATATAACTATAATCTTTAGATAACTAGAAGAAATATTTAAAAACTGTAGATAGTAGCTAAGGATTATATTCAAAATATTTAAAGTAAGCCCTAATATGATAATACTTGCTACTGACTTCTTGTTTTGACATACTAGCTTTTTAGTTAAGCAAAATAGTGATGTTGATTTGTTTAATTTAATAATGGCATCACTAGGTATAGCATTTATAGCAATATTTGTCCAAAGACTTGCAAGTTCTGATAAAGACATTTTAATTATTCCTTTACTAGGATCCATAATGGTACAAACATCATTTTTGGTTTTTAAAAGTAAAACGTAATGATAATATTTGTTTAAATTCAAATGTAAAATAATGGGATTTGATACTTTTTTAAGATCGTCTATTGTTAACTTTAAGCCTTGAGCATCAAAACCGTAACGTCTTAAAGTAATGACGATATCATATGCTGTTACTCCTTCCTTATCTAAATTAGTATCAATACGAATTTTTTCTATTGAAACGTAACCATTATAATATTTTACTAGACTATAAATGACTGCTGGAGCACAATCATTTATATCACTTTGCATAGTTACCAATTTGTGCATCTAATTACACCTCCTAATTATATATATTGGTAACTGATGGCAAATTTCCTTTAAAAGTTTTAAAAAAAAGTCATTTTTTTGACTTTTTTGACATTTTTTTCTTGATTTTATAATTTTTTTTATCTTTTTTCTTGGTTTCTTTATCTTTTGATTTTATCTTAGTAATAAGTTCTTGCTCTTTTTTACTATCTTTCCAAATATCTGGAAAGGCATTAAATAATCTGTTTTTAACAAATTTTAAATGAGAAATTTCATTTTTATATTTTCTTTCTAATAAAGTAGGAATCATACGTAATTTAGCACTTTTTAATTCTTCTGCAATAATTATACGATGACGTAGATTATAAGCAATTATGCAAGAGAAAATCATATCTAATATAAAGATAACTAAAAATATAGTTCCTATAATAATGATAAATTTATCAGCCAAATGACTTCGTAATTGATATAACAAAGGATTTAAAATTTTTATAATAAAGCAGGTGCCAATTCCAAAAAGGATAGAATTTTTTAGACAAATACGACCATTGATATTATCTTTACGATAAGAATAATCCCACCAACGATTATGAAATATTACTTCAAGAATGTAACTTGTATAGTATTCAACAGTGCTAGTTATTAAAGCTCCCATTAAGAAAAGAATGATTAAATCATTTTCATATTTAGTAAGAAGCCAAGTAATTAAAACAAAGCCTACTCCATAAATAGGACAAATCGGTCCAAATAAAAAACCACGGTTGACTAATTTTTTATAACTAATACTGCATTTGATAACTTCTGCTGTATATCCAAGAAAGCTAGCAACAATAAAATATAAAAATACTTCTATTAATTTTAAATACATAAATTCTCCAATATTTTGTTATTCGCCATATTTTTTAACACTACAATGACTTGGATTAAATAAACATGTAAAACAGTCTTTATAGCCATTTTTACCACTAGTATTTGTTGATGTTTGATAACCATCTATAACTAGATTAAAAATGCCATTAATAAGACCAGGAGCCATGAATATCAAAATAGCAGCAATAGAGCGCTTAGCAAATTGAATTAGATTTTTTTGCAAGCCATCTTTAGCATCAATTACCGCTTTTGCGATATCAATAGTGCCATAAACAATCAAAACAATAGGTATTATGATTTTAACTACAAATATAGCATAGCCAATGATTTGTAAAGCTAATTTTACACCATTTGCAGCACAGAAGTTTAAATCTGAAACATCATCTGCTAAAACAGTTCCTCCGAACATCATAAAAAGTGTAAAAATAGAAAAGAAAATATTAATAAACTTTTTTTTAGTTTTCTTTTTCATAGCTAAGTTCCCTCTCTTCTAAGAATGATTATACCATATAAGTAAATTGAAGAAAAGAAAAAATAATTATCCATTTTTTGACTTTTTTTAGCATTTTTAAATTGACTTATCGCAAAATATTATTTACAATTTATATGAAGTTTAATTGACAGAAAAAAATGATAAATTTAAATTATTATAAGATTACTCCAAACAGTACTTTTATAAATACTTTTAAACATTTTGATGAATTAGAAAATAAGTTAGATGCCTTGGTTAAAAAATACAATTATTGTTATCATAATGGTAAATTTTATAACCGAGCCTCTATTTTTTTAGATAAACATTTTGATAATTTTTGCAAACGTGAATTTCTTTATTATGATATAAGTCGTAACAAATACTTGGTAGATATTATTGATACTTTTAATTTTCATACCACTAATTTTAAGTTTACAATGGTTTTAGGTAAAATACGTACTAGTATTATGAAATATAAGAATGTATCTTATATAAACATTTATACCGAAAAAGAAATTAAAGCTTATAAATTACTGGTTATGTATAAAAATTATGAAGAAGCTTTTGTTGAAGCAGAAAGATTATATCAAGTTTTAAGAAAACTGAGAGAAAGAGATATTTTAGAAATAATATTTCGCAGTGAAGAAAAAAGAATAAATAATATGAGTTCCATTACTTTAGTATTCTAATTATTTATTTTTTGATTCTATTTTTTTCTCTTTAAAATTTGAATCTTTTTCTTATTTACATATATCAGATTAAAAAATTAGTATTGAATTATAAAAAAAATAGAGCAACAAAAAAAGCCCTCTTATAAGGGCCTTAAACTCTATCTGGTGCGGGTAAAGGGACTTGAACCCCCATGGATCTCTCCGCTAGATCCTAAGTCTAGTGCGTCTACCAATTCCGCCATACCCGCGATTATTTAAGAATGGTGGACCCTGTAGGACTCGAACCTACAACCCATCGGTTATGAGCCGATTGCTCTAACCGATTGAGCTAAGGGTCCATTCATTTCTTTCGACTAGTTAAATATATCATAAATATGCCATTCTTGCAATAACTTTTTGATAAAAAGCTTAAAAAAAATAAGTATCACTACTTATTATTTTGCAACATATTTAATAAATCAATTTTAAACATGTCTTTTGAAGCATTTTCTTTAGATATCATAACACCTTTATATGTTGCAAGTTCTGATTGATGTCCTTCAAGTAAAATACTTGATGGTGTAATAGTATCCAACATAACAATTTCTTCTTGTTCGTATACAACGTAATGTAATTTGACATCACCATGAATTTGAGCAAATTTTCTATCACTAGGTAATTTTAACTCATAAGTCTTAGTGTGTTTACTCTTATTTTGAGAAACTAATTCACCAACAAATTTACCATCCCTCAAATCAGGATAATATTCAAAATTTAATTTCTTATAAGCAAGCATGTTATATTTTTTTAATGCTCTTTCTAGTTTGTGATACTCATTTTCGTTTGTATAATCTAAAACAAAACCTTTCATAACCAATTCCCCCTATAAAACCCTTTGATACTTTTGATTATAGCACAAAAGTTTACATTTGTCAAATTTTGTCTTATAATCCTTGCAACATACATAAAAGATGCTATTTACCATTGGGACTTAATATTATCAAATATTTAAGGCTTTGTCAAACTTTTTTTACTTTTACTTAGGTAATTTATAAATTTTTAAAAAAAATAAAAACCCACTTCTCTTTTATCAGAGAAATAGGTTTAAATCTTCTTATTATTTTTCCAACATGCTATTTAATTTTTTTAAACTTAAAAGTAACTCTTCCTCTTTTACTTTGCTAATAGCAGCATATTTTTTTTCTTTATTAGCATTATAAACAGCTGGATGACTTATTGGTTTAGGGTCCATGGTTTCAATTAAATTATTAACATCGATAGCTCTTACTAATAGACCATTAATTTCTTCTTCGTTCTTATATTTTAAAACAGGAATACTTTGAGTATTAATTAGTTCATCATAGCTTATAATAGCCTTGGTTTCTTCTTCATTTTCAAATTTTGTTAAATCAGTTCTAATAACAGCTGTACTTTCTTGAAGCTTTGAAGTTAGGGCTTCTAGAGAAATATCACTATTATCGACAACAATAGTATTGGTTACTTCTTCCTTCTTATCCTTAAACTTTAAAACATAAATAAAAGTTACTAGTAACATCATCAGTAAAATATTTGCACCAATAAAAATAATATCATAAGTATTCAATGAATTAAAATATTCTAATAAATTTCTTGCAATTACCATTACTATATTCATACTATCTATCACCTATTATAATAGTAGCATATTTAAATATTGCTTGACAATAAAATTCTTTAAAAATGTCAAAATATTCAAAAGTTTGACATTTTTTTGTTAAATTTAAGTAAAGAAAATGACAAGTGAGTTATTTATCAGTACATACATTATTCATAGTTAGTGGAACACTGTAAGTGACTTGTTTATTATTACTATCAGTTGCTTTAATTGTAACATACAGTCCATTGTTTTGAAATTCCTTACACTTATAGATATAATTATCAATATTAAACGTAACATTTTTCAATAAATCTTCTAACTTTTTAGGATTTTCTTCTTTTATTACTATTTGTGATATCCTATTTTCTAAAGTACCATTCTTTTCATAAAGAATACATTCTATACTTTTATATAAATTGTCATCAGCCCCACCACAATAATTAATGCTTGCTATATAAATAGCACTTTTAATATCGTTATAAGCAATAGAACCTGTTATAGTAAAATTACTGCAATCACTACTTATAGTTTTAAATTCAAAATCATTAACTTTATTTTTAATAACTAAAAAAACTAATGTTATGCCTATCAAAGAAATAAATATTCCTAAAATCAAAAACTTTTTTTTATTAAAATTATTTTTAATTTGCGTATTTTTACTACTTGCGTTGGTATTTAAAACATAATCGCCGGTTAAAAAAGAATTGATATCAATATTAAAATCATCGCATATTTGTTTAAGGAGGCTTATATCAGGGATGTTTTTACCATTTTCCCACTTAGAAACAGCCTGATAAGTTATGTTATATTTTAAAGCTAAATCTTTTTGCGTTAAATGATTATCTTTTCTTATTTGTTTAATTAATTTTCCTATTCTTTCTGTGTCCATAAAATCTCCTAGATAATTATAACATAATCTTTATTTTAGAGAAAAGAAAAAGTACCATCAAGGATACTTTATTCTAATTCTAATTTCTTTATTATTGCATGATAATTGTTAAATACATAAGGATAAAACTCTTCTTCTAATCTTATATTATTTTGAACTAAATAATCAGATACAACATCCCCAATTAAGTAGCCCAAAATATTATTAATTACATTTTTAAGTTTTAAGTCAAGAATTTTTCGAATTTCATTAATCTCAAGATTTGGAGGCAAACTTTCATTTTCTAAATAATACTCTTCGTATTTTTGCATTAACAATAAATTATTTAGTTTTTCTTGCATAGCTAGATAATGGTTATTCTGTCTAATTTTAACAACATTTTCATACTTTAAGCCAACTAGTTTTATAAACTCTTTTTCCATATAAAAACTAAAGGTCTCTGGTAAAAAACAGTAGTAAGCGTTACCATTAATAATATCTTTATGTAACTTAAAATCAACAAAATGGGCCAACTCATGAATTAACCGAAACAAGTCACTATCATCATTTTTTATATTTATAAAAGTTTTATTAATATCTAAATAGGAAATAGTTTTTCCTTCAGGTTTCATGATAATGTTTTTATTCATATTAGCCATAATAATTGCATAGTATTTTAAATTATACATTTTATAAAAATTCAAAACAACTTTTAAATACTTAGATTTAGTCTTTAAATATTTCTGCTTAAAAACTGGCTCACTATAATGCTTTTTTAATATTTCTATTTCTTCTTTTGAGCATAGCTTCGTATAATTAGAATTATCGGCAATTAGTTTTCTAAATATTTCGATTTTTTCTAAAGAAACATTCATTAATTATCTCTAACTTTGCAATTAAACTTATTTTTAACATTAGTCATTATATCATTAAATATAGTCATAACTTCATCTTCTTGTAGAGTTCTAGTATTTGATTGGAATGTTAATTTGAATGCTACTGATTTTTCAGTTTCTAAGACATTTGGTCCAGTATAAACATCGAAAATACTAATATTTGTTAATAAATCCTTGCCTGATATTCTTATTTCATTCATTATTTCTTCAACTGGCAGGCTCTTATTAACTACAAAAGCTACATCTTTAACGATTTCTGGATAAATAGAAGCCGCAACATACTTAAGTGGTTTTATTTCTTGCATTAATTTATTTAAAGAAATTTCGCAAACATAAATCTCATCTTTACATAAGTTTGGATGAACCTCACCTATGATGCCTAAGAATATATCGTCTAAATAAATCTTAGCACTTCTTTTTGGATGCATACTATCTACTCTTGCTTTAGCAAAATGATATCTGCCTGCAAATCCTAAATAGTCAAGTAAGTTTTCCACGATTCCTTTAATCAAATAGAAATCACACTTCACATTAACTTTAGTTGCTTCGTTAAGAATATAATTACCTTTCATTAAAATAGCAATCTTACTTTCTTCTTCAAAATTAACATCATAAGTCTTACTAATTTCATAAAGAAACATATCATTTACTTTACGAGTTTTATTATAATTATACACATTTAACATACTAGGAATTAAAGAAGTACGTAAGACGGACTTATCAATACTCATTGGATTAGGCAAATTTAAATTTACTTTACCTTCGTAATTAAAAGTACTAGCCATATTTGGGGAAGTTAAGGTATAAGTTCTAGTTTCTGTAAGTCCTAAAGAGCGAAGGCGACTTGCAATGATCTTATGATATTTAACATCACCCTTATACTCGCCTTGTTTTATTTTTACTTTTGGTAAAGTACAGGCTAAATTTTCATAACCATAAAGACGAACAATTTCCTCAGCAATATCATTAACATTAGGGTCTATATCTAATCTACGATTAGGAATAGTTACTGTGAAGGTATTATTATTAAATTTATATGGAAATTCTAATCTATCAAGTTCATGTTCAATATCATTTGGTTTAATATCAATACCTAGAAGTTTACTAATATCATCTTCTTTAAATGTTACTACTTTAGGAGTTTTATCTAATTTATCATAAGTAATAGTACCATTTAAAATAGTAGCATCAGCATATTTTTCTAATAAATTACAAGCTCTATTTAGGGCATAATTAGTATATTCATAAGATAAGCCTTTACCATAACGAATAGATGCTTCACTCTTTAAATTGAGACGATTAGATGTATTACGAATACTAATATTATCAAAGATAGCGGCTTCAATAAAGATATTTTTAGTATTTTCTGTAACCTCAGTATTTAAGCCTCCCATAACCCCCGCTAGGCAAATAGACTTCTTGCCATCAGTTATAACAATATCACTAGCCTTTAAAACTCTTTCATTATTATCTAGAGTTACTAATTTTTCATTTTCATAGGCATCTCTAACTACTATTTTTGTACCTAAAGTATCTTTGTCAAAGAAATGAAGAGGTTGGCCAAATTCTAGCATTACGTAATTGGAAATATCAATAACATTGTTAATTGGACGCATACCAGCATCAATTAATCTCTTTTTAATAAATTCTGGACTTTCTTTAATGGTTAAATTAGTTGCCATACGACCAGTATAATATGGACATTTAGGAGTATCTATTTCTAATGAGATATAGTTATTTACATCATCATTAACTGTTTTATAAGACATATCTGGTAAAGTAACTTTACGATTTAAAATTGAGGCAATTTCATAGGCAAAACCAATATGATAGTAGCAATCGTTATTACGATGTTTATGAATATCTAACTCGTAAAGAGTTGTTTCTAAACCTAAAGCGGCAATGGCTGGAGCACCAATTTTTAAGTTATCTGGAGCGATAAAAATACCTTTAGCATAATTTTCTTTAGTATTTTCTTCTAAGCCAATTTCACATAAAGCACAAATCATACCATTAGAATCTATGCCACGCAAGCTAGTATTTTTAATAATGCCACCTGGTAATTTAGTACCATCTAGAGCTACTATTACTTTAATACCACTTTTAACGTTTGGAGCCCCACACACTATTTGAACTAATTCATCATTTCCCACATCAACCTGGCAAATATGCATATGGTCAGAATTAGGATGATTAACACATTCAACTATTTGTCCTATTACTAAACCTGGTATATTATTGGAAATAACTTTTTCAACATTTATACCAGCTTTAGTTATTTTAACGGCTAATTCTTTTAAATCTTGATCTTTAATATCAATATAATCGCTAACCCATTCTAAACTAATCATTTTCTTTTTCCTTTCTATCAAATGTTTTAATTTCTCTTAAGTCGTTATTATAAAAGACACGGATATCGTTAATATCATATTTAATCATAGCTAAACGTTCAGCACCAAACCCGAAAGCAAAACCACTCCACTCGTTTGGATCATAGCCAGCCATTTTTAGGACATTAGGATGAACAATACCAGCACCACAAACAGTAACCCAGCCCGTTTGTTTACAAACATTACAACCTGTACCATGACAATTACAGCAAGTTATATCTACTTCAACAGAAGGTTCAGTAAATGGATAATAACTTGGGTGGAAACGTGTCTTTGTATCAATGCCATATAGTTTCTTAGCGGCTAAATCAATAGTTCCTTTTAAATCACTTAGAGAAATATTTTTGTCAACTAATAAACCTTCAATTTGAGTAAATTGATGTGAATGCGTAGCATCATCATCATCACGACGATAAGTCTTACCTGGACAAATTACTCGAATTGGTTTTTTACCTTCTCCTTTTAACATTGTTCTTATTTGAACAGGTGAAGTCTGACTTCTTAAAAGTAACTCTTCTCCCTTAACATAAAAGGTATCTTGAGCTTCTCTTGCAGGATGACCTTTAGGTAAATTTAACATTTCAAAGTTATACTTATCAAGTTCAATTTCTGGTCCATCAACAACATCATAACCCATACTCATGAATATTTCTTCTACATCAAGAATTAATTTTTCTAAAATACAAGGTGACCCTACTGGTATTTTAGTAGCCGGAAGACTAATATCAATATCTTCACTTTCTAATTTTTTATTTAATATTTCTTCTTTAATTGTTGTTTCTTTATCACTAATTAACTTAGTAACTTCTTGTTTTAAAGTATTTACTAAACTACCATAAGTTTTTCTTTCTTCAATATCCATACTTCCTAAATTAGCAAGTAAACCAGATATTTCTCCTTTTTTAGATAAATACTTATTTTTTAGTTCAGTTAAACTATTTATATCTTTAATATTTTGTAAGTTATTTAAAATAGTTTCTTTAATATTCTTTATCTTTTCTTGCATACTTATTTCCTTTCTTTTTAAAGTTTTAATAAAAAAATTCTTACCTCCCATAAAGGACGTAAGAACCGTGGTACCACCTTAATTTATAACTCTTTTTTTGATAACGCAAATACTTGCGGGATTACTCCAGTTCTTAAGGTGAATTCATAAACTCTACTTTTATAATTCTTTACAGCTACTAGAATTACTCTCTTAAAAAGTTTTTTTAGTTTATTACTACTTCTTAATCAAAACCTTTTTTTAATACTTTCTTAGTATATCACAACATTTTTATTTTGGTATAATTATTTTTCGTAAAGTACCAATTTTTTAGTTTAATCATATAATATTTAATTGTTTTTTAACATTTTAACTCTATTCTAAATGTTTTTAAACTTGATGATATTAAATATTTTATTATTTAATTCTTTTTAAAGCTTTGGTTTCATTTTTCTTTTTTAAAATTTCACTCATCTTTTTATTAATAACAGCAATAACATAGTCTTTATTTTTACTGCGTTCTGTATCAAGACTCGTGATGATTAAAACGTTATCTTTGTTTTTTTGTTTGTCATAAATACTAACATAGACAATATCAGTTTTGCCTCCTAAGTTAGCGGGGTCAATAACCCCAAAGCGACCAGTTATGCCTACTCCGTAATCAGCATTTGCAAAAGTGCTTATAGCTCTTGCCATTGCTATGGCTGTTTCTTTACTATAAACAGTGTAAGCATCAATTATTTCCTTAGAAACTCCCATTTTAATCTTATATTCATTTGAATAAGTAACCGCACTAAACTTAATGATGCCACTAGCCCCTGGTACATTAGTTATAGCATTACAGATGCCACCACCAGTACAAGATTCCATTGTTGCGATAGTTTCGCCTCTATCAATTAATAATTTAACGGTTTCTTCCATATTTCTCATCTCTCCTTTTTGCGGAAGTAATATTTTTTTGCTTCTAATGGTGCTAGTTTTCTTACAACGTCCTCATTTTTGAAAACGATGTTATTTTGGCTAAAGTTTTACCGTTATGGGCGACATAATTAATATCTTTTAGAACAAATACTATTAAAGCCAAAATTATTTAATCTCTTTGGAGTGCCAGCGGTAGTGCAAAATGATTTACTCACTATCGTTAATTATAACCTTAAATTTTAAAAAAGCAATATTTATGACTATTATGATTATAATTCTTTGATACTTTACTTTAATTGTAATCTTTTTTAAAATAAGTTTTAGAAAGGAGAAGTTATGGCATCATTTGTTGTTCACCATATAGCAGGAATGTACTTTCTTGATGAATTAGAAAAGAAAATTAAGATTAGCAAAGAAAATCAGAGTAATTTCTTACTAAGTAATTTAATTGTAGACTCTACTAGTAAAAATAGTAATTTAGATACGCAAACCCAAAAAATAGTCACTCATTTTCGGGGCAATAATGATAGAGATAAAGTTATTCAATATCCTAATTTAAGTTTGTTTCTAGATAAGTATGCCCCCTATTTAAAGGCTGGTGATTTTAAAACTTTAGGTTATTTATTTCATCTTTATACCGATTATAAATTTTTTAATAATTTATTTAGAGATTCGTTTACCTTTTTAGATAAAGACTATAAACCAACAATTTATGCAAACGAAGTAAAATTCGTAAAATTACATAAAAATAATAATGTTATTAATAACAAAGATTTTTGGACTCATAATACTGATACTAGTATTTATGATGATTATACGACTATCAATAAAATCGTACTCGAACATTTCGGATATGATTTTGATTACGAAACTTTAAAAAATGCGGGAAGTAGTTTTACCGATATTCCTATAATAGAAGTAAACCCTCAAAATATTTTTGCTGTTTTAGACAAAACTAAAGCCTTTATTTTAGAAGGCCATGCAACTAATAATAATTTAAAAGTATTTAAGATTGAAGACATCCTAGATTTCATCCCTACCGTAGTTACAGAATTTTTTAAAGATTTTAGCGATGTTCTAAAAAATTATAAAAGTAATGAAGTTTTAAGCAAGAAAAAAAATTAATTGTTAATTGTTTGAAGGCTGTAATAAGAAAGTTTTTTCCTTATTACAGTTTTTTATTTTAAAAAATAGTACTGAAAAGTTTAATCAGTACTATTTTAACTTATTTATTTTTAGGTTTAATTACTTCTAAGCCACCCATATATGGTTGTAATACTTTAGGTATTTTAACACTACCATCTTCTTGATAGTTATTTTCAATAACAGCAATAAGTCCTCTTGGAGTGGCAAGGCAAGTATTGTTTAAAGTGTGTAAGAAATACGTACCATTATCACCTTTAACACGAATACTTAGACGTCTTGCTTGAGCATCACCTAAGTTAGAACATGAACCTACTTCAAAATATTTCTTTTGTCTTGGGCTCCATGCTTCAACATCGCATGATTTAACTTTTAAATCAGCTAAATCGCCAGAACAGCATTCTAATTGGCGAACAGGAACATCCATATTTCTAAATATTTCAACAGTATATTTCCACATTTGGTTATAATAATTCATTGATTCTTCTGGTTCGCATAAAACAATCATTTCTTGCTTTTCAAATTGATGAACACGATATAAGCCTCTTTCTTCTAAGCCATGTGAGCCACCTTCCTTACGGAAACATGGTGAATAAGAAGTTAAACGGATTGGTAAATCACTCTTTTTAATAATTTGATCTTTAAAACGACCTATCATTGAATGTTCAGAAGTACCAATTAGGTATAAATCCTCACCTTCAATTTTATACATCATTGCTTCCATTTCTGGAAATGACATAACACCAGTTACAACATCAGCATGTATCATAAATGGTGGAATACAGAAAGTAAATCCTTTATTTATCATATAATCTCTAGCATAAGCAAGCATAGCTTCATGTAATCTTGCTATATCGCCAGTTAAATAGTAGAAACCTTCACCACTAGTACGACCTGCCGATACTTTATCCATACCATCTAGAGCTTCAATGATATCAGCATGATATGGAATTTCGTAATCAGGAACTTTAGGTTCGCCAAATCTTTCTACTTCCACATTAAAGGAATCATCTTTACCAATAGGAACTGATGCATCCATAATATTAGGAATAACTAACATACGTTTACGAATTTCACTGCTTAATTTAGTTTGTTCTTCTTCTAAAGCAGCTATTTCTTCATCCATTTTTTTTATTTGTTCTTTAATTTGGTTAGCTTCTTCTTGTTTTTTATCACGCATTAAAAGACCAATCTGACTACTTAATCTATTTTTTTCAGCCTTTAAGCCATCTTTTTTAGTTTGTGTTTCTCTTACTTTAATATCAAATTCATAAACCTCATCAACTAAAGGTAATTTTTCATCTTGAAATTTCTTTTTGATATTATCTTTTACTAATTCTTTATTTTCTCTAATTAATTTAATATCTATCATATATAAATCCTTCCTAATCGTAATAAAATTATTATATTACTTTTAATCTTCTTAAGCAAGAAAGATTAAGCTTTTTTCTTACTCTTTTCTATCGTTTTATGTTATTATCAGGAACTTTACTTTGTAATTTAAACATAATATCTTGAAGTAAAGATTGAATTTTTTTAACATCTAGCTGTAAAACTACTATCATCATTTCCATGCTAAACCTAGTATTATTAATTAAACCATACTTCATTGCATATAAAAGAGCTTCTTCAGGAGTAAATATTTTTTGTAAATCCTGATAAGTTTTATCTTTCATAAAGTCAATTATACTTGATGCTACTTCATTACTTATAATATTTTCTAAATTAATATGTTTAAAATTATAATTTGGAAATTTTAGCAAGTCTTCTTCTATTTTTAAATATACATCATCATAAAATTTAGGATGTTTATTTAAATCTATTGGTTTAGTTAAGTCATTATCGCACATCATCATTAGAGTTTCATAATCCTTGGTTTCTAGATGTAAGATAGCTTTAAGCACGGCTTCTTTATTATATTTTTTGAAGTAATCATATATAGTCTTTCTTATTGTTTTTTCATGCTTAGAACTAGTATTTTTACTTTCTTTTTTCTTCTTATTTCTATTTACCATAACTAAATTAGCTCTTCTAGAAATCTTTTCTGTTAAAGTTCTATTCAATATGGTGACCTCATAATCAGTTAATTTTACTAAATTAAGATTTAAATATTCTGGTCCGAAAACTAATTTTAATATATCTAATTCTTTTTTACTTAAACCAGACATCACTACTTTGAATTCTTCATCAGTTAACCAATCGTATAAAAAACGCAGTGGCATAGTAATTTTACTAATACTATTTTCATTTTGCATAACATCACCAACGTTTTTCTATTTTATACCATAAGTAAGATAAAGGCAATTATATTCTTTATTAAAGTAATCTTTTTTCTTTAAGAAAATATAAAGCAATAAATCAATTATTATTAGAGCCACACTATTTTCAAATGTTGAATTAAAAAACAAACTAATTTCTCTAGAACTTAAAACTATTTCTAAAAGAATAGTTATAATGCTAACAGTTTCTGTTAAATAGCGGATGTTTGTTAGCCATTTTATTTTTCTAGTTAATATTAAACCAAACTCATTTAAGCATATAATATATAAAAACAAATTAATTAAGGTAAGTAATAAAACTTTAATTGATAAAAAATCTATTTTAGCTATTAAACAAAATGATATGATAAAAATTAGCATAATAAATCCAACAACTTTAAAATTATAAAGCCATATCATTAAATAATTATTTTTCTTTGGTAAAAATAAGTAATAATTTTGTCTTTCAGATATTAGACGATAAGCATTACTAAGATAAATAATGCATCCAGCAATGATACCTTTTCCTAAGTAAGTAAAATTATTTAAAGATTTTATTATATTACTTAGAGGGCCTATGGTATCTCTACTTGCTTGCCAAAAATAAGTACCACTGCTATGGGCTATTCCTGTTAATATATCGTAAGCATTTAGAAAATAAAAGATAATTATTAAGATACATAAGTTAAATAAACGTTTATTTTTGTTATAATATTTCATTTAAAGTGCCACTTTCTAATTCATATATTTTATCGACAAAATAAGTAAATTCTTCTTTTTGACGACCAGTTATAATAATTAAATAACCATTACTTTTTAAGTTTAAAAGAAAAATTCTAACTGCATCTATATCACTCTGAGTTAAACTTTTAAAAACATCTTCGATTAAAATTATTTTATTGTTATTTAATGTAGTACAAATAATGCCTAATTTTTTTAACATATTTTCACTATAATTTTTTATTTCTAACTTGCTATCTTTAAGTAAATCTACCTTATTTAATAGTACACTAATCTCTTTTTTATCCAGTTTAGTAGTGCTTATATCTTCTAATGTTTCTATGGCATCAAAATCATTAATAAAGTGCATATCATTAAGAAAAAAACCTAGGTTAGTATTATCTGTTATTTTTATACTGCCCAAGGTTGGCTTGATTAGATTACACAATACTCGTAAAAATACATTAACACTCGTATCTCCTACTAAAGCATAAATTTTATTAAACTCAAAGTTACAATTAATTTGGTTAAGATAATTAATATTATCTACAACAAGACTTAAATTTTCTATATTCATATATTTACCTCAAGATGATTATAATATGAATTAAGATGCTTGCCAATAATTATAAGAAAAAATTCTACTTTTTAGTAGAACTTTCATATTTTTCTAAAGCTTTTTTTAAACCTATCCAAGGAAGTAAGGCACAATGTTTGCGATTTTGCTGCTTATATATTTCATTGTAAGCTAAGGCTTCACTTAAATCATCGTTAGTAGTACCATTTTCAATCATAGTTTCATATTCGCTACATAGTTTTAAAACTTCACTTATTTTTTTATTTTCTAATAATTTTATCATTACAGAAGTAGCCGATGTTGAAATGGCACAAGCTTCCCCGTCAAAGTAAATTTTCTTAATTGTATCATCTTCTATTTTTAAATAAATATCAATATTATCAATACAAGATTCATTATTGGAATTTACTTTTATAAATTCATCCTTATTTTCTGGAACTTCTTTATTATATGGATACATGTAATTATCCATAATGATTTCTCTTCTTAATTCATTATCCATTATTATATCATCTCTTTTAATATTCTATTTTTATCACTTAGCAATTCAACTAAACGATCAATTTCTTCTTTTGTATTATAAAAGTATAAACTAACACGACAAGTATTTTTAACACCAACTGCATCTTTTAAAATTTTAGCACAATGGTTCCCAGCACGAACGCAAATATTATATTTGTCTAAATAAACAGCAACATCTTGGGAAAATATACCATCAACATTAAAAGCAACTATGCCTGTATCAGATTCTAAATTAATTATATCAATATGCTTAATATCAACTAATTTATTTACTAAATATTTACGTAATTCTCTTTCATGTTCTAAAATGTTATCCATACCGATTTTATTTAAATAATCAATAGCGGCTCCAAGACCGATAACTCCAGCAATGTTAGGAGTACCAGCCTCAAGTCTAGTAGGCAAACTTTTTAAATAAACATCATTTACATCATCAAATGATTCATTCATGCCACCACCTAGGTTAACAGGTTCCATCTCTTGTAAAAGTTCTTCTTTACCATAAAGAACCCCTACTCCTGTTGGACCACATAATTTATGAGCCGAAAAAGCTAGAAAATCACAATCCAAATCCTGAACATCTATTTTCATGTGAGGAACACTTTGGGCACCATCAACTACTAAGAAAATTCCACGTTCATGAGCAATATGTGCTATTTCTTTTATCGGACGTAAATCACCAATAACATTAGTTACTTGGGCTAGAGCAATTACTTTCGTTTTAGGTGTAATACTTTTTAAAACATTTTCAACAGTAACATAGTAATTATTGTCTAGAGGAATATAGTTTACTTCTAAATTCAATTCACGAGCTAATCTAAACCATGGTAAGACATTTGATGCATGTTCCGATTTAGTAATTAAAATCTCATCACCTGGTTCTAAAATGTTAGAAAAGAAACCGGTAGCAATATAGTTTAAAGATTCAGTTGCTCCACTAGTAAAAACTACTTCTTTTCTACTTTTAGCATTAATAAACTCTTGTACTTTATTACGAGCAAGTTCATACTCCGTATCTACCTTTAAAGAAGTTTTATAGTCTCCTCTATGTGCGTTGGAAGTATATTCGGTATAGTATTCTTCTATTTTTTTAACAACTACTAAAGGTTTTAAAGTAGTTGCTCCATTATCTAGATAAGTTATATTATTAAAAAGAAAAGGAAAATCTTCTCTATGCATATAAGTACCTCCTACATACTAATTATTTTCTTTTAAATTACTCTTTAAAAAGCCGTCAACAATTAACTTTGTGGCATCTTTTTTATTTATTCCTTTACTGTTTAGATAAAACAAATAATCTTTATCAACGGTACTAATCGTCGTATTATGAATGGCATTAACACTATCACTGCGAACTAATAGATTAGGAACTATCATATTTTCAGCATCATTTAAAGTAACAATTCTTAAATTTTCTAGAACCTCATTATCTTTAGTAGCCTCATCAACTTTAGAAGTAGCAACATTTTTAATTACACCTTTTTGGTCGGTTATGCCATGGAAGTTAATATGTGAAATATTATTATTTCCAGCAATATTGGCATTTAAACTGATATCGCTTGCGATTAAAGTTTTAAGACTATAGTTAAATTCAACATAGGCATTGGATGTAATTTCGATATTCAAATTAAATTTATTTATGGATTCATTATAACGATTATAAAGTAAGTGGCTACCATCGGACATAATAATTTTTAAATCTAAATCGGTATTATTATTAATATCGTTAATACAAACATTACCACTTATTTCTAAAGTTAAAGTATTAGTTTTAATATCTAAATCATTTAAGGAATTATTAATACTTAAAATGCCCTCTTTCACTAATAATTTATTCATATTTTTAAAAACTCCTTACATCATTTGTCCTAAATCAAGGTTAAAACCGTTTTCTTCGATTTTTTTAGCTATATTAATATCACCAGTAAAGCTAATATGTTTATCTTTTATAATATGAACAAAGTTAGGCTTGATTATATCCAAAATATTACTATGGTGGGTAATTATTAAAATACTTATTTTTTCATTTTTTTCATGATAATATTCCATAATTGAGTTAGCACATACTTTTAGGGCATCAACATCAAGACCACTATCTAATTCGTCTAAAATAATTAGGCTTGGCTCTAGCATCCAAAGATGCATTAGTTCATTTTTCTTTCTTTCGCCGCCACTCATGCCGTCATTGATACTACGATGAATAAATGATGTAGGAATGTCTAATTTTTTACAGACCTCTTGAATCTTTTTATTAAATTTATATAAATCAACAGAATGACCTAGTCTATTAGCAAGAGCCATTCTAAGCATATCAGCATTACTAACGCCTTCGATAGCTAATGGACTTTGATTAATTAACATAATTCCCATTTGAGCTCTGGTGGTTGTATCAACATTTGTAATATCTTTATCATTATAAATGATTTTACCATTAGTAATTATATATTTACTATCACCCATGATAGCTTTACAAATACTAGATTTACCAATACCGTTTGGTCCCATGATAGCATGGATTTCTCCGTCTTTAATATTTAAATTAAAATCGTTTAGAAGCTCTTTATCTTCTACTTTTAAGCTTAAATTTTCTATTTTTAACATAAAAACACCTCTTAAGTTTCTTTTTGCTTTTTACAATACAACTATTTTACCATAAATCACAAATAAAAAGCAGATATTTCTTAATAATTATCACTAAAAACATCTGTTAATTTTCTAAGCCATAATCACTCAATCATTTACTAAGTATCACTATTATCTTTTTTTCTTAAATTAAGTAAAATAGCAGCAGCTTCATCATAATTTTTAATTTCGCGATTGTTAGTAATTTTTTCAATTGCTTTTATTTCTTCTTCATTTAAGCCTTCTTTC